>CAZNEN010000005.1:0-115490 GCA_964572355.1 uncultured Muribaculaceae bacterium
TGTAATACCTCATCAATCCGAAGTTTATCTATATCCATATGTTCTTGAGAGTCATTATTAAAATTTTTCTCTTTATCCATTTTATTTCTCCTTTAAATTAAGCATACTGCCAAGTTCTATATCAAATTTTTCATCTTCAAATGGAATATAACCTGAAAACGGAGTAAAAGTCATCTCATTAAAATATAATCTCTCCTTATATACATACCAATCCACCCTGACTAATTTAAAATTCTCAGCGAGTATACCGCTCAAATATACGGCTTTTTTTAATATATTTTGGACTGCATCTTCTTTATATTCACCTCCGTTATTAATTACAATCGGGATGGCTTTGTAGTTACTATCAAAAAAACAATAAGTCTTAATATTTGTATTTCTTATTACTTCAAATACCTTTGGAACAGAATTAAAGCAATAAATACAAAACTCACGTATATCATCGGATTTATTATCCTTCAAATATTGTTCTATAATTAATTGAGGTTTTATATTTTTATACTGAGTTTCAAAATCACTCCAACCGAAAAAACTCTGGGATAACCAGCCGTTAATATTTGTTTCTACTAATTTGTAAAATTCATTTCTTTTTAAAAAAGCTTCTTTATTTAATATTATAAATTGCCATTTACATCCATGATTACATTTTAAAACAAATTTATCAGGAAGTTTATCAAAATCAATTGAATTAAAGTCGCTGCATATTTGAAGAACAGGTTTTAAATATTCACTGCCAATCTTTTGCGCAACCCAATCCCTTACTAAAACTTTATCAGTTAATCTTGATTTTATAGGAATATTATCATATAACTTAAGCCACTGAATTTTTTCATTTAATGTTTTTACTTTTCTTAAGTTTAATTGTTTATTTTTTCGTAAAAAATAGGCTTCTTTTAAAAATTTTTCATATTTTTTCTCTGGTAATGACATCATAAAGTCATAACGAAAAATTGAACCGTCCGAAAATCTCAAAGAACTCGGAATAAATTTTTTCTTAAATTTATCAAAGATATTCATAAGATAAGATATCCACCTTCACGACTAATATATTGGTTATTATAATAAAATATTAGGTGGATAGTCAATATATTAATTATTAATATTTAATATATGAAGGAAATAAATAAAAATACAACATTTAAAATAGGACAAAAAATTCGGATAGAAAGAATGAGACGCCACCTATCACAGGAAAAACTTGCAGAACTTGCTAATTTAAACAGAAACTACATAGGAATGATAGAAAGAGGAGAAACCAGTTTAACTGTCCGAAGCCTTGAAAGTATTGCAAATGCCTTTGAAATAGATATACACGAATTATTTAAATTTATTATATAAGTTATTTCAGTTTTGAAATAAAACTTTTTTATTTATTTTGGATATTTCTTCTAAAATTTCAAGTATTTTATTATAATTTGATTCTGTAACAAGTTTATGTCTGTATTCTGCGCCCCCTCTTATACCCCGAATATATGAAGGGTAAAACTTCCTGAAAAATTTAATACCTGTTTCTTCTCCCCTGAACAATATTTCAGCATCCAAATGACTTTTAAGCATAGTAAGTTTTGTATCCAAATCAGGCTCCGGCAATAAAATATTTTCATTCAAATATTTTTCTATTCTGTATATTAAAGAGATATCTCCCATAGCAGCTCTTCCTACTGCCACACCGTCAGCTTTTGTTATTTCAAGGCAGTGTTTTGCACTTTGAGGACTTATAACATCTCCGTTTGCAAAGTATGGTATATCAATTTTTCCCTTCAGGGCGGCAAGTGAATTCCAATCGGATTCTCCAGAATATAATTGAGAACGTGTTCTTGCATGTATCGTAACAGCGGAAACGCCTGCCTCCTGCATAAGCTGAGAAAATTCTATAAAGTTTTTTGTATCCTGACTCCAGCCCAGACGAAATTTGCACGTTACGGGAAGTTTCACTGCTTCTTTTACGGCTGTAACAATATCCTTAGCCAATCCGGGATTTCTCATTAAATCGCAGCCGTCGTGCCCTTTTACAATTTTATTTATGGGACAGCCCATATTTATATCTATAATTGCGGCTTTAGATTCAAGTATTTTAGCTGCTCTTGCCATTAATTCGGGTTTATGACCGGATATCTGAAAAGCAACGGGATATTCTTTCTCATTTGTTGCCGTAATATTAACATCCGCTTTTTGCACCAGAGCCTCAGAACTTATCATTTCAGTTGTCAAAAGACAATCATTTGAATATTCTCTTACAAGCCGTCTTAAAACAAAATCCGTAATCCCCGCCAATGGTGCAAGAGAAACAATACTGTTAATTTTAACATTTCCGATTGTTATATGATTTTTATCGGACTTTACCTGCATCATTTTATCTCTTGTATTCGTTTTTCGGCATACTGCTTATAATCATTATCTTCAAGACATAACTCAACATACTTTTTATAATTCGCTTTTGCGGACTGATAGTTATTTATTGAATCATAATCAACACCTAAAGAATAATAAGCTATATACATATCAGGTGCATACTTTAATGCCGACTTATAATCCTCAATGGCTTTCTTATAGTTTCCGACAGCGTCATATGCCAGAGCTCTGTAATAATATACGGTTGCATTTGAAGGGGCAAGTTTAATTATGTCATTAAATAATGATATGGAATCATTATATTGTTTTGCATCATACAGTTCGACGGCCTTGGTTAATAGCCCTTCAGATTTTTTATCATTAATATATGAAGCCAATTCCTTTGCTTGTTTATTTGAAGGATTTTTACTTAATGATATTTCTATATACTGTTTTGCATTATCCAAATCATCGGAATTTGCATAAATAGAAGCAATATAGAAAGGAATTTCATCATTTTTGGCATCAAGTTCCATCGCTTTTTTATAGTATTCAATTGCATTCGGATTATCTGACATTGACTGATAAGAAGCGCCAATACCTATTAATGAATCAACTGTCGGCGGATTAATTTTCATATATTCATTTATTGCACGTCTGTAATCACCGCTTTGAAACGCATTTGAAGCAATATTATAATTATTTGCGGAATATTCTTTTGCAATGATATCATACTGTTTTTTTACCAGCTCATTTTCCGGCGCAATTGCCTGAGCCTGTTGAATAATACTGTAAGCTTCCGCATAATTTTTCTTTTGTCTGTATACTTGCGCAAGATTTATATATGCATCCGTATTATTTTTATCCATTTTAATCGTCTGCCGGTAATATACAATCGCATCATCAAGCTTATTTGCCTTATGAAGTTCATAAGCAAATTCATAATAAGCATTTGCGTCCATCGGACTGTTTTGAACATTTTTATAAAGAAAATCCAATACCTGTTCTGCCGGCATTGTATCTTTCAAAAGTTCAAATAAAGAAGCTTTGACTGCCGTATTTCTCGGATCAAGATTTAATGCCGTTTTGTATAAAGAAATAGCTTCGTCATTTCTCTTTAGAGACTTTAAACAATCTGCTTTATATGCCAAAATTTTTGCATTTTGAGGCTGCGACTGTAAAATAGAATCATATATATTTATTGCGGCATTATAATTTTTTTGCTCCTGATATAAAGTTGCAATATTTATCCTTGTATTTAAATTTGCAGGATTTAAGCTTTGAGCTTTCTGATATTCTGATAATGCTTCCTGATATCTTTTTTGTTTTTGATATACAACACCTAAATTTGCATGAGCTTCGGCATCTTTCGGATTTTCATCAACTTTTTTTTGCCAGATTCTTTCCAACGAATTCAAAATTTCTTCTTTTTCAGATGAACTATTAAGAGCAATACTATATTCTTTAAGAGAAGAAGAATAATCATTTACCTGCTCATATGTCCTTGCAAGTTTAAGATGTATTTCCGTATTATCAGGCTCTGCCGCAAGAGCTGCCTGATACATTGAAAGTGCTCTATCAGGTCTGTTAAAAATTTTAAAAATATCACCCAAACCGCAGTTTGCTTCATATTTAGAACTCGGATTATTAATAATTCTGTAATAATCATATCCGGCAGCCGCAAACTCGCCTTTTACCCTCGAAGCTTTTGCTTCGGAAAGTATTGCTTCAGGCGTCATTGTCTTTTTTGAAGAATTTTCAAGTGTGGAAAGATTTTTTTCCATAGCCATTAAAGATTGTGCTGAAGTAAAATTAGAATTATCAGCAAAATATTTTATAAAAAATATAGCCGACTTTAAGTCTGATATGGCGTTTTCCGTAGCCTTTACAATATTATTGTAATATGCAGCCCTCATATTATAAGAATTTGAAAGTCCTATTAAAGACGATGTATCCAACGGATTAACTCTTATGGCTTTTTTAAATTCATTTATGGCACTCGAATACTGAGAACTTTCAAGATATTTCAATCCCTGCAGATAATTCGGATTTTCCTGGTAGTTGTCATCATATACAGTTTGCGCAAAAAGTGAATTCTGAATGAATAACATGCATATAAAAAGCCATAAAACTTTTTTCATAAACTACAGGTCTCCTTAATATCATGAATATTCTATAACAAGCATAAGAATATGCATATAGTATAAAAGAACATTTATCTGTTTAATATGAAATATGTTATCATATCTTTAATTTAGTATTTATTTGAGAGGATATTAAATGAGAAAATTTATTATATTTATCGCTGTTTTATTATCGGTTCAAAATTATATATATGCACAAAGTGATGAAATTTTACACGAATCAGAACCTGAAAAAGCATATATTGAATATAGTATTTTATTAAAAGAAAATCCTGCCGCCGAAAACTATTTTAATATGTGCAAAATAACCTATTATTTAAACGACAGTAAAGCGGCAAAATCGTACTGTAACAGTGCATTAAATAAAATAGACGAACAAAAAGAACCCGACTTTGAATTAAGATCAAATGTTTTAAGTATGATGGGAAATATTTATTCAAACACATACAGAAACAAAGATATAACACTCGAGTATTACAAACAGGCACTGGACCTTAAAGAAAAAAAAACTCAGACGGATAAATATGAACTTGCAAAATTATATATGAATATGGGGTTTGCTTACTATAATTCCGGACTAACTGACTATGCTCTTAATTCATACAATAAGGCACTTGAATTATGCAAAGATGAAACAGACAAAAAATATAATATTATAAAGGCAGGTGTCTATAATGATCTTGCATTAATTGAAAGAAGAAACCAAAACTATGATAAATCTTTTGAATATCTGGAAAAAAGTACAGATGAACTTGAAAATGCGCAGGAATACATAAATCATAAAATGCTCGCCGCAGTATATGAAAATATGGCAAGATATTATGAATACAACAAAAAAGACAAAAAAACCGCTATAAAATATTACAAGAAAACAGCTGAAGAAAATAATAAAATTCCGCCGTCAAATTTATATACTGTTTTTTATAAAAATTATGCGGGTTTGGTTATGCAGGAGTGCCAGGAAAGACTTAAAGATTATCCGTATGATATCAGTACAAATATAGATATCGGGTATTTACTGTCAGGAATAGATGACAAACAAGCAGAACAATATTTCAAAAAAGCAATTTCGATAAATCCTGATAAAGCATATACATATTTAGAAATAGCAAGAGCATATGCTGCAAAATATATTGACACAAATAACAAACTATACTTAATTAAAATAAAGGAATATTCTTCACTTACAATTAAAAAAGCACCGTATACCCCCGAAATATATCTGGGACTCGGACTTATTAATATTTATATAAATTCTTATAATCAAGCGGATAAATATTTTGAAAAATATATAAAATACAGTAATGATGAAGCAATTGCAAATTGTGACGTCGCTTCTTTGTACTGGTATTTCGGGACAAACGATAAAACGGTAAAAAGGACTATAAAATACATAAACAGAGCCATAAAACTAAACCCTGAAATTGACAATAAATATAAAATCATGCTAACCGCCGCATACAGAAAAACAGGTCAAACTAATAAGGCGGAAGAATTGACAAAAAAAAATAATTTTAATGATATAATTTAATAAAAGGAAATTATTTAAAGAGAACAGGAGATAAAAATGAGTGCAGGAAATCCCGCAGTCAGTACGAATCAGTTGGATGAAATAATTCAAGCATTCGGCGGAAAAAAATCAAATTTAATTGCCATTTTACAAAAGGTTCAGGAAGTATATCGTTATTTACCCGAAGATGCAATGATATACATCGGAAATAAAATAGAAGGACTGTCACCCGCAACAGTGTTTGGGGTGGCAACTTTTTATGCACAGTTTTCACTGGAGCCGAAAGGAAAATATGAGATTAAAGTTTGCGACGGAACGGCGTGCCATGTCAGAGGCTCAATGCCTGTTTTAAATACAATAAGAGCAAAATTAAACATGAAAGAAAAACAATTAACAAGCGAGAACGGACTGTTTTCATTGGAAACGGTCAGCTGCTTAGGCGCATGCGGTCTTGCACCGGTTGTTGTTATAAATGATAAAGTATACCCGCAAATGACTTCGGATGCTATCACAATTATACTGGATACATTAATAAAGGAAGACAAATAATGGAAAAAGTAAAATTGAATATAAATATACAGGAAGAACAAAAGAAAGCAGAAGAGCTGATTGAATCACAGGGATTAAGGGTATTGGTTTGTGCCGGTACGGGATGCGTTGCAAACGGAGCATTAAGAGTAATAGAAAAATTTAAAGAACTCGGTGTAAATGTATCAATTTTAACTCAATACAATAAGATGACCATCGTGCCTACCGGATGTCACGGTTTTTGTGAACAGGGTGTACTGGTCGTAATTCCCGATAAAAAAATTACTTACGTAAAAGTAAAAGAAAATGATGTAGAAGAAATATTCGAAAGTCATATCAAAAATAACAAACCTGTTGAAAGACTTTTATATGTTGATCCGAAAACTCATCAGCATGTGCCGGATGATGAACATATCAATTTTTATGCAAAACAAACAAGAACGGCACTTGCAAACTGCGGTAATATCAATGCGGAATGCATTGATGAAGCAATTGCGGTAAGAGGATATGAAGCCCTGTCAAAAGTTATTGAAGAAAATAACCCTGAAAATGTTATAGAAACAATAGAAAAATCAGGTTTAAGAGGCAGAGGCGGAGGAGGTTTCCCAACCGGAAGAAAATGGAGATTTACCGCGGCTAACAGAGGCGGAAAATCATATATAGTCTGTAACGGTGATGAAGGAGACCCTGGTGCTTTTATGGACAGAAGCGTTATGGAAGGCGATCCGCATAAACTTCTTGAAGGTATGGCTATTGCAGCATTTGCCGTAGGTGCAGATGAAGGATATATTTATGTAAGAGCCGAGTATCCGCTTGCAATCAGACGTTTAAGAAAAGCTATACACGATGCAGAAGAAAGAAACTTCCTAGGCAAAAATATAATGGGAAGTAATTTTTCATTGGATATCCATATCAAGGAAGGAGCCGGCGCTTTTGTCTGCGGCGAAGAAACAGCCTTAATCGCTTCAATTGAAGGCGAACGAGGAATGCCGAGACCAAAACCGCCATTTCCCGCCAATAAAGGTTTATTTGGAAGACCTACATTAATTAATAACGTGGAAACACTTGCAAATGTTCCCGCTATAGTTTTAAAAGGCGCGGATTGGTTTGCCAGAATGGGAACTGAAACATCGAAAGGAACAAAAACATTTGCTTTGACAGGTGATGTTAATAATACCGGACTTATAGAAGTTCCGATGGGTACAACTTTAAGAGAAATTATTTTTGATATCGGCGGCGGTATGAGAGACGGTAAAAAATTTAAAGCAGTCCAGATAGGAGGACCGTCAGGCGGTTGTTTAACCGAAGAACATCTGGATATTCCGATGGATTATGATAACCTCATAAAAGCAGGAGCAATGGTAGGTTCCGGAGGTCTTGTCGTTATGAGCGATAAAACCTGTATTGTTGAAGTTGCAAGGTTCTTTATGAATTTCACACAGCATGAAAGCTGCGGAAAATGTGTTCCCTGCCGTGAAGGTACAAAAAACCTGCTTAAAATACTGGAAAAAATCGTCGCAGGCAAGGGAGAAATGAAAGATCTGGATGAGCTTGAAGAATTAGCCCGCGTAGTAAAAGACGGTTCGTTATGCGGACTCGGCAAAACAGCACCAAATCCGGTTCTTTCAACATTAAAATATTTTAAAGATGAATATATAGCACACATTAAAGATAAAAAGTGTCCTGCAGGTGTATGTACGGCAATGAAAAAAGTTGTAATTAACGAAGATTTATGCAAAGGCTGTACTAAATGTTCCAGAGTCTGCCCTGTCGGCGCTATAGAGGGAACAGTTAAGAATCCTCACCATATCAATCAGGAAAAATGTATAAAGTGTGAAGCTTGTTTGACAAATTGCCCGTTTAGAGCAATAGTCTTGGAATAAAAAATATAAGGATAGAATTATGACAGATAATAAAACTTTATTTATAGACGGAAGGGAAGTTTCTTTCTCGGATGAACCCAATCTTTTAGAGGTAATAAGGAAAGCTGGTTTAAATGTTCCGACATTTTGTTACCGGCCGGATTTAACATCTTTCGGTGCCTGCCGTATGTGTGTTGTAGAAATAGACGGAAGAGGAATTCAATCCTCTTGTACAATGCCGCCCGAAGCAGGTTTAAAAATTCACTTAAACACGGAAAGAGTGAGAAAAATCAGAAAAATTGTATTGGAGCTATTACTGGCCAATCACAAATGCGAATGTTTAACCTGCGATAAATCAGGAAGCTGTGAACTTCAAAAATACGCCATGGAATACGGAATAACCGAAATAAGATTTCCGAAGCTGGAAAAAGAAGATTATCTTCCGGTTGATGACTATAATCCTTCATTGGTGAGAGATCCTTCAAAATGTATTTTATGCGGCGCTTGCGTAAGAGCATGTAGCGAATTTCAAGGTCATAGCGTTTTAGGATTTGTAAACCGAGGCTCTAATACAAGAATTGAACCTATGAACGGAAGATTTCTAAGCCAGATTGATTGTGTATTCTGCGGACAATGCCAGAGTGTATGTCCGACCGGCGCACTTACAATAAAATCAAGTATTGATTCTGTTTGGGAAAAAATTAATGACCCCGAGAAAAAAGTAGTTGTTCAAATAGCCCCGTCAGTAAGAGTGGCTATCGGTGAAGAATTTAACCTAGAACCCGGTGAAAATACAATCGGTAAGATATACGCAGCTGCAAGAATATTAGGTTTTGACCTTATTTTTGACACAAATTTTTCTGCAGACCTGACAATTATGGAAGAAGCAAATGAATTTGTTGAAAGATTAACCCAAAATAAAAATCTGCCGTTATTTACATCTTGCTGCCCTGCATGGGTAAGATATTTAGAAACACAGCACCCCGACATGTTATCACATTTGTCATCTTGTAAATCACCGCAGGGAATGCTTTCTCCCGTATTAAAAGAATTCCTGCCAAAATACTATGAGGGCTACAATAAAGATAATATTATCGTTGTTTCTATAATGCCATGCACGGCAAAAAAATATGAAGCCATAAGAGAACAGCTTATAAATGAAACCGATTTTGTTCTTACAACTAAAGAATTTGCGAAAATGATTAAAGCCGCCGGTATTGACTTTAAGAGGCTAAGAGAAGAAGAAGCAAACTCGCCTTTCGGTCAATATACAGGCGCAGGAACAATTTTCGGAGCTTCGGGCGGCGTTGCGGAAGCCGCAGTCAGAACCGCATATCACTTTGTAACGGGAGAAGAACTTTCAAAAGTTGATATTATACCTTTAAGAGGTGTCGATGCAAATTCAAGAACAAAAGATTCAATTGTTGATATAAAAGGAACTCCTGTAAAAGTAAGAGTTGTATCAACATTAAAGGAAGCCGAAAAATCTATAAAAGAAATAAAAAACGGAACTGCAGATTTCAATATTTTAGAGGTTATGGCATGTCCGGGAGGATGTATAAACGGCGGCGGACAACCTATAAGCTGTTTTGATTCTTCTATAAAAGAAAAGAGAGCAGAAGGTCTTTATGAAGAAGATAGGCATCATGAATACAGACGTTCACATCAGAATCCCGATATTATAAAGATCTATAATGAATGTCTGGACGGAAAGCCCGGAAGCAATAAAGCACACCATCTGCTTCATACAACATATTCTGATAAATTCAAAGGTTCTTATAGAGATATAAAATAATACTTTACTATACAGCAAAATTATAAAAATATCACATTGACTTTATTACAGTGTGATATTTTTATAATATAATTTTTTATATTTTTAGATTAAATAATATTAATCAAATAGTTAAAATTTGAATAATAATATATAATATAAACTGTATTTACAGAAAAAAGGAGATTGTAATGTCATTTTTAGAAAAATGCAAAAGCTCGCTATCTAAGATTACGGCACTTTTTTCAGTTTTAATCTTAATGAGTATTCCGGCTTTTGCAGGAGAGGCAAATCTCAAAGTTCCGTCCATTCAAGGCGAGAATTTTAATTTGCTTATTATCGGAATTGTAGTTTCCGCATTGGGTTTAGTATGGGGACTAATAGCCTATAATCAGGTTAAAGGAGTTAAAGCCCATAAATCTATGATAAACATAGGAAATACTATTTTTGAAACTTGTAAAACTTATTTAGTACAACAAGGCAAGTTTCTCATAGTTTTAGAAATTTTAATTGCAATATGTATTGCTTTCTATTTCGGTTTCTTGCAGGAAATGAGCATAAAAAATGTATTAATAATACTTGCAGCATCCGTCATAGGGATTTTAGGCTCTTACGGTGTTGCCTGGTTTGGTATAAGGATGAATACACTAGCTAATGCGAGAACATCTTTTACGGCTCTTAAGAACAAACCGTTAGATATATTAAATATTCCGTTAAAAGCAGGAATGAGTATTGGTGTTCTTCTTGTAAGTGTTGAGCTTATAGTAATGCTTTGTATTTTGCTGTTTGTACCCGGACATCTTGCAGGAGCTTGCTTCATCGGTTTTGCAATCGGTGAATCTCTGGGTGCCTCCGCTCTTCGTGTAGCAGGCGGCATTTTTACAAAAATTGCGGACATCGGATCTGACCTTATGAAAATAAGATTCGGTATAAAAGAAGATGATCCGAGAAATCCGGGTGTAATTGCTGACTGTACAGGTGATAATGCAGGCGACTCAATCGGACCTACTGCTGACGGATTTGAAACATACGGAGTTACGGGTGTTGCTCTGGTAAGCTTTATATTACTCGGTGTTTTTCCGGAATATCAAATTCAATTATTAACCTGGATTTTTGTGATGAGATATTTAATGATAATAACCTCTGTTGTTGCATACGCAATAAACGGTTTATTAAATAAAATATTATTCGCAAATAAAGAAGATTTCGATTTTGAGGCACCTTTAACCAATCTCGTATGGCTGACTTCAATATTATCAATATGCATGACTTTTGGCGTTAGCAAATATTTATTAGGAAGTATTGAAAATAACTTATGGCTCACCTTATCAATAATTATCAGCTGCGGGACATTAGGTGCCGCATTAATACCGGAATTCACAAAAGTATTTACAAGCCCTAAAGCTAAACACACATGCGAAGTTGTAACAGCTTCTAAAGAAGGCGGAGCTTCCTTAACAATTCTCTCAGGAATTGTATCCGGTAATTTCTCGGGATTCTGGATAGGGCTTGTTATAGTTATACTTATGGCAATTTCATACTTCGCAAGTATACATATTTCACCTGATATCATGATTTACTCATCAGTATTCGCATTCGGTCTTGTTGCATTCGGATTTTTAGGAATGGGACCCGTTACAATTGCCGTTGACAGTTACGGTCCCGTTACAGATAATGCACAATCCGTTTATGAATTATCTTTAATAGAGGAAATTTCGAATATTAAAGAAGAAATAAAAAATGAATTCGGTTTTGAACCTAATTTTGATACGGCAAAAAAATATCTTGAACAAAATGACGGTGCGGGTAATACCTTCAAAGCCACATCAAAGCCTGTATTAATCGGTACGGCTGTTGTGGGCGCAACAACAATGATTTTTTCTTTAATTCTTGTAATTAAAGAAACACTGGGAATTGAACCCGAAGCTATATTGAACCTATTAAATCCTTATACAATATTAGGATTATTAATGGGCGGTGCCGTTATTTATTGGTTCTCCGGTGCTTCAATGCAAGCAGTAACAACCGGAGCATACAGAGCAGTTGAATATATTTCAACACATATTAAACTTGGCGATAGCGATGACAAAAAAGCAAATGTTGATAATTCAAAAGAAGTTGTAAAAATATGTACGGAATACGCTCAGAAAGGTATGCTTAACATATTTATAGCTTTATTTGCATTTGCTCTTTCATTTGCATGCCTGTCAGCACCATTGACAAATAATTTCAATCCCGTTTCATTCTTTGTAAGTTACTTAATAGGCATAGCAGTATTTGGACTGTTTCAGGCCGTATTTATGGCAAATGCGGGAGGATGCTGGGATAATGCTAAAAAAATAGTAGAAGTTGATTTAAATGAAAAAGGTACACCGCTGCATGATGCTACTGTTGTCGGAGATACAGTCGGCGACCCGTTTAAAGATACTTCTTCCGTTGCTATGAATCCAATTATAAAATTTACGACATTATTCGGTCTTTTGGCAATGGAAATAGCAATTGCACCTGCATTCAACAAAGCTGCCCCCGTTGCAGGAATTATACTGTTCGTAATTGCAGTTATATTTGTAATTCGCTCCTTCTACGGAATGAGAATTCCTGCCGGGAAGTAAATTAATCTGCAAACAAAAAAGACCGCCCATAATATAGGCGGTCTTTTTTTAAACATTTTTTGTTAATAATCAGCCAATTGGCTCCCTTCTTCATCTTCTACATCATCTTTTGCATAATTTGTATCAAAGTCATCCGGCAATAAATCATTGTCAGGCCATATCGTAGTATCATCAGCCCGTGTTGCAGAAAGATTAATACTGGCAGAAAAATCAGAATCGGTTAATTCCGCTTCTTTAACTATGCAGCCTGCCATATCCGCATCTGTAAAATTACAATAATTTACAATCGAATAACTAAAATCGGTACCGTTTAATATACTTTCAGAAAAATCACATTCTACAATATTAGCACGTGTAAAATCAGCAGCATTTAGATCACTGTTCGCAAAATTACAATTCGATAAATGTGAATCAATAAATGAAGTACCCGCCAATTCAGTATTTGAAAAGTCCAAATCTTCAAGAGTTACATTTGAAAAGTCAAGCTCCGTAAGATCAAGTTCTTCTTCTAATGTTTTTTTATAAGAACTATACTCTTCAGGATTTTTAATAATTAATTCCGCAAGTTCTTCTTTTGAATACATTAATATTCTCCTTAATCAATTTACTGCCTGTAGACACTAACCTTAATCTTATTCCACAATTATATAATTTTATAACATTATATATATTTTTCTTCCTTTTTATCATAAAGTCAAGATATTTTTATAATATTCATTCTTTTTTTGATAAAGATAAAAAATTTATGTATAAATATTAAAAAAATTAAAAATACAGGCAATTTTATTCTTAAATATTTCTTTATATAAACATAGGGTAGGTTTTGTTTAAGGTTTAGATTTTGAAGGTAAGTAATAATACAGAGCAATTTAATATATCAAAGAGCGGAAATATTAAATCATCCGGAATCTTTAACACAAGGACATCTTCTAATCCTTTAAGAACTTCCGGTTTCCAAAAAGATCTATATGTTAAAGCTCCAAAAAATAGCAGTATTCCTGCGAATACAACTATTCCAACGAGCGAAATTTATACACCAAAACAACTTTTAAAAGCATATACAAATCCGCAATATTTAAATTTTCTTATTAATACAAATCCTAACATTAATAATATATTAAACTCTAAAGGAATTAAAGTGCAGATTCACCCTGAAAATATATCAGATATCACAAATTCACACCTGACAACAACTACGGCATATGCTCTGCAAATTGCCGATAAAATGAATCTTTCCCAAGCAGATAAACGTATTTTAGAACAGGCTTGCGTATTCCATGATTTTGGTAAAGTATTAATACCGAAAGAAATTTTAAAAAAGCCGGATCTGCTTACTCCTGAAGAAAAAGAAATCATGAATCTGCATGCACAATTAGGATACGAACTACTAACAAATACCGGTATGAATAAAAGAGTCCTTGATTTAATCAAAAATCATCATAATACACAAAATACGGATATTTTAGGTCAGATTCTTGCTGTTGCAGATATATATTCCGCGTTAAGAGAGGAAAGAAGCTATAAAACTTCTATGACAGAAAAAGAAGCAATCAATATATTAGAACAAAAAGCTGACAATGGCGAAGTTAATAAAGATATTGTAGAAATATTAAAATCAATATTGGCTTTATCATCAGTAGCGTATGTAGCATAAAAATACCCGTTTTGTCTACGGGTATTTTTATTAACTTATCAAAATATTAAACTGCTCTTCTTACTTTTCCCGCTCTCAAACAAGAAGTACAAACTTTAATGCGTTTAACAGTACCATTTTCAACAATTTTAACGGACTGAAGATTCGGACTCTGTCTGTAAACATGGTGTTTATGAGAGAATGAAAGTTTTGAAGCTTTTAAAGGTTTTTTACCGCATACTGCGCATTCAACTGACATTTTATTTTCCTTTCAAGTATTTAGATATGTACTGATAATAAAAGAAAAAAAACTATTAATCAAGTGGCATAAATATTTATTATTAAAAATATTAAATTAAAACTGCATTATAAAACACTTTAACTGCATAATCTCAGCATAATGAATATTTAATTTGTTACATAAGTAAATTTATTAATTAATCTAACAAAATTAATTAAATACATAGTAAAAAATATGTTTTTTTTTTAAAATAAATACTGAGCGGGATATAAATATGGAATCGATAAAGAAATCTTTAAGGGAGAAAATAGAGGAAAGAGAAAATATAATCTTATCTCCTTTTGCTTCCAGAAGCATCAATACAAAAGGCAGAAAAGTATATGAAGATAAATGTCCTTTAAGAACAGAATATCAAAGAGATCGCGATCGTATCCTTCACTCAAAAGCATTCAGACGATTAAAACATAAAACGCAGGTGTTTTTTTCGCCTTATGATGATCATTTCAGAACCAGAATGACACATACTCTTGAAGTTTCTCAGATTGCAAGAACCATATCCCGAGCGCTTGATTTGAATGAAGATTTAACGGAAGCCATAGCATTAGGTCATGATTTAGGGCATACCCCCTTCGGACACAGCGGTGAAAGAGTTTTAAATGAGCTTATGCCTGACGGCTACAGACACAATGAGCAAAGTGTCAGAGTTGTTGAATTTATAGAAAATCTAAATCTTACACATGAAACTTTAGACGGAATTTTAAATCATTCTTATCAATGTATGCCGTCTACACTTGAAGGGCAGGTAGTAAGAATATCAGATAAAATAGCCTATATAAACCACGATATTCAAGATGCCATAAGAGCAAATATTATTAGAAATGAAGATATGCCAAAAGAAAGCGTTGAATATTTTTCAACCACAAACCGCATAAGAATTACAAAACTGGTGAACGATATAGTTGAAAATAGCAGCGGAAAAGATAAAATATTAATGTCGGACGAATGTTTTGAACAGTTTATAAATCTAAGAAAATGGATGTTTGAAAATGTATATAACAATTCTCCGGCAAAACTCGAAGAAGATAAAGCACAAAATGTTATAAAAAGACTGTTTGAGTTCTACTGCCATAAACTTGCAAAAGAATACAAAAATTCTAAAGATAAATTAATTATGCAGACAGTTTGCGACTATGTTTCAGGCATGACAGACAGATATGTGCTTATTAAATTTGAAGAAAATTTTCTTCCAGCTCCTTTTATTCAGAAAAATAATGATGAATTTCTTTATAAACTTGCAAAAATGAACGGATTAAAATAATAAATGCCGGATAACAAAACATATAATGAAGTAATAGATGAAATAAGAAATCGTTTAGACATACTTGATGTTGTTCAGTCTCGTGTTGTTTTAAAGAAAAAAGGAGCTAATTATTGGGGCTGCTGTCCTTTTCATAATGAAAAAACACCTTCCTTCAGTGTGAATGTGCAAAAAGGAATCTTCAAATGTTTTGGCTGCGGAGAAGGCGGTGATGCAATAAGTTTTCTGATGAAAATAAATAATCAGTCTTTTAACGAAGTTATCAAAGATCTCGCACAACAGTTCGGTATAGAACTACCGTCTTATAGCGGAAATTTAAAACAACACGCCGAAGAAAAACAACAAATAAAAGACCTGTTAAGTAAGACTTGTGATTATTACCATAATAATTTATTAACCTCGCCCGAATCGGCTGATGCACTTAAATATCTTGAAAAAAGAGGAATAACAAAAGAAATAATAGAAGAATACAAACTGGGATTTTCTTTTAACCATTATGACGATTTAATTAAAAAATATAAATCAGAATATACTCCCGTAATATACGAGAAAGCAGGTTTAGCCGTAAAAACGGAAAAAGGCGATTATATTGACCGTTTCAGGAACAGAATAATGATACCGATTAGAGATGAATCAGGAAATGTTATAGCCTTCGGTGCAAGAGCTGTTTTAGATAACCAAAATCCTAAATACCTGAATTCACCGGATACTGTTTTATATAATAAAAGCCGTGTACTATACGGAATCGACAAAGCAAAAAACAAAATGATAGAAGATGACTTTGTTGTAATAATGGAAGGCTACTTTGATGTTATTTCCGCCCAGGCAGCAGGACTTAAAAATGCGGTAGCATCTTGCGGAACGGCATTAACAGTTGATCATGTCAGATTAATTGCAAAATATTCAAAGTCAAGAAAAATATATCTTGCTTTTGATACCGACACTGCGGGGCTGAAAGCAACACAGCGCAGTACAGAGGTAATAAAAGAAGCATTTTCAGGACTCGGAAACCTGAAAATATTTGATCAAACATATTCATCACTTTCTGACGATAAATATACCTGTGAAATAAGGGTTGTTGCTCCTTTTGACAGTAAAGACCCGGATGAATATATAAGAGAATACGGCATAGAAACCTACAAAAAATATATAAAGAAGGCTCCACTTCTTCTGGATTTTGAACTTGAACAAATTATAAAAGACTATAAAGATGATTTTTCTCCAACAGATAAGTTAAAACTCGTGAAAAAAATCATGCCTTTAATCGAGGAAATTCCTAACAATATAATTCAAAATGAATATATAAAGCTTATTTCGGAAAAAATCGATATTAACGAAAAAGCACTGGTTAGGGAGGTTAACCGCAGCAAAATGTTTAAAACGGTTGATAATAAAGATTTTACAGGAATTGTAACAAAAACTTCAAATATTTACGAAAAAGCACAAAAAAATTTATTATGCTTGTTTTTAACCGGTGAAAGCGATATAGGCATAAATTATCTGACAGAAATTATAAAAAATGTTAAATTTATAGATAAAAATCTAATTATTATCAAAGAAGCAATTGACAAATTGTTATATCAGGTAAATAATGATGTGGAAAAATTAATACAAGCCCTGTATACACAATTTGCTGAGGATAATGAATTAAAGGATATAATAACAGATTTAATATACATATCAGATAGCTTTAAAAACCTTTCGGAACGTGATTTTAGAGCGGTAGTCGATGAAAATGTTTCTAAAATCCAACAATATCAAATTGATTGTGAAAAAAAGGAATTAGCATCTAAATATAAAAAACTTAATGATGATGATATAGAATCAATGCAGTTTCAAATGCAGTTACGTGAAAAAATTAGAAATAAACAAAAAATCGGAGAATAACTTTAATGAGTAAGAAAAAAATTTCAGATTTATCGGTGGTGAGTATAATGGAAGAAGATGAAACCTTGGAAAATGAAGTTTCCGAATCTTCCAGTATTATATTAATGACTGAACCGGATTCAATGAGCCGCGACAGCATGGATGTAATTATGAATTCCGAAAGAAATAAGATTATTGACACCATGGAAAATGAGGATTTATTTTCAGGAGATATTACAGATGAGGATGACGATGAGGATGTTAATCTTTCTGATGCGCTTCTTCCAAAGGGTGTTTCTTTTGATGATCCCGTTAGAATGTATTTGAGGGAGATAGGCCGCATTAAGTTACTTACAGCCGAACAGGAAATTGATCTTGCAAAGAAAATTATACAGGGCGGAAATGCAGGTATGATTGCAAAAAGAAAACTCGTACAGGCAAATCTCAGACTTGTTGTCAGTATAGCTAAAAAATATGTAGGAAGAGGGATGCTGTTTTTAGATCTTATCCAAGAAGGTAATCTTGGGTTAATAAGAGCAGCTGAGAAATTTGACCACGAAAGAGGATATAAATTCTCTACTTATGCAACATGGTGGATCAGACAGGCAATTACAAGAGCAATTGCCGATCAGGCAAGAACTATAAGAATCCCCGTACATATGGTAGAAACAATCAATAAACTCAAAAAAGTTACAAGGAAATTGGCGCAGGAACTATCAAGAAAGCCAACGGAAGAAGAACTAGCCGTTGAAATGAATATTTCCGTTCCAAAATTAAGAGAAATCATAAAAGTAGCCCAAGAACCTTTATCGCTGGAAACACCAATCGGAAAAGAAGAAGATTCAAGACTCGGCGATTTTATAGAAGATAAAGATGCCGATGCTCCGGTAAAAACCGTAGCACAAGAATTATTAAGAGAAGATTTGGCTGAAGTTCTAAGCGGATTATCTCCGAGAGAAAGAGATGTTCTTCGTCTAAGGTTCGGTATGGATGACGGCAGACAAAGAACGCTTGAAGAAGTAGGTCAGCTTTTCGGTGTTACCCGTGAAAGAATCAGGCAAATAGAAGCTAAAGCTCTAAGAAAATTAAGACATCCGAACAGAAGCAAACGTCTTAAAGAATATATTGAGGTCTAAATATATTTTATTTATGCAAAAGAAAAAGAACCCGATTTAACTGAGGGTTCTTTTATATATGTATAAGATTATACCATTATGTCTTATGTTTCTCTCCCCACTCACACAGTGCAAATAAGACAGGAATAAAAGATTCTCCTTTTTTAGACAATGAGTATTCTACTTTTGGCGGTATTTGCACATATTCCTTTCTTATAATAAAATTATCCTTTTCCAGTTCTTTTAATACACTGCTTAGTGTTTTATGAGAAACCATTTTTAAATACCTTTGCAAATGATTAAATCTTATAATTTTATGTCTGTAAATAGCATATAGAACAGTCAATTTATACTTTCCGCTTACAAGAGAAAGAGTATAATTAAAACCTGTTTGCTCAAAACTTTCAACCTGTTTCAAACAATCTTTTTCCTGATTATTCAAAATATATTCCTCATAATTTACAGTTACCTTTTTATCCGTACTTGAATAAATTACCTTAATTATTTAACATAAAATTATACAAAAAAAAAGGGGTTAAAAAACAATGAGAGAACAAATACAAGAATTTAACACGGTTGAAAATATTGCAAGAAAATTTATAGAAGCGGTTAAAAACGGAAACAGTGAAATAGTTAAGCCGTATTTTTATGAAAAGGCAACGTTTTTCGGTCAATTAAATGAAAAAGAATACCAATCCGGCTCCATTCAGGGATTTTATGAGACTATTGATAATATGGGTGCATGCGGTAATGATTATACAGCCAGAGTTGATGTTTTAACACTGGAAAAAACAATTGCCGCAGTAAGAGTAATTGAAGATAACTGGCATGGTTACAAATTTACAGACTTATTAATAATGAATAAGATTAACGGGGAATGGAAAATTGTATCTAAAGTATATGATACCTTATCATATAACAAATAAAGCTTTAATTTTAAATAAAAACAGACGGAGTTATTATTAATCCGTCTGTTTTTATTTAGTTACAATAATTTTAAATTTTATCCAACCAATTTTTTATTTCTTTATCTGCACTTGAACCGCCGTTCTCATATAATACAAGCGGTTTAAGGACAGTTGAACCTTTTGCAAGTTTTTCCATATCTTTATCTATGGTATATCCGCCGCCGCCACCATGAGTTATAAACGGAACTATTGTTTTACCTTCAAAATTATTATCTGACAAAAAAGTCATAACCGGAGGCGCCATTGTATACCACCATGCGGGTGTTCCTACAAATATCACATCATAAGGTGCTACATCTATATTATTTATCGGAGGATGAATTCCTTTTTCTTTTTGTTCTTTAGCTATACCATACGCTGTTTCATTAAAGTCACTCGGATATGGTGTTACAGGTTTTATTTCAAATATATCTCCTCTTATTTGAGCATGAATCTTTTGAGCAATAGATCTGGTATTACCGCCCCAGGAAAAATATGCCACTAAAATTTTCTTATCCATAAATCCTCCTGTCTTTTTTATATCGTCTGCATTAACCTTTTGATAGAAAGCAAAACCTGTTATCAATATTACGGGAATGAGCATCAGTAATAATTTTTTCATTTATCCTCCTTTAGTTACGAGAAATTTTCATATCTTTATATCATAAATCTTGATAGCAGCTATCAGTCAATAGATTACAATTCTCTTTAATCTTTAAATTCCTGAGATTTAACAGAACCCAGTTTCGCAATATCTTTATCTGTTCTGTTCCCGTAAATCTTAATTTTATTCAATTCATTTTCTATATTGTTAAATTCTTCATCTGTAAGCTCAACTTCAGCCGCACCCAAATTTTCTATAACTCTGTCATCTTTTCTCATACCCGGAATCGGAACAACATGGGGATATTTATGAAGCATCCAGGCTAAAGATAATTGAGCGGGTGTTACTCCTTTTTTATCGGCAACCATATGAAGCAAATCTAATAAAGGCTGGTTCTTTTCAACATTTTCGGGATTAAATCTTGTAATTACTCTTCTGACATCATCGCCTTTATATTGAGTATTTTTATTATATTTACCGCTTAAAAACCCTGATGCCATAGGCGAAAACGCAACAAAACCGATATTTAATTCTCTGCAAGCCGGAATAACATCTTTCTCAAACATTCGCTCCATCATAGAATATTCACTTTGTATTGCAGTTAAAGGAGTTACGGCATGTGCTTTCCTTATTTGTTCCTCAGTCGACTGCGACTGTCCCCAGGCACGTATTTTGCCTTCTTTAATAAATTCTCCCATCCACATTGCAACATCTTCAACATTACTATCCAGCGGAACTCTATGTTCATAGTATATATCAATATAGTCTGTCTGAAGTCTTTTTAATGAATCATTAAGAGCATTTTCTACTCCTTTTTTGCTTAATTTACCTTCAGGAATTTCCTGACCGGGCTGAAAAACAGGAACAAACTTTGTAGTTAATATAATTTTATCCCTGAACGGTTTTACTGCTTTACCGACTAACTCTTCATTTGTATAAGGTCCATATGCTTCAGCCGTATCAAATAAAGTACAGCCGAGTTCATAGGCTTTTCTCATAAGCCTTATTGATTCTTCTTCCGGCGGTAATGCGCCATAACCGTGAGAAAAGCCCATACAACCCATACCAACAGCCGAAACTTCAATTTCTCTTAATTTTCTGTATTTCATATATTTTTTCCTTTCTTTATTATTTGTTTATTCAAAATATTTTGCCGTAAAATATGCTGCAGCCGTTCTGTCAAATCCATAGGAAGATTTTTGTAATAATTAATCCAATGAAATAACTATAAGCTTTCATCATATATTTGCAGCCATTTTTATAATTTATATATAAACTGATTCTAAAATAATAATATCATTTTAATGACTTTAAGTCAGATATTAATTTTTTTAAATGTATTTGAATATTTCAATTTAAAAATATAAATTTAAAATAAAATTATTTAATTAACTATTTGAATATTATGACAAAATAATAAACAAATAATAACTAATATATTTGTTTATTGTGTCAAGATTTAAAATTTTTAAAAATATTAGTGTTTAAACTATATGTCCATACTTAAATATTTTCAAAACACATTTTTATTATATCAGTTTTTATATAAAAAATTGATAATTTGAAGAAGAACAGTACATTTCTCCTCATTACCTTGATTGCGGCTTAAATCCGGATGAAATTTAAAAGCTAAATTTCTATAAGTTTTATGATCCATATTAGTTATTTTCGCATAGTCTTCAACACCCATAATAGAAGCAAGTCTTTTCCAAGATTCAACGGAAATTTCATTTTTCTTACTATGTGCAAGAGTTGAATTTATTTCATCTAGAAATTCTTCATCTGAATTTTCATATTCTTTAGAAAAACCTCTATTTTCAAACGGAGAAGAATAAGACTGACCCGAAAAAACTCTGCGAGTTCCGTCTGCGTTATAATAATTAATATTTTTTATATGTCCGTCAGAATCATATATAGTTTCCGAATAAGAACGATCCGGATTAAATGATATTTTTCTTTTTGGTGTTTGTCCGTCTGAATAATACTCGGTAGCTTCTTTTATTATTCCGTTGACATCACTTATTATTGTTTTTATTTTTTCTTCCGTATATTCATCATAATAAGTTTCCTTTGTATCTTTTGTTATAATGTCTATTTCAGTAACTTTTGTAAGAATACCGGTTCTTGTATTATAATCAAACATTTTATATAAAACTCCGGCAGCAGAATAGAATTTTTCGTTTTTTAAATTTCCGTTCGGACTGAATTTAGTTTCTTTATATGAATCATCATCATTATATTGCCTTAAGAAAGCAATTCTTTTTCCATCCTTAAAATATGATATTTGTTCCTTTAAAAGATCATTTTCAAAATACTCCGCATATTTAAGTACATTAGGAGATTTTTTATAATAAAAAATTGTGAAACTGTTATTATCCTGATATACCTTCTTCTGGTCTATAATATCTGTTCCGGGATGATAAGTTATTTCAGATTCCGGAGATTTATCTTTTCTGTATGTATATTCCATATCAAGAACAATTGTTTTACCATCACGTGCATAATTATAAACATGCTTATTTCTGCCATTTTTAGATGTTTTTATCAAAGATTGTTTCACACCAAATTTATCATAATTATACTCTCTATAACCGCCTGTTGTCTTAACCAAGTATACTTCTCTTATTACACAGCCAGTGTCAGGAGAATATTCTATTAAAAATTCAAGTTCGTTTTTCGGAGTATATTTTTCTTTTTTCAAAACTTTGCCCGTAACAATATTTTCCGTATAATATATCGATGAATTTTTATCATATCTTCTGTCAATAACCAAATTACCGGTACTAACATACTGTTGTGTTTTTAAATCTATAACCTTTGTTGAACTCATGCCGTCAGTCTTTGTGAATATAACTACTCTGCCTCTGTCATATTCAGTTACAACTTTGCATTCTTTACCGTCAGTTCCTATTTCTCTATATAAAATTCTTTGACCTTCTTTATTAAATTTCTCAGTTGTTACTTTATTCGGAGTCTTTTTACAAATACTCTTCTCTCCTGTTTCGTCAATTTTTGTTATTATTTCACTATTATCCCAAGGATGAAATTCTTCTTGTATTTTTAATGAACCGTCACGTCTAAAGACTTGATGTATAAAACTTCCATCCCGCTTGTTATAAGATATATGTTCCTTATCACCAAACATCTCTGAACAGTCATGTTCAAAATTAGCACCATTTGATTTATTTGTTCCGTTAAAAGAAACTGCCCGGTTATACACAATAGCAGGATATATCGAATTATTATGGACAGACATGTTATTTACCGTTGATTGATTTGACCTTACGGTATTATTAGTTTTATTTTTCATTGAATTATATTGAATTGTAATCGGTAATATTTTCATAGTTTTTCCATTTGATAACGTCCATATAAAATATGTAAAAAAAAAAATTTAACATATATAAATTCAATATTAATTTTTATTAAGAAAAAAAATACCATATAAATGATGTAGTTACAGAAGCAAAGTTTGTGATAAAAATATAAAATAGGTAAGAGAGGACATTATAAATGAAAAATTTTAAAGACTGCATTAAAGATTACGCTATTATTAAGTATGCCGAAGTAAAATTAAAACAGAGTACGGATCATATGTCAAAGAAACTGCCATGGATTCAAAGAAAAAGTCTGTTAAATACAATACATACACACTGTGCCGTTTTGCTTGATTCCATGATAAACAATCAGGGAAGGCATTCTTTCAGACAAAATAAATTTATAGTAGATTCAATTTTTAAATACACACTGCAAAAAAGTGAGAATCTTTTAAAATCCAATAAGAAAGCAAAAGATATTAAATCTTATATGCAGCTGAATTCTTATATTGTTTATGATGCAATAAGCAAAGGTTTTGCTGAAAACAAAAATAAAAAATCAATCATTTTTAATATAGAAAAACAATTATCCGAGGTCCAGGAAGAAATGGATGCAAAAAAGAGTATTGAAGATATTATTCAAAGCAGAATCAGTGCATAAGTATTAAACAAGAGCCTATAATCATAATAATTGAACCGGCAAGCTTTCTTCCAATATTCTTTTCACGGAATATTGCCTTACCAAATAAAACAGTAATAATTGAAGACAGCTGAAAGAGTGCTAAAGCAAGTCCGACATACATTTTCTCAAAAACATAATTTGTTGAAAATTGCATCATTCCAAGGCATAAAGCAATAAATAATATATATAAAAGAGTTTTACCGCTTCTGAAAGTAAAGCTCTTTTTCAATATAAGAACAATCATAAATGACCATAACAAGCCTGATAAACACCATAAAGCAAAACAAGTTTCAACAGATGAAAGTATAATAATTTTTTTTAATAAAACAGCTTCCGTTCCAGTCATTAACAAAGCTGCAATTCTTAATTTTATATCAAGTCTTTTTAATAAAGAAAAAGAAAAACCTTCATTTACGGTGTCAAAAATATATCTGCTGCCCGTAATAATTAATATTATTCCTAAAATTCCTGCTATAGAAGGTATTTCCCCCAATAAAACCCAGGCAATAACAAATCCAACAATACTTTTATAAGAATTAAGCGGACCGAGAACAGACAGCTCTCCTATATTTATTGCTTTAATCAGACATACGGTGCCCAGAGCGCTTAAAAATCCCGCAGAAACAACAAGCAGCCAGAAATTTAAATTATAACTTATCAAAGTTTTATTTATAAAGGGAATACAAAATATAGATAAAATAAGATATGTATAAAAATTAACAGCGGCACTCGAAAGATTATTTGAAGCTTTTTTTTGCAAAACGTTTGCCGCAGGATTTGACAAAATTCGTACTATTAAAAAGAAAATTGTATATAAATTAATCATATATTAAGCTTATAAATTTTTATTTTTATTTAAAATAGCCTCAATCTGGTCGCACCTTTGTATATTTAAACCGTCTTTTAAAGCCAGTTCATTAAATTTATCATACAACTCAAAATAATGTTTTGGAAGCGGAATATCTCCCGTATATTTATATTTTTCATAATCAAAATCCAGTCTGATTTTCATAATCCCGAGTATACTTACTAATTTAACGAACTTCTCAATTTCAGAAATATTATCATTTATACCGTCAATAATAATATATTTAAGCGTAATACCGTTTTTTGCATTATCAGATGCTTTTATATATGACTTTATATTATCAATAACTTTATCAAAACAATCAACTCTTTTAATTTTTTTATAAACATCTCTGTCAGAACTGTCAAGAGAAATCATCAATTCACACTTATTTTCAACAAACGCCTGTTCAATTGATTTACAATATTTAATTCCTGATGTTAATATTTCAATTCTGCTGTATACATATCCGAGCAATAAAGAAAGAAGTTCTTCAAATTCAGGCGATATAGTAATTTCACCTCCGCTCATATATATATTAGCGCATATATCAAGTATTTTATTGTTTATTAAATCTTTAACAAGCGGCAGAACCTTATATTTATATCCTCTCCCGAGATAATCATAAGTACAGTATATACATTTTGCATTACAAGACATATTATTGTGAAAATACAATTTATTAATTCTGTTTTCAAAAGACGCAACAGGCTTTTCCTGTAAAAATGAACCGGCTTCACAGCAGCCCTTGCAACATTCGGGAATATCCTGTTTATTAAAAAAAAAGTTAATTTGTTTTATTTTATCTTTTCTCTTTTTGTATATATAATTCCAATCAATTTTTTCCCCGTTATAATCCGGTAAAAGAACAAATCCCGGTATATTTGTGCAGCATGCCATTATTTCATCATAAAAAAAATGAATAGAATGCTTCATATAAGGGCAATCTAAATATTTTCTTTTTTTTAAAATATTATTAAACATTTTTACTTAAGCCAACACCTTTATTTTTTGTTTATTCGTTAAATAGTCAATATGTTCTTTTTTAATAACTTCTCCCGGCAACAGTATCGGAATTCCCGGAGGATAGTCCGCAACAAGTTCCATCGATATTCGTGAAAGAGCAAATTTTGTTTCAACCTCTTTATACGGTTTACCCCAAACCAAAGCAGGAGTATATCTTACTCTAGGCTCAACAATTCCGAATGATTTTGTTTTTTCCTCATCCTGTGTAATTTTTATATTATTTGCACACAAATCATTTAAAGCTCTTTCAAGCTTCTTGAGTTTGCTCTTTGTTGTTCCCAGTCCAGTTAATAAAAGAACGGATTTTTCATTGGCTATTTCATCTTCTATACAATACTTTTCCGATAAAATTTCTGAAAGCTCAAATCCTGGCATATTTGTAACTTTAATAAGAATTTTTGTCACATCATTATTGTATGAATATACATCAAGATTTGGTATTAATTTTAAAGCACGAATTAATCTGTTTACATCTTTTACAAGGCTGTATATTCTGAATTTGCCTTTTTCTGAATTCAAAAAATTAATAACTGCTTCAATATTAATAAGAAGCGGATATGAAGGAGAAGTAGTTGTAATAAGGTTCAGAGCCTCTTGTACCGTCTTAGGATTAATATTCGAATCTTTACTTATGTGAAGAAGAGCTGAAGGATTCAAAGCACCAGCAGTTTTATGCAAAGACTGAACAGCAATATCAGCCCCCTGAAGCAATGAAGGTGTACCTAAGGCTTTATAAAAATTCCACAAAGCACCATGCGCTTCATCTACAATTAATTTCACACCATATTTTCTGCACACGCAAGAAATTCTGTATACATCGGACATTACACCCTCATATGTAGGATTCGTCATAATAAAAGCTTTTACATCTCTGTTTTTTGACAAAACTTCTTCCAGATAATCAACATTTATTGTTTCATAAATTCCCCACTCTGTATTATATGAAGGCATAATCCAAACAGGAACAGCACCTGTCAAAACAAGACCGTTATATACGGATTTATGGCAATTTCTTGCAATTAAAACCTTATCATTACGGCTTAAAACACTGTACATCGCAGCTATTATTCCGGAAGTTGCACCGTTTGTAAGATAAAATGATGCTTTAGCATTATAAATTTTTGCAGCGTTATCCTGAACAAGTTTTATAATACCTATCGGATCTGACAAATTATCAAAACCTTCAACCTCTGAATAATCACATCTGAAAAATTTTTTGCCAATCATTTTTAGTGCCTGCGGCGCCACAAAGTCACCCTGTCCATGTGAGGGTGTTGTATATAAAGTTCTGTTGATTTTTCTAAATTTTTCTATAAAATTTATTATTGACATACTTTTTTTATTATAAAATGAAATAATGAATTTAGCCATTTTATTAAAATATATAAATTTAGGGTTATATGGATTTTAAAGAAGCACAGCAAAGAACAACCGAATTAAGAGAACTTATAAATCAAAACAATAAAGCGTACTATACTCTGGATGCTCCCGTTATAACGGATTTTGAATATGATGAATTGTTTCGTGAACTAAAAAGAATAGAAGAGCAATTCCCCGAATTAAAAACAGATGACAGCCCCACACAAAAAGTCGGCGGCAGTATTTCTCAGGGTTTTAAAGAATATACACATAAATACAGACTATATAGTCTTGACAATTCAAATAATTACGAAGATCTTAATAAATGGTATGAAAGAATAAAAAAAGAATATCCTCATGAAACGGATATAGAACTTGTTACAGAACTTAAAATAGACGGATTATCCTGTGCTCTTTCTTATGTAAACGGAGAATTAAAAATAGGAGCAACAAGAGGAAACGGAATCATTGGCGAAAATATTACTGATAACATAAAAGCCATAAGAAGTATTCCGCAAAAACTTCCCCGTAATATTAGTTTAGAAGTAAGAGGAGAAGTTTATATGCCTGTTTCTTCATTTGAAAAATTAAATGAAGAAAATACGGAAAAAGGACTAAAAGAATTTGCAAACCCGAGAAATGCCGCAGCAGGTTCATTAAGACAGCTGGATGCTAACATAACGGCACACAGGGATTTACATTTTTTTGCTTATACCGCAATTTCCGAGGATAAAAACCTGTTTAATACGCACTCTGAAGCTTTAAATCTGTTAAAAGAACTGGGGTTTGATGTAAATCCGAATTTTTTTATATCAATAGGAATTGAACCCGTTAAAGAAAAATGTAAATACTGGGAGACAGAACGTTTTAATTTAGACTATGCCACAGATGGAATGGTAGTAAAAATAAACGATCTGGCAAAACAAAATGAACTCGGTTATACGTCACGTGCTCCAAAATGGGCAACTGCATTTAAATTCCCGCCGGAAGAAATTTGGACAAAACTTGAGGATATTGAGCTTAGTGTCGGAAAAACCGGAATTGTAACTCCTGTTGCTATTTTAAAACCCGTCAGACTGGCAGGAACAATTGTAAAACGAGCCAGCTTGCATAACTTTGATGAAATACAAAGACTTCAAATAAATATAGGAAATGAAGTACTGATAAAAAAAGCTGCAGAAATAATTCCAAAGGTTATAAAAAAAAGAGAAAATGAAAATTTAGGAATATATGAAGAACCTAAATATTGTCCTTCTTGCTGCAGTGAATTAATAAAACCTGAAGGTGAAGTCGCTCTTTACTGCCCGAATACACTTGGTTGTCCGGCTCAAATAAAAGGAAGAATTGAATTCTGGGCATCAAAAGATGGTGTTGATATAGACGGGCTGGGCGAATCAGTAATAGAAAAGTTAACGGAACAAAATTTAATAAGTGATTTTGCCGACTTATATAATTTAACCGTTGACGATTTTATGCAGCTTGATTTAATAAAAGAAAAATCTGCGGACAATCTGTATAATGCCGTACAAAACACTAAAAAGCCAACTATGACAAAGTTTTTAACCGCATTAAGCATCAAACTTATCGGAAAAGAGACGGCTGATCTTATTGCAGGAGAATATTCTTCGATTGAAGAACTTCAAAAAGCAGGTGTTGAGGATTTGATAAAAATAGACGGCATAGGAGAAAAAGCTGCAAAAAGTGTTGTAGATTTTTTTAATAATGAATACAATAAAAAAATATTGAATAAATTAAAATCGTACGGAGTTGAACCTAAAGGCAGTTCATTTGAAAAAATTTCAAACATATTTGAAGGCAAAACATTTGTGATTACCGGAACACTCTCAAAACCGAGAAATATTTTTGAAGAAAAAATAAAAAAACTCGGCGGAAAAGTATCTTCCGGTGTAAGTAAGAAAACTTCTTATGTATTAGCGGGCGACAATCCGGGTTCAAAATTTGACAAAGCACATTCTTTAGGTGTTATAATACTAAATGAAAGGGATTTTGATATATTATCCGAAGGTAATAATGCACTATGAATAAAAACTTTAAAATAATAACAATAAATGGAATAAGAGGTATTATTGCGGTTATTTTTATTATCTTTGGTTTAATCGCCGGTTTTATTGTATCACCCGGATGGCTTTGTATGAAACTCTGGAATTATTGTTTTGAGTATTCAAATATCATTTCGGTTATGAATATTTATCAGGGAATAATGCTGTGGATAATTATTCTTCTTTCATTATACGCACTAAACAACAAAAAATCGCTGATAGGATTCGGCACCTATCAGGGACTTTCTCCGGAACAAATTCGTGAAATAATTGTCAAGACCAGAGAAGCGGAAAAAAATTATTTTAAAGAGATGAAAAAGAATATTGATTATAAAGAGATTAATAGTCCATCCGATGAATATAAAGAAACCGAAGAAAAAACAGAGGCTGCAAAAGAGGAATTAAGGAGATAAATCGTGAAAAAAATATTATTAATGACTCTCTGCTCTATATTTGTATTATACAGCCAATCTTGCGAGGCAGCATCTGTAGAAAACATAAAAAAAGAAGCAGGATATATTTCTTTAAATATATCAGAAACAAAAGAAGTGGAACCAAACCTTGCTAAAGTTTCTTTTGCTGTTGAAAATACGGCAGAAGATGCGCAAAAAGCTTCATCAGAAAATAATACCGTTTCAAATAAAATTATTGAAGCATTAAAAACAGTTACAAATTCTCAAACGGATGTCATAAAAACAAACAATTTCTCAGTACGACCAAATTATTCAACAACAAAAGACGGAAAACGCATTATAAAAAATTATACGGCAGTTAATTCAATAACTGTTGAAACAAAAGAAATTAACAAAATCGCAAAATTTATTGATACTGCAATTGCCAACGGAGCTAACAGAACGGATGGGTTGTCTTATTCGTATATAAATAATACTAATATTTGCAATGAACTTTATCCTGTTTTAATAAAAAAGCTTAATGAACAAGCCTCTGTTTTAGCTCAATCAGCAGGTACTGTAATAGACGGAATTAAATATATAAATGCATCATGTAATATGGAATCTGCTGTGTCCAACGGCAGATTTTTATCTGCAAAAGCTGCGGGAACATCTGCGGATTCTATAGGAGCTGCCGCAGCTGCACCGGTTGAAGCCGGAAAAGTTAAAGTTCGAGTATTTGTTAATGCGGATTTTTATGTAAAATAGGATAACAATGATAAAACCAAAAAAATCAATAGAAAATATGAACGGTTATTTTGTACCTTTGTACGAAAAAAACTGGGATGTTAAAATAGACAGTAATGAAAACAATTACGGACCATCTCCAAGGGTATTAAAAGCATTAAAAAACTGTGATATTAATAATATAAGTTATTATCCTTTTTATGGAGAATTGTCGGACAAAATTGCGCAATATCAGGGTTTTGATATAGACAATATTAAAGTTACAAACGGTGCTGACGAAGCAATACAGGCAATTATACAAACATATTTGGAATCGGGAGAATTTACATTAACTCTTGACGTTTCTTTTGATATGCCGGTTATTTACACTCAAATTCAAGGTGGTCAAGTTATAAAAGTTCCATATAAAGAAAAATGGAAATTCCCAGTTGACGATTTTTTAAAAGAATTAAATAATTCTAAAGTTAAAATTGTTTACATAGCCTCACCAAATAATCCTACGGGCAATATAATCGAAGAAAATGATTTAAAAAAAGTTCTTGAAAAATCTACGGGAAAAGTTGTTATTATTGATGAAACATATGCAAATTATTCCGGTATAACATATAAAGACTATATAAAAGAATATGATAATGTTTTTATTATACGTTCTTTCTCAAAAGATTTTGCATTGGCAGGTATGAGACTGGGATATATAATAAGCAATAAAGAAAATATAAAGAATCTGAAAAAAGTTGTAAGTCCGTTTAGCGTAAATTCTTTGGCTATGCTTGCGGGAATCGAAGCATTAAAAGATATTGATTATTTTAATTCAATCAAAGATGAGATTATTAATTCAAAAGAAGAACTAATGATTTTCTTTGAAAATCTTGGCGCTGAAGTTTATACATCCTGTGCAAACTTTTTACTTGTTAATTTTAAACAGAAAGCAGATTTCGTATATAACAAATTACTTAAAGAAAATATAATCGTAAAAAAATACAGAAGCGACGGTATATTAAAAAATCATTTGAGAGTAACAATTCCGACTAAAGAAGGTGTAGAAAAAATAAAAAATGCATTAAGAATCAAACCATGTCTTGTTTTTGATATGGACGGCGTATTAATAAATGCTGCAAATTCTTACAGAGTAACAATTCAAAAAACATATGAAAATTATACGGGAAAAACGATATCATCTGAAGAAATTCAGGCAGTAAAAAATCTCGGCGGATATAATAATGATTGGGATTTAACTAAGTATCTGCTTGATAAAGAAGGATTGAACGTTTCTTACGGGGAGATTGTTGATATGTTCCAGAAAATATACTGGAATAACGGTGAAGGACTAATTAATAACGAGAATATTATCTTTAACAAACATTTTTTTGAAGAATTATCAAAAGATTATAACCTTTCGATTTTCACGGGAAGATTAAAAAAAGAAGCAATGTATGCTCTAAAACGATTTAATATTGATAAACTATTCTTCCCTGTTATTACAACGGATGATATTCCGGACGGGAAAGAGAAACCCGATCCTTTCGGGTTAAATCTTACAAAAGAAATGACATTTTCAGACAATTATTATTATTTTGGCGATACTCCCGATGATATTCTGGCTGCAAAGGCAGCAAATTATACACCCGTCGGAGTTCTCCCTCCGCAGGATAAATCAGAAGAGCTGAAGCAGCTCATGCAAAAAACCGGAGCTAAATATGTTATTGAATCAATCAATAATTTAAAAACAATATTGGAGCAAAAAGATGAGGCAGTGTGTTAAAGTAAGAAAAACAGCAGAAACGGAAATCACAGTCAATCTTAATATTGACGGAACAGGAAAGTATAATATTAATACGGGTATAAAATTTTTTGACCATATGCTCGAACAATTTGCGCATCACAGCGGATTTGATCTGGAGATAAACATTATTTCACATGATAAAGATAATCACCATATTGTCGAAGATACTGCCATAACTCTGGGCTGCGCACTAAATGAAGCACTTTCCGATAAAAAAGGAATAAACAGATACGGAGAAAAAATTCTTCCCATGGATGAAGCTCTTATAATGAGTATTGTTGATTTATCAGGCAGAGTCTTTTCTAAGGTTGATGTTATTTTAGCCGATGAGCGTACATCTGATTTTGAAACAATAATGCTTCCTCATTTCTTTTCAAGCTTTGCTCAGGCTGCATTAATGACAATTCATATAAAAATGCTTGACGGATACGACACACATCATATAATAGAAGCTGTCTTTAAATCTTTTGCAAGAGCTTTAAAAACAGCTGTTTCTTATGATGACAAATCAATTACTAAAATACCCTCTACAAAAGGTGTTTTATAATTTTGAAATGATACTTTCCGCAAGTAATGTTGCTGATTTTTGATTTTGCCCCGTTATTATATTGCCGCTTATCTCGACATGTTCACTCCATGGCTTTTCTTCAATAAAATCAGCACCAAGTTCTTTTATTTTTGTTTCAAGTGCAAACGGCATAAATTCTTCCATTTTTACTATATGCTCCTCCTGATTTGTGAAAGAGGTGACTTTTTTATTTTTTAAAATAGAATCACCCTTATCATCTTTTGCAAGAATTAATCCCGCAAGACCATGGCATATTGCACTTACTATTTTATTATTCTTATACATATATTCAACAATCTCTTTTAAGACCATATCTTTTGCAAGGTCAAACATAGGTCCATGACCTCCCGGCAGAAAAATTGCATCATATATTTTACAATCAATATCGCTTAATTTTTTTGTATCTTTTAAATGTTTTGCTGCTTCATCCCATTCCATCGGATTTGAACAGGACAAACTGCTTTCATCAATCGGTGAATTTCCGCCATTAGGGCTTGCAACCGTCATACAATATCCGGTTGCTTCAAAAATAAGATACGGAACAGCAAATTCTTCTAAATATACACCTGTTTTTATATCTTCATTAATATCAGAAAAATTAGTTGTAACTATTAAAATATTTTTACTCATAAGAACTCCTTTTTATATAAAAATAGAACAGATTTTATATACATAAAACCTCTGCTGAGATATATAAAATTAATAATATAAATCTTATACTTTTAACCGATACAAAATAATAAAAAAATAAATAATGATAAGTCCATGAATATTTTAGTAATTAACGGACATAAATATTATCCTTTTGCACAAGGAAAATTAAATAACCATATATTTAATAAAATTATTGAATACTGTTCTCTAAATAATGAAATAAATACAACAATTATAGAAAACGGATACAATATACATAGAGAAGTTGAAAAATATATTCAAAGTGACATAATAATTTTTCAATGTCCGGTAAACTGGTATTATATTCCGTGGACATTTAAAAAATATATAGATGAAGTTTATAGAGCGGGTGCGTTTTACTCTTCATCAGAAATATACGGTCATGGAGGGAATTTTAATACAAAAAAATATATGTTGTCTTTAACTGCGGCATCTTCTGTTTATGAATTTGAAAACACTAACGGTTTTTTCGATTTTAGAGATATTGATGATATTTTTATCGGCTTTCATAAAACACATCAATATTGCGGTATGCAAAAATTAAAAACTTTTGTTATATATAATATTTATCATAAATTAAATATAGAACAAGAAGAAGAAAGATTAAAAGAACATATAAAAAAGTATGTTTTAAAATAATACAAAAACTATTTTTACAATTTTAAAATATAAAACATTAAGAGGCTTCAAAAAATTCCTGCCAATTTTTTGTTATGTTTTCAGGATATTTTTTTAACTCAAATTTAAGATAATCTTTTGGTCTGTACGGACGTCTTAATAGTTTCATTTTAGCTTCTTTGGGAGTTCTGTCCGCCTTTTTTTGATTACAATCTTTGCAGCAGGCAACTATATTTTCCCAGATATCAGGTCCAAATCTTGATTTTGGAAAAACATGATCTAAGGTTAAATCTTCGGGCAGAAATTTTTTTCCGCAATATTGACATACACACTCGTCCCTGACCAAAATATTTTCCCGGCAAAAAGGCAGTTCTTTTAAAGGAACTGCCAATTCATATGTTAATTTTATTACGGGCGGAATTAATATATTTTCCATTTTAATCATATTTTCAAGATTATTTAAAATTCTTGCAGGTCTTGCCTTCCCTTTTAAAAGAAGAATTAAAGCCCGTTTCCAAGTACAGATATTTATCGGCCTGCTTTCAATATCAAGTAAAAGGACTTTTTTCATATTAACTCCTACACTTGTAGTATTCCCATTTTTTGTTGTTTTTAAACGATTTTTAGCTTTTAGAAAAAAACCTTTATGCGATAATAAAGTTATGCGTGTATCATTATTTGAAATATTTAAAATATTCTTTATAATTGGAGTACAACTGCTCGGCGGCGGTTATGTTATAGTTCCGCTGTTAAAAAAGTATATTGTTGAAGAAAGACAATGGCTTAGTGAAGACGAACTTGTAGATTATTACGCAATGAGCCAGTGTATTCCCGGCATTATTGCCGGTAACATTGCAATTTGTTCGGGATATAAAGCAAGAAGAACTTTAGGTGCCATTATGGCAATACTCGGGATTATTACGCCTTCTTTTTTTAGTATATTAATTTTAGCACATATTTTGACCGGAATAGTTGACTACCCTGTTGTTAAAAATGCATTCTGGGGTATAAGAATTTCAGTAATAATATTAATAATTACAACTATTAAAGATTTATGGACAAAAAGCGTTTATTCAAGATTCACTTATTTTATATTCTTTTTTATTTTGATTGCTTTAATGCTGCTTCCTGTGTCTCCTACATTAATTATAATAATTTCTGCAATTCTGGCACTGCTGCATCATAAAACAGCAGGAGGTAAAAATGGTTAAACTTTACCTGCTGCTGTTTTATGAATTTCTAAAAATAGGTATTTTTGCACTCGGCGGCGGCTATGCAGCTCTGCCCTTTTTATATTATTTACAGACAAAATATGACTGGTATACGATAGAAGAACTGACCAATATGATAGCCGTATCCAATATTACTCCGGGACCCATAGGGATAAATATGGCAACTTATACCGGGTTTACAACAGCAGGTGTTATAGGCTCAGTAATATCAACAACAGCAATTATTTTGGCTCCGTTTTTTATCACAATAACAATAATTAAACTGTTTAATAAATTTAAAACATGTGAATACGTCAGCGCCTTATTTGTCGGTTTAAGACCTGCATCTTGCGCTCTTCTTACTTCCATCGGTTTAAAATTACTATACGAAACAATAATATATACAAAAGAAGAATGGGCTATGCCTTTTTTGATTGATTATAAGTCATTAACATTATTCATTATACTTATAATACCTTTTTCATTTATGAAAAAGAATCCTCTGCTTGTAATAATAGCAGGTGCCGCAGGCGGTATTTTATTAAATTGCTTTTAGCAAATGTTACAAAATATTAACAAATTTTTATTATGAGTAAATTTTAAAACTTAAAATGTTTTTATATCTATGTGGGTAGTTTAGGTTAATAAATTTTTATAGTGGAGGTTAGTTTATGACAGTTTCTTTTCAAAACGGCAGCTTTTTAAGCGGAAGTTCAACAGCAAATACATACACTGTAAGCGGAGGCGTAACAGCATCAAGCTTATATAATACAGAGTATTTAGATAAAAAATATGATTATACTGACACAAAAGAATCTTATGAAATAGCATATTCAGGACGTGATGCAGCGATTGAAACAAAAATTTCAAATATTTGTTCTTATCTGGCAAATGGACAAGAAGATAAAGCAATGGCCGCATATGAAGAACTTTTAGATGAAATGACGACTCAAACCAGATACGCTCAGCTTGTTGACGAAGATGGTGATGATACACAATTAAGATCTATTGCAAGACAGTTGATTGAATCTGAACTTGGCGGAAGTCTTGAAGATTACATCAGAGAAAATACAAGAACAAATGCTCAAGTCGAAAACCAAACAGTTCTTACCTGGGGTAACTGCGACTCTACAAGCCAGGAAGAATTATTAGCCGCAATGTGCGATATAGACGAAGAAGAAGGAAGCGGAAATATATTAATACAAGCTGCATTTGCAGTAGCAAGTCCTTTCGTGGCTCTCGGAAACTGGTTATTCAACGGCGGAAAGAAAATGTAATTTTTAGTACCGAAACTATAATAACAAAGAGACAGATATATTATCTGTCTCTTTTCATTTCTTCAATTTGTTCCCTTAAATCCTGAATTTCATATTTTAATCTGTTCAACTGGCATGTAACGGGGTCAGGTATTCTGTTATGCATTAACTGCCCCTGTATTAATAATTTCTGTCTTACAATTCTGCCGGGAATACCAACAACGGTTGAATTTTCAGGAACAGAGTCAACAACAACGGAACCTGCGCCTATTCTTGAATTAGAGCCTATTTCTATATTACCGAGTACTTTAGCTCCGGAGCCTACAACAATATTATTACCCAGCGTGGGATGGCGTTTACCGTGTTCATTACCGGTACCTCCCAGAGTTACCCCTTGATACAAAAGAACATCATCTCCAATAATAGTTGTTTCACCTATTACCACACCCATCCCGTGATCTATAAAAAATCTTCTGCCGATTCTTGCGGCAGGATGAATTTCAATACCCGTAAAAAATCTTGAAATATTGGATATTATTCTCGGGATTAAAGGAATTTTCCAATAATTTAACTTGTGAGCTATTCTATGAAGAATTAAAGCATGCAGCCCGGGATAACACAATATAACTTCCAATAAATTGTTTGCTGCCGGATCTTTCTCATATATCGTTGCTATATCCTCTTTTAACTGAGATATCGCTTTTTTTATAAGCCTCATTCTTTTTTATTCACCTTTAATATATTTTCTTTTACCATATTGAACAATAACAGGCAGCATAGATTTAGTAATCATGAAATTAGGATTGGACTGTTTGCCGGAATTAATTTTTAATGCACCGGATGAAGCGAGTCTTTTTATATCACCTCGGCTTAAAGTTTTATCAAAATTTGATATAAAATCTATAAGGCTTATATCTTCATTCACTTTAACAGATGGGATATCATCGGGAATTTCTTTATTTTGGACAACTTTTATAAAATTTTCTTCCGCTTCTTTTGCCGCTGTTTCTCCGTTATACATTTTTGTTATTGTAAAAGCTAATTGCATTTTAACATCTCGCGGATTAGATATTTTTATTTTTTCTTCTGTACTTTTTAATTCTTCATTTGAAATTTCCGTAAGAAGCGCAAAATATTTTATTATTAAATCATCAGATATAGACATTAATTTGCCGTACATATCTTTAGCGGAATCCGTAAGACTAATACAATGTTCGGGAAAAGATTTTGACATTTTAACAATACCGTCAGTTCCTTCTAATAAAGGAAGCAGCATAACCATCTGAGGATGTTCTTTTCCGTAGGCGCTTTGAATTTCTCTGCCCAGAAGATTATTAAAACGCTGATCAGTTCCGCCAAGCTCAATATCTGCATCTACAACAACTGAATCGTAAGCTTGCATTAAAGGATAGAAAAATTCATGAACTGAAATCGGACGATTTTCAGCAAATCTTTTTGCAAAGTCATCTCTTGTCATAATTTGAGCAACAGTAACTTTGGAAGCCAATTTAAGCATATCAATAAAATTCAATTGATAAAGCCAATCCGCATTATTTTTTATTTCAGCTTTATTAACATCAATTACTTTTGAAATTTGTTCAAAATAAGTTTTTGCATTTTCTTCAACTTGTTCTTTTGTAAGACTGGGACGCGTATCTGATTTGCCCGAAGGATCCCCTATCATTCCTGTCCCACCACCGACAATCAAAATGATTTTATGGCCTAAATTTTGAAATTGCTTAATTTTTCTGAGTACTACCGTATGTCCGAGATGCAAATCCGGTCTTGACGGATCCATCCCCAATTTAATTCTTAACGGTTTATTTTCTTCTTTTGATTTTTGTAACTTCAATGCTAACTCTCTAATTCCACCGGGCAATACCTCTGCACCTCTTGAAAGCATCTGCGCTTGTTTTAGAAATTCTTCTTTTATAATTTCCGTTTCCATTTGTCCTGCCTATATTTATTTAATGACATGACTATTATTACAAAAAAACAAAAAAAATTCTCATAAAAAAAGTCCGGCTATTTCCGAACTTCTTTATTTTAATTAAACCAATCTGACGTTTGTAGATGTACCTTTTTTAGACATCTCAACTTTGCCTTCTCTTGCCAGCCAGCCAAGACCTAACTCAGCAAAATTAGCTTTTAAATCTAAATCTTTTTTCATTTTTGTTAACGAAGTTTCTCCGTTTTCATTTAAATAATTCCAGATTTGTCCTGCTGTTTCACCAATCATTTCCATCATTTAAGTCTCCTTTTTCGTAACTGCTATTAACATTTCTATCATGTAATGTATAATTTAAGTATAAAACATATTTAAGAGGATGTAAAGAAAAAAATGAAACAGGGTAAAGTATGGAAGTACAATGATAACGTTGATACAGACGTTATTATACCGGCAAGATATCTAAATACAGCATCTGAAGAAGAACTTGCAAAACATTGCATGGAAGATATTGATATTACTTTTTCAAAGGAAGTCAAACCGTCAGATATAATAGTTGCCGGTTATAATTTCGGATGCGGCAGCTCAAGAGAACATGCACCGGCGGCAATTAAAGCTTCCGGGATTTCTTTGGTAATAGCGAAAAGTTTTGCAAGAATTTTCTACAGAAATGCTATAAATATAGGACTCGCGATTATTGAACATCCTATTTTACCTGACGAATGTTCAAAAGATGATATTATCCAATATGATTTATCCGAAGGTATAATTAAAAATATTACAACAGGTAAAAATTATAAATGTATGGAATTCCCTGTTGAAATTCAAAATTTAATCAATTCCGGAGGATTGGTTAATTATACAAAACAAAAACTTAAGAAATAAAAAATATCCCGTTTTAACGGGATATTTTTATAAGTAAAAATATTATTCCGCAACCGGTTCTGCTTCTTCAGGCAGCACATCAGTTCTTATTGAAGCAGTTTTAGAAGAAGTAATCTGTTTTTCTTTAAATTTTTTAACCTGTCTGTTTAGCTTATCCGAAACAAGATCAATACTTGCATACATAGACTCCGCACTTTCTTCAGCTTTAACAGAACCCGAAATAAATTTACACAATACTTCCGCCGTATGACTCTGTGAAACGGAAGGATTTTTTATGACATTCAAAACAACATCAATTGATTGAATCTGGTCATAATGATTCATCACCTTTCCAATCTTCTCTTCTGCATAAGCACGAATTGCATCAGTAATTTCAATGTTACGCCCTTTAACCGTAATGCGCATTTATTCTGCCTCCATAAAATATCTACTTAGATATTATACCCTATTTACGGCAAGTTTTAAACCCGTTCTCTGCATATTAATTTTATAAAAAGGAAAAAAATGGTATAATTTTCTCAGGAAGGAAAACAATTTATGAGTAAATTCTCAATCGGGATAGATTTGGGCGGTACAAAAATTCTTACTGCCGTTGTTGATAAAGAAACCGGAAAGATAATTTCTTTTATAAAGAAAAAAACAAAAAAGGACAAAGGTTCTGAGAAAATAATACAGAAAATTGTAAATTCAATTAATGAAGTACTGGAAGAGAGCGAAAAAAATTTATCTGACATAGAAGAAATCGGAGTTGGAGCCGCGGGACAAATAGAAAGAGAAAACGGAATAATTATAAATGCTCCTAATTTAGATTGTGCTGATTTAAACTTAAAATTAATACTGGAAAAAGAATTCAATAAACCGGTTTTTATCGGGAATGACGTTGAAATCGCAACAATCGGGGAAATGTATTTCGGCGCCGGAAGAAATGAAAAAGATTTTATTTGCATTTTTGTAGGAACCGGCATCGGATCAGGCATTGTACAAGACGGCAAATTGCGCTACGGCACAACCGGAACCGCAGGTGAAATAGGTCATATTACAGTAGACGTAGGAGGAAGACCATGCGGCTGCGGAGGCTGCGGTTGTCTGGAGGCATATGCTTCCAGATTAGCTATAGAAAAAAGAATAACAGGTGCTTTAAAAAAAGGCAGAAAATCGGATATAGTTAATTATCTAAAAGAAGATAAACCTATTAAAACCAGTATGCTGAAAAAATCTTTGGAAAACAAAGATGATTTGGTACTGCAAATTATAAATGAAGCTTCGGAATACTTAGCATCAGGTCTGGCTTCTGTAATTAATTTTTATAATCCTTCTATGATAATACTTGGAGGGGGCTTGATGGACGCTATAGATTATTTTTATGAGCGTTCAACAGAAACAGCAAGAATAAAAGCATTGCCGACACCCGCCAAATCCATAAAGTTTGCAAAAGCACAGCTTGGAGACTTTTCAGGTGTAGTCGGAGCTGCCCTTCTTTCTCAATACCGGACAGAATTGCGGGTATAAAATATGTATTTCCCCTTTTTACAAAAAAGTATGGACAGTAAATTTTCACATGCATATTTCTTGTATGAGATAGTTCATCATTGCAACCTTAATTGTAGGAGCTGCGACCATTGTGCTCCGATTGCAAATGAGGAATATGCGGATATTAACATTTTTAAAAGAGATTTAAAACATATAAAAAAAATCTTTGATAAAGTATATCGTATAGGTATTATGGGAGGAGAACCGCTACTGCATCCCGATATTTGTAAATTTATAAAAATTGCAAGAGATTTCTTTCCCAATACGCATTTATCATTATATACAAACGGTATATTACTTTTATCCATGCCGGAAAAATTATGGAAATATCTAAATAAAACTAAAAGCGAAATAATTTTAACCAAATATAATATTAACATTGATATTCATTCAATAGAAAAAACCTGCAAGGATTATAATGTCAGTTTGACTTACGAAGAAAATTCAAATTATATTCCAAAGGTCTTCTGCAAGTCAAAATACAACATTAAAGGAAATGAAAATCCCGAAGTTTCTTTTAATAATTGCTATCATGGAAAAGTATGTACAACTCTTGAAAACGGAATTTTATATAAATGCCCAATAATACCCGCATCAAGACATTTTAATGACTATTTCGGGACAAATATGGAAATATCGGAGAAAGATGGTATAAACATACTTAAAAAACATTCAAAAAAAGAGATTATCGAATATTTTAAAAATCCGGTTCCGTTTTGCAGGTACTGTAATGTTTTGGGGCGTGAAAATAATTTAAAGTGGGATATATCAAAAAAAGAAATAATTGAATGGACATAAAATCAAGAAAAATACTTCTTGACTAGGTTAAATGTTAATGATATTCTAACTTTGTTAAATGGGCTTGTGGCGCAGCGGTAGCGCAGGGGACTCATAATCCCTTGGTCGTAGGTTCGAATCCTACCGGGCCCATTTTTTATTGCATAATAACATCAAGTGAGATTTCTTTCCAAAATCTGCAGCCAGAAAAAGCCATCTGTTTAGAATCGGAGAGTTTTACTTTTTTATTAATGCTAATTTAAAACATGAATATATTATGCTTCGTAAAATATAATTGTATCGCCTGTTTTAATTTCGGTATCTCCGTTCGGAACAAAAGAATAAGAATCTCTTTTTATAAGTGCTATAAGGAAATTATCCGGAAAATGAATTGTACTGATTCTTTTATCAGCCCATTCATGCCCCTTATCAACATTAATTTCAGAAAGTTGTATATCATTATTGGTATCCGCAACGGTAGTACCAATTAAAACCTCATCGCCCTCTTCTAAGATCGTATTTCCTTTAGGCACAATTTTTTGATTATTGCGATTAATAACCAAAATCAGTGAATTATCACTCATTGCAATATCTTTAAGCTGGCAGCCTTTCCATGGATGAAAATCTTTTATTATAAGTTTATTTAATGCAATGGCTGATTCTTGCTGATAATCATTAAATGTTTTTCTTACATCGGAGAAAGTATCAATCATGGAATCACGTTTTGCAATATAAGGAAGAAGCGAACCTTGTACCGTAACAGATAAAAGAGCAACCACAAATACTATATGAAATATATCATTCTTCATTGCACTGCTTTCCGCAACAACCATAATAGCAAATACAATAGACGCAGCACCTCTCAAACCCGCCCAGGAAATAAAGGCAATCTGATTCCATTTTGCTTTAAAAGGAAGCATAATTACCGCAACAGCAATAGGACGCGCCACAAATGATAAAAATGCGGTTATCAAAACTGCGGGCAGTAAAATTTCGGGAATTTTATGCGGAAAAGAAAGAAATCCTATTAAGAAAAATATAATTACCTGAGATAAAGACGTAATTCCGTCAAAAAAGTATATAAGGTTAATTTTATTTCTAATAGAACTGTTTCCCAAAATAATTCCTGTGATATATGCGCTTAAATAACCGTTACCGCCGAGCAAATCCGGAATAGCAAAAGAAGCAAGAGCAACTGCAACCATAAAAATAGTATCAGTACCTTCTGTCAGAAGTTTTGTTCTTTTAAAGATATAAATTGCAACATATGCAATTAAAACTCCAAATAAAACAGCCAGAATTATTTGTTTGAACAACATCGGAGTAAGACTGGAAACTGATCCGCCTTTTAGTAAAACAAGACCGAGTAATGTTAACAAATAAGCAAACGGGTCATTACTTCCGCTTTCCATTTCTAAAAGCGGCGCCGTATTATATTTAAGATTAAGCCTTCTTGAACGTAATATGGAAAATACAGAAGCAGCATCAGTAGAACTGATTATAGCACCTATTAAAAAACTTTCGGAAAAAGACATTTTTAAGCCCAGATAACAAAAAGCAGCTGTCAAGAGAGCCGTAAATATTGTTCCTAGAGAAGATAAAAGTGCTGCCTGTAAAGTAACTTTATTATCAGGTTTCTTAGTACAAAAACCGCCATAAAATATTATAAATAACAGTCCTATGGAACATAGTTTAGAGGTTAAATCGTAATCATCAAAAGATAATTTTAAAAGTCCGTCCGAACCGAATAAAACACCCAAAAACATAAAAAAAACAAGTGCCGGCATACCCAGCTTACTTGAAAATTTGTTTGTTATTATACATGATGTTATTACTATTGAACAAAACAATATAACACTTGACATATCTGCTCCATCATTAACTATATAATCATAATATCATAACCATAGTTGATTTAGCCAGATAAAAAAACAAATAAAAACAAAAAAACGGACTGATAAATCAGTCCGTTTCAGAAATAAAATATAAATTACTCAACTTCAATAGCATTAACAGGACAGCATTCAGCAGCTTCTTTAACGCAATCTTCATTTCCGTTAACTGCAGCTTCATTTACTTTTGCTACATCATCAACAGAAAATACCGCATCACATACTGATTCGCATGCACCGCATGCTATACAACTGTCATTAACCGTAACTTTCATCTTTTCTCCTTTTTGTTTATATATTATTATTTTAGACAAGTTAATTATAACAAAAAAATTTAAAATATAAATACCGATAATTACATTTTTCAATCACTATATTTCTAACCAATCCTTTATTCTTTGCGAAATATATTCAAATGAATTAATTTCAGACAATCTGCCGGGAATTATATTTTTTGAATAAACCAATAAAGGGACCTGTTCTCTTGTATGATCCGTACCTTCTACAGTAGGATCACACCCGTGGTCGGCAGTAAAAATAAGCAAATCATCATTTGTCATATTTTTGATTATTTCAGGAATATAAGTATCTATTTCTTCTATGGCTTTAGCATAGCCCATGTAATTATTTCTGTGGCCGTACAGCATATCTGTATCAACTAAATTCGTAAAAATAAACTGTTTATCATAATTATTCACATCATATTTTTTTGTTTTTAAATTTTTTAAATCCAGTTCATTTTTAACAGCTTTTAAAGTCAGTTGAAGTCCTTCGGTATTTCCGCCGGTATGAACCGCATGTGAAATACCCCTGCCCACAAAAATATCTTCTATTTTTCCAATACCGAGGACCATTCCGTTATTTTTTAAAATAATATCACATGTTGAATCTTTAAACGGCTCAACCGAATAATCTCTTCTTAAAGCTCCTATCCTTTCGGGTTTGCCGTTAATAATCCGGTAAGGACGGGCAATTACTCTTGATACATTGTAATCATCATTTAAAATTGCACGTGCAATTTCACAGTATTTATATAGAGTTTCAATCGGAATAACATCGATATCGGCAGCTATTTGAAATACGCTATCAGCACTTGTATATATTATCGGATATTTTGTTTTGGTATGTTCTTCATAATAGTCTTCTATCACTTTAGTACCTGATGCGGGATAATTTGCCAGAATTCCGCCGCAATTTGTTTTTATAATAAACTCATCAATAATTTCTTTAGGAAAACCTTCCGGATATACTTTAAAGGGCTTATCCAAAATTATTCCCATCATTTCCCAGTGTCCTGTAGTAGTATCTTTTCCTTTTGATTTTTCTTTCATAATTCCGTACTGGGCAATTGCATTTGAATTTTTTTCAATTCCTTTTACATCACCCAAATTTCCGAGTCCGAGCTTTTGAAAACCGGGAGCAAAAAGCCCACCTGATTTTTCCGCAACATTACATAAGGTATTACATTCAGGTATATCCCCGTATTCTTTACAATCAGGCATAGCACCGCAGCCCATTGAATCAATTACTATTAAAATCACTCGCTTCATAATAAACTCCGCTTATTTTTATAAATTATTATAAATAATATCTAAAATATAAAAAAAGTTCTTAACAGAACTTTTTTTACAATCCCCTAATCCCGCTCGAATAAATCTGACTTTCAATTAATATCTAACCTAAACTAATACACCCTTTTAATCTCTCCAAGATAGAAAGCTCTGCCATCACTCCTTCCGCAAGCTGTTTTTTAATTTGTTTATTAAATAGTAAAGCTTATAAATCTTACTTACAAGAAAATAAAATTTAATTATTTTTAACATATGACCATGCCCGTTGAACCGAGAGAGAAAAAAAAGTTTTACATTATTTAATAATAGTTAAATTTACACTTTTCAACAATTTCATATTGACAAAGTCATGTTCAATCCACATTATACTTTTAGTCAAATATTATAAAAATAGCAGTTTTTACAATGTAACGGTCATGTATTTTTGTATATATACTTATATATGTCATTAAAATGATATATAATTTAATTTTATAAACAGGAAACGATAAAATATGATATTCAGGTTTTTAACATCCGGAGAGTCGCACGGCAAGTGCTTAAATGCAATAATAGAAGGAGTACCTGCCGGTATTACCATTGATAAAAGCTTTATTAATTCAGAACTTACAAGAAGGCAGGTCGGATATGGTCGCGGCAGCAGAATGAAAATAGAAAAAGATGAAGTATGTATACTCTCCGGAGTAAGGCATGGTATTTCTTTAGGCAGTCCCATTTGTCTTGAAATAAAAAATAAAGACTGGGAAAACTGGATAATACCTATGAATAGCGAAAAAGTGGAACCAACAAACGAAAATGCGAAGCTGATCGAGTCTAAGAAAATTAAAAATGTAAGACCGGGACATGCCGATTTGGCAGGTGCATTAAAATATAACCAATATGATGTAAGAAATATTCTTGAGCGCTCAAGTGCCAGAGAAACCGCTTCAAGAGTTGCTGTAGGAGCCATTGCAAAAAGCATATTAAAAGAATTTAATATAGACGGTCTTTCCGTTGTGACTCAAATCGGCAATATAAAAGCGGAAGAAGAAAAAGATATATTTTCTTTAAAAGAACAGATAGAAACTTCCGATCTTAGAGTATGCGACCAAACTGCATACGAAAAAATGAAGACTGAAATAGATAATGCAAAAGTACAAGGCGATACTCTCGGAGGTGCTTTTAAGATTGTATTCAGAAATATTCCGGTCGGTTTAGGTTCGCATGTTCAATGGGACAGAAAATTAGACGGGCTTATTGCTCAGGCTGTAATGAGCATTCCCGCTGTTAAATCCGTTGAAATAGGTATCGGCGCTGAAGCCGCACAAACTTTGGGGTCAAAAACCCATGATGAAATTTTTATTTCGGAAGGCAAATACATAAGAAAAACTAACAATGCCGGAGGAATTGAATCAGGAATAAGCAACGGTGAAAATATTATCGTCACGGCAGTAATGAAAGCAATACCCACTATGATGAAACCCTTAAATTCAATAGCAGTTGATTCAAAAGAAGAAGTTAAAGCGCATTTTGAACGTTCTGATACCTGTGCTGTCGCAGCCTGTGCTGTCGTAGCCGAAGCAATGGTAGCTATTGTTATTGCCGACACGTTTTTAGAAAAATTCTCTCATGACAGTCTTTCCGAAATGAAAAATAACTATCAAAAATACCTTGCTAAAATAAGTGAAAGGTAATTTATGAATATAGCTTTAATCGGAATGATGGGTTCAGGAAAAACTACGATAGGAAAACTTTTAGCAGAAAAATTTTCTATGTTTTCATTTACTGATACAGATGAAGAAATAGTTAAAACAGAAAAACTTTCTATCAACGAAATATTTGTACAAAAAGGCGAAAAATATTTCAGAGAATTAGAAACAAAAATATTAAATAAATATTTGGATTCGGATAATAATATAATTTCCACAGGCGGAGGAATAATAGAATCAGAGGATAACCTAAATAATCTAAAAAAAAAATCAATAGTTATATATTTAGAGGCAGATGCAGACACCATATACAACAGAATAAAAAATAATAAAGAACGCCCTCTTCTAAATGTAAAAGATATGAAAATTAAAATAGAAGACATCTTATCTCAAAGACTGTCTAAATACAAACAAGCCCACATTATAGTTGACACACAGAATAAAAGTTTTAATATAATTATAAACGAGATAATTGATAGAGTTGGATTGTATGGAAAAAATTGATGTAAAAATCAAAGCCGTAAAAGAAATTTCATACCCCATACTAATCGGGGAAAATCTTCTTGATGATGCTTACGAATTTATACGTAATGTAACTAAGGCAGGTCGTTTTCTGGTTGTTACAAACGATACGGTTTTTTCTTTATACGGCGATAAAATGAAAGATGATGATGCCGAATTTATTGTTGTTCCGGATGGAGAAGAATATAAAAACAGAGAAATACTAAATACTATAATAGATAAGGCTTTAAAGATGAAGCTTGAAAGAAAAGATGCCATTATTGCGCTTGGGGGCGGTGTTATCGGAGATATGGCAGGCTGTGCGGCTGCCATGTATCAAAGAGGTATAGACTTTATACAAGTTCCGACAACTCTGCTTTCTCAATTAGATTCTTCTGTCGGAGGCAAGGTTGCAGTAAATCATAAACTCGGAAAAAATGTTATAGGTTTTTTCTATCAGCCAAAACTTGTTTTAGCAGACACTAACACCCTTAATACTCTTGATGACAGACAGTTTAAAACCGGTTTATCCGAAGCAATAAAATATGCTTTTATTGAAAAAACCTGCAATGCGTGTGAATATTTTAACCTTTTTGAATTCTTTAAAAAAAATAAAGACGAAATATATAATAAAAATCATAAGGTATTAAAACAGCTCATAAAAATGTGCTGCATACTTAAAAGCAGCGTTGTAAACCAAGATGAAAAAGAAAAAGGAATCAGGGCAATTCTTAATTTTGGACATACATATGCTCATGCAATAGAAATAATTACCAATTACAGATACTACACTCATGGAGAAGCCGTTTCAATAGGAATAAAGCTTATTTTTGATCTAGCTAAAAGACTCGGAATGATTTCGGATAAGTATTATAATGATGCTGTTTCTCTAATAAACGACTACGGACTTATCACAAAATTAGATGTAAATCCGGGGAAAGAAATATTTTATGATGCAATGATGTCAGATAAAAAGGTAAAAGATAAAAAAATAAATTTTGTTATGCCCGTAAAAGAAGGAGAAGTCTCATTTTTTAGCGATATTGATAAAAATTCAATACTGAGTGGTATTTAATAAATAAGTATACAATTACAAGAGAGATAAAGGGTTCTATATGAAAATATTACTTTCCAATGACGACGGCGTAATGGCAGAAGGAATAAAAGCATTAACGATTGAATTGAGTAAAGAACATGATGTATATGTAGTGGCTCCGGACAGAGAAAGAAGCGCAGCAGGTCATTCTCTTACATTGCATACTCCCATAAGGGTTGAGGAACTTGATTCCAGATTCGGAGCAAAAAGAATCTGGATTACAAGCGGAACACCCGGTGACTGCGTCAAAATAGGCATAAATGCAATATTAGATAAAACAGAAAAACCCGATTTGATTATTTCAGGAATAAACCATGGTCCCAATCTCGGTTCAGACATTTTGTATTCGGGAACGGTAAGCTGTGCAATGGAAGGTGCTATGATGGGATATCCCAGTATTGCGGTTTCCCTCGCAAGTATGTCATCAGAACCCGAATTATTCAAAAATGTTGCCGTTTTTATGTCAAAATTTGTACATAAGATTAAAGATTTCACTTTCCCCAAAAAAACAATTCTAAATATAAATGTACCCGGATTAATGGCTGAAGATTTGGCAGGTGTAGCCATAACAAAACTCGGCGGCAAAATGTTTACCGATGAATATGATAAACGTGTTGATCCCAGAGGTAAAGTTTACTACTGGATGGCAGGAGAATTAATCAGACACTGTGAAAATGATGATTCGGATATCAATGCTTTAAGATGGAACAAAGTATCCATTACCCCTATAACTTTTGAAATGACATTAGAAGAAGTAATACCGGAACTCGAAAAAACCTTATGCAATAACGGCATCAACAACTGGATTTAATATTGTCCAAGATTTTTTAAATGTTCTATTTCGGGATTATTAAATCCTACAATGGCTATGCCGTCAAATCTGTATGCCTTATATCTCTTAGGCAGCATATTCGTATATTCCGAAATTGCATTATGTATTTTCTTTATTTTATTTCTTGTTATAGATTCAAATGGATGTCCGTAATTTAATGATGTTCTGGCTTTAACTTCAATAAAAACCAGAATTTCGTTTTCTTCGGCAATAATATCTATCTCGGCATTTTTCGAATAGTGCCAATTTCTGTCTATAATTTTATAACCGGCTTTCTTAAGATATTCTACGGCTATATCCTCACCTTTTCTGCCTTTTTCAATATTATTAATCATATTCATTATTTGATTATAACAAAGATTTATGATAAAAAAGAGTTGTTATGAAAGAAATGAATTTAAAAATATTAATAACGGGTGCTTCAACTGGAATAGGGAAGGATATTGCAGTATCTCTTGCCAAACTCGGCTGCAAAGTTTTTGCAGGAATAAGAAAAAAAGCGGATAAAATCGAGCTGGAAAAACTTGATAAAAATATAACAGGCGTATACCTTGATGTTACAAATACAGCCAGTGTAGATAAAGCATTCTGGTACGTGCTTAAAAATACGGAGAAACTCGACGTTTTAATTAATAATGCGGGAATCGCTCTTGCAGGTCCTGTTGAAGTCCTTCCGATAAAGAAAATAAAAGAGCAATTTGATGTTAATACATTCGGAGCCTTAAACGTTGCACAAAAATTTTTACCGCTCCTTCACAACGGCAAAATTATTAACATAAGTTCTATGGCTGCATACGGAATATTTCCTTATATTTCTCCGTATTGTGCATCAAAAAGAGCTTTAGATATTATGTTTAATGCTCTCGAACTCGAAAATAAAGACAATATCAAGGTCATTTCAATAAAACCTGCTGTTATAAAAACACCGATTTGGAATAAATCGGTTAAAAAGGCTAATGAAATTTTTGAAGAATACAATGAGTCAGCAAAAGAAAAATATTCGCGTGAATTATTATTATTACAAAAAAACGCATTAGATAATACAACTAAAGGTTTAAGTTCAAAATGTGTTGTCAATAAAGTTATAAAGGTTATAAAATCAAATAATTCGAAGAGTTCTTATAATATAGGCAGTAAAGCCTATTTTGCGGAAATTCTCTCAAAATTTTCGGTTGATTTTATTAATAAATTAATAAAATTTAAACTAAAACATATTAAATAACATTAAATAAAACACTAAACCTTGAATTTTAATTAATAGTTAATCAGTTGTAATTCATAATTAAATTTCATTGTCTTAATTGTAAAATTTTGTATTTTATGAATATTTTCTAACAAGAAATAAAGTAATATAATTAATGTTATGAAAAAAATAATGCTGATTTATCCGCCCGGTAAAATTTACCAGAGAGGCGAGGACAGATGCCAGATTAACGTTGAAGCTTCCGTATCAAATGCATTAAGAGCTTGTAATGACCTGGGATATATATCTGCTTCTTTAAAAAGAAACGGATACAGTGTATTTTTGAAAGATTATCCGGCAGAAAATCTGGAGTTTCAAAATCTCATAAATGATATAAATAATCAAATTCCTGATGTAATTTTTATAAGTACAACTAACGGAAGTATTTTCGAAGATATTAAAATTGCAAATAAGATAAAACAAATAAAACAAGATATAATAATTATTTTAAAAGGTGCTGTTTTTTTTAATATAAAAGAAGAAATTATAAACAATATAAATCTCGCCGATATAGATTACTTAATAGGCGGAGAATCCGAATTTATTGCACCCATTTTAATTGAGGCTGTTTTTGAGGACAAAAAATCCATTGAAAAAATAAAAGGTATTTCATACAAAAAAGAAGGTCTATGGCACACAAATAATATAACTTCATTATGTCAGGATATAGATTCGCTTCCTTTTCCCGACAGAGAATTAATGAATAATAAACTTTATAAAAATCCTTTAACAAATAGACCGATGGCAACAATTTCAACATCACGCGGATGCCCGTTTGAATGTATTTACTGCCTTTCTCCCGTTATATCCGGAACAAAAATAAGATACAGGAGTCCTAAGTCCGTTTTTGACGAAATCTCAGAATGCTTTTATAAGCATGATATAAAAGACTTTTTCTTTAAATCAGATACCTTTACGGTCAATAAAAAATGGGTTTCAGAATTATGTGATTTAATAATATCGTCTGATTTAAAACAAAAAATTAACTGGTGCGCTAATTCACGTGTAAATACTATTGATGAAGAAATGATTATAAAAATGAAAGAAGGGGGATGTTCTTTAATTGCACTTGGGATAGAATCAGGAAGCAGCGAGTCTTTGGAGAAAATGAAAAAAGGTATAACCGTTGAAGACAGTATAGAAGCGGTTAAATTAATAAGAAAATACAATATCAAAATTTTCGGGTTTTATTTAATCGGTTTTCCCTGGGAAACAAGAAAACATTTTGAACTTACAAAAAAATTAATGTTTAAACTCGATACTGATTTTATTGAACTTTCCGCTGTAACTCCTTTTTTCGGAACACCTTTGTTTTCAATGATGTTTTCTGATGACTGTAAACATGTTTTAGGCAAAGATTCCTTTAAATACATTTATGATACGGATAAAAATATTTCACTGAAAGAACTCATAAAATTCAGAAAAAATGCCGTTCTTCAGTATCATTTAAGACCGTCTTTTATTTTAAAGAAAATTTTTTCATCTAAAAATACTCCGCATCTGCTTTTTAATTATATTAAATACGGTTTTAGAATGATAAAAAACAGTATTTTTTAATTTCTTGCGATAATAAATATAACTTCTTCCGCAAAAAAATTTGAAAAAAGACTATAGTGTATTGCCCTTCTGACTTTTGCTTTTGTTGTACAGATACCTTCAAGAATATCTATATTATGCTGTTTTGCAAATTCAAAAAAATCCTTAACAGTCAAAAGATGAATATTTGGTGTATTAAACCACTCAAAAGGCAAAACTCTTGATTTAGGCATATTGCCCGTTAAAAAGAACTTAAATCTTATACGCCAGTATGCGAAATTAGGAAAACTGACAATGCATTTTTTACCGACCCTTAGCATTTCTTCCAAAACATAATCAGGATTATGCGTAGATTGCAGAGTTTGATTTAAAATTACATAGTCATATGATTTATCGGCAAATTGTTTTAAACCTTCGTCTATATCACCCTGGATAACCGATAAACCTTTTTCTAGACATTGTATCACCTCTTCTTGCGATATCTCAATACCATTCCCGTTTATATGCTTTTTATCTTTTAAAAGCTTTAATAAATATCCGTTTCCGCAGCCAAGATCAAGTACTCGCGCATTATTTTCTATAATATTTAAGATTATTGAATAATTTAAATGAAGCCCCTTTGATTCCGCATAGTGCCTATTCATTATAATCTCCCTTAATATGATCGTTTAAAAAACTTTTTATTATTTTAGACTGAAGTTCATATTCAAGCAGGAAAGCATCATGCCCGCATGGTGATTTTATTTCGCAGTACGAAACGTCTTTGCCCAGATTCATAAGTGCATTTACTATTTCTTTTGACTGGCAAGAAGGAAAAAGCCAATCCGAGTCAAAAGACATAACTAAAAATTTTGCGTTTGAATCTTTAAATGCATTAGTCAATGAACCGTATTTTTCGCACGGATCAAAATAGTCAACAGCCTTTGTTATATATAAATAACTGTTTGCGTCAAATCTGTCTACAAAAATCTGTCCCTGATGCTGCAGGTAGCTTTCAACCTGAAAATCTATATCAAAATTAAAATCATAATGATTTTTATTTTGCAGTCTTCTCCCGAATTTATTATACATTGCTTCTTCACAAAGATATGTAATATGACCTATCATTCTGGCATTGGAAAGTCCCCTGTCGGGCTTTTGTTTTTTATCGTAATAATTACCATTGTTCCAGTTAGGATCAGAAATGATTGAGTTTCTGCCAACAGCGTTAAAAGCTATTGCCTGCGGGGACAGTCTTGCAGTTGTAGCTATTAAGATTGCGGATTTTACAAAATCAGGATAAGAGATAACAAATTGTATTGCCTGCATACCGCCCATAGAACCGCCAGCAACAGTATAAAGGCTTTTAACACCAATGAAATCAAGTAATTTTTTTATTACTTTTACTGTATCTTCAATTGTAAAAACGGGAAAATCAATACCGTACGGGCGGTTTGTTTCGGGATTTATACTTGAAGGCCCCGTTGTTCCGCTGCATCCGCCCAAAATATTGGAACATATTACAAAATATTTATTTGTATCAAAAGCTTTATCAGGACCTATCAAATCATCCCACCAGCCCGGCTTTTTATCATTTGCATTGTGATATCCGGCAGCGTGGGCATCGCCCGTTAATGCATGAATTACAAGTATAGCGTTATCTTTATTCTCGTTCAATGTTCCGTATGTTTCATAAGCAACGGTAACCGGACCGAATTCAACTCCGCTTTCAAATTGTATTTTCTTTTCTATTGTATAAAATTTTGTCTGAACAATTCCGACAGATTGAATATTATTAGTCATAAGATTCCTTTATGAGCGTGATATTTTAATTGCTCTGTCAATATCTTCTTTTATATCATCAATATTTTCAAGTCCGACAGATGCACGCATAAAGTCATTTGTTATACCTGCTTTTTCTTTTTGTTCATCCGATAACTGTCTATGTGTTGTTCCTGCGGGATATGTTATTATGGAACGGACATCACCAAGATTTGTTGCATGAATGAACAGTTTTAATGCCTCAATAAATTTTGTCCCGTCACCGTTTACTCCAAATCCTATTAATGAAGATGCACCATTTTTTAAGTACTTTCCAGCAAGTTCATAGTCAGGATTACTTTCTAAATACGGATAAATAACATAATTTATATGAGGATGATTTTCTAAATGCTTTGCAAGTTCAAATGCATTTTGAGAATGTCTTTCCATTCTTACATGCAACGTTTCTATTCCCAGCTGGGTTAAATATGCATTGAACGGACTCTGGCAGCATCCTAAATCTCTTATTAAATGAGCTCTTGATTTAGCTATAAATGCCGCATTTTTAAATTCTTTTGCATAAATAATTCCGTGGTAACTCTCATCAGGTGTTGTAAACATTTTAAATTTGTCATTCTGACTCCAATCAAAATTTCCCGAATCAACAATAATGCCGCCCATTGCATTGCCATGTCCGGATAAATATTTTGTAGTGGAATGAACAATAATATCAGCACCGAATTCAAACGGTCTGCATAAATAAGGAGTAGCAACCGTGTTATCTACAACAAGCGGAATACCGTGTTTATGTGCAATTTTCGCCAGACCTTCAATATCCGCTATTTTTATTCTCGGATTTCCTATAGTTTCTGTATATATACATTTTGTTTTCTCATTGACAGCTTTTTCATAATCTTCAAGGTTATCGGAATTAATGAATCTGAAAGTAATCCCCATTTGTTTAAAAGTTTTTGCAAATAAATTATATGTACCGCCGTATATTTTATCGGATGTAATAATTTCATCTCCGGTTTGAGCAATATTTAAAATCGTTATAAGAACTGCAGATTGTCCGGATGAAACGGCAAGAGCACCGATTCCGCCTTCAAGCGCAGCTATTCTTTTTTCTATCATATCATTGGAAGGATTTGAAAGTCTTGAATATATATCGCCTTCTATTTTCAAATCAAATAAATTAACTGCATATTCTACACTGTCAAAACTGTATGCGGTATTTGCATATATAGGTGTTGATACTGCATGGTTTTGCTTCTTCAAATCAATAAATCCTTGTGTTGCTAATGTTTCAAACTTCATAAACACTTTTCCTCATGTCATAATCGAATAAATAATTATTTATTATAATTGTATTTTTGATTATTGTCATATTAAACTCTTAAATAAGTTTTTAATTTATTTTAGGACTCATAAATTTAAATGATTTTGTTAAAAGAAATTTTCATAATATACAAAGTAATCAGCGAAAATTTCCGAACGGCTTAAATCATTGAACATCCGGAAAATGTAATAATTCTGTAGTGAATTAAAATATCATATTATTAATATTCAGCATTTACAAAAACCTTTGGAAGAACAAGTATTTTATTTGTAAGCCTTGTTTTAAGTTCACTGTTATCATAGAGTTTTAACCATAGTATTTTCTCATTATATGTTTTGGGATTTTTTAAATCTAAATTTTGACCTGTTTAATATCTAAATATTTTTTTTAAATATTCCGGATAGTATTTCTCGTCTAAACGCATAATTAAATCATACTTTCGGTACACTCCCCAATCTGTAAATTCTTTCATATTTAATATGCTAAATTAAAGTTCTTTATGTTAACAAATAATATTTTTAAGTGATACTCCAATTATTTTTATTTTAATGATATTTAAAATTTTATTATCTATATAGCAGCAAATTAAAAATTACTATAGAATATTAATAAAAAGTTCTTAAATTTTTTAAAAGGAACAATATGAAAGTTATAAGATATTTATTTGGAATATTACTTTTAGCATTGACTCTTCTTGCATTTTACTATTCTAAAGCTGCACTGTTTATAATGTCTGCATTCTTTATATTATTTGCATTACATGAATACAGAAATATGTTTAAGGAAAAATCAATATTTCCTCATAAATTTATTCCTGAAATTGCGGGAATCTTTTGCTCTTATATTTTTATTTTTAAACCTGATATTAGCGAACACCATATAATAACGCCTATTATTGTTGCAGGTGTTGTTTTCTCATTTATCTTAACAATAATAAAAAATTCAAAGCCGTATATTTTAACTTCACTAAGTACTTTAGGCGCAATTATTTTAACTTTTTGCGGCTTATATGTAATAAAACTTACATATTATTTTTCTCATCTGAGTTCCTTTTACATAATATCAGTATATTTTTTAGCTGTACTATCAGGAGATTACGCAGCATCAATTCTGGGAAAAAGATGTAAAAACAAAAAATATATGGTACCCGAAATAAGTCCCGATAAAACATTGCAGGGAGCAACGGCAAACTTAATAACATCATGTATTTCATGCCTGCTGTTAATCAAATTATTGGGGTTTTCTCCTTTAAAATGCATTGCACTCGGTGGGGTTATTTCTATATTTTCACAGTTCGGAGATCTGGCAATATCAACAATTAAAAGAGAGCTGGGCTTGAAACACAGCGGAAGTTTATTTTGCGGATACGGCGGTATGCTGGACAGAATGGATGCATTTATATTTTCTGCTCCTGCTGCATATTATTTCTTATATATTATAACCGTGTAATACAAGAATTTCTTAATTTTTCAACAAATCTTTTCATTCTGGTCATTGCTTCTTTAAGATTATCAAGCGAATATGCATATGAAATTCTTAAAAAACCTTCACCGCATTCTCCAAAAGCATTTCCCGGAACGGCAGCAACCTTTTCTTCTTCCAAAAGCCTTGTTGCGAATTCTTCACTTGTCATATTAAATTCTTTTATGGAGGGAAATACATAAAATGCGCCAAAGGGTTCAAAACATTCAAGTTTCATTTCTTTAAATGCATTTATAAGAAATCTTCTTCTTTGATTGTAAGAAATTCTCATCTTATTAACATCTTCATCACCGTTTTTAAGAGCTTGAACCGCCGCATACTGGCTTGTTGTAGGCGCACACATAATTGCAAATTGATGTATCTTTGTCATTTGTTTAATAATATTCTCCGGAGCACATGCATATCCCAGTCTCCAGCCTGTCATTGCATATGATTTAGAAAAACCGTTAATTAATATTGTTCTTTCTCTCATTAAGGGAAGCGAGGCTATTGAAATATGCTGTCCGTTATATGAAAGCTCGGAATATATCTCGTCTGACATTACATAAATATCTTTTTCCGCTATAACTTTTGCTATTTTTTCTAAATCCTCCTTTTCCATAACAGCACCGGTAGGATTATTAGGATATGGCAGAACCAAGACTTTTGTTTTATAAGTAACAGCATTTAAAAGTTCATCAGGTTTTAAACGGAACTCATTTTCCGCTTTTAAATTAATAATAACCGGTTTTGCATTTGCAAGAACAGCACAGGGTTCATAAGATACATAAGAAGGCTGCGGAATTATAACTTCGTCTCCGTCATTTATTAATGCTCTTAAACCTATATCTATTGCTTCGGAACCGCCAACAGTGACTATTATTTCATTATCAGGGTTATATATAATACCCTGCTTTCTTTTTATATAGTTTGAAATCTCTTCTCTTAACGCTTTAAGCCCCGAATTAGATGTATAAAAAGTTTTTCCCTTTTCAAGCGCATATATACCTTCATCTCTTATATGCCACGGTGTATCAAAGTCGGGTTCACCCACCCCGAGAGATATAACATCCTCCATCTCGCTGACCAGATCAAAAAATTTTCTTATTCCCGAAGGCTTTATGTTTAATACTTTTTGTGAAAGTTCTTTTGTCATGGCGTTACAATTTCTCTTTCATCTTCTCTTTTTTTGGCAAGTATTGTACCGTGATCTTTATATTTTTTCAGGATAAAATGTGTTGCGGTGCTTAAAACACTGTCCAGTGTGGAAAGTTTATCCGACACAAAATTTGATATTTCTCTTAAAGTTTTTTCTTCAATTATTACAAGAAGGTCATAGCCTCCCGATATCAGATATACAGCTCTGACTTCCGGATAATTATAAATGCGTTCCGCTATTTTATCAAAACCCTGTCCGCGTTGAGGAGTTACTCTTACCTCTATCAGTGCGGTTACTTTTTCTATCGAGGTTTTCTCCCAGTCTATTAATGTATGATAGCCGCAGATAATACCTTCTCTTTCAAGCATCTCCAATTCATTCAGGACAGCCTGTTCATTACTTCCTAAAAGAACGGCAAGTTCATCCAGACCTATTCTGCTGTTTTTTTCAATAATTCCTAATAATTCTTCTCTCATTTGCAACTGCTCCGATTAAAACCATATCATAAAATTTCCGAAATAACGTTTTGCTTCATAACCGTATTACATTTTGGAAAAATCCTTTTTTTGAACAGAAAATATATCTGCCTCCTGCGGTTGAGTAGTTCGTGAATATTTTATTGCCGGTGTTCCGAAAAGCATTACATAACCGCTTTGATATCCTTCAGGAATACCGATATAAGCGCATAATTCAGGAAACAGCATTAAACACATCTGCCCGAAACCGCACCAGCAAGTCCCTATCCCTAAACTCTGTGCGTAAAGTTCAAAATAACTTAAAGCAATAATCGTGTCTTCTTTAGAACACGGTGCCTTAACAGGATTAGAAACGACCAGCATATTAGGCGCACCCCTAAAAATTACATCTTCTCCGCGTTTAAGAGCGTTCGTATAAGCAGAAAATTTTTCTGTAACCGCTTTAACGGGATTTTCGGTAAGCGCATTTAAAAGTTTAGAGTTAACATAATTTCTAAATTCATTCATAACGGTGACATCATCTATAAATGAAAAATGAAGCCTGTGATAGTTGCAGCCCGTAGGCACCCAGCTAAGCATATTTTTTAATTTTTTCAATTTCTCTGTATCAATATTTTCATTTTTATATTTACGAACACTTCTTCTTGATTGAATTAAATTTAAAATCCCGTCAGGATTTTGCTCTAAGATTTTTTGAGAATCATCCGGATTTTTTCCCAAAATTGAAATGGCACCGGAAGGACATACAGCAAGACAATGCCCGCATTTTATACATCGCTGCTCGTTAACCGTTTGCGGAATTTTTTCTTCATCAAATTCAAATACGTTAGCAATACAATCACTTATACATAAACCGCAATGAATACATTTACTTTTATTAACCTTAAAATTAATATCCTGCATATAATTACTCCCTGTCAATATTTACTTATGATAGCAAGTTTTTAAACTCGTGACAATAATACACAGATAAAACATTTACGGATTAAATTGTAAAATTTTTTTCTGATTATTACATAAAATGTCAATTTTAACTATTCCAATGTTTTTAATATATTAGGGGAAAAATAAAAAGGAGTTTTTTATGAATCCTATCAATTTCAACAGTAAAGGCTATGTATCAAAATACGGTAATGAAGAACTTAAAGGAAGAAACGGAGTTGTTTCAACCGTAAATTCAAACGAAACGCCAAAGGATACCTTTAACCCAAAATATAAATCAAAAAAGAAAAACGGCGGTATTTTTGCTACAATTGCATTAATGGCTGCATCTGCATTTGCAGCATACAAAGGTAAAGGCAAAATACAAAGTGCAGTAAAAGCAGCATCTTCAAAAGCAAGCAGTTTAAAAACTAAATTCCCGAATTTATCACAGGCATTTTCTTCATTAAAGAAAGCTTGCGAAACTCCGGCAGGTATTTTAAGAAGTGCCGGCTCGGTGATTATAAAACCTTTAAAAACTGCAAAAAATTTTATAATTAATTTATTTAGCAAGAAAACCAACTAAAAATGACATTAAGTAATAAGGTACCAAATAATAATATATTTAGCCTGTTTCCGGAATATACACTGGAGCAGGCTAATACCGATGTTAAAACAAAAAACAGTGTCACTTCATCCTCAAAAGAAAGTGATACTTTTGAGATAAATAATCAAGAAAAAAAAAGTAACAGAGGAAAAATATTATTCGGATCAACACTGGCTTCAACTGTTTTAACGGCAGGAGTATTAGGATTGTTTTTTGCAAAGGGATTTCACGGAAGTTCTTTTAAAAATTTATCAAAATATACAGAACATTTACAAAAAAAGATACAGGAAACAGAACATAACGGAACAAAAGATTTATTTAATAAAATTGTTTTTTTCTCCAGAAAAGGTACTAAAAAAACAATAGACGGACTGCAGGCAACATCAAATTTTACGGCCATAAAAGACTGGATTGCCGATAAAATATTCAGAACAAACAAAGTTACAACAAAATTTGCAGATACTTTAACCAGAAAATTTAAAAAAATTGTTGATAAAACATTAAGCAAAAAATATGACAAAGTCGGAGTTCGGGTTAAAAACCTGTCTTCGCTTTTAAAACATTATAATATAACAAATTTATCAAATTTAAGTGAAGCGCAAAAAATGCAAAAAGTAACAATAAAAGGTACTACTTTAACGCTTGGTGAATGGATAAATCTTCTCGGAGAACAAACTCAAAGATTAGAAAATGCATATGACAGAAGTTTCAGCCTGGGCGCAATAAAAATGCGTGATAAAAAACGTTCTTCTTTAATTAACGGAATATCAGAAAAAATAAAAGAAAGATTTTTCAAAAACAAAAAAAGTTTATTTAACCCGAAAAATTATACAACATATGTTACGGAAGATGTAACAAGAAGTGCTCACAAAGAATTGAGTGATGAAATTTTAAAAGCAAAAAAAGAGGTAACAAATAATATTCCGGCAATACATGAAAACATAAAAAGTAAATTAAGCGGTTTTTCTCATAGCATTAAGCCGGAAGACGACATTTTAAGAAACATTTCTCAAACTTTAAAACAGAAAATTGAAACTTTTAAAGCCTGCTCAGGAACAAATGAACAAAAAACAAGAGATAAAATATCAAAAGAAATTGCTTCTTTAATAGATGATGCACTGGCTTTATTAAAGGATAATGCTAAATATACTTCTGCGGAACAAACAGAGATGAGCGCAAAATTGCAGAGTATAAAAAATTCGGTACTTTCAACAGGTGAAAGTTCAAAAGGTGCGCTCGAAGAAATAATGACTATATTAAAAGGTTTAAATTCAGCAACACTCGGAAAAACAGGCAAACGTATCATATCTGATGACAACTACAGAGAACTTTCCAAATTATCTTCTAAAATAAGCAAAGGTCTTGCTGATGCGGTTAATCTTGAAATAGATGAATATTTCCTGAAACAGGCAGAATTAAAAGTTGGTTCGGCACCCACGGATGTATTATCGGTATTATTTCCTATCGGAGTCAGTGCATATGCCATTGGAAAAGGCAAAGATAAAGATGACAGAATTTCAGCAACACTAACGACCTGTATTCCGCTTATAGGTACTTTTGCAACATTCGTATATGGTACCGTTAAAATGTATTCGGGAGCCAAAAACCTGATGTTTTCATTAATTACAGGTGCGATTATTGGCAAATTCGGGAATTATTGCGATAAATTATATAAAAAATATAAAGTTTCCGGTTCCTTAGTAAAGGTTGCACAAGATGAATATAACCAATTCTGGACCGGTATCACACCAAAATATGCACAGTCTCTAAAAGACAAAGAAACCGAATAATCACTCATTTAATTGAGTAAATTTTTTTTATTTAATACTACAATAGAAAAATGAAAAAGATTTTTTCTTTATTGTTAATATTTTTTTATATTAATACGGCTGCCATTGCAGTTGATTTTGATGATTCAATAGATGCAAACATAAGAAAAGACTATAATGTTGAAGAGTACAATCTTCCTGCTTTACCAAAAGCTGCTCCTGGCGATTCGGTAAAAAAAACCGTAATTACTCAGCCGCAATATAATCCTACCGGAAAAATATATACTATAAAGAAAGGTACAAAAATACTTTTAAGTTCAAATTCCGCGATATCGGATTTAATGCCTAAAGGAAGCAAAATAAGTTTTACCGCACAATATGGAATATTAAGTAAAGAAGGAACAATAATACCGGCAGGAACCATATTAAAAGGAAGAATTACCGATTCTCATCCTCCGCAGATTACAGGAAACGGAGGACTTGTCGAATTATGTATAGATGAGATTTATTTCAACGGAATAATGTCTAAAATAAGCACAAAAATAAGTCTGGCAAATTCAAAAAAAGTATTTTTGAGTAATATAAAAGGAAAACGTTCTTACTGGAAAAATTTTGCAAAAGTGACAAGTCCCGGAAGAAAAGTTTTTGCTGCAACACAGTCTTGCGCTAATGCCATGTCTGTTATTCCGATTTTAAATTTAATTGCATTTGTGCCTTTAGTAGGCGGTGCCGTGGTTTATACCGTTAATTTTGTTACTGCACCCGTCATTGCAATATTCACAAAAGGCGGTTCATTAAAAATTCCTGCGGGCAGTGAATTTCAAATAAAAATAACAGAAGACTCTCAAATTAAAGGATAATAAGCCTCCAAATATAATTTGGGACATTTTAACAGTAAGAACGAAACTTTATAAAAATACGACAAATCTATTATTTCACAAGTTATATTTAACTTTTTTACGGTTTTATACCCCTTGATATACCCGTTTGTTTGTATTAATCTACTTTTATTTGAAAGGGAAAAATATGTTAAGAGCAGGAATTGTAGGTCTTCCTAACGTAGGTAAATCAACTTTATTTAACGCACTCACATCTTCAAATAATGCGCAGAGCGAGAATTACCCGTTTTGTACAATTGAACCCAACGTAGGGGTAGTTAGTGTACCTGATGAAAGACTTCAAATTTTGAAAGACATTGTAAAAACCAATGTTGTTATTCCTACGGCAATTGAATTTGTTGATATAGCAGGACTTGTAAAAGGTGCAAGCAAAGGAGAAGGGTTGGGAAATCAATTTCTGCACAATATTAGAGAAGTTGACGCAATTATTCAGGTCGTAAGATGTTTTGATGATGATAATACAATTCATGTTTCAGGAAAAATAAATCCTATTGATGATATAGAAACAATAAATACGGAATTGGCTCTTGCAGATATGGCATCTGTGGAAAGACGGCTTGAACGATTGACGAAACAGGTAAAAAGCGGAGACAAACAGGCAATTCTTGAAAATAAAGTACTTTCAAAATTACAAGAGCTATTATCAGATGCAATGTTTATAAACCCTGAAGACCATTTTGAAGGGGAAGAACTGGAAATTGCAAAAAGTTCACAATTAATGTGTATAAAACCCGTAATATATGCGGCAAATGTCAGTGAAGCAGATTTAGCAAACGGAAATAAATATGTTGATCTGGTAAAAGAATATGCTTCTAAACATAAAGCGGATGTTGTTGTCATTTCAGCAAAAATTGAAGCTGAATTGGTTGACTTATCACAGGAAGAAGCAAGGGTATATCTTGCAGATTTAGGAGTTAGTAATTCCGGCATTGAAAGAATGATTAAATCTGTATATAAACTCCTTGATTTAACAACTTTTATTACCGCAGGAGAAAAAGAAGTAAGAGCTTGGACCGTAAAGTCAGGTTCAAAAGCACCTAAAGCGGCAGGCGTAATTCACACTGATTTTGAAAAGGGATTTATAAGAGCTGAAGTTACAAGTTACAAAGATTTTGTTGAAGCAGGTTCATATGCGGCTGCAAGAGATAAAGGGGTTACCCGGCTTGAAGGCAAAGATTATGTAATTCAAGACGGAGATATTGTACATTTCAGATTTAATGTATAAATAAGTTATATATTTTTTAAATATTTACTCTAAAAAACCATTGTGATAATATAAAACCTGTTAATACGAGGAAATAAGGTGAAAATCCTTAACCGGACCGCGGCCGTATAGTCGGAATGCTCAATAATTATTATTAATTGCGTAATCCGATTAATAAGAGTTTTAGAGTTCCTTACATTAACAAAGTAAGGTTTTTTTATGTCTACACCGATAATATCTCAAAATACAAATAAAGCAGGGTTATGTCCTCACGGTCTGCCGCCTGCAGCTTGCCCTATATGCAGCGGAGGCGGAATGGGCGGAGCTAAGAAAATGGATAATACCCCAGTAAAAACAAAGCCTTCAGGTGAATGGTCCTGGATGAAATGTTATGCGGCAGGTCTTGCGATGAGAGCACAAGAACGTATAGCAGAAAACGCACAGGATAGATTTCAAAGACAAATAGAATTTGCAAAACAACTCACTAAAGAAATTCAAAAGCTTGCTGACAGAATACACAATGCAATTGAAAATTTTAAAAATTTAATGCCGGAAATCATACGGCCTGCAATAAATTTTATTTCAAACATTATTATAAATCCGATTTTCAGTATATTTCAGCTAATACCTAAAACAATTGAAAAATTTGCACAATTAAGTCAAAATATTCAGTCATTAATAAATAGTGCCTCTGAAAAACTTGTATCAATACTCGGCGAGCTCAAAAACTTTGTTCAAAAGAAAATAACAGATCCTCTAAAGAAAAAAATAAAAAACTTTTTTTCTATATTTATCAGTGAATTTGAAGATGAAAATTATAAGAATGATGATACTCTTGCCGTATTTAAAGCAAGAGAATTAAAAAAATTTCTGATAAAGATTATAAAAATAAACAAGAAACGGAATGAAAATGCAGATAGAGACGATAAAACTTAATCAATATAAAAGCAGCAATGACAAACGAAAAAAAGAAACGCAAAAAAATAAAGAAATAAACAAAACACTTAAAGGTGTTCTAATAAATAACCATGTTAAAAATGATTCGGGTATATCTTTTAACGATATACAAGATTCTTTGCTTATATGTAATACCCCAAATTCATATACAAAGACTTTAGATTCAAACAAACAAAAAAAAGAAGAAAGTGTTTTTAATGTATCAAAGGCAATAAAACCTCTAATAATCGGTACAGGAGTTTTATTAGGATGTTGCCTTGGATTTAGTACTATTTTAAAAAATTCGTCGCAAAGTCTTTTGACATCAAAAAGCTTTGAACAGCTGCCTGATCTTGCCGTCAATATGAACATAAAAGAAGAACCGCAATTTGCAATATACAGAGCAATCAGAGATCCGAATTTCAAAAACATATTAGGAGCAGCTGCAATTTTCATAATGAGCGGAATCACAATTGCAAGCAAAAATTTTGTTGACGGTTCAAAAGAAATATGGTTGAAAAAGAAGTCGGCAGATATCGAAAAAAAACTTCAAGAGGATTTAATAGAAGTTGAAACCAGCGCATTTTCCGGCAAACTTCAGGTCGTAAACGATATGATGGCAAAAAATGTAAATTATTTCGATGAAGTATTGAATAATAAAAGAGAAAAAGCATCTACCCCTAACGTGTTTGCTCAGTTTGTAGCTTTTAAAGGTGATAACGATATCAGCAGACAATCAGTTTCCGCATCCGCAGCGCAGAACAAATTAAATTCAAATAAAGAAAAAGAAAAAAAAGACCTGTATAAAAATATAGGCTACATTGCTCTTGCTGCCGGAGTTCTTGCCATTGCGGCATTTTTGGGAAAAATAAGTTATTCAAATATTAAGAAGACCGCTCAAAATACCCAGAAATATGCAAATAATTTCACCGAGAAAACTATTGATGTGATAAAACAAAAAAGTAAAAATGCAGATAAAAAAGATATTGCACAAATAACAGAACTTTTAAAATCAATATGCGCAAAACCGGAATTTATAAAAGAAACCGGGAAAAAATATAATCTTACCGATGGAGAAATACAATCCATTATTGATGCAGTAACGGAATCCAAGAAAACAATCTTTGCCGATGCACCGACAGCACTCGGTGGTATTCCTAAGAAAATACAATATTACTGTTACATAGATGAAAACAGAGGCCATCTTTATAACTGGATTTTAAACCCCGAAAACAAATTTACAAAATATATATTTACTGCATTTACATTATCAAGTGCAGTCGGTTATATATTCAAACAAACTATGGATGCTGTAAAAGAAGCAGCTGTTATGAATGAAAATGCAAAAACCGAACTTAATTTAAGAAAAAGACTTGTAAACGTTGAAATTTCAAATTTCAGATCAAAAAAAGAAAGTGCAATAAAACCTCTTGTTGATAATTTTTCTGCGCAAGCGGCTAATGGTTCTAAAACAAAAGATGAACTGAAACAGATTGCAGATAATATATTGACGGAAATTAAAAACGGTCCGCCGTATGTTTATACATAGGATAATATTATGCAAATGATAAATAACTCAATATGGCAAAATGTTTCAAAACTCGGAGAAGGAGTAAGCCTTCCCAATGCAAAAAGAAATTTTTGCACTTTTAATGAACAACGTACACTCGAGCTTATAGATAAAGGCGAAAAAGCCCTTCCTTATATGGATATTTTTTTAAAAAATGCAAACACGGAAGAAGCTGTTGTTGACGGATTACAGGTGCTGGATAAAATGCTCGACAGAGGAGTAAAAGGTATTGATAAAATGTATCCTACACTCTCAAGGTTCAATGATGTTACATCACCTAATGTTCAGGTGATGCTGGCAGGAATATATAGAAAAACTCTTGTACCTGACGCTTTCGGTCCTTTAAATAAAATGATGCTGCGTCAAACCTTTATGCCTAATTCTCCTTATTTTGATCCGACGGAGGAAATCGGCGGTGCCATTATGGAATATCTTAAAAATCAATCCGTTGTTAACTTATCAGGTATTAATATCCAAAACGGGAAAACAACTGTATAAACTTTTTAATAAAAATTTTGACAATTACTTTCTTCGGCATGTATCATAAAAGATAATGAAAAAAACAAGATTATTTTATTTTAATATCATATTATTTTTAGTATTGCTTTCTGCTGTTCTATATTTTGCTTTTTTATTTATATTACCTGATATTTTTAATTCAAAAATATTAAGATTAAAAGTAGAAGAATTTGTATACCGCAGATTTTCAATTCAAATAATTTCCGATAATTTTAAATTTAAATCATTTCCCGATTTTAATATTGAGATAAGTGCTGATAAATTATATCTTGCTGATAAAAACAAAAAAGAACTTTTAACAGCTAAAGACGTTTCTCTGGAATTTAATATTATAAAAAGAACAATTAATTCTTTGAATATTGATTATATATTTATAAATGAAACAGGATTTAAAAATTTAATCAGTAATAACAAACAAAAGAAACCAACTGATTTTAAAATTAAATCCTTCCCTGTTGTTAATATTAAAAAAGCAGAAATATGGGCTGATAACGGACAATTAAACCGCATTTTTTTAATTATTTCAAATATGCAGATTGTTAATTTGTCTGATGGCAAAACATACTGCACATTTGAAGCGGAAATTACATCTAATTTGCTTAAAAATGTACTTAGTATGGGAAAAGAAGGTTATTTATATATCGATGATAATGCCCTTTATGCAAAAGATTTTCAGATTATGATGGGAGCTTCTTCTGTTATAGTTGACGGTAAGATACTGGATGACAGTAAAAAATCCGATTTCAACATAAAAGGTGACAATCTTCCGGTAAGTGATATAGAGAGTTCTTTATTATATTTTTTAAAATTAAAAAAACCCGGCAAGCAATTTATTGAAAATTTTAAAGATTTTTCAGGACAAATGAATATTGATTTAAAAGTCACAAGCGACGGTATTTTCGGTAAATGTATTGCAAATAAATTAAGTGCCGTAACTGTTTTATATAATGTCCCAATATTGTTTGAAAAAGCGGTATTTGTTTTTAATAAAAAAGAAGTAATATCAAAAGCATACGGTCTTTTTGGCGGAGAAAAAGTATATACATTTTTTAATCTTACACAAATGGCTACGGAAAGCCAGGATGTAAGAGGAATTGTTAAAGCCGCTCTTACTGATAGTTTTACAGATAAATACATTCCCGACACAAATATAAAAGGAACTGCGGATGCAAGCGTTAAGTATTATGTAAAAAACGGCAAAATTGATGTTGAATACCTTTTAAAACTTACGGAAGGTTCTGATTTATACTATAAAAATGCTTATCTCGGGCTTGAAGATAAATCAAGAAGACTACAGGTTAAAACTCATAAAAACGGTGATAAACTATATATAACACATTATGATTATTCAACAGATACCGCAGGAGAAATAAAAAATATTATATTGGGCGACGGACTGTTTATAAAAAAAGACGGACATTTTCAACCGGAATATATATCCTGCAAAACAAACGGTTATGCGCCCATATCCGTTACGGGGTCTTTTGGCAGATATATTGACGGCGGAAGTTTTAACGGTGATTTAAAATATAATTTTACCAAGAAAACTTTAACGGGAATATTCACAATTAAAGACTCCGAGTACAAAGACTTCTATGTAAAAGAAGCAAAGGTTAATGCTAATAACAACAAAATATATATAGAAGCTCACGGAACATATGATGATTCTCCTTTTATATGTTATTTTGAAACATTAAATAAATTTGATTCCTCCCATATTGTAATTTATAAAATGAACTTATTTTTGGATAAATTTATTTTAAAAAAAAGTGACAGTTATAAAAAAACAAGAAATAAGAAAATTGAAATTCCCAAACAAGCAAAAGAATTATTTATTACAATATATAAATGGAATATAAAAATTAACAAAATTCAAAGAAATAAAATAGAAATCAGTAATATTCTGCTTGAAGGCAGCCTTAAAAATGATATATTCAAATTTGCAATGCCGAATGTTGACTTTGCTAAGGGGCAATTATGTGCAGAAGGAGAATATAATTTCAAAAATAATTCTTCGGTTATAGATTTTTCAGCCGTTAATATTGATTCTAATACCGTTGCAGATGTTATATTTGACCTTCCCGAACAAATAGAAGGTATCGCAAATGCAAAACTTCACCTTCAAACAAAAAATAAGCTAGATGATATAAAAGCTTCCGCTTCTTTTTCGATTGAAGACGGATATCTTCCTAAAATCGGAAGCACCGAATTCATAATAAATAAATCAAAAAAAGTCAAAAGGCCCATAAAATTTAAACTGTCTGATATCATAAATATTGATATAACTAAAGCAAAAGCATTAAGTTCTGATTTAAAAGGCACTTTTAATATTGATAATTACAAAATTAATAATATATATCTGACATCACAACAGAAATATTTGTCATTTCTTATTGAAGGCGATTATGATATAGAAAATAAGAATGCAGATTTACAGTTGTGGGGTAAATACAATGAAAAAGCTCAAAAAGGTGTAAAAATATTATATATTCCCTTGTCATGGATAATCAAAATCATTTTCAAACCAGAACATACACTTGATTTATACCGTCAAAATTTAGACAGAGTTCCTTCAATTAATGCTTTACCCGAAGATGAAAAAGCTTTTAGGGTTAAATTTAACGGTGATTTAAACGGAAATGTAAAAGTTGAGTTAAAAAGTATTATATAGCCAATCGAACTAATCATTATAGCCATATGGTTAATAGACAACAGTCTGACAAAAAAGTATTATTATTTTATTAACAAAATACATTCCAACTAAAAGGTCTTTTGAAAGACCATGGGGATATGTGAATTTCATAATAGTTTTTTGAGACCTGAGCAGTATAAAGAATCTGCAAAGGTTTTTTATTTAAATTTTTTTCTCAAATTATTTCTTATTTCTGATAAAGGACCGTTATTGGGATTTCTTATATATTTATAATAATTACGTGCATATGTAAACGGATATTTTGGAAGCCACGTTAATTTTATTAAAATAGAAACGGTCTCGGCTCCTTGAGAAAGCATTAATTGATCTATTGTATCTTCATGAGCAGGTGATATTGAAGAAAACAGTTTAATTAAATAGTCGGAAAAAGTTAAAACCGAATATCCCGAAGCAACACCGGTATTTACAACAACATTGGACACTCTAAAATCTTCATTATCCCTGACTGTTTCAACATCATCAGGCAGTTTAAGCGTATCAGATGAAACCTGTTCTATCTCATACCATTGCCCTTTATATTCAATTCTCATTATATTTGGTTTTGGCATGTACAAATCATCAAATATATTATCAAATATTACTTTTCCGTTAAAATCAGATACTCCGTATTTGTAATTTTTATATGTCATAAGCATACCGCCAAAAAGTAAGTCTATCGAGTCATATACAGGCGGAATAACCGCAAATCCCGTTGAATCATAAAGACCAAAATCACCGTAATTTCCGAGTTTTACATATTTACCGAGAACTCTATCAGCATGTCTGTATTTTAAGTGTACCAGTATTTCGCCCTTATCACTTATAATACCGAACTTACTTTTTTTTTGTGCTATAAATGCATTATCACCGAGTCTTATCAGTTTGTTGTATTCCGCTTTTGTAATAATCCCGCCGGATGTATCTTTAAGCCCGAATTTATTTTCTTCACTGTAGACTTCAGTTGCCGCAAAAGAAATATTCTGCAATAATAAAAATGTAATACTGATTAATAATAATAACTTTTTCATAATTTTATTATATCATGGAGATATGCTAAAAAGATTTTTAAAAACAACAGGATTTTTATTTATTGTATTTATTATACTTTCTGGTGCTTTTGCGGCATGTTATATTAAATTGCTTCCGGCAGTTATTTCCAATGAGAAAGTTATTAAATATGCCGAAAACTCTGCCGAAAAATATGTAAAAATAAATGTTAATATAGAAAAACCCGTTTTGAAAACTTATTTATCTCCCGATATGGATTTTTATGTAACAAAAATCCTTATGACGAAAGATGATAAAGTTTTGCTTGATTTGAGAGATCTGGATATTGCCATTTCATTTAAAGATATTTTTAAAAAAGTTATTAAAATAAAAAGATTCGGTGCAGATAAATTTTTTGCAAATGTAAACGGTTTAATTGAAGCGTTTACGGGAGAAGAACAACAGCAGCAAGACATAAAAAATGATTGGTTTATAGACTTTTTTGATTCAATTTTATATGTTAACAACAGCTTTATTATATACAGTCCTGAAAAAGGTACTATTGTCGAGCTTAAAGCCGATAACTTAAAACTTGATAATACTCAAAAACAAGAACGTTACGTACATTTTAATTTTGACGGAAATATTAAGAAAAATAATAATTCCGTTCATATTGCATTTTCCGATGATAATAAAGTTCTGATTAAAGATAAACATATTTATGTAAATGATTGTCCCTTGACTATCAATTATTCAAAAATGTTCTTTAATGCGGATGTTAGCAAAGAAAATTTTGAATTAACGGTTTTTTCAGACAGGTTTTTTATACCTGACGTTATTAAACTTTTGCAGACAAATATTGTTGAGAATAATGTTAATGATGTTTTGTTATATCTTTCAAATATAAACGGGGACTGTGATTTTAAAGTAACACTCACAAAAAATGATTTCTCCGGCAATATAAAACTAAACAGGTTATCTGCAAAATTAATACCTCTTGATAATATGCCGTTCATACTGAATTCGGGTGAAATTATAATTTCACAAAACGATTTAGTGCTAAAAAATTTCAAAGGGTTTTATGCAGAAAATAAAAATAATGAATTTGAGTTTAAAGGAACAGTAAATGATTACCTAAAAACTCTTGATACTAAAATAGATATGACGGCAGTGCTAACAAATGATTTCTTTGAAGATTATCTGTCAAAGGTTGCCGGCATTAAACTTACATTACTGGGACAAAGTAAATCCAAAATACTAATTAATTCAATAAATAACGATATTGACGTTACAATGATGGGTAAAATAGCAAAAGGTGACGATATTCTTGTTGAAGGATCTTCTTTAAGCCCGGTTGGATATGATAGAGCGCTTAAGGCAGACTTACATATAAGAGGCGATAAACTTAATATAGAAACAATTAACTATTATATTGCACAAGAATTAAACAAAGACTCAAAGGGTATAGAACCTATATTAACTTTAAACGGTAATGTTAATATTCCAGACGGTAAAATTTTTGATTTTGGTTTTGATATTCCCAAACCGCTGCCGAGTGAATTTTTGAACGTTCTTATCGGGCAAAAAATGTTTCATAAAGGCAAATTTCAAGGCAGTATGCAGTACGTTGACATGGGTAAATTCCCGATTATTGAGGCAAATCTTAAGGCAGAAGGAATTGCAATTCCTTCACAAAGACTTTTCCTGAAAAAGGGTGAAGTAAGAACGGTTGATAAATCTTTAAAAATTACGGCGGAAGGTAAATACAGAAGAAGCAGTTACAGTTTTGAAGGAGATATCGGGAACGCAATAATTTTTCCCATTTTAATCAGGAATATCAAATTAACTCTTGATGACATAGATATTGAAAGAGTTATGAGAGCATTAAATTCTCCGGTTGAAACAGCTGATTATACAAAAACAGAAATTGATGAAAATGATGAATCAGACGCTCTCGCTTTTGATATTAAAAATTTGATAATTCAAGAATGTATTGTAAATATTATAAAAGGTAAATATAAAGAAATTAATTTCTCTGACATAAAGGCAAAAATGTCATTGGATAAAAACAGCATATTCAAACTTAGATCTAACAAATTTGAAATTGCTCAGGGACATTCTTCACTTGACGTAAATTGTGATTTAAAAAATCAAAAATATAACATTCGTCTGGGTATAAAAGATGTAGATTCGGATATAATGTCTACAGCCCTATTAAATTTAAAACGAGAAATTTCAGGTAAAGCAAGCGGTCTTATTGAACTATATACAGATGAAACTTTGAAACTTAACGGATCAATTAAATTTATAGTGCAGAACGGGACTATTCAAAAAATAGGATTAGTTGAATATGTCCTTAAATTTGCGGCATTATTCAGAAATCCTCTTGCAATGATAAGTCCTTCAGTATTTTCTGATATGATTAATATCCCCGAAGGAAACTTTGATAAAATAACAGGCGATATGAAAATCAGAAACAATGTTGTTGAGTTAATGAAAATAAAATCATATTCACCGCAGTTAAGTGCATATGTTATAGGCAGCTACAATATGGAAAACAGTGACGCTATATTAAGAATATATACTAAATTTAGTAATAAAAATAAAGGATTTGCAGGTTTTTTGAGAAATTTCTCCCTAAACAGTCTTGCTAACAGAATACCTCTTAACTCAAGAAATGACAGTAATTATTATGCAGCGGAACTTGAACAATTACCGGCTATTGATGCGGATGAAAAAGATTGCCAAATCTTTTTAACAAAAGTAGACGGTGATGTTGAACATAACAATTTCATTTCTTCTTTGAAAAAAATAAAATAATTATCTATACAAAAAATATTTTTATATTAGAATATAAATGTAATCCCGTTTCGTCTAATGGTAGGACGCAAGACTCTGGATCTTGCTATCGAGGTTCGAATCCTTGAGCGGGAGTTTTTTATTGCCTATAATATTCCAGTATAGCCGTTGTATATATTAAATTATCACTTAAATTCAACGAATAATATTTTCTAAATAAAATTGAATCATTCCGTATAAACATTATGCTGATTGAATTTTATTTCAAAGTTCAACATTTATTAATATATTGTATCTTTTGACAATCCAATTGCTTTCTTAATAAATTTTTTCAATAAAATAATGTTGAAAGTTAAAATAGCCTGATTAAACAGTTGCAATTAAAATTTGACTGTGCTAACATCTTGATATGGATAATATTATCAAAGAAGGGAGTTTTTATGAAAATTCAGGCCATAAATTCTGTTCAAACAAGTTCGGCATGCCAGCCTATTAAAAAAATCGGATTTGCTAAAAGACAGATGCCTGATTTAGAAATTAAAGATCCTTTGGGTGATAAAGATTCTTTTATGCCTGTTGATCCGTATACAACGGAACAGAAATATAATTTAGCATGCCGTTTAGCTGCATTCTATAAAACACAATATGAAAATCTCTTAAAAAACGGCTGCTGTGAAGCATAATTAATATAGTTTTATATGAATAATAAAGACAAGTATTGGTGTGCATTTGCCCGATTAACAAAAGCTTCTTCCGCGTTTGTAAATAAACTTTATGAGTATTTCGGGTCAATTGAGTTAGCTTGGCATGCAGAAACTTATGATTTATGGAAAATAGAAGGACTTCAAAAAAGACAGATTGAAGGTTTTCTTGAAGAAAGAAAAAGCATAAATCCTGATGAATGCATTAAATATATAAAAAGGCGGAATATTGGTTTTCTTCATCCAGAAAAAGAAGAATATCCCTATCTGTTAAGACATATTGATAATCCGCCGACAGGTCTTTTTGTCTTAGGCAGCCTTGAATCTTGTAACTTAGAAAGAACAATAGCCGTAGTAGGTTCAAGAAGGGCAAGCGAAAATTCAAAAATTACTTTGAAAAACATAATTTCAGGGTTTAAAGGCACTGATATTTGTATAGTATCAGGATTAGCAGAAGGAATAGATACGGCTGCTCATAAAGCTGCCGTTGAAAACGGACTGAAAACAATTGCCGTAATAGGCGGCGGTTTTGATAAATTATATCCTAAATCCAATATAGAACTGTTTAATAAAATAATTAACGGTTCAGGGGCCGTTCTGACAGAATATTGGCCTGATGTTGATGCCATAAGCTGGCATTTTCCGGTAAGAAACAGAATTGTTTCAGGTCTTTCAAAAGGCGTACTTGTTGCTGAGGCTGCTTTGAAATCGGGAGCAATGATTACAAGCAGACTTGCACTTGAACAGGGAAAAGAACTAATGTGCATGCCCGGGTTAATTTCAAATCCCAATACGGAAGGTGTGTATAAACTGCTTAAAACAGGGGCTGCGTTAATAACAAATACTCAAGATATTTTAGATGCTATGAACTGGAATATTTATAAAGTTCATCAAAAATCCGATAACACTTTAAATCTTTCGGGAGAAGAAAAGCAAATTATTGAAGCTATAAAAAAAGATGCTCTTACCCTTGATGAATTAATTTTAAAAACCGGCTTGAATATTAATGATTTAATGGTAATATTAACAAAGTTAGAGCTAGAAGGAAGAATTTCCCAAACTCACGGAGAAAAATACGTAATATCAATATAAACAGGCATGGCAAAAAAGAAAGAGAATATATTAGTAATAGTTGAGTCACCCGCAAAATCTAAAACAATTAAAAAGATTTTGGGGAATGCCTATGACATAGAAGCAAGTTACGGACATATAAGAGATTTTCCTCATAAAGTTCTGGGGTTTGATGTGCAGCACGATTTTATACCGACATTTGAAGTCATCCCCGAAAAAAAAGCTGTAGTAAAAAAACTAAACGATTTAGCCCAAAAAGCCGATAAAGTATTACTGGCATCCGACCCTGACCGCGAAGGAGAAGCAATCGCTTGGCACGTACGCCAGGTTATAGATGTTCCGGACGAAAAAGTATTTAGAATAGAGTTCAATGAAATAACACCTAAAGCGGTTAAATTTGCAGTCGAACACTCAAGACAAATAGATATGCAAAGAGTAAAAGCCCAACAGACACGTCAAATTCTTGACAGACTGGTCGGATATAAAATAAGTCCTGTTCTTTGGGAAAAGATGAGAAACTACCACCTTTCAGCAGGCAGAGTTCAAAGTGTTGCTCTTAGAATGATTTGCGAAAGAGAAGAAGAAATAAAAGCATTTACACCTGTTGAATATTGGACAATTTCGGCAGATTTATTAAAAGATAAATCATTATTTACGGCAGAACTTGCAAAATATAAAAATGTTAAAGCCGATATCAAAACAGAAGAAGAAGCCAAAGCAATAGCCGATTACCTTAAGGAAAAGAACAGAAAATTTGAAGTATCCAAAATAACAACAAGAAATACACAGCGAAAACCTGCCGCACCTTTTATAACATCAACTTTACAAAGAGAAGCAAGCAGTAAATTAGGCTACGGCGTAGCTAAAACCATGCAGATTGCACAAAAACTATATGAAGGTATTGATATAGGAACAGACGGACCTGTCGGTTTAATTACTTATATGAGAACGGATTCTGTAAGAATCTCGGATGATGCTCAGGCTGCGGCAAAAGATTTTATCACATCTAATTTCGGAGAAAAATATTACCCTAAAATCCCGAATAATTATGTAAAAAAATCAAAAAATGTGCAGGATGCCCATGAAGCAATAAGACCTTCATATGTTGAAAAAACACCCGAAAGTATTAAGAAATACCTTACAAATGAACAGTATCAGCTTTACAAATTAATATGGAGTAAATTTTTAGCCTCACAAATGGAAAATGCTTCCGTAAAAAATACAACCGTAGATATAACAGCAGATGACTGTCTTTTTAAAGCAGGTATGAGCAAAATAATTTTTGACGGTTATTTAAAAGTCTATAATGACAATGAAGATAAAGAAGAGATATCTAAAATTCCCGATTTAAAAGAGGGTGATAATTTAAAACTTAAAGAAGTTTTCCCCAGACAGCATTTTACAAGTCCTCCGCCGAGATTCACAGAAGCTTCACTTGTCAAAGCACTGGAAGAATACGGCATTGGCAGACCCAGTACATATGCGCCTATTATATCAAAGATTCAGCAAAAAAATTATGTTGAAAAAGCAGATAAAGCCCTGGCACCAACAATACTGGGAATGACAATATGCAAACAGCTTGTTGAATATTTTAAAGATATAATGAACTATGAATTCACGGCAAATATGGAGCAAAGACTTGATGAAATCGCAGAAAACAAACTTAAATGGAATGAAGTTATAAAAGATTTTTATACTCCTTTTATTGAAACGGTTTCAGAAGCCAAAAAAAACATGCAGAAAGTCTATATTGAATCGGATACAGTTTGCCCGAACTGCGGCAGTAAAATGGTCGTCAGAACAAGCAGGTTCGGCACTCAGTTTTTGGGCTGTTCCAAATATCCCGAATGTAAAACCATGCTGTCGCTTGACAAAGACGGACAGGCTTTGGAACAAAATAAAGAAACAGAAGAACAATGCGAAAAATGCGGTTCAAATATGATTCAAAAGACAGGTCCTTACGGTCCTTATCTTGAATGTACCAATGGAGAATGCAAACACAGAAAACGTATAATTAAATCAACAGGAGTAAAATGTCCGAAATGCTCTGAAGGCGAAATAATATTTAAAAAATCAAAATACGGAAAAGTATTTTTTGGCTGCAGCAATTATCCTAAATGTGATTTTGTATCCTGGTACGAACCGGTAAATGAGAAATGTCCCGAATGCGGAAATATTCTGGTTAAAAAGATTACAAAGAAATCTAAAAAACTTGCCTGCAGTAATAAAGATTGTTCATTTTCAAAAGATATGGAAGAAGAATAGTTATGTATAAATTTGGACTTATAGGATATCCTCTGTCACATTCAATGTCTAAAATCATTCAAGAAGCCGCTTTTAGATCTGTTAAACTTGAAGGCTCATACGAAATAATGGAAACACAGCAAGAAGATTTGGTTTCAAGAATTAAATATTTACGTTCAAACGGATTTAACGGTTTTAACGTAACAATTCCTTTGAAAATTCCGATTACTCTTTTTTTATCGGGAGTTGATAATATTGCAAATATAACGGGAAGTGCAAACACAATAAAGATAATGCCTGATTCTTCTTTAATGGGATATAACACCGATGTTTACGGTTTTGTTGAAGCAATACCCGAAGACTTCAGAAAAGAAATAGAAGGCAGAGAAGTTGCAATTCTTGGAAATGGCGGTGCTGCAAGAGCTGTAGGTGTCGGACTTTCCATATTAAAAGCAGGAAAAATTAATATTTTTGCACGTAATATAATTAACGCTTCCGAAATGGCTGAGGGACTCAGAAAAAGCTTCCCTAATGTACATATAGATTGCCTGCAGATTGAAAGTTTAAAAAATCTGTCTGATTGCAAGCTTCTTGTTAATACAACTCCTATCGGAATGAGAAACAAAGCAATGGGAATTTCTCCCGTTGAGGAAAATGTTATAAAAACAATGAATAAAGATTCAATTGTTTATGATATAGTATACAACCCTCTAAAAACAGAATTGATAAAACTTGCAAAAAAACATGACATAAAGACCATTCAAGGATTGGATATGCTTATATATCAAGGTGCAAAAGCATTTGAAATCTGGACAGGCAAAAAACCGGACACCTTAAAAATGAAAATAGCGGCACTTGAAGAAATGACAGAGTAATTATATATCAACATTCTGCATCATTGAAATCAATGTTGAAATAGTAGATTCCATTGTTACGGTATCTGATATTCTTTGTTGCAAAAACGCATTTATCTGGGGCATAAGCTCAATTGCTATATCAAGTTTGGGATTAGATCCTGCATTATACATACCGACATCAATTAAATCTTTATTCTCGCGATATAATGCCATTAGTTTTCTCATCTTATAAGCCGCCTGTTTGTGTTCTTCCGTAACAATTTCCGTAAACAAACGGCTGATACTTCCCAAAACATCAATGGCAGGATAATGATTCATTTCTGCAATTTTACGCGATAAAAATATATGCCCGTCAACAATACCCCTTACCGTATCTACAACAGGATCATTAATGTCATCGCCCTCCATAAGAACGGTATATAATGCCGTAATTGAACCGCTGGGACTGTTACCGCTTCTTTCCAAAGCCCTTTGAAGCCATGAAAATATGGAAGGAGGATAACCTTTAATCGTAGGAGGTTCGCCGATTGACAGTCCTACTTCTCTTCCTGCCATTGCACACCTGGTTACAGTATCTGTCATAAGAAATACCTTTTTGCCCTGATCCCTGAAATATTCACAGACTGCAGTTGCAGACATCAGACATTTCTGTCTTATTAAAGGAGGCTGATCACCTGTAGAACATACAATTACAGATTTTTTCATGCCTTCCTCTCCAAGAGAATTTTCAATAAATTCTTTAACTTCCCTGCCTCTCTCTCCTATAAGTGCAACAACATTAACATCTGCATCAGAATTTCTTGCAATCATACCGAGCATAGTACTTTTCCCTACACCTGAACCCGCAAACAATCCCATACGCTGACCCGCACCTAAAGTAAGCATGGAATCTATAGCACGCACTCCGGTTGAAAATATTTGCGTAATTATCGGTCTATCAAAGGCATCAGGCGGAGGATTATCAATATTCATAAATTGTGCGCCCCTGGTATCTATAGGTTTTCCGTCTATTGGCTCACCTAAAGGACTTATCAATCTTCCAAGAAGAAAATCTCCAACCGGAATTTTAATGGATTGTCCTGTTGTTTCAACTAAACTGCCCTGACCTATTCCGGCACCGTCATATAAAAGAAGCAGCTGTGCATTTTCGCCTTTAAATGCTACAACTTCTGCCGGTTTTCTTTCTCCTTCGTATGTTTCTATAAAACATAAATCACCGATTTTAAGTCCCGGTAATTTAACTTCAACTGTCAAGCCCAAAAGTTTTGAAACAGAACCTTTATAAGAATAAAGCTTCGTTGAATTAATTATTTCAAAGGCCTGTTTTTTTACATATTCTATTGACTTTTCCGTGTTTTGTTCCAACATTTTTTACTCAAAATTATAATTTAATGATTCACCTATTGTATCAACCGCTTCAACTCTTATATCAGTAATAAGTTCCGAATAAGAGATTACAACAATTGTCGGAATATGTCTTTCCAATAATTGATATAAAGGAAGTCTTATTCTCGGAGAACAGAGAATAACGGGCTGTACATTTACGCTTTGATGCGCTCTTATTAATGTTGAAGCGGCAGACTCAATAAGTTCCTGTACCTGCAAAGGATTTAACAGAAACATTGTACCGAGTTCCGTTCTCTGGCAACTGTCATCCAATGTCTTTTCCCATTCGGGAGATAACGTTAAAGCATATAAAATCTTATCTTTTGTGCAATTAGCAAGACATATCTGTCTGCCTAAAGCCGCTCTTAATCGTTCCGACAGAATATCGGGTTCTTTAGAAAATCTTGCATAATCGCATAATCTTTCAAATATATAAATGATATCTTTAATTGAAACTTTTTCTCTGATAAGATTAACAAAAATCTTACGTAAATCACTTGTAGAAATAATTGTAGGTACAAGATCATTGACAAGTGTAGGATCCTGGCTCTTAACAAGTTCCATGAGTTTAAGAACGTCCGTTTTGGTCATTATTTCATCTACGTATTTCCTTACGCAGTCTTGAAGGTGTGTAATAATAACATCAACAGAATCAACAGCCGTAACATTCTGGAATTTTTTTAGATATTCCGTATCCATCCAGTATGCCTGAGTCTGGTAGGTGGGATCAACTCCAATTATTGCGTCTTTCGGGACTTCGTTTCCCGTTGCATCCCATTGGTCTGCAATAACCATACTCTTTTTAGGATATACCGTACCGGTTGCAACCGTATTGCCCCTTACTGATATTAAATATTCATTTGTACCAATTGCAGAAGAATCCATAATTCTGATATTCGGAATAATATAACCGAGTTCATCAGTAACACGCTGTCTTAAAGCGGCAATTTTAGGAAGCAATAAGCCATCCTGCTCGGGATCGGCAATTACCAGAAGACCTGTACCAACCTGAAGTTGAAGTACATCAACACCTAAACGTTCATACATTCTGTTAGGATTTGTCAAATCACTCATACTTTTCTTAACAGCATCCAATTGCCCCAATTGTGATTGAACATCCTTATTAACGGAAACAATTAAATAAGCCGCCATTATAATAAGAGCATAAAGAGTAAAAGTATACCACGGCAGACCTGTTACAAAACTTGTAATAGCTATTAACGAAAGAAATACCACGGTAAAAATCAGACTCGAAGGTTTGCTTAAAATCTGACCTGCGAGATCATCCCCGAGAGAACCGCCGGCCGCTGTTGAACGCGTCATAACAATACCTGCAGATACCGCCATTAACAAAGACGGTAATTGCGAAGCCAAACCATCACCTACAGTTAATACCGTATATTTTTGGACTGCTTCTCCGGCGGGCAGTCCTTGCTGCAATATTCCTATAGCTAATCCTCCGACGATGTTGATAACAACAATGATGATACCTGCCATTGTATCACCTTTTACAAATTTCATTGCACCGTCCATAGAACCGTATAAGTTTGATTCCCTTTGCAAATCTTCTCTTCTTTTTATTGCCTCTTCAGGTGAAATCAATCCGGCATTAAAATCCGCATCAATTGTCATTTGTTTTCCGGGCATAGCGTCCAATGCAAACCTCGCCGCAACTTCCGCGATACGTTCGGAACCCTTTGTAATTACAAGAAACTGTACTATTGTAATTATTATAAATATAACAAATCCAACTACCAAATTACCGCCCGTAACGAAATTTCCGAATGCATCAATAACCTCGCCCGCTTCACCTTTTGCAAGAATAAGCCTTGTTGAGGCAATTGACAAAACAAGCCTGAACATTGTTCCGATTAATATTATTGAAGGAAATGATGCTAACTCCAGCGGTCTTTGTATATATAAAGAAATCATAAGCAATAATATCCCCAAAGTTATATTAAAGCTTATTGCAAAATTAACAACTACAGGCGGAAGTTCTATAATCAGCAAAACAATCAGCAATATTACAAATATTGCTAATAAAATTTCACTTATCATTGAAGGTTTTGCACCTTGCGACTGAGCCATATACTATTCTTCCTGTTTTTTTAGAGCCTTTTCTATTATGGAAAGCTGTGTTTCAATTGTTGCATCTATTATTCCGTTTGATGTTTCTACAATTACCCCTCCGTCTTTTATCGTACTATCCGGAATCACCGTTATTTTTGCTTCAAAATAGTTTTCGGAAAAAACTTCCGGTACTTTATCCCTTACAATTTCAACATCTTTAGGCATAACTTTTAATGTTATCTTATTTTCGGTTTTATTTATCTCTGCAACTGTTCCTTTTATTATAGGAATTATACTTTCTTTATCCGTTTCTATTTCTTTATTAAGAATTTTTTTTGCTATTTCAAGAGAAATATCCATAATACATTCTGAAACTTTTTCAAAAACTTCTTCTTTATAATTATAGAATTCCGAAAATTTACTTCTTAATTCTTCCAAATCTTTTTTCGCTTCACTTATCCCTGATTCATAGCCTTCTTTTCTGGCAACTTCTTTAATAGAAACAGCTTCTTCCTGCGCCCGAGAAACCAGATTTCTGTCCTGTGTTCTTCTATATCCTCTTCTTCTTGTTCCTTCGCGTCTTTCTTCTCTTTGCTCAAATTTAATTTCATCTATGGACAAATCAAAATCATCATTTTTCTTTTTTGTTTTTTCTTTAGTTTTAACTTCTTTCTTTTCTTCAGGAATAACGACAGGAACATCTTCTGCGATTTTATTAATTTCGCCTGATTGAACATTTTCTTCCGTGCTTACGGACTTATCTTCTATTTTTTTTATATTTGTATATTTTTTTTTAATTATCATTGATTTTTTCTTCTATACTATTCACTAAAGATTGTATAACAAACGGACTAAAAACCTCTGCTGCCGGAAATTCTCTGTCTAATATAAAATCCTTAACCGTTTCCCTTTCGTTAATTGCAATTGAACTTAAAATTTCGGGAGAGGTCATTTTTATTAATTTATAATGACGTTTTAACAATTTAGGTACATTTACTACATCAGGTTTAGGAAGTATTTTTTTTATTTCTTCAAGAGCTTTAATAATAACTTTATGGTCAATTTTATCTTCAATATTACTCATTTTCATATAATTAAAAATATGTTTTGCATCGTTTTTATCCAGAGAATTCAATATCTCATTTGCTTTTTGCGGCGGTAGTTTTTTTAATATAATTGATAATGCCGCAAATTTCAGAACCTTTTTGTCATTTGGAGAAGCAGCAGCCGTGTTTTCTTCCTGCTGTATTTTTTCAAGTTTTGATTCGTCTTCCGTTTTTTGAACCATATCATTCAAATTAGATTTATTTACTGCAGCTTCATACTGTTGCTGAGTCAATATGCCTCTTTTAACAAGTTTTTGCAGTTCATCATTATAAACATTTTTTACTTTTTCTTCTACCAGATTTATTAAAGTATCCTGGGGCATTTTCTTTATAATTGCCAATTTTGCAGTATTAAAAATATTAGCGGCAATTATCTGCAATATTGCATCCCGGTTCTGAGGAGGAATTTGTCCGTTAATCAAATCAATAGATTTATGAAAAGTCCATTCACCGATAAACTGAGTAACCAGACTAGCCTGCTCGGCATTAAATTTAATCTGCGCATCATTACTCAGAGCTTCGCCTGCCATATAACAGAATTTTCTTACGGTTTCAAAAATATTTTTTTTATCTTTGTCCGTTAAAGTATCGGGTGCAGCATTTGAACCGGGCTGCATCAATACTTCCATGGCCTGTTTTGACAAATCCATTGCAAATGCTTTATAATCAAATCCTTCTATCGGCATTTATCTGCTCCGTTTACGACTTTTCAATCCAGCTTTTTAGCTCTTTTACCGTCTTTTGGCTGTCCCCGTACTCTAAATCGGATGTTACCTCTTCCACTACATCATCCAATGATACTTCCGTCTCTTTCTTTTTCTCAAGCTGAAGCTGTTTTTGATGTTCTAAAAGTTCCTGAGTTAATATTGTTTGTTTTTCAATTAATTCTGCAGCCTTCAAATTAACATCCACTATTTGTTTTTCCTGCTCAGTTGTTTTTTGCTTCAGCTGCCGCAGCTCTTCTTCTTGCTCGGATGAAGAATCTTTTAGTTTCTTATGGACAAATATAAATCCTACAATAAGACCTGCAATCATTAATACTACAGCCAGCCACCACGGGTTCCCCGAAGCATCCGGAACCGGAAGATTAACGGGTCTGTCCGACGCAAGATACGGATCTATTGCCTCCGCATATGCAATAGAAACATCATTGGGAGAAACTTTTGGTGATGCCGCATTTGCAATCTGTTCCTTTAATTCTTCTTCTGTCATATTAGCAGGCATTGCATCCGCATTCATTGTAACGGCAATAGATATTTTTTCGATAATACCCGAGCTGAAATATTTTGTTTTGTGAACCCTGCCGACACCATAACTGGTTTCCGATGCAATTCTTTCATAATTTTTATTCTGAGAGGATGAAGATGATGAATTTTGAAGACCGTTAGGAAGATATACACTTACTGCATCAGAAGCCTTATTTGTATCAAGAGAATTATCTCCAAGCCCTTCTTTAAAAGTTTGCTCGGTTAAAGAAGTTTTACTGTTTGGATCATATTGAATACTTGTTTCTTCAACCGGAACTTGATTTAAGAATGTACTAACGGTAACGACATAATTACCATGACCTAAAAGCATATCTAATTGTGCAGATACTTTATTTTGCATATAAGTATCATTTTCTTGAATTTTTGATATCTGATCATCTATGGATTTAACCAGACTGCTGTATACATTACCGTTTGAATCGGTAATGGAAATATTTTCCGCTTTTAAATCAACAACGCTGCCAAGAAGCAGGCTCTTAATTGATTTAATTACCGAATTATCCAGTTTAACACCGCTTGCAACAGTAAGCATAACCGTTGCATTTATGGGTTTCTTATCTGCTTTAAACATTGTATTTTCGGGAATCGAAACAAGAACCGAGGCATTATCAATATTCGGAAGCTGTCTTATCAGCCTTGAAAGCTCGCCATTTACCGCTCTTGCGAGCTTTATTCTTTTATCTTCTCTAGTTGAAGTAAAATCATTTTTATCAAATATTTCAAGTCCGACATTCTGATCTACAAGCCCGCTTTTAACAATTTCCAACAGAGCACTGTCTCTCTGAGTATTTGTATATTTACCGCCTTCCAGAAACACTGTTGTTTTTGTACCGTCAACTCTTCTTTTTGCAATTATTTGATGACGAGCCAGAAGTGTTTGGATTTCAATAGCTTTACCTTGATTATCAGTTGTTACTATATCAAAAGATTCTTTTTGAATTTTATCGGCAATTTGACCGGTTCCGCCTGAAGATCTGCCGCTTGCAGCAAAAGAAATCAACAATATCAGAGTTATAAAAACAGCCCCTGCTCCGCCAATTACGGAGTAAAACACTGTTTTATTTTGCATAAGCTCTTTTATATTCATAAATCCCTAATCTTCAACATAATATCTACTTGTTATTATACTATTTTTTTTAATATTGGGTAACTGCTTTACACTATTTAACTAAAATCTCATAGAAAGTATATATGATGTATTAAATATACAATTAACAGCCGCTATAGAAAATAAATTACTGTCATTTGCAGTTATTATATGGAAATATTCATAACCGTATTATATGCCGTAACAACTTTAGAAGTGACCTGCGTTGCAAGACTTATACCTATTTCAGATTTAGCAACGGCAGTCATTACGTCATGTATGTCTACTTCCTGATTACCTGTCATTTGTTGATTTAAAAGCTGATCGGGCTTTTCAATTTCGTTATTTAATTTACTGACAAGTCCGGATAAAACCGTTTTAAAATCTGCAGAAGTTGACTCCTTTAAAGAACTTGCGCCAAAGCCTTTTTGTGAGAATTCATCAATCGGCATTGACCTCAGCGAATCCGAAAAAATATTTATATTTGGAACCAATCTGTTTTCTAGCATGTTATTACCTTTCTATTACAAATAGTTTACCAGTATATTTTTTACATAATTTTGTGTTTCTTTGAAAGGAGGGATTCCTTCATATTTATCCACATTTCCGGGACCTGCATTATATGCTGCAAGCGCAAGAACCAAATTTCCGTTATATCTTTCCATCATACTCTTTAGATATCTTACTCCTCCTTCCAAATTTTGCACCGGATTATAAGGATCAGTAACACCTAAAGATTTTGCTGTGGCAGGCATTAATTGCATAAGTCCCTGTGCGCCTGCTTTTGATTTTGCATTCGGATTATATCCCGATTCTTGTCTAATAACTGCATTTACAAGTTTTTCATCAACTCCGTGTTTTCTTGAAATTTTTGAAATTAAATCTTTTATATATGATTTTTCCGCAACTTCAGAATTTTCGGTATAGGTATTGTCTTTAAAAAAATTACTTTTCTGCAGTTCAAAATTATTATTTAATTCAGTTTTTTTGGAAGTTAAATTCCCGAATTTTATTTTATTGTCGGATTTATTAATATTAAATCTGGTATGTACATCTAAAGATGAATTCATTACGTCCGCAAAAGTTTTAAATTCAACTCCTTCATTTAAATCAACAGGAGTTGTCCGGCTTTGCACATAAGAACTTATCTGTTGAGCCCTTTTTACCGCAGCCTGCTGACCCGAAGTATTTAATAAATTTTGTATCATCCCTGTAAACATACCCTACCTGAATCCTCTATAATCAGCTTCCGATAGCTGCTGCCCTGTCTGCCATTGATTTGCTTATTGTGATTATCGCCAAACTTGCTTCATATGCCCTCTGCGCCATTATCGCATCCGTTATTTCAACAAGCGGATCAACATTTGAAGCTCTTATATATCCGTTTTCATCCGCATCTGGATGCCCGGGTTTATATATTTTATCTCCCAGTGTAGGATCTTCGACAATACCTGCCATTGCAACGCTTCCGGTTGAATACGGAAGAGTTCCTGAACCGAAAACAGATTCTTTCATCTGGTTCATTACACTTAAAAAAGAACTTCTGTCCGTTGATACAACCAGAGGAATTTTTCTCACATAATTAGGAGTATCAAGATTGGCTATATTTTTAGAACTTATATCCAATCTCATACCGTGTACTTTAAGGCCGTCACAGCCGACATTCATTGAACTTAATATACCCATTAACTGTTACCCATATTTATAACCGTTTTCATTTCCGTAATTAAAGAAGTCATTCTTTGCGCCGCAACAGTATACAAAATAGAATTTTTCTGCATTTCAGATAATTCTGTTGCAGGATCCACTTTTTCATTTGAAGTTTGTATTGTAACAGGAGAAGGACCAAGTATTGCTGCAAGTTTTGTCTCTAAAGGATTTGCAGTTCCGCCGAGATATTGTGAAAATGATATATCTTTTCTTCTATAATTCGGAGTATCCATATTCGCAAGATTGGAAGACAATGCTCTTTGTCTTTCCGCTATTAAATCTAATGCATTTAGTGTTCTAGCTATCGGATTATTTGGTATTATCATTATTTGTCACCCGTGTTTTATTCATTTAACGCCAATGCCTTTGAATACATATCGTTGATTGTCTGCATCACTTTAAAGCTCGCAAGCATGGAAGCATTTAGTCTTAAAATGGAATTTACTTCCGTCAATAAATCAACATTTGTAACTTCAATACTTCCCTGTTTAAATCTTGTATGGGTTTTTAATAAAATCGGTTCTCCGGACTCCGCCGTAAGATAAAATTTATTATTATCCGATTTCTTTAATCCCTCTGGATTTTGAAAATTTACAAGAGGTATTGTGCCGAGTGTTTCACGTTTTGTTCCGTCATTTGAGAAAATTTCGACATCTCCGTTTGCTTTAATCTGTAAATTTTCATAATTTACCGGGATTTGTATACCGTCGCCTACCAAATACCCGTCATTTGTTATAAGATATCCTTCCTTGTCAATTCTGAAAGAGCCCTCTCTTGTATATGTAACATCTCCCGTCTGCGATGTTACCGGAATAAACCCCGATCCGATTATAGCAACATCAAATTCACGTTCTGTTCTTTGTACTGCACCTTGTGAAAAATCCGTTCTTTCCACCCCGGTAAGATATCCGTTTTCATCAAGCATTTGTTCAAACCTTACATTCTTATAACCGTTCGTATTGTAGTTTGAAACATTTGTCGAAATATAGCCCATTCTTTCAAATTGAAGTTCGGCATTAACTATACCTCTGTTTATTATACCTTGTAATGTTGTCATTTACTGCCTTTCTAACTGCCAAGTGAAGAAATTGCTCTTTGTAAATTAGAGTTTTGGATTGAATACAGCTGTCTGTTCGCTTCAAATGTTTTCGTATACGGAATTGCCTGCATAAACTCAGATTGAAGACTGACATTTGAGTATTCATTGTATCCCTGTCTTACATTAGGGGCAAGAACAGCAAGACCGTCTTGCGTAACAACGCCTAAAGTGCCTGCCGTTTCAAATTCTCGTGTTTTATTATTTAAAACTCTTACAACGCCATTTAAATCTATTGTAATATCGTCAAGTTTCTCAGGAACAAGAGGAAGCACAAGAGGCGTTCCCATATTAGTTAAAACTTTATTTCCGTCAAGAGACAAAATCTCGCCGTTTTTATTCATTTTAAATCTTCCGTCACGAGTGAGTTTTATACCTTCATTTGTTAATATTTGAAAATAACCTTTTTCTGCCAGTGCAACATCCAGAGGATTCTCAGTGAGTCCCAATCTCCCTACAGTATCATCAGTTGTGGTTGATATGGCATCCTCTCCTATAAACTCCGCAAAAGAAGAAACAACGGGGATTTTTCTTTGATATCCTATTTTATCAAATCCAACAACATTCTCATTTGTAATTGCCATTAAAGCTGTTTGCATTCTCATAGCACGAATGTTATTAATTATTCCTCTTTCGTTATAATTTATCCCGCCATTAATCATACAACTTACCCTTTTTATAAAGATTTAATATTTACTATGATTCCATATACAATATTTAATTTAATGATATAATATTGAAAGTCAAAAGTTGTCGTATTTTTAGAGGAAATATATAATATTATTTTATTTTTTCTAATATAAATATACGAATTTTCTCAAGTTATAATTTTTGTGTGATATTATGTTGTATACGGGATATAATAACGGTTTCAAGTATGTTATTTAAAAAAATATCAGTATTAATCTTTTCAATATTTATTTTCAGTTTAAAGGCTGATGCAATCAAAGTAGGTTTGCAAACAAATGAAAAAGAAATTAAAATTGCTTCTTCAGTTTCTGCAGGAATATATGATGCATTCAGTGATAAACTTTTATATGAAATACAACCGATGAAAGTTTATGAATTTAAATCAAAAGGAAATGAAATCGCAATAGTCATAAGCAGAAAGACAATTGGTCTCGGCACAAACCAAATATTAATAAAAACAAAAACACCCGGCTTTTTATGTTCCAAAAGAGCCTGGTATAGAGGAAATTTTATAATAACAAACTGGGGTTCGCAAGGTGCGACTCTGGTCAATGATGTCCCGCTGGAAGACTATTTGAAAGGAGTTGTACCTTCTGAAATGCCTTCCAAATGGAATACGGAAGCACTAAAAGCTCAAGCAATAGCAGCAAGAAGTTATGCTGTTGCAACAAAAACTGCGGGAAAACATGCTTCTAAAGGTTTTGACGTTGTTGACACTACATCGGATCAGGCATATGGCGGAGCAAGTGCCGAAAAAGATACCACCACAAAAGCCGTTGAAGATACAAAAGGAATTGTTCTTGTTCAGGATAAAAAAGTTCTTCCCACTTATTATCATGCAAGTTCCGGCGGACAGACAAAAGTATGGGATTCAGGCAGCTCTTTTCTTCAATCCGTGCCGTCTTTTGACAACGGAACAAAAAAGAACGGCCATGGTGTGGGTATGAGCCAGCATGGTGCAAACAATCTGGCTGCTCAAGGATATAATGCTTATCAAATACTAAATTACTTTTATAAAGACTTTAAATTTGCAAAACTTAGTGATAATTGGGATATTTAGATATTCTTAAAATCATCGGGAATATATTTTGCCCAGTCTTCGCCTAGGTTATTTATAAACTGGTGTGCATCTATAACATCATCAAAAGAAATAGGCTGCGGACAGTCCTGTATAACAAGTTCATCATCATCTTTATCTTTTATTGACAAAGCACCCGTTCCCAGAAGAGCAAGACCGAAACTCTTACCACACTCAGGGCAAATTATTTGCAATACAAGAAGATTTTTTTCTTCTCTTTTTATGAAAATTGCACTCTCATCAAAATCATGCTTACAATAACTGCAGCAAAATCCTGAAAATAATTTCTTTAATTTTTCTTTTTCCATATTTACCTCAATATATTATACTCTAATGTTTAAGAAAAAGTTATTTGTGGAACTATATTAATGTGTAGTTAAAAAAAAGGAATTGTGTTATGGATGGTCTGTACTTACTATTATTCGGGGCTCTTATGTATTTTCTGCTAATTGCACTACCTTCTATGTTTGAAAGACACAGCGGCGCTCACTAGAACAAACAAAAAGTTTAAACGGAACACGGCATTAAACAAGATGCCGTGTTCTTTATATGATACCTCCAACAAACTCTTGCCTCATTGATTAAGACAATATAACTTTTAAAAAGTTCCTTATTTTTCTTCCCAAACTGTTTCGTCTTTAGTATCTTTTAAAATTATTGAAATACTTTCAAGCAGAGTTCTTATTTTGTCAGCAACAAACCAATTTTTTTCCTCTCTTGCTTTATTCCTGTATTCAATAATTTTTTCCATTAAAGAATACCCTGTAAGACCTTTATCCGTTTCATTCAGAAATTCCATATTATCAATAATTTTTGAAAGTTTATTTTGAAGTTCATCTTCAGACATTTTTTCTTTTTCAATACTAAAGCCTAAAACATCGGTAAGAGTTAATAAGATTGCGGCATATTTCTTCACTGTTTCAATATTTCTTTCGTTAACGGCTTTATTTAAACATGCAGCCGATTCAAATATAACGGCAAGCGCCCTTGATGTATTAAAATCATTATTCATCGCTTCTTTAAACAGTTTAACTTCTTGTGATTTTGCTATATCAGGCAAGTTTTGTTTATCAACAAGCCTCAACGCTTCGTTAACAGCATTTTGAATTCTTTTCCAGCCTGCTTTAGCACCAAGAAGAGCCGTATCAGAAAATTCAACGGGCATTCTGTAGTGATTCGTCAGAATAAAAAACCTGATTGTATTCGCATCATAATCGGCAAGAAGGTCACCTATTGTAACAAAATTTTTTAGGGACTTTGACATCTTCTCTTTGTTAATGGTAACAAAACCGTTATGAAGCCAGTAATTAACAAATTTACATCCGTTTGCACATTCTGACTGTGCTATTTCATTTTCGTGGTGCGGGAATATCAAATCTGCACCGCCGGCATGAATATCTATTGTTTTTCCAAGATATTTTCTGGACATAGCACTGCATTCAATATGCCATCCCGGGCGACCTTTACCCCAAGGACTCGAATAACCGAACTCTTCATCTTTTTTCCATAAAGCAAAATCCAATACATCTTCTTTAACAGATGAAGCTTCAACTCTTGCACCCGCAACTAAATCTTCTATCGGCTGCTTGCTTAATTTACCGTAGTCCTTAAACTTTCTGACTCTAAAATAAACATCACCATTTATTTCATATGCATATTCATTCTTTATTAAATCCTTAATTATAGAAATCATTTCTCCGAGAGTTTTTGTTGCAAAAGGTTCAGCATCAGGCTTTAAGACATTTAATTTTTTCATTGAATCGGCAAATATATCATAGTATCTCCTTGATATAACTTCCGCCGTTGTATTTTCTTCTTTTGCCTTTTTAAGAATTTTATCATCCACATCGGTAACATTGCGGCAATATTTAACATCATAACCTTGAAATTTTAAATATCTGTAGACCATATCCCAGGTAATATAGCATCTTGCATGCCCAAGATGCGGATAATCATATACAGTTGGACCGCATACATACATTGTTACTTTATTTTTATCAACCGGAACAAATTCTTCAATTTTGTTTGAAAATGTATTAAATAATTTCATAAAAAATCCTTTTTTATTCATTTTACTACAAACGAATTTTATTCAAATAACAAAAGAAGCGATACAGAATATCATTGTATCGCTTCTTTTGTTATACTTAGTTATTATTTTACTTTATAAAGAATCAAAGTATTCAAATCTTCAGGTTTTATTACAACAGGAATTTCCTGACCTTTTGCATCTCTTCTTCTTAAGTAGTAGTATAACTTTCCTTTTTTTTCAAATTTTGCTATTTCATAAGTTGAGTTATCTTCGTTTCTGGCATTTTTAAATTTACTGCCGATTTCAAGCCCATGTTTTAAACCTTGTTTTGCATTTGCAATTTCAGGATCCAGAATAATTTTACCATATATATTTCCTTGCATAGTACTTATCCTAGTTTCTTTTCTGTTCAGTTTTTTTGTTAAAGATAAGCTATTTGGATCTTTATTATCTACATCTGCACCGGTTGCATCATGCAAAGTAAGTACAACTGAACCCTCATTGTTGTATCGAAGCATTGATTGCACTTTTTCACTTAAACTCGTTTGTGCGATTCCTTTTTCATCTTTACTTTCAACTTCAATTGGAATAGAAACAGTTGTGCCGTTATTTAATGCACTAAGCTCAGGACGGCTTCTTAAATTCGCAATTTCATTCATTTTGTCATAAAATTGCTTTACGAATTTATATCTATTATCATTAAGCCATTCCCAGTGAATAACATTTCTGTTTTGCTGGTGGTAGTTTTTTGCTTTTGTTTCAAACCCTGTAGACGCAACTCTGTCGCCTGCAAAATCTGTCGGGCTTCCGGGCAGAGTAATCAACAGTTTATAGATTGAGTAAAACCTGTCAAATGCGGGAGTTAATATATTTTCCAGTATTTTCGCTTCCAATTCATCACGATTCGGAATTTTGCTGCCGTTATATTCTGCTTCATCAAAAACTGTTTTAATAGCTATTTCAAACGGTCTTGTTCCGAAAGCGGCAGCATCAAATTCTTTACCTTTATGTATTCCTCTTGCTAAATTACTTATTGATTTTTTCAGAGCATTTATTGTTGTTTCATCTGATATAACACTTTTAATTGCTTCATTCAATCTTGTTCCCATAGCAATAGCCATAGGACTTAATGTATCATAATCTATGACTTCATTTTCATTTTTTAATATACATTCATCAGCTGCTTTTTTATCATCATCCGATGAAAAATCAGAATTAAATAATCTCATATTAAGTGCAAGACAATGGAGAACACGAGGTTTATCATGATTCCCGACAAAAGTATATGAGTTTATTACCCCGTCTTCAGGACTCTGAAATAAAAATCCGGGATTTCCGGTCCAGCCTTTATCTAATTTTTCTCGCAGACTGAAATTTTTACTCTGCTCAAACCGCCAGCTCGGGTTGCCGTTTTCAAAACCATATTCAGCAAATAATTCCGGCAGCAGAGAGAAGAAATAATTATAGTTTGCTATTGACGTAATTCCCGTTTCTTCAAGAAATTTTCTTTCGGCATCACCATCATTCTCAAAAATAGTAGAAGATTCCGCCCTAAATAAATCAGCTAAATCCGTAATTTCCGCGGTTGTATATGAATGAGGATTGATTTGTAAAACGCTTTGGTTATATTTCTTCCAAAAAGCAATTACGTTATTCCAAATTTCTGTCATACTGTCTGCATCAGATCTGAAAGAATCAATTGAACCTATATCTTTAGCGGCATCAATTCTCCAGCCCAGACCTGCTTCCGTTCTGTCTATAATCATTTCAGCTATTTTAAAATCACTTAAAGAACGATCTTTAAACCTGTTTTCTATTTTTGATTTAATTACGGATAAGCTGGATTCGGGAATTTTAGAAATACCTTTTCTCAATATGTTAACTACGGCTTGAGATTCTTCTTCCAAGGTTTTACCGCTGTATGGAATACCTAAAGACTGCATTGTTATATCTTCGGGATTGATATTTGTAAAATCCAGATGTCCGTCTTCTGTAAGTCTTACCGGAGCTTTAGGGGCTAAGGCTTTTACAAGTATATATTTTGTTAATTCAGGGGTAATTTCAGATAAGACATACTTGCCGTATTCCGTAACTTTACCTTCTTGAGAAATACCGGGAATATCTTCAATCAGTGAATAAATAACGGGTACTATATCTTCTTGATATAAAGCTTCCATCTGATTATATACTTTTGAATATTTTTCCGGCAGTTCGGGATTGCCGGCTTTATATAAATCATACCTTGAGATACCTATTTCATCATCCGTATTAGCTTTTTTCGCTATATATGGCGAAGTCATAATTCCGAGCAGATTAGTTGCAAAAGGCAATGTTTCCAAAGGAACATCCATTGATTGCCTTAAAATATAATCAGATACATTATAATCATTTCCGTCAAAATATTCCGGATTTATTTCGACTCTCATATCCGCATCATCTAAACGTCTTAAGTGATAATTATCATTCAATACGTTTTCTATTATTTCTTCATCAACATTTTTCAATACGGAGGAAGGTAAATCACCACTTTTTACAAGTTTTTCTATTGTATTCATGTAACCTTCCGGTGTTTTTACAGCTTCGCCTATTACTTTAGAAACATATTCAAATTGTGTATCTGCAGTTAATTTTGTCCAATATTTTCCGGAATTTACGGCATAATCTCTTACAGCAAGCGCACCGCGGTCAAAATCGGCAATTGCTTCTTCTTTTATATTCTCCGGAAGTTTAGTAAATCTTGCATCATCTTTAGAATTTCTATAAAAATTTAACTTTGCAATATCCACATTTCCGTCCCACAATTCAAGCCCGCCTGCCTCACTCTTGTTTACAACATTAAAATTAGTGAAATCGGACACCTTCTTAATTGTTTCAGTTTTGGTTAAATCAACAACGCCTTCTTTAACTGCAATATTTCTTACATTTCTTTTTAACTCGTCCGGATTTACCTCTATAGCAAACGGATATACCGCATCATCATGCTTTGTTATATCATATATATTATCCGTATTTTTATTATCATATGTTGACATCCTGAAAGGAGAATCTGATTTTTTTTGTTCTTCGCTTGCAAGACGCTCATCATAAAATTGTATATATGTCGGCTTTGCAGGATTATATTCGGAATTTTCAGATTTATAAGCACCTTTCTCATCTACCAAAAAGGGAGCATTAATAATTTTCATTCTTGTATAGTCACATTTATCGGGAAGTATACCCAGTGAGATTTTCTCCTCCGCTCTGAACATATTCTTCGAGAACGAATCAGAACCTTTTCTTAAAAGTTCCGATAAATGTATCCCGCCAAAACCCTCATTAACAAGAGCTGCATCTGCAATCCAGTTCATATCATGTTTAAATAACTCGCGCTGCAAAGTCTTAAAATCTTCCTCCGTTCCGAGAGTAGGAGCTACCTGATAAGCATTTTCCGTCCAATATAAATGCGAAGAAATTGTATCTCTGGTAAAAGGCATACCGACAATCCGTTTTACACCCTCTTTTTCCAATTCCGGTAATCTATATATTATTCCGTAAAAATTACCGCCAAGTTTATTGGCATGGGTTCTGACATTTGATAAAGCTTTTGCTCTTAAGCTTTCGTTGATTTTAGCACTGCCGCTCTTACCTTCTACCCCGGGATAATATTCATCCGGCATGATTAGCTGCATTGCCCCGTTTTTATTAATAATCGCACGATTATTCAATATAACATTATATTTGTTATCAGTCCTTGTTTCGTCAAAAATTCCTATCACAGTTCCGTTATCAAAAGCATAGGAATGTTCGTTAGTACTTTTATCCGTCAATTTAAATCTGTATGCAAAACCCTCAGGTGAATTTAATTGCGGAATTTCTGATATATCAGCACTGACAAAACCGTCAACCAGCGGCAAAACAGCTGCAGGTTCTTTATTTTCTGCAATGGACAAATTACCTTTGTTGTCCTTTTTTATATTGTACAGTTCTACTTCGCAATCGTATTTTTTGGGATCATAAAGGTAATAAAAGTTATTTATTTCATATCCTGTTTTATCCAGTTTCTTATTATGTCCTGAAAATGAAACATTTTGCGCATTTAAATTACTTTTTTGTATGTTCACCTGTAGCTCCCTTTCATGCAGAAATCTATACTGTTTTAATTCCTCTGAAATGTTTTTCTTGCTTGATATATATATATGTTTTAACAAAAGTTTACATATATTTTTGTTAACATTTGTAAAGAAATCAGATTTATATAACTTTTTATAACAATTATGTATATATTTATACATTAAAAGTATAGCGGAGGAAATAATGTCTAACTTATTAAATACTCAAAATATAAATGTCACAGCACCCGCAGCTGCCAAAAGTATTACAGGAAATTCCGGTACAAAAAGGAGTATCGGTCCTGTCGAAGCTCCGCAGCAGCTGCCAAAATATTCAATAAGCAAAGCTTTACAAGAAAAAGATGAATTCAGACAAAACGTGCTTTATACAAATTATCAATCTCAAAAAAAGACAAGTATCCTTCCGAAAGCAGCCGTTATATTGGCGGCAATTTGCGGATTTTTTATGTTAAAAAAGAAAAAATAAATTATAAATTAAAATAAAATGCTTTATGGCAAATTTTTTCTTTTTGATTTTTATAAAAATTAACTTATTTCTTAATAGGAGTAGAAATGGATATAAGAATTTCTAATAATTTCCCTTATAAGGCAGTTGCCCGTAAAGAAAGACAACTACGCGGTATAAACGAAAGAAAGGCAGATTCTATTGAAATTTCCGTGAAAAATAAACCTTTATCTTTTAAAAAAAATTTTTTTTCTTCCTTATTCTATCTGAAAGATGAAGAGATTCCAAAATATAAAGAAGCAGGACCTCCGTCTGATTTTGCAATTGAACTTCATAAAAATGCAGAAAAAACAACAATGAAAAAAATACCGGCTGAAAATTTCACCGGCATTATGAGTCCCGACGAGTTTAGGGAGCTTCTGCCATCATTAAAAGAGGAAAACTTTATATCAAGCAAGAAGAACAGAAAATCAGGTGTTTATTACGTTGATCTTGATTACAGAAGTAGTTATACAGGCGGAGAGCAGAATATATTTAATATATTAGATGATGTGGCCGTATATGCCGATAAATATTATAATGAAACCGGAAAGAAATTCATATTTGCGCTGACAGACAGGGATTTTATTAGAAGCCTGCAACATATGGTCGAAGTTATAGGAAGTAATCCCGAGAAGTATAAAAACGTTAAATTTCTCCCCGCCATTAAGCTGTCATTTGCACAAAAGACACCTTCATCAGAATTAGGCTATGAAACCAGCGAAATAATAGCATACGGTGTCAACCCATATTCTGACAATTTAATTGATTTTGTGCAAAATACTATACAAAAAATAGAAAAAAGGGTATTAGAACTTTTAAATCAACTTTATCCTGAATTTGCATACAATATAATAGAAGATTTTGATAATACCAAATTTGGATCTATAGAAAACGCAGCAGTATTATTAAATTCATACCTGACAACAGGAGAATTCTTTGCGAAATATTCCATTCCCTTTGATGAATCTAAAGGCAAAGTTTTTTCGGTACCTGAAAATTCATACGAAGATATAATTAAATGTTTGAGCAGAGAACCGCAAAAGCCAGTAATTGCCTTATCAGCACCTTTCTATCTTGCAAATTACTTTGATGGAACGCCTTCAAAGACATTTGAAGAAGTCGTAAGTTATGTAAAAAAGTTACAGGAAAATTCTAACGGAATGCTTATTGCTTTTGAATCGGTTGCTCCTATGTATGAATCAGATGCAAACTTAACACCCGAAATAATCAAAAATTTTAATGATTATATGAGAAAAAATACAAATCTTTATGAAGTTGGCGGAAGCTTTAAAAAACTCGTAAGCCCGTCATCTCGCCAAATTATATGTTAAAACAACATCATTGCCTTGTTCGGATATATACAAAATATCATTTTTTATATACAGAAAATACGGCTTTGATACCTTTTCCATAAAAACGCTTACGTTTCCGCCTTTCGTTATCTTTAGTATATTGTCGGATTCATAATTTGCTACATATATATTGTCATATTTATCAATTGCAAGCCCTACCGGACCATCAAGAAGATAATCTTTTACAAAATTTGTTTTATTTTTATTTTTATCAACTTTTATAATTGCATTATCCGAATATGAAGCCACAAACATATTTCCTTCGGAGTCAACAGCCATACCGGCGGGAGAATTAAACTTATCAATTAATACTCTTTGGTTATTATTTGCAGTTGATATCTTGGCTCTTTCCACCCTGTTTCTCTGTATATCAAATTGTTCTTTTGCATCCGCATATATCTGCCGTGCCAAACCGTAGTTTGCATAATCATCCGGAATATATTCCAAATACTTAATAGCCAGAGAATAATTTTTTCTGTTATAAGCAATCTTCGCAGCCTGTAATATTGCATCATAATCAGAAGGATTTATAGCAATAACTTTTACGTATGTATTATATGCTTCATCATATTTTTTTTGTGCAATGTATATTGCCGCAATATTATAATACGCATCTGACATTTTCGGGTTATACTCAATAGCTTTTTGAAACGCAGCAATAGCACTATCATATGCTTTGACCCTTGTAAATTCTATTCCCTGTTTATATGCTGAAATTGCATACTGCATATCTTCCTCGGGAATTTCTATATCTGCCGCATGTGAAACAACACCCGAACAAACGGAAAACATCAATATTTGTATTAACAGCAAAAATATTTTCTTTTTCATTACACCAATGTCATTGAAGGAATACTATAATTAAATTGTACAACTTCCTCTAACTTAAAGGCAACATTTAACAATTTACTTTCATTCAGGCAATTTGACTGAAGCTGGAGTCCTATAGGCATTTTATCCTTATCCAGTCCGACAGGAATATTCATTGCCGGAATGCCCGCAAGATTTGCAGTAATTGTTGCAATATCAGTCAAATACATACTTAAAGGATCTTCTATTCTTGAACCTATATCAAACGCAGTATGAGGACATGTCGGCGATAACAGTACATCGACTTTAGAAAATGCGTTATCAAAATCATTTTTAATAAGCCTTCTAAGCTGCTGAGCTTTTTTATAGTATGCATCATAATATCCGGAACTTAAAGCATAGGTACCCAGCATTATTCTCCTTTTTACCTCGTCACCGAAACCCTCTGCCCTTGTTTTTATATACATATCATACAAATTTTCGGCATTTTTTGTTCTGTAGCCGTATTTTACACCGTCAAAACGTGCCAGATTAGAACTTGCTTCTGCAGTTGCAACAATATAATATACAGCTATCGAATATTTTATTAAAGGCAGAGAAATTTCAATAATTTCCGCACCCAGTGATTTGTATAGTTCGATTGACTTTTGTATAGCAATAGAAACATCATTGGAAAGCCCTTCAGAACATAATTCTTTTACATAACCGATTTTTGTTCCTTTCAAATCATTTCTTAAGTCTTTTGTGAAATCGGAGGGAGTTTGATTTAGAGATGTCGAATCTTTTTCATCATGACCTGAAATTACATTTAATAATAATGCCGCATCCTCAACCGTTCTTGTTATAGGACCTATCTGATCTAAAGATGAAGCAAACGCAATTAAGCCGTATCTTGAAACCCTACCGTAAGTCGGCTTCAAGCCCACCAATCCGCAATAACTAGCAGGAAGCCTTATACTACCTCCGGTATCAGACCCCAGAGCTATCGTTGCCTCACCTGCTGCAACCGCAGCGGCACTTCCTCCCGAACTGCCGCCCGGGACCTTTTTTAAATTCCAGGGATTGTGTACTATTTTAAATGCCGAATTTTCATTACTTGAACCCATCGCAAACTCATCTAAATTAGCCTTACCCATTATGGGAACAAGATTTGATTTTAGTTTTTTTGTAACGGTTGCATCGAAAGGAGATACAAAATTCTCTAAAATTTTGCTTGATGCCGTTGTGGGATATGATTTTAAATTAATATTATCTTTTAAAGCAAGAGGTATACCTGCAAGAGGGGGAAGGTCTTCACCTCTTTTTATTTTTTCATCAACTTTTTTTGCCGTTTCGAGTGCCGACTCTTTTGTCAGCGAGTTGTAAGCACCTATTTGTCCGTCAACATCCTCAATTTGTTTATAAACTGCCTCCGTGAGTTCTACAGCACTGATTTTCTTATCCAATAACGCCTTTCTTTGCACAGAAGAAGGCTTTGTGATTAATTCACGCATTTCCAATTTAATTACCTCTCATGCTAACTTGATAATATTATAAATTAAACTAAATATAATTGTCAGCTTTTTAAAATCTCTAACACATATTACCATAAAATAAATCATATTCTTCAGGTTGAAATTCAATAAATCCGGAGAACAGAGAAAAAATTTTCAAACAATTCATTATCATCAAATAATAACTGACCGTAAGTAGTAAATAAAAATGATTTTTTTGTTCCCGTGTATATTTTGGCATTTTTATAAAATCAGGATTAAAGTACATTCACAGCTCGTAAACGATTATTATCAACACCAAGCCGAACAGCACTATCTATAGTCTTATTTGCATTCTTAAAATTAATTTTTTCTCAAAATTATTTATCATAAATGTTACTTAATTTATATTTATATTTATATTTATATTTTTAATATTAAATTGTTAATTAATTTGATTTTAAATGAATACGTGGAGTGTTTTATGATAATTAATGATTTAAAGAAAGTTTTACTGGATGTAAATGTTGGTTTGAAAGAATTATCCCAAGCCCTTGGAAAAAGATTAAATAAGCCGTATTCAATGCAAAATCTTTCAAATAAACTTCGTAATGAAACTATTTCATATAGAGAAATGCTTATAATCGCCGATATATTGGGATATGAACTTAAATTTATTCCAAAAAAAGAAAATAAATAAACACAAATTGTTATTATGATATGATATAAATAAAAGGCGGAATAAGTGGCAATTATATCTGATGACGATAATAAATTCAAAGAAATTAAAAACGAAGATACTTCTTCAAAAGAAATATCTTATGATATGTCTTTTGAATCAAATATAAGACCTAAATGTTTTAATGATTACATAGGTCAGACGGGGCTTAAATCCACATTAAAAATATCAATTGAGGCATCCAAAAAAAGAGAACTGCCGTTAGATCATATATTATTTTACGGACCTCCCGGCCTTGGAAAAACAACACTTGCATCCGTAATTGCTGCAGAAATGAATTCAAATATTAAGATAACTTCCGCACCTTCTCTTGAACGTCCCAGAGATATTATAGGTATATTGATGTCATTAAAGGCAGGCGACATTCTATTCATTGATGAAATACACAGACTGAATAAAATATCCGAAGAAATTCTCTATCCTGCAATGGAAGATTTTTATCTTGATATGACTACAGGGAAATCACAAACTTTAAAATCCATAAGAATTCCCATCCCTAAATTTACTCTAATAGGAGCTACTACAAAAGCAGGTGCTTTGTCAGGTCCTTTAAGAGACAGGTTTGGAATAATTCACAGGCTTGAATTTTATACAGATGAAGAATTAACAAAAGTAATTCAAAGAACAGCACGTATTCTTAACATAGAAATTAATGAAGAAGGTGCAAAATCCATAGCAAGACGTTCAAGAGGAACCCCAAGAATAGCAAACCGTCTGGTTAAAAGAGTAAGAGACTATGCAATAGTTGAAGCCGATGGTTTAATTGATTCCAAAACCGCGGAAAAAGCACTTGATATTCTGCAAATAGATAAATTCGGTCTTGATAATACGGACAGAAGCCTTTTAAACATCATTGCAGAAAAATATAACGGCGGTCCCGTAGGTATTGAAACACTTGCAACAGCTCTCGGCGAAGATGTTAAAACAATAGAAGATGTCTATGAACCATATCTTGTTCAGAAAGGTTTTATCCAAAGAACACCGAGGGGAAGAAAATTAACCCCATATGCCTGTAAGTGCTTTAATATTTCTGATATTAATATTCAGCAACAGTTATTTAACTAACCGCAGCATGTTTTATTGCAAACTATGGTTTTGGTTTAATTTTTGTCAATAGAAATGCAGTTTTTTGATATATCTTATTGCATAACCGTATATCAATTTTTATTGTATATTCTGCAAGAAATATAATATATAAGTAAATTTAGCAATATTATTTATAAAAATCTTAAATTACACTTTAAAATCAAACAAAAATAAATTACAATAAAACGGGAACGGACAAATGGCAAAAACAAAACTTCTAAATACACTGGCTAATTTAGAAATAGGAAAAGATGCAATAATTGAATCTGTAGAATGCAAGGATAAAGCATTAAGGAGACATATTCTTGATATGGGACTTACTCCGGGTGTTGAAGTTACGCTTATCAAAACAGCACCGCTCGGTAATCCCGTTGAAATAAGAGTAAGAGGATATCAACTTACATTAAGGAAAGAAGATGCGGCTAATATAAAAATAAAAGATATTCACGATGCTCATGCCTGTAAAAAACGTAAAATGTTTTCTCTTAATACTCCGCATTCCCAAATGGGTGAAAATATAACCTATACAACGAGAAAAACAGATAATATACAAATAAAAAACAAATTAAAACTTGCGCTTGCCGGCAACCAGAATTCAGGTAAAACAACTCTTTTTAATCAACTTACGGGTGCAAACCAACATGTTGGGAATTTTCCCGGAGTAACGGTTGACAGAGTTGACGGAATAATAAAAAATTATCCGGAAGTAACAGTTACGGATTTACCGGGCATATATTCTTTATCACCGTACAGCAGTGAAGAAATTGTTACAAGAAATTTTATTTTAGATGAAAAACCAGACGGAATTATCAATATTGTTGATGCTGCAAATATAGAGAGAAATTTATTTTTGACTCTCCAGCTGATTGAGCTTGATACACCAATGGTAATAGCACTGAATATGATGGATGAAGTATATAAAAACGGAGGAAGTATTGATATAAACGGACTTGAATCAGCTCTCGGAGTTCCCGTAATTCCTATTTCCGCATCAAAAAATGAAGGATTGGAAGAACTTGTACAACATGCCGTAAATGTTTCAAAATATCAGGAAAAACCCGGAAGGCTAGATTTCTGTGATGCTGATAGTAAAAAAGGAAACAGTATCCATAAATGTATTCACTCCATTATTCATCTTATTGAAAATCATGCAAAAAGAGCAAATATCCCGGTAAGATTTGCCGCAACAAAACTTGCCGAAGGCGATGAAATTATGTTTAAAGCCCTACAACCGGATGATAGAGAAACCAAAATACTGGACGAAATTATTAAACAAATGGAAACGGAAAGAGGTCTGGATAAAGAAGCGGCACTTGCGGATATGCGTTTTTCATTTATAGAAGATCTGTGTTATAAATTCGTACAAAAACCGGTGGACTCTATAAACCACAGAATTACGGAGAATATAGATAAAATACTGACAGGAAAATATACTGCAATTTTTTCATTTTTTATAATAATGTCTGTTATATTCTATCTGACATTCGGTCCTATAGGCAGTTTTTTGTCTGCTTTGATGGAAAAAAGTATAAATTATATTACGCTCTTGACCGATACAGTCTTGAATTCATACGGATTAAATCCGGTTGTCCATTCTTTAATTATAGACGGAATATATGCGGGAGTAGGCAGTGTATTAAGTTTTTTGCCAATAATTATTATTTTATTTTTCTTTTTATCTATCTTGGAAGACAGCGGATATATGGCAAGAGTTGCATTTATTATGGATAAAATACTCAGAAAAATAGGACTGTCGGGAAGAAGTTTTGTTCCCATGATTATAGGTTTTGGATGCAGTGTTCCTGCTATTATGGCGTCAAGAACTTTACCTTCCGAACGTGACAGGAAAATGACAATTCTATTGACCCCTTTTATGAGCTGCAGTGCAAAACTTCCTATATATGCCCTGTTTACAGCCGCATTTTTTAAAGAAAATCAAGTATTAGTTATAATAGGACTTTACCTTATAGGGATTATTGCTGGAGTTATTCTTGCATTATTCATGAAATTATTTATATTCAAAGGTCAACCGGTTCCTTTTGTTATGGAATTGCCTGATTACAGAATGCCAAGCCCCGTTAATGTATACAGACTTATTTATACCAAAGCAAAAGACTTCATAACAAGAGCTTTTACCATAATTTTTGCAGCAGCAATAATAATATGGTTTCTTCAGACATTTGATGCAAAACTCAATCTGGTATCCGACTCGGCAAACAGTCTTCTTGCATATTTCGGCAATTTATTAGTTCCCATTTTTAAACCGCTCGGTATATCGGATTGGCGTATTTCAACAGCTTTTATTACAGGCTTTATGGCAAAGGAGAGTGTGGTAAGTACTCTTAGTGTCTTACTTGGCGGAAATGTTGATAAACTGCCTATTTTATTTACAAAACAGACCGCTTTTGTTTTTCTGGTTTTTTCATTACTATATACGCCTTGTGTAGCTTCAATTGCAACCGTAAAAAAAGAATTAGGGAAATATTATGCGCTTTTTGTTGTATTCTCTCAATGCCTGATTGCCTGGCTCATTTCTCTTTTGGTCTATTCAATAATTTCACTATTTTAAAATCTGAGTTTTTCTTAAAATATTGAAAAATATTAATAGCAAATTAAAATGCAAACAGTTTTTTTATTAAGATATGTAAATTATTTATTATTTGAATAAATTATATATACCCGTATAACATTGAATTTTAAAGATTTTTTACATTCCCGCAAATTATTTTAATTTTTCAATTAGCCTTACAGGCTATATCCAATCGAATTATATTTCTTTATATTAATTATAAATTACTATTTACTTTACACTACAGGTCGATAGAGAATGCCAGTTTTAAAAAAGTTATCCGTACTATTATTTCCGTCTTTTATTATTTATTACACTCTAGTATGCTCTAAGATTTTTGACAGGGTAAATATATCTGTTGGAAACGGGGTAATTCTGTGTTTATTTATCTTTTTATCTAATTTTTTAATTTATATAACCGTCAAAATCGAACGAAAAAATCTAGAAGATAAAATAATACTTCAAAATTCGCAAATGGCAAGTATATTAAATAACACCCCTCTAAATATGTATCTGAAGGATATAGAAGGAAAAATTTTATTAACAAATAACAGATATTGTTCCGTTACAAATTTAACTAAAGAACAATTGGTCGGTCGAAATACTTATAATATCTATAAAAATCCTGAAATTTACAGAAAAGAAGATCTGGAAGTAATTCGTAAAAAAGAATATATATTAACCGAAAGAAATATTGAAACCGTAAATGGCTCTTGTTCTTGGTGCAGGATTATAAAATCGCCTGTCTTTAATAATTCAGGTGAAGTAGTAAGTATTGTCGTAATTTTTCAAAATATTAACAGAGAAAAAGAAATAGAAGAAAGAAAAAAAACATTTATTGCAACACTTACCCATGATCTTAAAACTCCGACAATTGCACAAATAAAAGCACTTGATTTATTATTGAAAAATTCTTTCGGCACTCTTAATGACGCACAGAAAGAAACGGTAACTCAGATAAAAAATTCCTGCAATTATATGTATAATCTGATTTATACAATTCTTGACACCTATTTGTATGATAACGGTCAAACCTCCATAAAGTATGAAGAATTCAATCTTATGGATTTAATTAATGAAATCATCAACGAAATCTCAAATTTGGCTGTTGAAAAAGAACAGCATATTACAATTAATTCAAAATTATCACATAATAATGTAACAGCTGACAGATTTCAAATAAAACGTGTAATTATAAATATGCTTTCAAATGCAATAAACTACGGATTTAAGAAAACAAATATTGAAATTATAACTGAAGATGATTCCAAAAATATTAAATTAAGTGTCAAAAACAAAGCCAGATATATTCCCGAAGAAAAGCTTATTGATATATATGAAAAATTCAAAACAGCACAAAATGCTCAATTTAGAACAACTTCTACAGGATTGGGTTTATATCTGTCCAAACAAATTATCAATGCACATAAAGGAAGTGTTTATGTTTCAAGCAACAAAAATGAAACCTGTACTTTTGGTTTTTCCATTCCAAAAACTACAGAGAAAGCTTTTGTCAAAAATAAATAAATTTAAAGTTTAATATATAAAATTATTAAATTATATATCTGAAAGATAATCGGCAAGAGGTGTTATAATAATACCGTTTAACGATTTATCCGTTTCCTTTAGTTTTTTTGAGATTAATTCAAATTCATCAGTCCAGTGAAAATATTTATTAACATATTTTTCGCCGCACTTAAAACTCTGTGATAATTGTACTTCTATTATTTCTGTAAGCATTTTTTCCGCAGCCGGTATCATTTTATCAATATTTACATCTATTATGCCTTTATTATCTACAATTATTGCACCTTCTTTTATAAAGAAATAAGTCTGCATTACCGTTCTTACCCTATGAGCCTGAGAGATATCCGGCTTTGCTTTTAAGAAACAGTTGGCGGCGAATGTTATCAGTATTTGTTTTTTTTCGCATTCAGTATAAACACCTGCATTTGTTAAACAGTTTAATAATGCCAACGACCCCATATCGGCTTTATTTTCTTCAATAATATTTTTATATTTCCCTAATGCTTCAGTTCCTTCTTTCGGTCCTAATGAATGAACATTTTCATGCCCGATTGTAAACCAGTGGTCTGCTTCGGGATTATAATATTTATGAAGAACAGGATTTAAGGTAGCATTTAATCTCTTTTGTCTTCTTTCTATTGCTTCAGGGGTATTGCTTGTTCTTACCTGTCTGTGGTATACGTTTCTTCTGCCGCCGCCTATTGTTAATGAAAGTTTATCATTATTCGGAAGATTCTGTGCTATTGTAATTCCGCCCCTGTATGATCCTTCATCACCTCTTAAAGAAACAATGTCAACATCAACCATTGTTTGAAGATTATCATCTTCGCAGTTTATATTTTGTTCATACTTTTCTCTTAAAGGCATTTTTGCGGCCATTAACGGCAAATAATGTTTTACTTTTAATAAGTCTTCAGTTCCTTTTTTATTTATTATACCTGTCCTTATCCCTATTGAATCTTTAGGAATTGGAGTAATATTATTTTGTTTCAGCAGTTTGTTTAATTCTTCATCCTCGGTAACACTCCCAGTAAGCAAATCCGCATATTGTTCTCTTGAAACAGTAAATTCTAACGGAGTATCTTGAAGTGATGCCCACTTTTTATCTGCTTTTGCATCAAGCATTGGATTATTTTCTCTTAATGCATTTGCCTGAAGCATAAGATATTCGTTAAAGTCTTTATTTGTTGAATGCTTAGCGGCTTCTTCAATATATTTTGCAATTTGTAAAAATTCTTCTTTAAATGCTTCCGTATAATCGACGGCTTTCAGTTTATTGCCGTTGCGTTTTACAATCGTTCTTTGATTCAAAATTTTTTCAACTTCTTTCTTTTCTCCGTCTTCAAGCATTTTTTTTAAAATTTTATGAAATTCTTCTTTTGTCAAATCAGACGGGTAAAATGCTTTACCGTCTTTTTCTTCCGCATTTTTTAAAAGAATTACTTTATTTGATTCAGAATCAATACCAATAATGCCCAATTGCGCATCAAACAATACTTTTGTTAATTCAGCCTTTTTATTTCCTTTTTTTATTTCTTTATTTAAAAATTCAGAAAACGGCAAATTCAGTTCATTATCCTGCTTCATATATATAATATCCGCATAATTTGCAGCTTTTACCAGATATTTAAGCGCTTCTTTATCACCGTCTGCCAGACTATTATATTCTATACTGTCTTTATCCAGCATTTTTTTTCTGATAAGAATATCTTTATCAGTTCTTTTTTCAAGTTCTTCCATTGTTAGATTTAATTCAAAAATCATTGTATATTATTCTCCTGCTAAAAATATACAAAATTTTTATTCCGCATACAATAATCCAAACAGATTATATGTCTATTTCAGTAAAACCGTATCAGGTAATTCATAATAATAACAATCAGGACACTTTAATTTAGCATAATAATTCCCGTCAACTCCTGAAAATCTTGATTTGTAATTTGCAATAACCGAGGATGGTATTTTCGGTTTCTTAACACAAAAAGCATAAGCTTTTTCATCAGCTTCCGGAGTTTTTACTTTCATAAATCTTGAATCATTATAATATGCTATAACAGGTATCTCCCCGGATGATACATTTGCCGTTATTTTATTATTAGTCCAGTATCCGACACCTATATCCTTAACTTTCAAAGTTTTTAATATGCCGGCAAGTTCCGGTATATTAGGAAGTCTGCCCCCTCTTGAATAACAATACGCATCTTTTTCATAAGCATTCTTTAATACGGGCTGATATTCCACCAAATCAAATGCAGGCGAGCAAAAACTTTGTTTCCATATCTGCATTTCACTGTTTAAATCCATTTCACTGTAATCAGTAAACGGGAAATAACATAGTTTTATATGTTTTCCCTCTCTCTGAATTTTTGATTCAAATACAAAATCATTTGTCTCAAATTCCTGTTTTATTGAAATCTTAGGATCATAATAATATCCTGCAGCCAGAAGCCTGTTAAAGTATTCATAAGGTACTTCCTTTACGCTGAAATTAACATGTTTTTTTTCTTCTTTTATATTTTGTTCGGGGATTTGCTCCGGTGAATTATATTCATATTCCTGTGATATCTGCATTTTAGGAATTTTAAAATTTGCTGTCTGAGAAATTTTTACTTGCTCCATTGAATCAGAAGGTTTATTTTTATAAAAATAAATCTTATTGGCGTATTGATTATCAGCATCAATATCTTGAACACAATATACAAGAGGTGTTACATTATCAGGTTTTTTAATTGTCTCAAATGACATATTTTTGAAATGTAAAACAATCGGAATTTCACCATCTTTATCAGAAGTCCAGTAATATTTCTCGCCGAAAGTATCAAATCTGTTAAAGACAAGATGATATATTTCAAGATAATTAGGAAGTCTTGCATCTATTGAACGGCAGAAATTTTCGGCATCACGAAGATTATTATACGGGAAAGTATTTTTTGTATAGAAAAACGGAATTTTTGCTTCATTTCTTGACAGCTTTTTTTTCCCGTAAGCACTTATATCCTTTAATTTCAAAAACTCGGTCGTATATCCTACCGTTAATTTAGAACTTTTAAATTTATCCTGTTTAAAAGAGAGTATGCCGTCCAGTGTCAATTTATAAGCAAAGAATATTATATATATAATAAATAATATAAACAACAAATAAAAAGAGAAATCAGATTTATTTTTTCTGTTCATATCAATTCCCGGAATTATAAATGCCGGAACAATAAAAAACATCATAGAAATTAAAATCAATGACGGAAAGAGCATTGATATCGTACTCATAAAGAAAGTGAATATAAAAGTAACGTTTAGCGCATCTTTATTCACAATAAAAAGACATATTGCACTTACAATTATAATCAGTAACAGAAAAAACAGAAAAGAAATTATATTAACGGGATAATTAATATATAATGCTTCATTTTTAATTTCCAATAAATGTTTTTTCGTAAGTTTATTAAATAAATAAAAATATAAAAAGAATAAAAAACCGTTTGCATAAAAACAAAAAGTTATAAAATTGTTTTTATCCCCTCCCGTCAAAACGAATGCGGCAATATTAACAAGTATAACCAGAAATGTAATAAAAAAATTAATTTTTACCAGATATCTTTTTAGAACAGGCTTTTTCATGCTACCTCTATAACGGATTATAAATAATATTATACTAAAATTTTTTATAAAATTTCATGATTATTGTATAATTGCATTATCAATATATGGAAGGTTTTAGTGTGGAAATTATACAAAAATCAACAATGGAAGAATTGGCAAAAGAAGTTTTTCAAATTGAATCTGACTCTATATTAAAACTAAAAAGCAGAATAAATGAGAATTTGGAAAAAGCTATATCTGTCATTATAAATTCAAAAGGCAGAGTTATAGTAACAGGCATGGGAAAATCAGGACATATAGGAAGAAAAATTGCCGCAACTCTGTCTTCAACGGGAACTCCTTCGTATTTTCTGCATCCTGCAGAAAGTACTCATGGCGATTCAGGTATTATTACACGTGAAGATGTGGTAATTGCAATTTCAAATAGCGGCGAAACAGCAGAACTTTTAAATTTACTGCCATTGATTAAAAGATTTGAAGTACCGCTGATTGTTTTTGCGGGCAATAAAAATTCGACTTTAGGAAAATGTGCTGATATTTATTTTGATGTTTCCGTGGAGAAAGAAGCATGCCCGCTTGGCAAAGCTCCTACTGCCAGTACAACGGCTACTCTTGCAATGGGAGATGCTTTAGCAGTATGTTTATTAAAGAAAAGAGGTTTTTCCACTGAAGACTTCTTACTGTATCACCCCTCAGGAACTTTAGGCAAAGGAATTTTATATATGGTTAAAGATTTAATGCTTAAAGATAAAAATCTTCTTCCGATTGCGCATGAAGATGATACATTCCTTGAAACAGTAGATTTAATATCTAAAAAGAAATTAGGTTGTGCTTTAATTGTAAATTCCGAAAACAAATTAACAGGGCTTCTTACGGATGGAGATATAAGAAGAATATTATTGAGATATCCTGACGTTTCAGTACTTTCAAATAAAATGATAATGACTAAAAACCCCAAAACCATAGCAGCTGAAGATATGGCTACAAAAGCTCTTGCATATATGGAAAAATACTCAATTACGTCTTTGGCTGTTTGTGATGATAGAGGGTATCCCATAGGTATTATCCACATTCATGATTTATTAAGAGCGGGAGTAGCATAATATGTTTAATATAGATTTAAGAAGCAGAATTTCCAAAATAAAGCTGATTGTTTTTGATGTTGACGGTGTAATGACTGACGGCGGTATTATATATGATGAAAACGGCGTCGAATATAAAATTTTTAATGCAAAAGATGGGCAGGGTATTGTAATGCTTACAAAAGCAGGGATTAAGACGGGAATAATTACAGCTCGTGACAGCAAAGCCGTAAAACATCGTTTTGAAAATCTTGGAATGTCCAAATTGTATATGGGACAGAAAAATAAACTTACTGCAATGAAAGAAATGCTGAACGAATTTAAACTTGATTTTAGTGAAGCTGCATATATGGGAGATGATCTTCCCGATTTATGTGTGCTAAAAGAAGTCGGATTTGCCTGCTGCCCATCTGATGCCGTAAATGAAGTGAAGAATGTTTGTCATTATATTTCTTCTCGAAGAGGAGGCAGAGGAGCCGTACGCGAAGTAACGGATATAATTTATAAAATTCAAAGACTATCCGTTTAAATCATAAAGGATTTTCATTCCTATTAAGGTTAAATCAGGATTAATATAATCAAATCTTCTTTTTAAATAACGGCTTATAACGGATGAATATCCGCCCGTGGCAATTATTGTCGCCTTTTCTCCAAGTTCACTTTCGCATTCGGAAATTAATCCGTCAATCATTGCTGCATGACCTCTCACTATACCGGATAACATAGCATCTATTGTATTTCTTCCGATTGCATTTGCGGGAGCCTCTATATTTAATTTAGGCAATTTTGAAGTTTTTGCGCTTAATGCTTCAGCTTGTATTTTCATTCCTGCAGTAATAATACCGCCTATAAACTCATTATTATTGCTAACTATATCAAAAGATGTCGCTGTTCCAAAATCTACAACAATAACGGGAATTGAATACAAATATGAAGCCGCACATGCATTTGCAATACGGTCTGCTCCAACCTGCGGCAGCTCCTCCAAATTTAAGTTAATATTCAACTTAATTTTATGAGAAATAATAAGCGAATCAATATTTAAATATTTTTTCAAAGCCATTTCAATTTTATCGGTTAATTGAACCACTACACTTGAAATTACTGCCTTTGTTACTTTTTCGTTTAGAAAAGTTTCTCTCAAAAGATTTTTTATAAAAACACCGTATTCATCTTCCGTTCTTGTAATGTCTGTAGACAATCTCCAACTGTGGACTATTTTATCCTCATCAAATACCCCGAGTGTTATATTCGTATTTCCTATATCAATTGCAAGAAGCATCGTATTCAATTATTCCTTTTTTATTATTTTATCAAAAATATATTTGTATGCTAAAATTGTATAAAATACAAAATCAGGAGCCGGAATAATGTTGGATTTTTTAGTTCAGAGTTTTCAAATTAAATCAATGAGTATTTTTGAAGCCGGCATGCTTATATGCTTTGGCGCAAGCTGGCCTTTTGCAGTCCTAAAAACCTATAAAACAAAAAACGTAAAAGGTAAGAGCAGACTTTTTCTTTCTCTCATCATATTAGGATACATATGCGGAATAATTAATAAAATACTTAATTCCGTGGATATCGTTTTTTGGCTGTATGTAGTAAACTTATTATTAGTAAGTACAGATTTTGCCTTATGTTTATTATACAGAAGCAGACAGGAGCAATAAATAAATTATGTTAAAAAAAAATATATATCCGGCAGTTTTAACTCTGGTATTAATATTTTGTTTCTCAAGCCAGTCTTATGCACACACTTCTTCAATTCCTCAAAAGGATACAAACGTTACCGTATCTGTAGAAAGTGATGAAAATATTGACTGTGAAGAAACAGATATCATAAAAAGAATTAGTCTGCGCGATAGATTTCAAAAATCTCCGGAAGCACAAATAAGAAATTTTTTTAAAAGATATAATAGATATTCAGAAAGAAATAATATTGAAAAACTTAAAGATATGTATGCCGATGACTATGTTAATAATGACGGTTTTAACAAAAATACCGTATTTGAACTTATACAAATGGCATCGGATGCATATAAAGATGTCAGCTACACAACCCAAATAGACAGTATAAAAGTAACCGGCAACTATGCGACAGTTAAAGCACATGAAACAGCAAAAGGAACAACTTCCAAAAAAGTTGACAGAATCAACGATTACGGACAAATAATCTCAGATATTTATTATACCGATTATTTAAAAAAAGAAGGAAATAAATGGCAAATAACAGCCACTGTTGTCACTTCGGAATATGTTTCTTTGACATACGGAGAAGCAAAGAATATGGTTATAGAATTATCAGCACCGGAAGCGGTTCCTGAAGGTTCGGAGTATGAAGTTTGCGTAAAAACGATTTCTCCTGACGGTGCTTTCGTTGTAGGTTCTATAGTTAATGATCAGATAGTTTTTCCGCAGGTTGATACAAAAGACGTATTCAGGTCTGTTAAATCAGATGAACTAGCACGTATATTAACATCTAATAAAGAAAAAAATAATGAATATGCTACTGTATCTCTTGCCATAACCAGAGCTCAGATTGAACCGTCGTCAGTTATTTTAAATATGACAGGCATGGCTTTTGTTATGAAAAGAGTTAATGTAATAAAAATAAATGAAAATGTAAAATTGGAAAAGGAGGCTACGGATGGCAAGACAACAAGATAACCAGCCGTTATTTGATTTTTTTACAATCATAAAATATTTTGCTTTATGGATATTATTTTCTTTGGTTGCTTTCGGCGTTAAAATTATTGTTCTTAACGCCATTAAAATATCACCTACAGGACAAGTCGGCAACGGTATGATTACTTTATATGAAGTCCATAATACAGGCGCGGCATTTAATCTTTTTTCAAATCAGCCGGAAATGATTATTACTGCATCTTTCTTTGCTGTGGCAATAATAACTTTTGTTGTTCTTATTGCTTCCGGCAGACTTACCCAAACGGCAATTTCCGCTATGGCTTTTTTAAGTGCGGGTATAACTTTAAATATGATTGAACGGATACAGCAAGGATATGTTATTGATTACATTAATTGTAATTTTATGCCTGAACTTCCGGTATTTAATGTTCCCGATATTATGATTGTAGTGGGTGCTCTAGGGTTAATACTTTCTGTTCTGACCAGAAGATAGGATTATTCTTTAATGGAGAATAAATACATATTTAATGTCCAATCACTTAATGTTCCTGAGCGATTGGACACTTTTTTAACAGGACATAAAATTTTTAAATCAAGATCACAAATACAAAATCTGATTAAAAAAGAACAGGTTCTTGTAAATGGCGAAATTAAAAAAGCCTCTTTTTGTGTAAATAATGATGACGAGATTACGGTATATTTAAGCGAGGATTATTCTGTAATCATAAAGCCTGAAGATATATTTATAGATGTTATATATGAAGATAACGATATTTTGGTTGTTAATAAGCCGAAAAATATGCTGACCCACCCGACTAATAAAGAAACAACGGGAACTCTTGTTAACGCTTTATTATATAAATACGGTTATGAAGGTTTATCTGATATTAATGGCATAACGCGGCCCGGGATAGTTCACAGGCTTGACAGAAATACCTCCGGACTTCTTATGATTGCTAAAAATAATAAAGCACATGAGTTTTTAACAGAACAAATAAGAGAAAAAACAGCAAAAAGACATTACCTTGCAATCGTACACGGCAATTTTGAAAAAGAAGAAGGAGTTATAGATAAACCTATAGGAAGAAATCCTTCAAGTCCTGAAAAAATGGCCGTTATTGAAGATGGTAAACCGTCCGTAACAAAATACAAAGTTTTAGAAAAGTTTAAAGGTTATTCTTTTGTTGAACTTATTCTTCAAACCGGAAGAACACACCAGATTCGCGTCCATATGAGTTATATTAATCATCCGATAGTAAATGATTCTTTATATAATAAAATATCCTTTAAGGTAAAAACTCAAGAGCAGGTGCTTCAGGCATATAAACTTAAATTTACCCCATTAAAAAATAATGATATAATTAACCTTAAAATAAATCCTGATAAAGATATAGAAAGAGTTTTAAAGTTCTTAAGGAGTATAAATAAATGAAAAAACACATATTTTTTGCTTGTATTGAAACATTTCTTTTTATAATAATTTTATATGTACTGCTTGTAAATTATAAATCAGGTACAACATCACAATTTAGTATTCATTTTAACGGAACAGCCGTCGTTGTAAGTACTTTTTTTATTGTACTTACGGCATATGCATTCGGAATTTTCTCGGGTTTTGTCTATTCAATGGTTCTTGGTCTAAGATACAAAGATCAAATTGAATTTTATGCAAGAAAAAATGAAAAGCTTTCCCAGCAAAATGAAATTGACACTGATGATAAAGAAGCCTTGCAAAGAAAAATAGCATCTCTTGAAATTGCACTCAATAATGCTCTGAAAAACAAAGAGTAATTATTTTTAAATAAAGAAAGTATTACCGGAAATAGACGTCAATATAATTTACGAATCTTAGAATTTAAAATCTTATAAGCTGTTTATAGCTAAAATACACAAGAAGAAGCTGTTTTAAATAAATCTTAATATAATGTGGTTTTAGGCTTCTTATATTGTTGACATTGAGTTTTGCTTGTAGTATCAATAATAAAAGAAAGCAGAAAGTGAGTGGTTTTGTTTGT
>CAZNEN010000006.1:0-92878 GCA_964572355.1 uncultured Muribaculaceae bacterium
GTCGGAGTTGTCGGTGTAGTCGGGTAATCACAGGATTTTAATGTCTCACAGTTATTAATTCTGTAATTGAATTGAGGGAGATTTAATTCAACTCCTTCTTCAAATCTTAAAACGCCGTCTTCATCAACAAAGCTGTAACTCATCATTCTGTCAATATTGATAGTTGAGTTTTGGATTATTTCTTCTAAAGTTTTACCTTCAACATCATAATCGGGATTAACATCAAAAACACCATATGTATGATGATTACCGTTTTGATCTTCATATTCTGTTGTAAAGATATCTAAATTTGCATATACAATTTGCTGCATTATATTTACGGCGAATTCATCAACATAATTAACATCCTGGTTTAAAACGGTTTGCCCGTTTTCAACTATTGCAAAACGTCCGTTACCGTCCGGTGATGAATAGAATTGAAGAGCATCTATTAATGAATAAACTTCTCCTGCTTCAATTTCACCGTTTTCATTTGTATTATCTTTTAGAATAATTACTCTGTCATTTTGTCCTTGAACAACTTCAGAAGGCGAAATCTGATAAATTATTCCGTCACTGTCTGCTGAACTAACATCAGCATTATGAGCTTGAGTTCTTAATGTTGTTACAGAAGGCAAAGATAATCCGAGCATTACATTATCGGTATTTTCGTCAAGAGTTCTGTTTAAATCATTTATATTTGCCGTTTCTATAATTTCATTAAAGTTCATTTCATCTATAACATATTCAAATTCCGATGCATTTTCCGGAGAATTAACAATTGCATAAACAATATCTCTGTATGCTTCATCTGAAATATCGTCGCCGTATTCGCCGTAGATTAAATCGGAAAATGAAGCATATTCCCCGTCCAAAAGATCATCAGAATCCTTTACGACACTTGCAGTTTCCGAGTCAGGTGTGTATATATCCATAGAATAGGAATAATCAGTATCTGTCGGTTCTTCACCTTGTACCTGATAAACAATGGCGGTAGGCATTGTTAATAATCTTGTGTCTAAAGGCTCATCGCTGCTTGATGTTCCGCTGTATAAATCGAGCCCGCTTATTTTTCTGTAACTTCTTGCATCCTCGCCCAATTCTGCTTGTATATATTCAGCTAAAGAAGGATTTGCCTGGATAACTTCATCAACAATTTTATTATATACGGCTGTTCTTTCTTCTCCTTCATATTGTTCTAATGCATCAGCATATACTTTATTTATGATTTCCTTTAATGTATTTCCTTCAGTTTCATCATCTGATGTTGAGTCTGTAATCGTAACAATAATGGAACCGTTTTCATTAGTAGGTAAATCTTCATCGGGATTTAAAATTACTTCTCCGTCCGAATTGGTAAAATATAATTCGGAAACGGGAACAGTTACTAAAGAAATATCTGAAAGGATGGTTCTGTCGTTTGAAGTGGAAGATTCGATTGCATCTGCTTTTTCTGCCAGAGAATCAAGAGATTGAGTTTCGCTTGATTCTGCAACTTCAGAAGAGACCGTTGTTATATTAGCAGTGTTGGTAACATTATTCGGAGTGCATGCTGTAATCGTAGGAATAGTTGCAAGTACTGCTGCAGACCCTGCCAGTACACGTTTTCCCCTGTTTCCTTCAAATGTAACACTGTTTGTATTTTGCTTTGTTTCGTTATTTGTTTTCTTTATTTGATTATATTGAGGATTGTTAGAAATTCCGCTTATTTTCATTGATTATTCTCCTTTTTGTAAATTATGGTACAAAAATAAAATGACTGAAAATAAAAATTTGCGATTTTCAAACTATTTTTTATTTTTTTTTTTACATTTTTTAACATTAAATTAATTTTATAAAAACTTGTAATGCGTTTTGTTTAGATATAAAATGTTAAAAAGGGATTTTGGAATGGGTAAGTCTAAAAAGAGAATTTTTAATAAAAATACTGAAAAAAAAGGTTCTGTATTAAAAAGACAAGATGTAATTAATAAGGTGCTGTCTGATATAAAAAATAACAAGCTGACTGATGAGGCGAAGAATTTTATTGGTTTGTTCGGAATAACTTCTGAAGAACTTACGGAAGCAGGTGCGGCTTATGAAGAACTTTCTGCCGTAAGACATTTAGTTCACTGATTTTATAATATGTTCAAAAGATGCTTTTTCTTGTGTTGAGTCAGCTAAATTTTTAATTGTAAGATATTTATTTTTAATTTCATCCTCTCCGAGTATAATTGCATATTCAGCTGTTTTTGAAGCTTTTTCAAGCTGTTTTGTGAATTTTCTTGCATTATAGTCAAAATCGGCACTTATTCCGTATTTTCTTAACTCTGAAACCAGTTTTACCGCCTCAAGTTGATTATCCGAAACAATAAAATATTTAATCTTGGACTCTTTAACAGGCGGTATTAAAGAATTTATTCTTTCAACCCCCATTGCCCAGCCCACTGCCGGTGTTGAAGGACCTCCAAGTAATTCTACAAGCCCGTCATAACGACCGCCGCCGCATACCGCATTCTGTGAGCCGAGATTATTTGATTTAATTTCAAAGACGGTTTTGGTATAATAGTCCAATCCTCTTACGAGAAAAGTGTTTTCAATATATTTTATATTTAAGGCCTTTAAATACGTTTTTAATTTATTGTAATGTTCGGAACATTCCGGGCATAATTTTATTCCCGAAACTTTTTCTTTCAGATTATGTTGTTCAAATAATTTTGTACAGTCTGCATTTTTACAGTCTAAAATTCTTAAAGGATTTTTTTCAAATCTGTTTTGGCAATCCTCGCATAATTCGCCTAAAAAAGGAGCTATGGCTTCTTTTAATCTGTCTTTGTATTCTTTTCTGCATTTATTGCATCCGAGAGAATTTATTTCCACAACTAAGTCGTTTAATCCCAGAGCATTTAAAAATTCCACGGCAAGCATTATACACTCCGCATCGGCAGAAGCATCCTGAATCCCAAACATTTCAACTCCTATCTGATGAAATTGTCTTTGTCTTCCTGCCTGGGGTCTTTCATAGCGAAACATCGGTCCTTTATACCATAATTTAACAGGCGGACTTTCTCGGTAAAAGCCGTGTTCCAAAAAAGCCCTTACAACTCCTGCCGTATTCTCGGGGCGCAAAGTAAGGCTTCTGTCACTCTTTAAAAAGGTATACATTTCTTTATTAACGATATCCGTAGTATCTCCTACGCCCCTTTCAAACAGGCATGTATCTTCAAATATCGGTGTTCTTATTTCTTTAAAATCAGCTCTTGAGAATATATCATTTGCCGTTTTTTCTATATTCTGCCAGCTGCATATTTCTGCAGGCAGTATATCTTTTGTTCCTTTTGGCGCTTTTATGCTCATATATACCTCTTTTTGTTTAAAATTATATTATAAAAAAAAATAGTATGATAAACTATTTCTGTAAATGAGAGAAAATGATGAAAAGAATTTTAATAAATTTATTATTAATATTTTCCGTATTTTGTGTTGTTGAATATGTGTCTTTTGTAAAAACAAAAAATGAGAATATGGGTTTAAAACTAAAAGCAGACAGACTTGAAGCAAATAAAACCCAGAATCACAAAACAAAATATATTCTGCTTAAAGAATTTAATCCTTCAATATATAGGAACTCTTTTATATATAAAACATCGGATAAAAAACCCGTTTTGTGGTTTGGATGCTCTTTTGCGGAAGGGGCAGGGCTTGAAGATATGCAGACGCCTTGCTATAAAATTTCACAATTAACAAAAAGAAACTGTATAAACAGATCAAAAGGGGCAACGGGTGCCCAGTTTATGTATTATCAATTGAATAAGACTGACTTTATAAAAGAAGTACCCGAGGCGGATTATGTTATATATACATTTATCTGGAATCATCTTCAAAGGCTGTATAATTATCAGGTTAATCCTCTTATTGATATGTTTAATTTGCGTTATAAAGATAAAAACGGAAACCTTGAAGAAATTAAACCCGTGTTTAAACCGTTTTATTCATCTTTCTTTATAAAAAGAATATTAAATAAAAAAGTCTATAAAGCGGCATTGCAGGAAAAACATGACTTCAAGCTGTTTAATCTAACTATTAAGAAAACGGCAGAAATTATAAAAGATAAATATCCGGATGCAACTTTTATAATGCTTGAATTTCCGGAATTATCAAAAGCCGAACTGCCTGCATCGGAAATAGATGAGCTTGAATCATACGGTATTAAAGTTGTACGTGTTAAAGATTTGATAGGGAATATAAATATATATAATGAAGAATATTGGCTGCCTGATAAAATTCATCCGACTGAAGAAACATGGGATATTATTCTGCCGGAATTAGCAAGAAGATATATAGATAATTAATCTAAAGGTATAATTACGGTAAATTCTGTGCCTTCATTTTCCTTGGAAATAAAACTTATACTGCCTTTATGGAGTTCTATTATTTTTTTAGAGATAGACAGTCCTAAGCCTGTACCTATTCCTATTTTTTTTGTGGTAAATCCCGTATTAAATATTTTATTCTGAATTTCAGGTGAAATTCCTGTTCCGTTATCTTTTATTTTTATTATGAAATTTTTCTCATCAGCCATTGTGGTTATTGTAATAATTCCCTTTTGTTTTTTTTGTTTTATGCTATGGCAGGCATTTATAAGTATATTCATAAATACTTGATTCAGCATATTAACGCTGCACATAACATCAGGACCGTTTGAATAATTTTTTATTACATCTATGTTATTACCCAGTTCATGTGTTATGAGTTTCAGAGTTAAATCAAGCTCTTTGTTAATATCCGCTTTTTGGAACTCGGCTTCATCTAATCTTACAAATCGTTTTAAAGATTTTACAATATTTGAAATCCTTTGAGCTGCTTCAATATCAATGTTGTTTAAATCCTTTAAAATTTTTATTTGTTCTGCAGATAAATTATTTTTATCGGCAAGAATCCTGTTAATTAAATCAATATTTGAATTTATAGAAGCAAGCGGTGTATTAATTTCATGAGCCACTCCGGCTACAAGTTGTCCTATAGATGCCATTTTTTCGGTATTTATAAGCTGCAGCTGGGTTTCTTTTAATTCTGTCAATGTTTTTTGCAGTTTTTTATTTTTCTTGTTCAGTTGCCGGATAAGTCCTGCTTGTATTATGGAACTTGCAAGCTGCACGGAAATAGACTGAAGTATTTCTTTATTATCTTCTATTTTGACTTTTTGTTTTGTCAAAGTTACTATTATTCCCAATAGTTTATTTTTGTTATAAACAGGAATTATTACTCTTCTTACTCCTTTAGGGAGAAATACTGACGAATTCAAATATTCCTTCAAACAATTAGAGACAAAAATATTTTTATCTTTTATTTGATTTATTACATCAGGTTCGTATTCCGTTAAGACATCCGTTTGCGATATATTATTGCCGATGGTGTATTTAATTCTGAAATAACTCTTTTCTTTCATTGAAAAATAAGTTTTAAAAGAGCCTAAAAGGTTATGAATTTCTTCTAATGCTGAAGAAAGAATTGTTTTTATATCGTTTGTTTCACGTATTACGAGGGATATTTTATTTATAATTCCCATTTTTAATATCTGTTCTTGGGCATGTTCCTGCAGTTTTAAAAATTTATTTGTAGAAGTTTTTATTTCTTTATATTCATTTTGCAGATTGGTATATTTCGCCTGAAGAACATTAAAATTTTCATAATATGTTATATCTTTGAAAACAACAACTCTATAATCACTGAAATTAAATGTATAAATATAATAATATATATATTCTTCATTTAAATTTTGATATGTGCATATTGTATGAAAATTTTCCCGTGATTTCATTAATATATCTATAGGTGTTAAATTTTTAAGATTTTCTGAGGATAAAAAACAAAGATTGAAATTAAAGTGTTTTTTAAATCGTTCTATTGTATTGCAGCCGGAAAATGCAGACAAAAATTTAGTATTTTTAAAAACAATCTTGTCGTCTTTTGTAAAAATACAAATCGCGTCGTTAAAATTATTAAAGAAACTCAATTCATTCATAAAACAATTTTTTATATTATTGGAATAAATAATAATGGTTAATAAAAGCAATATATATGCCTAACAGTGCTCCTACAAAAACTTCAAACGGAGTATGTCCCAAAAGTTCCTTAAGCCTTTCTGCCGGCATTTGCCCATGAGCATAAAAATCATCTCTGATTTTATTTAAGCAGGCGGCAATTTTACCGGTAGAGCGACGCAGTCCCGCAGCATCATACATTACTACAAGAGCGTATCCTATTGCAATTGCAAATTCAACGGAATCAAATCCGCAAATAAATCCTACGGTTGCGGATAAAGAAACAACACCTGCAGTATGTGCGCTGGGCATTCCTCCGGTTGTTGCAAGAACTTGAAAATCAATTTTCTTTGTCGTTAATATATGTCCTATGAATTTTAAAAGCTGGGCAACAACAGCAGCTTCTATACCGTTTATAATTATTTCATAGCTTGTATTTAGCAGCATTTTTTTATCCCTTCGGAAATGTCGGATACAATCCCTTTTAAAATTTCGGAATTGATTTTATTAGAAATTAGTATATCACAAGCTTCGCTGCAAAGGAATAGTGCTTTTTGTTTAGCTTTGTTAATTCCATACATTGAAACATATGTTGATTTCTCGGCGGCAGCATCTTTTCCGGGAGTTTTGCCGAGGTTTTCCAAAGTAGACGTAACATCCAATATGTCATCATATATTTGAAACGCATGCCCGTAATTTTCGGCAAATTTTGTCATTGCGGAAAGTTTTTCATCATTTGTTTTTGCTATAATTGCGCCGGCTCTTACCGCCAGTTTGAATAGTTTTGCGGTTTTATATTCATATATAAAACTTAATGTTTCTTCTGATATTTTTTTCTTTTCTGAATCTATGTCAACTATTTGCCCTGATATAATACCGTCGACTCCGGCTGCAGTATAAAACTCTTTTAGAACCTTTAATATAACTTCTGCCTCAATACTTGGAGGGGTTTTGTCAATTATGAATTTAGGTGCATAACTTAAAAATGCATCCCCGGCCAGTGTGGCTGCAGCTTCCCCATAAACTTTATGGTTTGATGGTTTCCCTCTTCTAAAATCATCATTATCCATGCATGGCAAATCATCATGGATTAAACTCTGGCAATGGAGCATTTCTATTGCACATGCGGCAGGTATAATTTCATCAGGTTTAGCACCGAACATAAGAGCAGTTTCAATAGCCATTACTCCTCTAAGTCTTTTTCCTCCTGAAAGCAGAGAATAACGCATAGATTCATATATTGTTTCTGGATAAATAATCTCTATGGATTTATTGAGATTATCTTCAAGTATTGTTTTTATTTCGTTATATTTGTTTTTTACTGCTTTATCCATATTTACAATTCTTCTTTATATATTTTTTGTTTTGTTGTTTTTCTTGATGTGTTTCTTTTCTTATGTGAAATCTTCGTTATAAATTTATTCTTATTATATTTTATATTAGATTCGCATTTCAATGATTCTTTTGAAATTTTTTCTTCATAAATTTTTGCTTCTGAAATAAATTTTTTGTAACTTTCAAATCGAGAGATGCTCATTTTTTTTATAATTTCTCCCGCACTGCAGCCGTTTTCATTTATATGCAGACAGTCTTTGAATTTACAATTGAAAACTTTTTTATCAAACTCTCTAAAAAGTTTTTGTACTTCAACAGGCAGTAGAAAATCAAATTTTAAGTGCGAAAAGCCGGGAGTATCAACTATAAAAGAATTCTTCTCTATTTCAATAAGTTCACAGTGTCTGGTCGTATGTTTTCCTCTTTTGTTTTTTTCGCTTACAGGTTGTGTTCTGATTTTAGAACTATTTAGAATTGCATTTATTAAAGAAGATTTTCCGACTCCCGATGCGCCGCATAATATTGAAGTATTATCTTTAATGAACGGTTTTAACTCTTCTATTCCTGTTTTTTTTAATGCGGAAGTGAATATAATTTGGTAATTAAGCGGTTTATATATATTCAAAATTTCATTTTTAAGGTTTTCATTATCATTTATATCTTCTTTATTAAAACATAATATAGGTTTGACTTTATGATATTCACTGTGGGCAATGTATCTGTCCAGCTGTTCAAAATTCAAACCGGGTTCTTTTAATGCGGATACAATTATTATTCTTGTTATATTTGCCGCTCTGGGTCTTGAAATAAGATTTGTTCTTTTTATAACTCCGGAAATGAATGCTTGCATTGAGTTTAAATCAATTTGTTCCAGCTCCACAAAATCACCGGTGTATACATCTTCTTTTTGTTTTTTTAGAACAGTTCTAAGTTTTGCTTCTATTAAGCCTTTATCAGTTTCAACATAGTAAAAATCAGAAAATATCTTTATTATACGCCCTATCATATTGAAATAATATAACAATAGTTCTAAAAAATAAAGAAATTATACATAAAAATATGTTTACGATATAATTATAAAGAAAAAGAGAAGTGTATAAAAAAGAAAAGAGAAAAACATGGTAGAAACAAAAAGAATGGATATACCCGTAGGTGAAAAAATTGTTACAATTGAAACGGGTAAATATGCAAAATCTGCTACCAGTTCTGTTACGGTGAGATGCGGAGATACAATGTTATTTGTTCATTGCTGTGTAAGCCCGGAACCAAGAGTTGGTATTGATTTTTTTCCTTTACTGATTGATTATGAAGAAAGAATGTCTGCGATAGGCAGAATTCCCGGCGGATATAACAGAAGTGAAGGAAAAGCAAGTGATAAAGCCATATTGGTATCACGTTTAATAGATAGACCCATAAGACCTCTATTCCCTAAAGGCTATAGAAATGATATACAAATTGTTGCGCAATTATTCAGTTATGATCAGCAAAATCAGCCGGACACCCTTGCAATGCTTGCTGCATCCACTGCTTTAATGCTGTCGGGTGCACCTTTTGAAGGACCTATAGGTGCAGTAAGAGTTTGTAAACTGGACGAAAAATTAATTGCAAATCCGACTCATCAGGAAGCAGATAAATCCGATCTGGATATTGTTGTAGCCGGTACGCATGACAGCGTGATAATGGTAGAAGCAGGTTGCAAATTTGTAACCGAAGATGATATTATGGAAGCCGTTGAATTTGCTCAGATAGAAATAAGAAAGCAATGTGAAGCTCAGGTTCAATTTGCTCGGGAATGCGGCATTAAAAGGGAAGAATTTGTTAATCCTTATGATACGACGGAGCTTAAGAATATTATTGATGAAGTTGCCCAAGATATGATTTTTGATGCATATCATAACTTTGACAGAGAATACAGACAAAATAAACTTGATGAAGCTAAAAAGCTTGTAAAAGAGAAAGTTGAAGCACTTCCTGAAGATCATTATATACATAAAATCATTGAAGAAACGGGTATTGATTTTGTTTCGGAAGAATTTAAAGCTGCGGAAAAGAAAATTATGCGGGCAATGATTTTAGATGAAGGAGTAAGAGCAGACGGAAGAAAACCTGATGAGGTAAGACCAATCTGGTGTGAAGTCGGAGTAATACCGCGTGCTCATGGCAGTGCCGTATTTACAAGAGGACAAACACAAATTCTTTCGGTGGCTACTCTTGCAGGTCCGGGTATGGCACAAGAACTTGACGGAGTTGATCCCGAAACTAAAAAAACATATATGCATAAATATATATTTCCCGGATTTTCAGTTGGAGAGGTAAAACCGTTAAGAGGTCCGGGAAGAAGAGAAGTAGGACACGGTAATTTGGCGGAAAGGGCAAATGTTCCGGCACTTCCTTCTCAAGAAGAATTCGGATATACAATAAGAGTTACATCCGATGTTCTTGAATCAAACGGCTCTACATCAATGGGTTCAACATGCGGCAGTTCAATGGCGTTAATGAATGCGGGAGTTCCGGTCAAATGTATGATTGGCGGAGTTGCTATGGGTATGATAACCGAACCCGGCAGAGACCCCGTTGTATTAACGGATATTCAGGGTATTGAAGATTTTCTCGGTGATATGGATTTTAAAGTAACCGGTAATGATGACGGTATTACGGCTCTTCAAATGGATATGAAAGCAAAAGGTATTGCTAATGATACTTTGAGAAAAGCACTTGCTCAGGCGAAAGAAGGCAGATTGCATATTTTATCAAAAATGAGAGAAGTTATAACTGAACCTGCAAAAGAAATATCACCATATGCCCCGCGTATTTATAACATGACTATCCCTACGGAGGAAATTGGTACGGTTATAGGTCCCGGCGGCAAAAATATCCGAGGAATAATTGAAGCTTCAGGTGCGGAAATTGATATTCAAGATGACGGTAAAGTTACTATTACTTCTAACGATAAAGAAGGCGCAGAAATTGCAAAACATATGATAAATCAAATTATATTTAAACCTGTTGAAGGTATGGTTTGCAAAGGTAAGGTTGTTAAAATAGTTCAATTCGGTGCATTTATAGAACTTGCTCCCGGTAAAGACGGTATGGTTCATATATCTCAAATATGCAAAGAAAGAATTGATTCAGTTGAAGGTAAACTTAATGTCGGAGATATCGTAACAGTTAAGGTTATAAAAATTGATGACAGAGGTAAAGTAAGCTTAACAATAAAAGGTGTTACCGAAGAAGAAGCTGCTAACTGCCAATAAAAATATAAAAAAGAATAATATCCCGAATAAAATTGGGATATTATTCTTTAGTAGTTTTTTCCATAATTAAAAGGGATTAAATGAACAATAAGATAAAGTACAATTGTATATTCGGCGGCGGCGGAATAAGGGGAATGTGCTATATCGGTGCTGTGAAAGCTTTAAAGGAGCTTGATATTGAAATAGGCTCAATTGCGGGTTCTTCTGTTGGAGCTGTTTTTGCTGCCTTATTTGCTGTCGGTTATGATGAAAATGAAATTAAAGAATTATTCCTTGATTTTAATATTAATATGTTCAGAGATATAAATATTAATATATTTACTACTGATATTTCTTTAAGCAAAGGTGAAATTTTCCTTGAATGGCTTCGTGAAAAAATAGAGTTAAAGGTATTCGGAGAGAATTATATAAAGAATAAAGGACAAAAAGTAAGATTTAAAGATATTGAAAAAGATTTGTATATATTAACAATTGATCTTAATACGAATGCTCCGTATATATTTTCAAAGAGTTCAACCCCCGATGAAGAAATTGCATTAGCGGTAAGGGCTTCTGCCAGTTTGCCGGGACTTATGAAACCCGTAAATACAGGTAATTTAATGCTTGTTGACGGTGATTTAATTAAAAGCTGGCCTGCATGGAAAATATATGAAGATTTAAATACTTCACAAACAAGAATCTTGGAATTCAGACTTGAAGGTTCCCGTGACGGTAGCGATATAAAGAATCCTATGGATTATATTAATTCAATAATTAATACAATCTGGTATCTTTCTACAGAGAATGTTTTTAATACATTTAACGAAAATGACAGATATGACTATATTGTAATTGATACAAAAGATGTTATTCTTTTTGACTTTACAATTGATAAAGAAATTAAAAATTCTCTTATAGAAAAAGGTTATCAAACTACGAAAGAATATTTGACAAAAACGTTGGTTAATAAAAAAAGTATTGTTATAAGTAAATATAAAAATATTTTGGATAAAGTTAATATTATAGAAAAAAATATGGTTCAAAAGAAAATTGATGATATTTTACCCTCAATTAATGATATAATGTCTGAAATGCATGAGGATGCAAAATATGTAGATATATATATTTATGAATTAATAAGAACTTTAAAAAATTCTGTAAAAAGTAATATAAAAAAACCGTTTATTTTGCCGCAAAAATTGGATAATTATAAGCAAATAAAAGAAAAAACGGAATTTATTAAGAAAATTACAGAAGAAAAAATACAAGAATTAACAATATATATTAAAAATTTTGGTAATAAATGTTAAAATTGATAACATGACCTAACAAATTATTTTATGGTTGACTTTTATATAAGTAAATAAAAAATCAAGAGCGGAGAAATTAATGTCAAGAAGTGACAGTATAGTCGAGAGAGAAAAAAATATAAGCTTTGGACAAGAAGACAGTAGTATAACAGTATTCAAAATTGTAGACGGAATAAAAGAAATACTGGAAGAAGATCGCTGTCAAAAACAGCCGCTTATACTTTCTCTTAATGAAAAATTACTGATAAAAACCGTAAAAGATTTTATAGAGAAAAAAAGACCGCCCTGCCTAATCGGAATTACCGGAGAATCTGCATCTGGGAAGACAACACTGGTTAATTATATATTAAAAGCGGTGCGAAAAAAATTATATAATGAATCATATACATCATTATGTTGTGATGATTATTATAAGGATACATCGGAAGAGCTTAAAAAGGCCGGAAGCTATGAAAATCTTTATAAGACAGGGTTCAGTTTTGACAGACCCGAGGCAATAAATCTTGAGTTGATGCGTGCGCATCTGATAAGTTTAAAGAGCGGTTGCGGAGTCAATGCTCCTGAATATGATTTTGTAACGTGTGAAAGTATTCCTAACCGTGCATATAAAAATCCTACAAAGGCGATACTTGCTGAAGGGCTTTATGTACTGGGAGAAGAACTTGTTGATTTGTTTGATATAAAAGTTTATGTATTTACTCCTTTTGATAAAATTAAAGAAAGATGGTTTACAAGGGCTGTCTTAAGAGGAAAAACAGGTGCAGCAGCGGAACATCAGTTCAATGATGTTAATAATACTGCTCAAATATATATAAGGCCTACTATGCAAAATGCTGATATAGTGATTAACGGTTTAACATCTGCTGAATATATAGAAGAAATGGCGACCAGAATTATTAACCTTGTTAATGATGTAATAAATTTTTATAAATAGAAAATATTAAATAATTTTTAAAAAAAGTTGCATTTTATGTAAAAAAATGTAAATTTTTTTTTGTTGTTAAAAATAAAAAATTAAAGAAAAAGAAAAAATATGTCGATTAAGAAATCAAGAGCAGAAATGCTTTTAAGACATTTAATAGAAAAAAATAATAAAAAACAGGACTAAAAGAATATTAATGTAATGCGCAATTATTTTATGCGGTTTGTTTTAGTATTTATGTAGTCTTGTCAAAGTCAAGGAGAATATTAGTGGCAAAACCAACAGCGGCGGCAACACTACAGCTTCATATAACAAGGTTCAGAAACTTTTTGAATTTTACAAGAGCTTTCCTGAAAAAGAATAATCCCGTAAAAATATTTGTGACACAAACAAGAAATTATATTCAGGAACTTTTGACGGTCAACAAAAAACTTAAAAAGATTGAGAACCGGATTAATTATGAAAAGTACAAACTTAAAAAAACAGAACTGATTCTTGCGCAAAATTCAGAACATGTGTTTTTAAGGGGAAGGTCACTTAATCAGACAAGGTAAGAAAATGGGTTTCTTAATATCCTTTAACAGAAAAATGTATCTGACAAATTATATCAATAATCTGGAAAGAAGATTAAATGATATAACCGCTCAGAAATTAAATTTGACAGATACCATAACACAATTAAATTCTCAAATCAGTGATATAGGAAATACTGATTCGCCTGCAGTAAAAAAACTGGAGGCAAGAAAAGTTGAATTGGAAAATTTAGATAAACAGCTTGATGTAAGAATGCAAAAAATCCAAACGCAGCTGCAGGCTGCAAATACAGAACTTCAGTCGGCAGATGAATCATTGCAGCAGAATATACAAAGATCATTCTCTTATAATTTCGGCAGATAATTTTATGAAACGAATTTTAGAAACAAGCAGTTCTTTAAGAACTGCTTGTTTCCTATATTTGACAAAATACATCTTCAATTTAAAATAAAGAAGATGAAGCTAAAAATATCAGATTTGGAAAATACAAGCAGCAAAAATCAAATAATAAACTTCTCGCAAATATATGAGGAGTTTAATAAGGATATTCCTGTAACTGCGCAACTGAAAGCCGAAATAATCGGCGAGTATATAAAAATTAACGGTAAAATTAATGCTGTTTTAGATGCGGTTTGTGATAAATGTTTAAAAGAATTTACAAAAGAACTCCATGTTAATGTGGATGAAATTTTTATAAAAGGAAGGCTGAATGATAATTATAATCAGGAGTTTGAGATAAAAACAGACTGTTTTATAGAGGATTTAAACGGTAATAATGAAATAGATATTACAGATTTTGTTTATCAAAGCGTAATATTAAATATACCAAATAAGCTTGTTTGTGATATAAATTGTAATGGAAATGAAAATTTGCAAAAATATATGAAATCAAATTTTTCGGATCCGAGATTAGAGATATTTAAAAATATAAAAATAGAAAAGGAATAGAATTATGGCAGTACCAAAGAAAAGAACGGGTAAATCGGCACAGGGACATAGAAGAGCAAACTGGAAAGGTTCAGTGCCGGAAACAACAATATGTACTAATTGCGGTGCAACTGTATTGACTCATACCGTTTGTATGGAATGCGGAACATATAAAGGCAAAGCTGTGAGTAAAAAAGCGGTAAAAGCCGATGCAAATAATGCAGAATAGTTACAAAGATAAATGGGGATATAGAATAGTATGACTAGGATAGCTATAGATGCAATGGGAGGAGATTTAGCCCCTAAAGCAATAGTAGAGGGGGCTGTATGGGCTGCAATGGAATATAATATTCCCATTGAACTGGTAGGTAAATTATACGATATTGAACGTGAATTAGACAGAATAGATCAGGAAGGAATAGTCTGTTCTATAGGCGGAGGTATACTTCCGCCTAAAAGGATCAGAGTAAATTTAAAAAATCTTGATATAAAAAAGACTCATGCTTCTGAGGTCATAGAAATGGGAGAAGCTCCGGGACAAGCGATAAGGAAGAAAAGAAATTCATCAATAGTGCTTGCCGTTAATTCAGTGGTATCAGGCAGCTCTGATGCGGTTGTTGCAGCCGGTTCTACAGGTGCAGCTATGGGAGCAAGCCTTTTTGGACTCGGAAGACTTCCGGGTATTGAAAGACCTGCTATTGCTACGGTAATCCCCACAATGAAAGGACCTCTGGTATTAATAGATTCGGGAGCAAATACAGACTGTACTCCAGAGATGCTATATCAGTTCGGGTTAATGGGGTCTATCTATGCAAAATCCGTTTTAGGGATGGAAAATCCCAGAATAGCTCTTTTAAATATAGGAGAAGAAGCAGGAAAAGGCGATGAAAGAGCAAAAGCTACCTATAAATTATTTGATGAAAATAAAGATGAACTTAACTTTATAGGTAATGCGGAAGGTAAAGAAATTTTCCTTGGAAATTGCGATGTGATTGTATGCGACGGTTTTGTCGGTAATGTAACATTGAAAACTATTGAAGGCGTTGCAAGAATGTTGTTTTATATGATAAAGCAGGAATTTTATAATGATTTTGTTTCCAAAATTATAGGTGTCCTTGTCAGACCCGTTTTAAAGAGGATATATGTAAAAATTAATTATGAAGAGTTTGGCGGAGCTTTACTTCTCGGAGTTAAGGGAATAACTGTTATATGCCACGGAAGATCTTCGGCATATGCAATTAAAAATGCGATAAAAGTAGCATATAATGCGGTAGAAGCAGGTGTTAACAAAAAAATAGCATCATTTTACGGGGAGATATAATAATGGATATTCCAATAAAAATAGCGGGAATCGGATTTGAAGTGCCTGAAGCGGTAATAACAAATGATGATTTAACAAAAATAATTGATACATCTGATGAATGGATAAAAACCAGAACCGGAATTGAGAGAAGACATGTTTTATCGGGAAATGAATCTGCTGTTGATATAGGAATCAGAGCGGCAGAAAAAGCGGTAAAAAAATCAAAAATTGATGTAAAAGATATTGATTTAATTATTGCGGCAGCAAGTGTTGAAGCTCATGCATATCCTTCTACTGCCTGCGAAGTGCAGGCTGCAATAGGTGCGGTTAATGCAGCTTGTTTTGATATAACGGCGGCTTGTTCGGGGCTTATATATGGAATTGGTATTGGGCGCGCATTTATAAAATCTCAGTCTGCAAAAAATGTACTTATAGTTGCAACGGATGCGATTTCAAGATGTCTTGACTGGACAGACAGAACAACATGTGTACTGTTTGGCGATGGTGCCGGTGCTATGATGCTTACTGTCTCCGATAATGATCAGGATGATATCCTTGCTGTTGATCTAAGAGCGGAAGGACATCTGGGGCATTTTATAACCATGCCTATTGCGGGAAAAAACTGTCCTCTTGTTGAACCGAATGACGAGGAAAAAATGTTTGTTAAAATGGACGGGAAAGAAGTTTATAAATATGTAGTTACAAAGCTTCCCGGCTATATTGAGGAATGCGTGACAAAATCGGGTTTAAGAATGAATGAAATAGATTATCTTGTTCCTCATCAGGCGAATATGAGAATTATTGAAGCTCTTGAAAAAAGACTTGAATTTGATTCTGAAAATGTTATTTCAAATATTAAGGATTATGCAAATACATCTGCAGCCTCAATTCCGATAGCCTTGGTTGAAGCTGTGGAAAGCGGAAAAATGAAACTGCCGTGCAGTGCAATATTAACCGGTTTTGGTGCGGGTATGACCGTGGGAACGGCTGTGGTAAGATTAAGAGAAGGTATAATATAGTGAATAAATATGCATTTATTTTTCCCGGGCAGGGAGCGCAAATTCCGGGGATGGGAAAAGATTTATATGAAAATTCAATAGCTGCAAGAAATGTTTTTGATACTGCAGATGAGGTATTGGGTTACAGCATTTCGGATTTATGTTTTAATGGTTCTGAAGAAGAATTAAAGAAAACAATTAATTCCCAGCCCTGTATTTTGACAGTTTCGATAGCTGCATACGAGGCTTTAAAAGAAAAATTCGCTGTAATTCCCTTATGTGCGGCAGGTCATAGCCTTGGTGAATATGCTGCTCTTTATGCGGCCGGTGTGGTAGATTTAAAAACGGTAATGCTTCTTATTGCAAAAAGGGCGGAGCTGATGAATGAAGCTGCTGAGAAGTCTGACGGTTTAATGGCGGCTGTTCTGGGGCTTGATGATGAAACCGTAGTTAATGTTGTCAGCGGATTAAATGATGTTTATGTTGCTAACTTTAATTCACCGGGGCAGGTTGTAATCACGGGAAGCAGAGAAGAAATAAATAACAGTATTGATAAATTTAAGGCGGCAGGGGCTAAAAGAGTTCTTCCTCTTGCTGTTTCAGGTGCATTTCATTCTCCTTTTATGGAAAGTGCAGGCAGTCAGTTTAAAGATTTTATAAATCAATTTGCTTTTAATAATGCAAATATTCCCGTATACACCAATGTTGATGCAAAATCAACAAGCATTGGTGCGGAATTTAAAAATAAGCTTCCCGAGCAGATTTCATCTTCCGTTCTTTGGACTCAAACAATCAATAATATTGTATCCGATGGAATTGTTGATTTTGTGGAAATTGGTCCGGGAAAAGTTTTAGCAGGATTAAATAAAAAAATCAATTCTGAATTGAATACCATTAATATTTATGATTGGGAATCATTAATTTTTGCAATGGATGAATTGGTGAATTGCAAGGAAAAGGAGTTAATATAATGACAGAAAAAAAAGTTGCCTTAGTAACGGGTGCATCGAGAGGAATAGGAAAAGCTTGCGCTATCGAACTTGCAAAGGCAGGCTATGATGTAGTCATTAATTATGCGGGTAATGAAGAAGCCGCTAATAATACGGTAAAAGATATAAAAGAGATGACCGGGACTAATCCGACGGCTATGAAATTTGATGTTTCAGATAAAGAAGCTGCTGAAAATGCAGTAAAAGAAATTATGGAGAAGTTTGGCAGAATAGATATACTTGTTAATAATGCCGGAATAACACGCGACGGGTTATTTATAAGAATGACACAGGAAGCCTGGGAAAATGTAATAAATACAAATTTAAGCAGTGCATATTATGTAACTAATCCGGTAGCTAAAATTATGATAAAACAGCGTTCCGGGTCAATAGTTAATATGTCAAGCATTGCAGGGGTATTTGGTAATGCGGGGCAGGCAAACTATTCTGCCGCAAAAGCCGGTTTGATAGGATTTACTAAAGCACTTGCAAAAGAACTTGCTTCAAGAGGTATAAGAGTAAATGCCGTAGCTCCGGGTTTTATTCAAACCGATATGACAAAAGATTTGAATACTGAAAAAATTATTGAATTCATTCCTCTTAAAAAACTCGGGCAGCCTGAAGATATAGCAAAGACGGTTAAATTCCTTGCCGTAGATGCGGATTATATAACCGGACAGGTGCTTGGAGTAGACGGCGGTCTTGTTATATAGTTAACAGATTTGCAAAATTGTTTGTAGATAGTATAATAAATTCATAATAAAAATAAGTATTAGTAAAAAATGAGGTAGAAAAAATGAGTGATGTTCTTGAGAGAGTAAAAAAAGTTGTTGTAGAGCAATTAAGTGTTGATGAAAGTATAGTAACACCGGAAGCAAGTTTTACAACGGATTTGGGTGCGGATTCTTTAGATACTGTTGAGTTGGTAATGGCTTTTGAAGAAGAATTCGGTTGTGAAATTCCTGATGAAGATGCTGAAAAAATTGCAACTGTTCAAGATGCGGTTAACTATATAGAAGCAAATTCATAATCGCTCAAAAATAATTAATTATTTATGAATGAGGGGTTCTTGATATGCAGGTTCTCCTCATTCTTTTGAGATAGTATTATTTATAGGTGTAGAAATGATAAAAAGACGAGTAGTAATAACAGGTATGGGGGTAGTATCCCCTTTCGGAGTCGGCTCTGATAAATTATGGGACGGTGTTGTAAACGGAAAAAGCGCCGTATCAAGAATTGAGAATATGGGAGATATGAGCGGACATACTGTTCTAATCGGCGGAGAAATTAAAGAATCAGTTTTTAATCCTATGGATTACTTTGAACCGAAAGAAGCAAAGAGACTTGATAAATTCCTGCAATACTCTGTAGTTGCTGCAAGAGAAGCTGTAGAAGATTCAGGTGTTCTTAATTCCGGAATAGATCCTTTCAGACTTGGTGTTATTGTCGGATCTGCCGCAGGCGGTTTTCATACGATTGAAAAAAGCTATGCCGCAATGCTTCAAAAAGGACCTACAAAATGTTCGCCGTTTACTATTCCTATGCTCATAACAGACATGTGCGCAGGTCGTATTTCTATTGAATTTGGCGCAAAGGGTGTTAATAAAGCCGTAATATCAGCTTGTGCAACTGCTGCTCATTGTATAGGCGATGCATTCAGAACCATTCAGTATAATGATGCAGATGCCGTAATTACGGGCGGAAGTGAAGCAGCTATTTGTACAATCGGTTTAGGTGCATTTACTGCGGCAAAAACATTGTCCAAAAGAAATGATGAACCGCAGAAAGCGTCAAGACCATATGATAAGGACAGAGACGGTTTTGTCATGGCAGAAGGTGCGGGCGTTCTGATTTTAGAAGAACTTGAACACGCAAAAAAACGCGGTGCAAAGATTTATGCCGAAATTATAGGCTATGGTCAGACAGGTGATGCTTATGATGTTGTAGCACCTTGTCCTGACGGTTCAAGTGCGGCAAAAGCAATGGAACTTGCACTTAAAGATGCGAATATTGGGCCTGAAGATGTTCAATATATAAATACCCACGGTACAAGTACACACCTTGGAGATATTGCGGAAACGCATGCTATTGCTAAAATTTTTGGTGATAAATCTAAAAATCCGGATTTAAGAGTAAGTTCTACAAAATCAGAAACGGGGCATATGCTCGGTGCCTCGGGTGCTGCTGAATCAGTTATATGTATTAATGCCATAAATAAAGGTATAGTTCCTCCTACAATTAATCTTGATAATTTGGATGAGGAAGTTGCAGACTTAAACTATGTCCCTAATAAAGCGGAAAAAATACCCGTTAATATAGCATTAACAAATTCGTTCGGTTTCGGCGGACATAATGCGGTTTTGATATATAAAAAATATGAATAAAGAGGAAGAATTATTTTTCCTCTTTATTTAATTTATTACCGTTTTTATGTCGTCTGTAGGATTGGTCAATGATTTTATATTGAATAAATAAGATAATCCTTCTGCAAGAACGGGATTAATTATATTTGGACAGCAAGGGCCAAGGAAAATATTTTTTATTTTTAAATGCATTAAATTAAATATATGTGCTATAGTGTTTGTATTGCAATCAGATAATATAACACTTATATTTTCTTCAGGATTTTCTATTTTTTCGGATAATTTTTCAATAATATAATAAACTATTGAAAAATCGTAGTATGAATTAACATGCCAGAAATTATTTCTCTGTTTTTCATATGAGAAAGAGATGATAAAATAATCTTCGCTGCATTCGGTTAAAAATTCATTTATATATTTATTTGAAGAAGCAAACATATCTATTAGCCCTATTATAAATATATGTTTTATTTCTCCGTTTTGAAATTTATCTGATAGTAAATCTATGTTTTTATTAACTTCATCAAAAGAATAACCTATTTTTATAGAGTTATCGTTTATATCTTCTTCAAAACCTTTGGCACTAAGCGCATAATCTATAAGCGGCTTAAAATTATCATTTTCAATTTTACCAATGCCGTATGCGGGGTATTTTGCAGATGTATATATCTGCCCCCTTATTACATCTATTTTAGGAATAGAACTTCTTGAAATATATATGGGTCCGGGAAAATCCGCAAAATCCAAAGGGAAATTATTATTTGAGCGTTGATAATGACCTGCCAGATTAGGGAAATCATTTAAATTTTCATATTCAAATGCACTTATCATTTCATGGTGTGTATAAACATTTATTTCAGTGTTTAGAGTTGCTTCTAAAATTTTCTCTAAATCAAGAAAGCTTGTGCCTGAAACTAAAATTGCTTTTCCTCTTTTCTTTGATAAAGAAACATTAGTTTCTTTAACAGGGCCGAATTTTTTAATAATAGTTGAATTTAATAATTTAACTATTTTATAATTGCATTTTGCAAAATCTTTTATTTCATCTTTCCATTTTTCGTCGTCATCGGAAGGGAAGTTAGAACTGTTGAACAGTTTAAGTACTTCGTCTTTTGCCTGAGGGAAATCAACACCGTAATGTTTTAATTCTATTAAGCAGTTGCAGGCATTTAGCACAATATTAATCATTATTTCATATAATATTTTTTTATTTTCACTTAAATTTATTTTCTTGTTTGAAATATTTTTTTCCTGCTCATTTAAAGCTTTTAAAATTGTTTCTTTAGAAGAAAGATTTTCTTTTTCTTTTGCCAGAAGCTCTGGTTCACCTTGAATATCTTTACAGGCAGAAATATACAGTTCTTCAAGTTTTTTCTTGTTATTGTATAAATCTTCAATAATTACAAAAAAACTTTCTTTTTTGAAATCAAGGTTAACTATGAGTACGGAGATAAAATCTATAACTTTATCTCTGTACTCGGACATGTCCATATTTAATCCTTTTAATTTTTCAATATAATAAACAATCTGCTGCAATTCTGAAACAAGCATTTCTTTAATTGCTGTAATATAAGGGTCATAAGAAAATACGGAAGGTGTATTTGCACCTATACACAGATAATTATAATAATTAAAAAACTTATTCATGAGATAACCTACACTTCCAGCATTTCATCTAAGCTGCCTGAAGATTCCAATTTGGAAAGAGCATCGTATCCTCCGATTCTTTTGTCTCCTATTATTATCTGAGGAACAGTTACTTTGCCTTGGATATCATAATATTCTCCGAGCTTTTTCCTGTATTCATCTTCATTTTTTGTTATATCAATTTTTTTATAAGGAATACCTTTTTCTTTTAGCAATAATTCCGCTTTTTTGCAGTATGAGCAATAGTCTACCGTATAAATAACAACTTCTTTCATAAATCACCTGATAATTTTGTGTATTAATCGTAAATAAATTATCAAATAATTACTTGGCAAATTTATTGCACAACGGAATAAAACTACTTACTTATTCTCTTAATTAAATCTTCAATATTTTTCTTTTCATCCAGAGGCAGGTCAAAATTTATATAATCGTTAAAATATTCGGCAGCACTTTCCATATCATTTCTCGCCATAAAAAGTATTCCGAGTTTTTTATATGACGGATGAAAATTTTCATTAACGGAAATTGCTTTTAAATGATTTGAAATTGCTTTGTCAATATTATCATTTGCTTCATATGTTATTGCAGTCTGATAATATAAAACAGCATTATCAGTAACTTTATCAAGAACATTTTCATAATTTGCTATAGCACTGTCATAGTCGCCGAGTTCAAATTGAATATTACCAAGGTCCCAGTATGCATCAAGATTCTCTGAATCTATATCCAGAATTTCATTTAATTGATCCATTGCTAAATCATATCTTGAATCTTCAATGTAAAATCTTGAAAGATAATGTTTTAACGCTATTTCATCCGGCATAAGCGTTACACCGTTTTCAAGAAGATTAATGGCATCTATTATATTTTTATTTCTAAAATAAACATCTGCAAGATTAATATATGTTTGAACGGATTTAGGATTAAAAGATAAAGCTTTAAGAAAATATTCAACGGCTAAATTATCTTTTGCAAGTTTTGAATAGCATAATCCGATATTATTTAAAATATTGGGATTATTGTTATCTTGTTTTAAAACATTTTCAAAAGCCTCTGCAGCTTTTAGATAATCAGCTGCCTTAAATGCATCCAATGCCTGCTTTAAGTCTGTATTTATTTCATTTTCCATTCTTTTATATTACAATAAAAGAAAAAATAAACAATATGTGAAAGGATTATATATGTCAGGACATTCAAAGTGGTCAACCATAAAACATAAAAAAGCTGCAGTAGATGCTGCAAGGGGAGTTGTGTTTCAAAAATTCTCAAGAGAACTTATAGTGGCAGCAAAACTCGGCGGTGCGGATCCTGCGGGTAATTTTAGATTGAGAACGGCAATAGACAGGGCAAAAGCAGCAGGGCTGCCTAATGACAATATCAAAAGGGCAATAGAAAAAGGAGCAGGCGCATCAGGTTCCGATAATATGGAAGAACTAACGTATGAAGGATACGGTGCCGGAGGAACCGCAATATTTATAGAGGCAATGACTGATAACAGAAACAGAACGGCCGGCGATATAAGAAGTTTCTTTTCTAAATTCGGAGGTAATCTTGGTGAAACAGGCTGTGTAGGATGGATGTTTAAGCAGGTTGGTGTTATTGAATTTGATAAAGAAACGACAGATTTTGATAAATTGTTTGAGGCTGCAATTGAAGCAAATGCACAAGATGTTGTTGATGAAGAAGAGGTATATAAAGTTATTACTGCACCGGAAGATTTTCAATCTTGTGTTGAGAACCTGGAGAAAAATGAATTTAAAGGGAAATCAGCCGAACTTACAAGAATTCCAGAAAATCTTATAGAAATTACGGATGAGAAAATAGCTGCAAATATTTTAAGATTAATGTCAAAATTGGAAGAACACGATGATGTCCAAAATGTTTATTCAAATTTTGATATACCTGATGAGTTAATGGAAAAAATTGATGTTTAAAATATATAGAAAAGCCCTCGGATGAGGGCTTAATTTCTATTTTTTTATTTTAATAAATCTTGTTAACATACTCGGGTTTGCCATTTGTTTTTCATATTTCTTTTGAAACTCTTCAAGTTCAAAACCCACGGAATTATATAATTCTTTTATAACATCAGCAGCTCTTTCTTCTTCAGTTGCATATTGAGCGCGTATCTTGTCAAGCTCCTGATAGTCTAAGAATTTTCCGCCGCAGCCGTAACACTCATCAACCTGAATCTCATGTTTTGCACTTGCATAATTTTTGACCATTTTCATTCCGCAAACAGGGCATATTCTGGTTTGTGTTTCATCAGCCTTTTTAAAAGTTTTACCTTCAAATATTTCAATTAGCGGAGATATATCTTCATTTTGTTCATCAACTTTTGAAAATTCTCTGTTATCAAAATATATACCGCCGCAGCCGTTAATACATACATCAAGATTGATTTTTTGCTCGGGCATATATATTTTTGCCATTTCTTTTTCACAGGCAGGGCAGTGTATTGTTTCTAAATTATCAGCCATAAAAAATCCTTTATCCGTTTATAAGAAAATTCTAGCATATTTTTTCATACATTAATCATTTATTTAATTTAATTTTCGTATAAATTTTTTTGTTTTTATAAATTTACCTCTTCTCTTTTTGTTAACAATGAATAGGTCTTTTTGGAGGCTGCAGAGTATTTCAGGGTTTGCTTTAACCCGTTGAGCTTTAAAATGAGTTTTGAAATAAAAATTACTTGTATTAATAAATTTTAGTGTTAGTATAAATTTGCACAGCGGCATCGTCTAGAGGTCAGGATAGCAGATTCTCATTCTGTTGACACGAGTTCAATTCCCGTTGCCGCCGATAAAAAACAAAAGCTCTCTTTTAGAGAGCTTTTGCCGTTATCTATCAGATAATTGTCTATTGGGACTGGCATCCGAATGCTATTGTTACTTTTTCCTTCGGATTTACAGAAGACACCCTCATTCCGTTGGGGTCAACCAGGTATGTAATTTCATCCCCTGTATATTGGAATAGTCCCATAGTTCCTGATAAAGCGGTTCTTGTTAAATCAACGGGAGCTTTAACAATTGCTTTACCCACATCTAAATAACTTCTTCCCGCAGCTTTGAACTGGCCTTGGAAAATTTCTCCGGTACCGACACCGATGCCGCTTACTGTTTGTTCTACGGCGTTACTTGCGCTGACTATAGCACCGCCTACAGTTCTTCCGACATTTCCCAGTAAACCGCCCGTCCATGTAAATGGGAATTCCACTAAACGTGCAAGACCGTTTGGTTTCTTAACTTTGTTTACCTGAGCTGTTAATATTTGGTTAGGAAGCTGTGCTTTACATTTACCGAACTTAATTGTATTAAATGATAACTTAATAGCACCTTGGCAGTGTTTTGTCGGTCTTACCACTTCAAGAACTTTACCGTCTACTCTTGAACCGGCAGGGAATTCTATACCGTTAATAGTCACGGCATCAAGAGTTTTTGCTGCAAATCTGTCACCTACATGAGCTGATTTTGCACTGATTTCATCATTGAAGGATAATTGAAGTGTAGGTATGGTTACTACTTCTTCATTTGTATAGTAAGCTTGTCTGGGCTCGCAGCCGCAATCGGAAGAAGATATTTTATCATCTCTGCTGTAGCCTAAAGCCACTCTTACATTTTCCAGCATAGAAGCTACTTCCGCACGGCTTGCATCTTTGTTAGGTGCAATAACGTTGGGATCAGGGAATTCTGATATACCGCCCGTTTCAAGTACCTTGGCAACAGGCACTTTAGCCCAGCCGGGGACAGAAGAACCGTCGCAATACTGGCTTAAAATTTCATCTGCTTTACAATCATCCATAGGACAGTTGATTCCTTTTGCCATTATAGCAAATGCTTCCGCACGTGATATGGGCTGATCCGGCTTAAACATGTTGTTTGGATAGCCGCTCATTATACCGTTAGATACTGCTTTTGCGATTGTTTTATTTGCCCAATGAGATTCGGGAACATCTCTAAACATACTTGAAGGACAAGTAACGTCGTTATCAAGGTTAAAACCTTTTACGACTAATGTTGCCATTTCTGCTCTCGATACGGGCAGATTGGGTTTGAATGTTCTATCGGGATATCCTGCAATTACATTGTTTTCCGTTAAAATATTTATATCACAGCTGGCCCAATAACCATCCGGAACATCTACAAAAGCACTAACAATAGGTGCAGCACCGCCTGTTGCCGCTGAATATTCAAAAGGTTCTATTGTTCTTTTCATGACTTCCATACTGGTATTGGTATGAATTTGAACGGGGCATCCTGTTCCGTCAATGTTCTGCGGATTTCTGTCTACCGGTATTCCGTGAATACAGGGTGCATTGTCTAAACATGGTATAGGTGCCGCTGCACCTGTCATACTGCCGTCATCACAGCCGCAGTTCGGTAATCCTGCTTGTGCAACGGGGACTCCGGAAAATCCCGGCATAGAATCATCACCTATATATAAGGCATTATTTCTTTCACCCACTACCTGATTATTTCCGTATATTGCATTAGGATATGCATATACCTGCTGCTGGAATTTTTTACCGTCTGCCATCCCCGGGCATACCGCACAGGTTGGTGAAGATGGGGTCGGACATTGTGCTAACGGCGGGCAAGGGTTACAATCATCCGATATTTTCTGACAAGTATCGCAGTTATTTTTTTTACTGCAAGGGTTACATGTTGTTTTAGGCTGACAAGAACAACTATCTATATCACTAAGACATTTTGGGCATTTTGCTGTTTGTGGTGTCACAGGAGAAGGGCATCCAGACAAAGGGCAAGCTGCCAAAAGTTCATTTGACATTTCAGTTGCTGTTTCTTGTGAAAAACCTGCATTTGTACCTGCTAATATACCGATTGTTACTACGGCGGCAAGTGTCATTTTGTTTAATTTCATTTTTCCTCCTTGTTCATAAAAGAAATGTTACAGGCAAACATTCCTTTTTTATTTCTATATGATTTTATTTAATTATTCATTACACTTTTTTACGGCAGGCTGCCGCTTAAAAGTTGTTTTTATTTTTAAAGTGTCACTTAAAAATTTATAGTATTTCTATCTTTGAATTATGATATGTAATGCCCCCTATGTTCATTACCTTAATTGAGTATTATTTCGGGCTATTATTTTAAACAGATTAATTTTAATTAGTTTTATAATTAAAAATTCATATAATTAATTGATAATCTTTTTATATATATTCATACTTGAAGTTGATTTTTAATATTTTAAAGTTGTTAAAATGCTAATGTATATGTAATGGGTATTTACTAATGAATCTGAATGAGTATTGTCTTTTAAATTTTCTGATTAATCCCGATGAGTTGAAAATTTTATCTGAAATATTTATGCAAAATATTGAAGAAACAGATAAATTATTCAGGGAGAATACATGAAAAAATATTTTAATTTACTGCACAGACACAGATATGATATTTTTTTCACTTTTATATTATTTGCGCTGCTGTCAATAATATTTTGGCTGCTTCCTAAAGAACAAACAAAAAATATTATTAATATTCTGGAAAATAAAACTTTTGATATAAGACAAAATATAATTGCAAAAGATAAAAAAGTCATTAAAGACATAGTAATAATTTCTGTTGATGATTCTTCATATGAATATTTAATAGAAAAATACGGTGATTGGCCGATTCCGAGAAAAATATATGCGGAAATTCTTGAATATATACAAAATCAAAAACCAAAATATGTAGCTTTTGATTTACTTTTTATTAAATCTCTTAATCGAATACCCGGAAGCGATAAAAGTTTAATTGAAGGATTTAAAAAATATCCTAATACATATACGGCTCTTAATTTTGATGATTATTCGTTTGAACTGAGAAAGCCGCCGGTTATTGATGAAAAAATTTCTACGCATATAAAAATTAATTCAAGAAATATAAAACCATATAAATATCCGAATTGCAGAATAATAATGGAAGAAATAATTGATGCGACCGATAAAATAGGACATATAAATACTCCCAAATCGGATGACGGGTTTATAAGAACTGTTCCGGTATTTGTAAATTATCCCAGATATGATAAAAATACTCTTTCGGAAATAAAAGATGAATATTATTTATATATGACAATAAAACTGGCCATTGACTATCTGAATAAATATGAAAATGCAAATATAAAATCATTAGAAACAGATGAAAATTATAATCTGATACTTGGAAACAGAAAGATACCATTAACCGAAAATGCAGAAGCAATACTTAACTGGTACGGTGAAAGCGGAATATCCGGCGGTAATACTTTTAAATATATTTCTTTTTGGGAAGTTTTAAAATCTATCGAAGCTAAGCAAAGAGGAGAAAAAGAACTTATAGATGAAAACTTTTTTAAAGACAAAATAGTTTATATAGGCACAAATGTATATTCACTATCCGATATAAAAACCGTACCTACGAGCAAATATTTGCCGGGGGTAGAAATTCATGCGACATTATTAAATAATATTATTGATAACAATTTAATTCATAAAGCAATTCTGCCGTATAATATTTTCATTTCGCTGCTTATTGCAGCAGCTGCAGCATATACCGTATTCAGAATTCGTTCCGTTTATGTTTCAATTACTCTTTTTACTGTTTTTATTTGTATATATCTGTATTTTTCGACTTATGTAATGACAAAATATAATGTATGGATTTGGGTTGTTATTCCTGTTTTATTGTCGATTTTTATATATATATGTTCTTTTATAATTAAGTATCTTTTAAAATCAAGAGATTTTGAATATACTTATAAACTTGCAACCACAGACGGATTGACAGAACTGTATAATCACAGATTTTTTCAGGAACAGATGCTGTTAAAAATAAAACAGGCAGAAAAACTTAAAAACAGCTTTTCTTTGATTATTATAGATATTGATTTCTTTAAAAGATTTAATGATAAATATGGGCATCAAGCAGGAGATGCAGTATTAAAACATGTTGCAGCCTCTCTTAAAAAAAGTGTAAGAGCGGAAGACCTGGTATATAGATACGGCGGAGAAGAAATGACAATTATTCTGAATAATATGAATAAAGAACTCGCCGTAAAAACTGCACAAAAAATATGTGAAACCATAGCTTCAAAAGAATATGAATTAACTCCCGAACTATCCGTAAATATTACAATCAGTCTTGGTGTTTCCACATATCCCGACAATGGTAAAACCCCGACGGAACTTATTGATTATGCTGACAGATGTTTATATAAAGCAAAAGAGAACGGTCGTAATCAGGTGGGCTTTATTGAATAAATTTTATATTTTTTAATTTCTGTTACAATTACATAAAAATAAGTCAATTTTTATGTTCTATATAACTTTATAAATGAAACAAGAAGTTAGTAAAAAGTGAATGGAAGGGAATTTTATTATGAGTATATCATCTGTTGCAGGTAATCAATGTAATTTAAAAAACTGTTCAATTATGCCGAAAGAAAAAAATACAAGACAGGTTGTTCGTGAAGAAATTAAAAGAGCGCAAAAATTAGAACAGCTGAAAGCAAAATATAAAGCAGGCGAGATTTCAGATTTTGAATATAAAGCTCAAAAATATATGCTGGAACATATGCCGGTGCAAAACCAACAAATAGGAATTCCGTTTATGTACTCTACAACAGCATAAAAAAACCGCCTTATTTAAGGCGGTTTTTTTATTAGTAATTAACTACTGTTTCAAAGAAATATGCTTTAGGATGTTTGCATACAGGACAAAGTTCAGGTGCTTTTTCTCCTTCGTAACGATGTCCGCAATTAGCACATTCCCAGACTATTTTTTTATCTCTTATAAATACTTTATCCTCTTTTACACTTTGGAGAAGTTTTCTGTATCTTTCTTCGTGAGTTTTTTCTATTTTTGCAACCATATCGAATAATACGGCTAATTCATCAAAGCCTTCTTCTTTTGCTTCCTTTGCAAATCCTGCATACATATCCGTCCATTCATAATTTTCACCGTCGGCAGCATCTTCAAGATTTTGCAATGTCTCCGGAATAGACCCGCCATGCAAGTATTTAAACCAAATTTTTGCATGTTCTTTTTCGTTATTACTTATTTGAACAAACCCCTCTTTTTTTGCCTGTGATGCATAATAAGTATACTTATTTCTTGCCTGAGATTCTCCGGCAAAAGCGATCATAAGATTCTTTTCCGTTTTACTTCCTTTTAATTCTGGCATTTCATACCTCCTTTTTCCATTCTGTTACTATAATAAAGTTTTTGTTAAAATGCAAATTATATTTTTCCTAAAATGTAAATTTTTTATTACAAATCAATAAAAAAAGGCATAAATTATGATTCAATGAACTTATATATGTGTTTCGGGACAGTAGTTAGGGGTTTATAAATAATGAAAATTAACGGCATAAGCTATCAAGAAATTATGAAAAATGGTAATTATACAAAAAAACCATTAAATAATTCTAAAAATAATGTTTTATCAGGATATAAACAAATAGAAAGCATATCAAATATATGCTATAAACCTCTTTCTTTCGGGAGAAGCAAAGCAGAGCATAAAAGCTGGGGTGCGATTATTGACCCTGAAACAAAAGATGTGTCATTTAAACTGTTTACTTATCCGGATACAAAAAAGGTTACTGTTAAGGTTCAAAAAAGAAATGATGAAAAGAGTGAAAGAACTTATGAATTGGTAAATAAAGGCAATGGTATATTTGAAACTCCCGAGAGAATTCCTTCATCAGAAATTGCACATGGTGACAGATATTCATATACAATTTACAAAGGCAATGGTGATATTGATACAGTAAAAGACCCTTATTCTTTCAGACAGGAAAGCTTGCTTGGTCCTTCCACTTTATACGATCATTCTCTTTTTGAATGGACGGATAATGACTGGTATACAAATAACAGCGGAAGAATTTCAAGAAAAGCAAACAGACAAAATAAATTAACAGACGTAAATGATGCAAAAATATATGAATTAAACACTTCCAGTTTTACAAAAAAAGGTACTTTTGATGCAATTAAATCGAAATTGAAAACAATAAAAGAAATGGGATTTAATGCAATAGAAATAATGCCTGTAGAGAATACATATTCTTTTAACTGGGGATATGACGGCGTTGATAAATTAGCCCCGTCTGAACATCTGGGAGGTCCTGACGGATTAAAATCACTGATTGATTATGCTCATAAAATCGGACTTAATGTAATTATGGATATGGTTCCGAACCACATAGGACCTGATGGAGCAAGTTTGTTAAAAACAGGACCATATGTAAGCGGCAGCAACTGCTTTGGAGAAGCTTGGAATTTTGAAGGAAAAGATTCCCGTTATGTAAGGGATTTAATGGTAAATGCAGCCTTGAACTGGATTGAAAATTACCATTGTGACGGATTAAGACTTGATATGACCAAATTTATGGATTCCGATTATACAATGAAACAAATAGCTGCCGAGGTTAATTATCATAATCCTGATGCATTTTTGATTGCTGAAGACAGCAGAGGTCATGTTAGTGTTAATGAGGACGGCAGTTTCTATGACAATGCGGATGAACCGCATGATAAAAGGGTGCTTAATCCGTTAAAACAATTTGAATCAGGCGAAGGACAAAGTGAAGCAGTCCATTGCAGCGCAATAGATCGAATTTCCGACGGCAACACTTCCCTGGGAAGATTGGGCTATGACAGTGAATGGGATTTTAACTATTTCCATACTTTAAAAGAAGGTGTTTATGGAAATATTAATCTTGACGGTTTTGAAAAAGCTTGTTATTGTGCACAGGACAGAGTTAAATATGTTATGAGCCATGATGAGATAGGAAATTATGAAGGTTCCAGGCTGATTGCTAAACTCATGGTTCCGATGCTTAATCTTAATGATAATGTAATATTGGATTATGAAGACAGACTCAGAGCAAAAGAATTCAGCCGTTTGAAGAATTGTTCGCAGGAAGATGCCCAAAATACGGTTAGATTGCAAAAAGCACAATTTGTTGCGGAAAAACTTGCAATTATGCTTCAAACAGGAGAATTAGACAAGTATAATACCAAGGGGATTTCTTCAAAACGCTGGAGAAATGCAATTGATGAAGCGTTTAAAGATGAGGTTTTAAAACCGCTCGGAATAAAATATTCGTCGGGAATAAATTATGACATTATCAAGACAACATTTAATAAAAGTTTTAGCAAGAATAAAATGGCACTGGCAAGAACATATTCGATTCCCGGACCTAAAATGGTGTTCCAAGGTGATGATAAATCGGATTTAACACCGTTCAGATTTTTCAGACAGTTTGAATCCGTTAAAAATGAAGACTACCTGTATTATGAAAAAGGTTATAAACCGGGCAGGCCGGCATTAGAAGAATCTACTATGGGTTCTATAAAATATTCTTCTCAGGGCAAAGCTTTGATGAGAAAATTTATGTACCTGACCAGAGATTTGAATATGGTTAATAAAAACAATTCTGCACTTTCAAGAGGTAAATTGATAGCGGAAAACACCGTAAAACATCCCGCATCTCAGGTATTTGCGACCCATTCAAGAGATTCGGAAAGCAATAATGAAATATTCTCAATAACAAACTTTAATGATTGTAATTATCCGCGTTATGATGCTGCGGAATATTATATTAAATTCCCCGAAGGCAAATGGGTAGAGATATTAAATACGGATGATAAAAAATACGGCGGAACAGGTAATTATATGAATACAAACACCATAGTTTCCGACGGTAAGAATAACAGACCGATTAAATTAGCGGGTCAATCAACTGTTTTATTCAAAAAAGTCAGATAAAAAGAAGAAAGTTATTAACTTTCTTCTTTAATAAATCTGGCATTTACAAAGTCAAATCCGACAAGTTTGTCTTTTGTGTTATATTTTGGGTCAAAATAAACTCTTAAAGATAAATTTTTATTATCATCAGATTTTAGTCTTCTGCAGGATTTGGTTAAAAAGCTTTTTACGTTTCTGAAAAAATCACTTGCAGCTTTGCGTGTTTCAAAGGAATTCGAATGCCCTATTAAATCTATTGATTCACTTTTTGCTTTACCTACCGGTTTTGCGAATTCCGTTACCGTATCAACATCTTTGCCTGATACCATATAAACTACCGGCGAATTGTTGTCGTAGACTGATTGTACTTGAGGATTTGCCCGATAATCGGCATCATGTGTTCTGTAAAAATCAACAAATTTTTCATTTTTATTTCTTTTTGCGGTCCCGTTTAAATTTCTGACAACAAATCCCTGGCATTTCCTTATATTTTCTCTTTTAATTACAGGGACATATTCTCCGTTAACAGGATTTTTTGCATAATATGATACGGGAATATACGATTTAAAAGAAATACCTTTAAAATTATTTATCATCTTTTACACCTTTGTGGGCAATAAAAAAGGAGAAAGTTTTTTTTGCTATTTTCTTTACTTAAATTTACATAAATATTTATATTTTTAATATTTTCTTGTCTGTAATAAAGTCGTCTTTTATTATTTTACTGCTTAGTGCAGGACAAGTCCCCGGGCATATACTTTTACAAATATCCTTTTGAGGAATTACGGCTTTACAGGTATACGGATTTTCCGAAATAAATTTATTTATTTTTTCTTTATATAGTTTCGTATATTCTGCAGGTCTTGAGAAATTATAATAGTATATCGGTTCAAAGAATTCTTCCGATAAATAATGACAGGCCAGAATTTTTTTATCTGCAGTTATATCAATATAAGGAGCGGGACATTTTTTTAAATGGCCCAAAAAACAAGTTGATTTTTTAAGTCTGTCAATAGTCTTTTGGGAAATAAAACAATGATTTACTCCGCAATCAAAGCTTAATGCTATTCTTAAGGAAGCTTTTTCTAACTTGTCCAGAAGATAATTATATTGAGAATCATAATTATAAAATTTATATATATTATTAGGATTTGGCATATTCGGGGTAATTCTTACTCTTCTATGCATTTTAGGAATTTTTTTCAGTATATTTATAAGGTTATCTATATAAAAAGAATCCAAATTAATATTTCCGGTTAAGGTAAGACTAAATGCAAAAATTCTGAAATCGCTTTTTTTAAATTCTGCTGTTTTTAATAAAATATGCAAATTTAAATCAAAAAGTTCTTTATTACTTTTATCGGTTGTTGTATTTATAAGCCAGCTTATATTAGTCAGTTTTGAAAGATTAATGATTTTGTATGTATCTTCCGTAACAAGATTAGTAATTATTTTAGAAGCAAACATTTCTTTTGAAATATAATTCATAATGTGAACTATATCGGGATGAAGCAATGGCTCGCCGCCCATTATAACAATACTGTCATATTCCTGTTTTAACCAAGATATTATATTTACTGTTTCGTTAAAATCTAATATTACGGAATCTGAAGTGTTATTGTTTTTTTGAAAACAATACGGGCAATGATTATTGCAGGCGGATAATATACTTAAGGTCGGCAGTATATTTAAATTTGTCATACGTTTATTTCCATACCTAAATCTGTACGATAATAAACATTACGCGACGACAAAGAAGAAGCAGCGTTATTTAATAAACCAGACAAACTGTCTAAATTTTGGTGATAAGCGCACAATGATAAAAACCTGTTATGAATTTGAATATAATTTTTATTACTTTGTTTTGTTCCGTTATAAAAAAATACGTCAATGCCGCTATCTATTATTTTTTGAACTGATGTTTTTGAAATATAAGCTTTTTGGGGTTGAGATATTATTATTTCGGGGTATGTTTTATTTATGATATTTAACGACATTGAAAAACCGATTTTAAAATCGGGAATATAGTTTTCAATTTGTCCCTTGAGTATTAAATCAAATATTTCAAATAAATCATCATTTAACAGTTTTAATACTGTTTGTCCTTCCGAATCACCAAGTCTTGTGTTTATTTCCAATAAATATATATCATTATCTGTCAGTATAACGTTTATTGTCATAAATCCTTTATATAAGCAGCCTTCTTTAAGAAGCATATACTCAAGTTTTTGAATTAAGTTTTCAACAAATTTCATTTGTTTTGCTGACAAAATATAAGGACAGTATGATCCCATTCCGCCTGTATTCGGGCCTGTATTTCCATTATATTTTTTCTTATAGTCCTTTAAAATATTCCAGATTTTTATTGTTTTTCCATCTAGAATTAACGGAATAGAAATTTCTATGCCCTGAACTGGCTCTTCTATCAGTATCTTTTTTGAATCATCACCATAGTATCCGTTTAAATATTTAACGGCAATATTGAAATATTCTTTTTCGTTTTCAACTTTTATTGCCGATAAACTTCCGGCAGTTCCGTCGGCTTTTATATAACAAGGTAATCCGATTCTCTTGAGTGCGGATTTTAACTCTGACTTTTTACTTACAACTGCATATTTTGCAGTATTTATTGAATATTTTTTCATTAAGAATTTTGCATGGACTTTTGAATTTTCAAGTATAACATCTTGAAATCGGCTTCCGATACAATAAAAACCGTGCTTATTACATATATTAATAAAACCTTTATTATTAGCCTCTGAATTAGAAAATATATAATTAATACCTGTTTCAGCCATTTCACGCAGCATTTGCATTCCGTCACTTTTTAATAATCGTGCATTTTGGGAAAGACATATAGTTCTTTTATTTGCATAAAATATTTCATTTAACGAGGATGATTTTTCTAGTTTTTGAATTATTGCATTTGTAACTGCGGAATTATTCCAGATAAATATTTTGTTCATATTTGATCTCTTATTTTTTCATATTTTTTAAAACGGGCAATGCGTATTTTTCATCATTATATTCCGGTATATATGGAGCATATCCTGAATACGGAGTAAACGTAAATTCCTGAAAAAACCAGTATAATTTATTTACAAGCATGAAATCTATTCTGACGAGAATAAAATTTCTTGATAAGACCCGGGCATATTCAATAATTTCTTTTATTTTATTTTTTATTTCAATTTCCTCTATAATGTTTTCTTTTTCATCCAGATGCAGAACCTCATTGTAAATTTTTTCTTTTTGATTAGTATGTACAATTAATATCGGTTTTCCGTCAGTACAAAGAACCTGATACTCTTCAATTTTCGGATATAATCTCTCAACAATAATTTTATAGGGTATTTTTTCATATTGAAGTTCAAAACCGTTTACAAAAGCATAATTTTCTTTTTTCTTATTAATATAAAAATTAATAATATATGTTTTAAGTTCTTCTGTGAGTTGTGCTTTATTCAAAACAGGAGTGTTTGTCCAGCAAGAATTATTTGTTTTGATGATGAATTTATCTGGAAGCGTATTAAATTGGATATCATTAATCGAGTCATAAATACCATAAATTTCTTTTATTATTTTTTTATTGTTTAATAAAGTATCAACATAAGCACAGGATTGAGTTTTATCTGTGAGTATAGATTTAATTGGTATATTATCGTAAATTTTTAAATGCTGAATTATTTCGTTTAATGTTTTTGGTTTTTTCAGGTTAAAAGTGTATCCCATTTTTTGTTTAAATATTTCCATTAAATATTTCGGATATTGTTTTGGTTCTAGATTCACACAAAAATCATAATCAATTACTTCATTTTTTTTAAATAACTTACTTAATAACATCTTTAACTCCTATATATTATTATTTAAAGTTTTCATTTCTAACAATTTATTTTTTCAGTATTTTGCAACATACAAAAACAAATGCTCATCCGCCATTGCCAAAAGATTAAGCCAGACTTTTCGGTATATTTTTTATATATGTTTTTAAGTCTTTATTCAAAATACAATCATCGTAATAGTCAGCATTTAAATCCGCACATTTTGCACAGTAGCCCCTCTCTGATAAAACAGATGCCAATAAAGAAAGTGACATATACGGGCTTATAGGATAACAGCACGGAGGATAAATAAACAAAAAATTCATTTGCCGTGCATAGGAAGATCGGCTATCATTTTATCAGAAAATTCAACGCCCCAGGTTTCGATATCTTCTTTGTCAAACATTGAATCAAAATCTACTTTTTCATCGTCAAAAAAAGTATTTGAATTATTCTTTTTTGCCATATTTTACCTCTTTCTTGTATTCAACATAATAAATATTATGTTGAGTTTTTTTTCAGAAAGAGAAGCAAAAATCTTAGGAGTTGAAAAAACAAAAAATATTGCATTTAAGTCAAAAAGTATGATACAATATAAGAAATGGTTTGCGATTTCAACATAATATTTATTATGTTGAGTTTTTTTTTAAAGAATAAAATTGGAATAACTGTTTAATATTTCGTCTTGTTCAATACCTATGTATCTTAATGTTATTTCAGGAGATGAATGGTTGAAAATCTTTTGTAGCATTACCACATCTTTATACTTTTTATAGTGATGATAGCCGAAAGTTTTCCTTAATGTATGAGTGCCGCTGCTGCTTTCGATGCCTGCGTATATACACGCATTATGTACAATTCTGTAGCATTGAGTTCTTTCCATTCTGTTATTGAATTTAGATAAGAATAATGGTTCATTTTCATCTCTTGCTTTAGTAAAATCAGAAAACAATTTTTTTAATTTAGAATTAATCGGAATTATTTTATACTTACCGGTTTTCTTTTCTTTTATCCTTATAAGAGATTTGTTTTTGACATCACTTACATTTAAAGATAAAATATCCGATATTCTGAGTCCAAGGTTTATTCCCGCTAAAAAAATCAAAATGTCTCTTTTGCTTTTCTCGGTCAAGTACGATTCTATTTTTCTTAAATCTTTTTTATTTCTGATAGGCTCTACCGTATTCATGTTTTTTCCCCTTTCTTTGTTATGTAAGATAACAAGAAATAATCAGAAAAAACATAAGCATATCAATCGGAAGATTTAAGTTCCATAATATCAACGGCTTCTTTCCATCCTTCTTTATAATAATTTTCCTCATCGGGTGCAAGAATTTTTAAAAGATGCAGTAAGTTACCGACATGTTCTTTTTCATCTCCCGATATTTCGGTAAGAAGTTTTTTAGCTGCTTCATTGTCAATTGAATCACGAAGCTGTTCGTACAGCTGGATAGCTTCAAACTCCGAAGATATGCTAAATCTTACGGCACGTATTAATTCATTTACGGATAGTATTCTGTCACATTTATTTCCGTTGAACGGATTTGCAAATTCAGGCATTTTTTATTCCTTTCTTTTTGCAATTGTTGCATTTAATGTGGTGAAAAACATTAGACAAGCAGTTATTTCTCTTGTCTTAAAATATTTTTATCTATTTCATATTTTGTTTCTTTTTTATTTATATGGAAAGTTACAGGTATTTGTATTAATTTTCCGCAGCAGCTGACTGTCCATAGCTCTTGCCAGTAGCCGTCAATATATTTATTATTTTTTTTCTTGACATCATACGGATAATGAACAATTTGTGTATTAACAACTTTATAGTTGCTGCAAACGGGATAATTTTTTGATAATATGGAATATAAATCTTTTACAACATAAAATTGAAGTGTATCATTCGCAATGGATTCACCCGATAAAGGAAAATTCATATCAAAACCGCGGGCATATACAGTACTGCTGCCGATTATAAATAAGAACAATAAGATAAAAAACTTTTTAAACATATAAATTTATTATATATAAAAACAACAAAAATGGTATAATCTCCATAATAATTATACCATTTTTACCGTTATATTTTTTGTTGTTAATTATCTTTTACGAGTGAAGATGAATCTTCAACCGTCATAGCATAATACGGTTTATCCTTATTCGCTTCTTTAAGAAACAGAATAAATCTTTTATTGAATAAGAAAAATCTCGGATTTTTAACCGGCGGTGTTAAAGCGGTTCTCATAACTGCAATTGCGGCTTCACTTTTTAAGCTGCCGCCTTTATCGTCCATTTTAAATTTTATTGTTTGCAGTGCCTGAGAAATTACATAGTCCGTGCCTTGAATTTTTTTGCCGCACAAATCATTATATGAAATTGTTTCATCAACTGTGATATCAGGTATTTGCAATACATCTTTTTCAGTAAATGAATCAAATTCCGTATTTTGGGCTATATAATTATATAAATTTGTAAAAGAATCTTCTTTATCCGTTCTGTATAAGATGACATCTTCATTTTCTTTTGTTAAGAGTTTAACCGCATATTCATCGGCAGAGTTATAAAATAATACCTGAACGTTCTCTCTTAATTTTTTGTTTGATTTTCCTATTATTCCGAAATATTTTACTTTTTCGCTTCCGCCGTTGAAAGTATCTGAATTTAGCCTGTCAAATTGAGTAAGGAAAATAAAGTCCTTTTTCAATATTGCATAGAATAAATATGAATCTTTGGCATTCCAATCAATGAGATTTAATATATCGCTTTTTTCTTTAAATTTTTTGTAAATATCCTTTTCAATTGTTTTCTTTAGTTCCGTTGATATTTTTCCGTTTGCGGTGTAATAAGAGTTTTCGGAAATAATGCTCTTATCATAAAGTCTTTTATTCAGTTCATCCGCAATCGGAGGATTGCCTCCATCCAAAATAACGGAACCGTTTGTAAATTTATCCATTAAATCATTCCATACCAGCTGGAATGTAACACACCAGAGATTATTTTCTGTTTTGGAATAATCTTTGGTAACGGTTTGAATTGTTTTTTCCGCCGTATTTTTCTTGAAAAACGTAAAACCGCATAACATAAAACAACCGCTTAAAAAGCAGATTAACAGTGTGAATAATGTAATTTTTTTAAAACTCATGTTGTAATTTCTCCATAAATCCGTTGACTAATATATAATATAAAAATTTGACGGAAACAACGGTTTTTTATCGGCAAAGACTCATAAAAAAGCTAACTGCTTGATAAAAACGGGGTCCGGGTCTGTTTATTATATCAATTTGCTCTTTCTTCAGAAATATTATTTTGGTATCCGGAAATAGTTCTTTTATATTTCCTGAGGAATTATCAAAATTTACAATAATAATATCGGGTTTTAATTTTATTGCGTATTCCGGATTTATGACCGGATAATCGGATTTAAGATTGTTTGTTATTGATTTATTGCCGGATTTTTCTATTATATCCGTTATAAAACTTTTTTCCCCTATGGTAATCATGGGATTTGTTTGTACAAGATATAATATTCGCTTATATTTTTCGGGTTCTGTTTGCTGCGGCAGATTAGTTTTTATTCTTTTTATAAGACTTTCCGCTTCTCGGGTTTTATTAGTTATTCTTCCTATAAGCAATATGTTTTCATATATGTTATTTATTGAATCTGATTTAAAATATATTATCTTTATGTTTGCTTGATTTAATTCGTTCAGAAGTCCTTTTGAATTATCGGTTGTAAAAATATAGTCGGGGTGTAGTTTAATTATTTTTTCTCTGTCAATAAAATAAGCGTCACCTGCTTTTTCTTTTTTTTCTGCTTCTTTTGGGAAATCACAGGTTGTTGAGACCGCAATTAAATTATCTTGGGCATTAATAGCATATATTATTTCGGTTATTGCGGGTGAAAGACTTATTATTACAGGTTTATCCGCCGCGAAACAGTATATATTGCAGCATATAAATATTATTGTTATTAAAAAAAACTTATTTGGAAATTTGAACATTTATTACCCCATTATTTTTTGTTATCGTAAACGGGATATTATATATTTTCTTTAAAATTTCCGTATTAAAAAAATTATCCCTGTCTGCATTATAAATATTTCTGTTTTTGTCTATTCCTATAAAATAGTCACCGTAGGAGGAGGCTAAATTTAAATCATGCAAAATAATAATAGTTGTTATTTCGATTTGCTTTATTTTTTTTATTATGTCAAAAATTTTTATCTGGTTAATTAAATCCATATTGGAAGCCGGCTCATCAAGCAAAAGCAAGTTTGCACCGGATAAAAGCCCAAGAGCTATATTTGCTTTTTGAAGTTCTCCCGCACTCAAATTTTCAATTAATATATCCTTTTTATCATATATCTCAAGCAGCTTTAATATCCGATCTATTTCGGTTTTCTCTTTCCGCGTAAGTATCCACTTAAATTTATTCCTGAAATATATGGAAGCAAGATATTCATACAAAGTTATTCCCGATAAATAGCTGATTTTCTGCGGAAGATAAAAGGTTTGTAAATCATGGGTATTTATGCTTCCTTCCTGAGGTTTTAAAGAATTTGCAATCAGTCTTAATAATGTTGTTTTGCCTGCTCCGTTTTGTCCAAGAATTACATTTATCTTATTAACCGGAAAAACCACGTTTATATTATTAAAAAATTTAGTTCCGCCAAAGTAAAAGGATAAATTTTTAATTTCTATCATAACTGCTGAATATATCTCCTTTCCTTGTTAAAAAGAATACAAAAACAGGAGCTCCGATAAATGCTATAACTAATCCTAAAGGAATTTGCAGAGGGAAAAACAGTGTTCTTGATAAATAATCTGAAAATAGCAAAAGAGATGCTCCCAGTAATATATTTGCAAAAAATAAATATCTATAGTCACTTCCCAGAAGCATTCTTGATATCTGAGGAACTATTATGCCGATAAAACCGAGAATTCCTGCAGCGAATACACTTACGGAAGTTAAAAATGCAGATAAAAATATGGAAAGCACTGTATAAATATCTTTTTCTCTTTTAAAAGATGACATAATACTGCTGTCAATTCTCATGAAATTAAGTTTTGGTATTAAAAAGCAGCTTAAAATAATTCCGGCAATAAAAATGCAAAACAAAGTTTTATCAGAGATTATGTTTGAACTGTTAAACCCTCCTGATAATATAAACATCATTGCCTGTGCTTTCTGCGGATTAGTCAATATAAATAATGATATTAAAGAACCTGCAAATAAATTTACGGATAATCCTGTCAGTATAAGTTTTGTTATTGAAAATCTGTTTAATCCGGCAAAACAAATAACTGTTAAAGAAGAAATAACGGCACCCGCAAAACCAAATAAAGAATAATTGGCACTGTTAAAATAAAGAATAGATATGACTGTTCCAAGCCCGGCACCTGAAGAAACCCCTGTAATATAAGGTTCCGCAAGAGGATTTTTCGAGACAGCCTGCATAAAAAGTCCCGCAAGTGCCAGACAAACACCTGCAATAATTGATTTTAAAGCCCTGGGATATCTTAATAATTTTAATATTATACTTTCCGTATCATTTGAAATATGAAACGATTTAACAAATAATTCAATTCCGTTATTATTGTATCCTGCAAAGACCGCTATATATAATGAAAATAAAAAAATAAGCAGCAGAATCAGAATAATAGATATTTTTTTTGTTTTAATTTTCATTATAAGGTTTCTTTCTCGGGTAAATTATATTTTACAAAAATTCCGGTCATGAACTGAATTCCGGGAGCATAGTATTGGTAATCTCCGCTTCTGTACATAGAAATTTTTTGGTCAAGTAAATTATATACCATAGCTTTTAAAAATACCTGAACTCCTTTTATATTAAATAATTTTACATTTGCTCCTATTTTTACGTCAACATATCCGGGAGTTCTTGCGGCATTTGCCGAAGAGCTCATTGCACGGCTTGAAGCGGCTTCGGCACCGATAAATGCATTTACTCTGTTGTGCGGTGTAAAGTACAAAGTTGTATTAAGTCTGTTTTTAGGGCATGCAGCCAGGTCCATTCCCGTTGATTTATCTTCGGAGTCGGTATATGTATAGTTTATTATTGCTTTGATTTTTTCATTTGGTTCCCATGTCATGCGGGTTTCATATCCTTGTATTCTTGCACGGTCGATATTAGTATACATATAGCTTGCCGTGCCGTACTCAAAATTAATATAATCTTTGTAATTATTGTTAAAGTATCCGAAATCAAATTTGAGCTTATTGTCAAAAAAGCTCTGTTCGACGCCTGCATCCCAGCCTGTCATTGTTTCTGCATCAAGATTCGGATTCGGAATCATTTCATAGCCCATAAGTCGCATTCTTGCATATCTTTGATATAAAGTAGGGGTATTAACGCTTTGTCCCCAAGAACTTCTGAATTTTGTTTTAGCCCCTTTTATTTTAAATGTGGGTAAAATCAGAGCCGCTGAACCGTTCGGAAGAACATAAGTTCCGTATGCTGAGTTATTTACCAATCTTGCTCCGCCTCTAAGGAACAATTTATCTTTAATATTTATTGAATCATTAATAAAGACGTCATTTTGAATTGTATTGCCCGTGAAATTATTTATATCTTTCATTCCAAAGTTTACTGTTGTCGATTTACTGTCAATAAAATCTGTTTCTAAATTGTATCCGACAGAAAGGGTATTCCATTCATGATAATTAAAATTGTGCTGTGTTGTGAAATTTAAACGTGTACTGCCTATTTTGGAAAATGATTTCATTGTAGGGTCCGTGTTTATAAAATCGGGATAAATAAAATTATTTGACTGATTATGATATAGCCCGAATTTTGTATTATAGTTGTAATTTTTGTTAGGGGTATGATCAAATGATAAAACGTTCATAATATCAACATTAGTGCCGTAATTTCCTTCGGGTGACTGATAAATTCCGTAAGGCCAATCATTGTGAAAACCCACACCCAGATCTTTTCTTGCTCGCGAAAATCTGAAAATTTCTCTTATTTCCGCTTTCCCTTTAAGAACCCGAAAACCCGTATTTGTAACGACACTCAAATTGTTATAGTCATTATTATAAATATGACCAAGATTGGATGTATGCATTCCTCCGTCAGTTTTAAGCCAGGTTATACCCATATAGTAGTCTCTTTTTTCATCGCCGCCCATAATGGCGAATCTTTCTTTGAAAGTTCCGTAAGTTCCTATATCGGAGCCGGCTTCTATTGATAACGGACCTCTGCCTCGTCTTGTCTGTAATGCAATTAGCCCTCCGGAGGCATTTACTCCTCCAGCATTCCCTTGAGGACCGCGGATAATTTCTATTCTTTCCAAATCATCACTCATTAAATATTGTAATTCCATTCCCGGACTTGTCATAGACGGTCTGTCCATTCTTACACCGTCCATTGTAAATCTTATTCTGTCCGTACCTCTCATTCTTATCGAGGTGGCGGAGCCTATGGAAGATTCTGCTTGCACCGTTAAACTTGCCGCCTGATTCAGTAATTGTGATATGACCGGTGACCCCTGATTTTGTATGTCATCTAATGTTATAACATCAACGCTGGCTCCTGATGTTTCAATATCTTCCGCATAATTTCTTAATGAATATACTTCCTTTTCCGTTAATTCTCCGTATAAAACATTACCGCTTTCTTCCGCTTCCTGTATAGCAAAAGAAACAGCCTGATTCAATAAGAGAAAAATCAGAAAGATAACTCTCTTAATTTTCATTATTTTCCCTTCATAAACAAATACACTGTAAAAAATTGAGGGAAAAGCTCAGCTAATGTTGTATTCTATCATCTTCATACTCCTGTCTCGAGGTAACCATAGAATTAAGCATTCCGACTGTAACGGCCGCGGACCGGTGAGGGACTTGCACCCATGCTTTCCTTAATTCTTTTTAGTATTTTATATAAAGCTAAAGTTTAAGTCAAATATATATGAAATTGATTTTAATTTTGTTTAATACTGTTTTGAAACTCCTGAATAATTTCTCTCCAGGGTTCTACTATAATATCATCTTCGCTCAGTGCTTCTTTTGAAATTCCTGCATGGTGTATTAAGGGAAGCAATTTTGCTTCGCTTATTTTTATGGGTTGGTCTATGTTATCATCAGTATCATTACAGATAAATACACCATTACCGTTTTCATCTTTCTCATAGCCTATGATAGTTATTTCATGCCCGCCGTCTACTCTGTTTTCTTCATCAATGTGAGTATATCCGATTATTACGTTATGCCCGAGTTCAAGAGATTTTAGAATGTGCTGCAATGTTTCTTCGGGTTTACAGTTATAACCTGTTAAGTAGCCGTTTTCATCAAGATTTTGATAGACAACCGAAATTTTAGGAGTTCCGAAAACTACTTCTTCAACAAAGTTTTTCTCAAAATCAGTAAGTCCGCTTTTATCAGGATTAAATTTTCCGGTTCTTTCATCGGTCAGTGCATTGTAAGTGTTTTGAGAACCTAAATTCAAAAGGGCGGATTGAATTAAAACATCCACACAGGATCTTTCGCCCGGATCTTTATATGAAGTTTGCACCCTGGCCCTTACTATTGCGTTTCTGTCAGGAGTTAAACGAATTGAAACATCTTCCCAATTATCGGCAATGCTGTAATCGGTGTTAAATTCACGCAGCATCCATAATCCGGCTACGGTACCGTCTGCAATATCAGACATTTTTATATTTTTTTCTACACTATAATTTTCGCCCGTAAGGCATTGGGCAAATCTGGCAAATTCTGCAGGGGTTCTGCTTGCAAGGTTAAATTCCATACTTGCAACAACACAGGATGACGAAACAACATTGCGAGCCTGCTGCGGGAATTCTTCACCTGTTTCTTGTGAAATTTCCTGTGCGACATTATCTGGAATATCGCCGAATTTCTGGGTTATTGATGAAGGATTATCAAGTGCTTTTATTATTTCCGAGATAATCTGGCTGTCGTTTAATCCTCTTATTCTTGGCTCGGTTGCTATTTTGTATAAATTCTCAAGAACCGTAGAACCGTCATTAGACGAATTATCGCTTAAAATGCCTCTTTGCTCCAGTCTGTTTAAAATTATTTGAGAATTTTTATCAAGTTTTGATTTTACAACCTTGAGCTGTTCCTGATTAGAAGGTAATTGCTTTTGTGTATTTTCTGTTGTTTTATTCGCATTTTTAAAAGAAGGAATATAAGCTTTGAAATTTTCGCATGTAATTTTGCTCAAATTTTCAGGAATTGTTACGCTGTTACGGGATGTAACCGCCGAATTTTGAATGTTTTTATTTGCAGAATATATGGGAATTGTATTATTTATTCTAGAAATATTTAACATAGCAATACTTATACCTTCTATTATAATAAAAAACCGTATATTATAAAATTGCTGATTTTAATGATAAATATATACAATTATTAAATACTTTGTAACAATTTAAAGATGATTTTTTCCCTCTTTAAGCCCTCTGGCTCTGTCATATAGTTCAATTTTCATATTATAAGAAGAAGCTTTATCTATAACATAATTTACTATATCAAGATAATATGACGATATTGTGGAACGGTTTACTTTATACCAGACATCTTCAATATCAAGAGCAAGCCATCTGCCTCCCGTTTCGCGGACAGAGTTTATCCATGAATCAATTTCTTTCCTGTTGTCATTGATATTGGGAATAATTATATATTTTGATGTCATCAAACCGTATCCGTTTTTATTTGCCGCTGCATATTTTTTCATGTTTTCAAGAACTTTTTTATATGCATTAACATTTTTAATTTTTTTATATGTTTTTTCACATCCTGCATCTATAGAAATAACAACATTTAAAACTCCCATTTTTATTGCGTTTTCAATAGCAGGAGAAAATTTAATGCCCGAAGAATGAATTCTCATATTTCTAAAATTGTTTTCTGAAAGAAGTTTTATAAGTTCCTCAAATTCAGGTGCAATTGTAGGTTCGCCGCCACCAAATGAAACTTCGCCGCCAGGACGCAGTATTTTCCGTTCTATCATATCTTTTACGACGGGTACAGCATCGTACGGTTTTATCTTTTCAAACATCTTTTTATTTTGAACTTCATAGCAATATGAACATTTACTGTTGCATAATACCCAGTAATTAAATTGCAAAAAGTTTATATAATCTTCTTGGTCCCATTCCTTTTCTTCAAGAAAAACACATCCGATACAATTAGGGGTTAGATTGCCTTTTTTGTGTTCTATTCTGTATTTTCTTTTCAGTTCAAACAGTTTATCCCAGTCAATGGCTTCTCCCGCATACTCATTTTTCAGAGTAATTTTCCCTCCTCCGCTATGGCAGGTAAAACAACATGTTTCGAGTCTTGTATGCTCAAAATCCATTCCATGTTCAATATATCTGCAGCTTAAGTATTTCACAAAAAAATCCCAAAATTTATCTTACTATAAAGTATCATTTAAGCTTATAATAGTCAAGAATACTAAATTTTCTTGTCTTTGTTTTTTATTATATGTATAATATTTTCTAAAGCAGACTTTGAATAGGAAATTGTTTTGAAATATACCAGTTGTATACACTTAGAACATGGAATAACATTTTTTTCTAACTCGGTTCAGATATGTTGTATAAGCTCACATCCAGGCGGCGGAAATATTATAGAAATTGACAATTATCATGGAGAATCGATTAATTGGGATGATTTTTTTAATAAAAGAAATAAGCTCAGAGAATCGGCAAAAAACGGTATTACACCTGAAAAATGTTCGGGATGTTACTATTTGAAAGAACAGGAATGGAACTCAGATGATTATATTGATGAAGTACTCATAGGGCATTTTACACATTGTAACTGCAATTGTATATATTGTTATACGGAAAAAGATAAAAAATTCTTTAACTTAAATAAAACATACAATATTTATCCCGTAATTAAGGATATGATTGAAAAGAAAGTTCTGTCTAAGAATGCAACAATTACTTTTGGCGGCGGAGAACCAACAATTCTTCAGGAATTTGAAGATTTAGTATACCTTCTTCTTAATTATGACGTATATAATATAAGAATTCATTCCGATGCCATAAAATATTCGCCTGCTATTGAAAAAGGATTGAAACTTGGAAAGATAACATTAATTACTTCGGTTGATTCAAGTTCAAAAAAGATATATGAAAAAATAAAACAGGTTCCATGTTATGATAAAGTTTGGAAAAATCTTACAAAGTATGCAAAAACCAAAAATGGTTTAATAAGAACAAAATATGTATTAATTCCTGGAATTAACGATAATTTGACTGAAGTTAAAAACTGGCTGCAAAAGACTTATGATGCAGGAATAAGGCATATAGCTTTTGATGTTGAAGATAATTGGTTTAAAGAAAACAGAAATAAAATCCCTCAGTATCTTTATGTAATTTGTGATTTTGTATTTGACTGCTACAGGCAATATAATATTGAAAGCTGTGAATTATATGAAAGAGCATATAATCTGAAATCAGACAGAGAGAACAGATTAAAGGTAAATTCCGAAAAATAAGGATTATCTTATGAGGAATTTTAATTTATTAAATATTATTTGTAAAAATAAACACAGATATTTGTGTTGTAAACATGTTCAAGGGTCTTTATTCTTTGATTATGAAAATAATGTAAAACTTTGTCCAAATAATGAGTGTAAAGTTATAATAAAAGACTTTAACGGTTTGTGGCTTGATATTAAAAAAATAAATTCAAAAAGAGAAAATTGTATAAATAGTATTAAAAACGGAATTATTCCTGAAGAGTGCAAAAAATGTTATAATCTTCAAACTCAAAATCGGAAAGAATTTGATTATATAAAAACCGTATATTTCTCTCAATGGCGTTATTGCTATATAAATTGCACCTATTGTAATGCTCCTAAGAATGAGAATTTAATTGAAGCAAAACATTTTGATGTTATGCCGGCTGTTCAACAGCTTATAGATGAAAAGCTGTTTACTGTCAATACAAAAGTTATTTTTGAATGCGGGGATGCTTGTATTCATCCCGAGTTTGATAAACTTATGTACTTCTTTATAAATTACGGAGTAAAAGATGTTATAGTAAATACTCCTGCTTTAAGATATTGCCAGTCAATATCCGATGCGATTTCGAATAATATTGCGGCTGTTGTAATCTCTTTGGACTCCGGTTGTGCTTATATTTATGAAAAAATAAAGGGTATAAATAAATTTGATGCTGCCTTAAGTAATATTAAAAGATATAAGCAGTATGAAGAGCCTTCTCAAAAAAGAGTAATATTAAAATATACTATGATAAAAGGTATAAATGATAATGAAAAAGAGATATTAGACTGGTATATTCTTTCAAAAAGTTTGGGAATTAAAAAACTTATATTTGATTTGGAAGAAAAGTGGTTTAATGAAATTAAATATTCCATGCCGGATTATCTGAAAGAAATAATTCTTTTTTTAAATGAGATTTCAGGTTTTAAGGAAATAGAAATAGAATTTGGAGACAAGGCTGCCATATTGTATAATTCTGTTAAAAATGAAGAAAAACAAAGATAAGGAAATATAAAGCGGGTGTTTATTTATAATGAAAAATACGTAAGTAAAAAAGAGGGGCATTATTACAGTTGTCCCTGGATTGAACACGGAATTGTATTTTTTCAATATAAACTTACAATGTGCTGCTATTGCGGACATGAAGGCGGAGGACATACTTTAGTTCGGAATAATTTTATAGGACAGAAAATTAACTGGGACAGGGTTTTCTATGTAAAAGAAATTTTCAGGCGTTTTCATAAAAAAGGCAAAATAAACATAAGCTGTATAGGTTGTCCTTTTTTGCAGGAAGGAAGATGGGATAATGAGAAATATATAAATAATATCTATATCAGTCATTGGACGAACTGTAATGCAAAATGCATTTATTGTTATGCAACTCAGAATCCTGAAGATTTTAAAGTCGCTAAATTATACAATGTAATGCCTTATATAAAAGAAATGTATGAATCCGGAATATTGCGCCCCGGAGGCGTCATTTCCTTCGGAGGCGGTGAACCTACCCTCCTTGATGAATTTGAAGACCTTGTTACTTATTTTCTGGATAATTTCTTCTGGGGAATAAGAGTGCATACTTCCGGTATAAAATACAGTCCGGCTTTAGCAAGAGCGATAAATGAGATAAGAGGCTATGTTGTTGTATCCGTTGATGCGGGAAGTGCGGAAACATACGCAAGAATAAAGCAGGTGCCTTGTTATAGCCGGGTAAGAGAAACCATAAGAAAATATGCGCTTCAAACTACATTTTTAGGCAGATATCTTGTGAGTGCAAAATATATTATAGTTCCGGGGATTAATGATAACATTGATGAAATAGAAAAATGGATGAAAGCAAACTATGATGCGGGGCTTTACACAACCGTTCTTGATATAGAAGAGAACTGGTATCTTGAAAATAAAAATAATATTCCAAAGTATATTTTTTCTTTGATAGAATATGCAAAAAAACGTTCAAAACAGTTAAATACTAATTTTGAATTATATGAACGTCTCCGGAATATGATCGAAGATGAAAATAAAAAACATAAATCATTAATTTCCGATATTCTAAGAAAATAATTATTTAATAAAGATAAAAGCAAAAACTAAATTATTTTATTAGAGCCTGTACTTCTTTAAAATTCGGATGTTTTGAGCTTTTTAAAAGCTCAAATAGAACCATTTCCGTTGTAACAACCTGTACTCCGGTATGTCTTAAACGTTGCAGCGCCATTTCTTTATTTTCTTCCGTTCTTGAACCGCAGGCATTTTTCACGACAAATACTTCATAGCCGGTATTTAATAGGTCAAATGCCGTTTGCAATACACATATATGTGTTTCTATTCCATATAATATGACTTGCTTTTTGTGTTCTATTTGTATAATATCTTTAAATCCTTCTTCGTTTAAAGCGCTGAAATAAGTTTTTTCCGTATATTTTGCATCGGGCAGTGAAAGTTTTATTTCTTTAATTGTATTTCCAAGACCTTTTGGATATTGTTCGGTAATTATTGCTGGGATATTTAAAATTCCTGCCGCTATTGCAATTTTAACCGCATTTTCCGAAACACTTTTATCTGTCAGCATATTAACAAGTTTTTCCTGTACATCTATTATTAACAGAATACTGTTTTTACTGTTTATGGTATTCACTTTTACCGCCTTTTCTTTCAGTTACAAATTTATTATATAATAAGAATATTATGAAAAAGACAGAGGATATATTAAAAAATAAAAAATGTTTAAAACTTATCTGCGGTGCTGGCAATGAAAATCCGAAAGAAGTGGAAAAACTTGCATACATATATTCTTCTGCGGGTTTTAATATGATTGATTTATGTGCTAAACCAGAGGTTATTAATGCGGCTGCAAAGGGAATCGAAAGAGCGGGAAAACAAAATGAAATGCTTATATGTATAAGTATAGGCATGCCGGATGATATTCATTTTTCAAAAGCAGTAATTAACAGGCAAAAATGTATTCTTTGTAAAAAATGTATTGGAATATGTCCTCAGGGAGCAATTTATGAAAATGAAGAAAAGATATTAATTGAAGAAAAAAAATGTATAGGTTGTACAAAATGCGCAAATATATGTACGAATGGTGCCGTTTTAATTGAGCATAAATATAAATCTCCTTATACAATGCTTCTTCCTTTGTTGTCTGAGGGTATTGACTGTATTGAATTTCATTGTTCAAGCTGCAGTGAAAAATCTATTTATGACGAATGGAATAAAATAAAATCAATCTATAACGGATGTTCAGGAATATGTTTGGACAGATCAAAACTCGGTGATGATAAAATAATCGAATTAATACGAAAAATGAGTGCAAACGAAGAATTATTTATTTTTCAGGCGGACGGGAAACCCATGTCAGGCGGGAAAGATGATTATAAATCAACTTTGCAGACAGTTGCCTTTGGAGAAATTATAAGAAATACAAATCTTCCCGTATATTTAATACTTTCAGGCGGAACCAATTCTAAAACAGCAAAACTGGCAAAAGAATGTAATATTCCGATAGATGGTATCGCTCTTGGAAGTTATGCGAGAAAACTTGTTAAACAATATACAAAACAAGACGATTTTTTTGAGAATCCGCATGCAATGGAAAATGCGGTTAACGCAGCAAAAAAATTAACAGAAGAACTTTTATCCGATATGATTGATTGTCCCGTATTATCAAGACTCTGACACTAAATGCGGTCAATATACTCCTTTGTTATATTGAAACATATAAAAAAATATGAAATGCCGTACAAAAAATGATTTAACTTTTTAGTATAATGTAATATTTATCTGATATTTTTTACTACGGTAGTGACCGGCATGCATTCTTAATATTTTGAAATTTCCTCGAAATATCTTTCTAAAGCTTTATAACCTTGATATATTTCACTGGTAAGGCTTATATATCTTGAAGCTATTAAATATTTCAGTTCTTTTGCTCGTATTTGAATAATTTCATCGGCATCGGCTTTTAGATTTTTTTCCAAAGACATAGACCATCTTTTTAAAAAAGAGAGTTCTTCGTTAATTTGTTTAATAGTTGAAAATTCAAGCGGATTAAAGTCGTATTTCGCAAGAAGAGCTTTTTCTTTGTTATTAATACGCGGCTGGACAACAGGAGCTCCGTATATTTTTTTTATTACCATATAATTATCCGCTGTACGTCTATGGCTATCCGGAACTTCACCTCTTGCTAACATTGCAGACATGCTTAATGAACTAAACTTATCATCATCACAGGATAGAGAACTCAGATTGGTACTCTCTATTAATAACTTATTATTATTATTTAAAACAGAATTATTAATTTCCCCGTCTCCATATAGTGTAATAAACTACATAATAATAATAATTCTTCAACCGGAAATTGTCATGATATTTTTAATGTTTATTAAGATAATTTGTTAAATTTTTTACAAAAATAAAAACATCATATCAGCCGTTTTTGTTTAGAATATAATGATACTATGTTTAAGTATGATGTAATAGTAGTAGGTGCGGGACACGCAGGATGTGAAGCGGCTGCAGCTTGTTCAAGGCTTGGTGCTAAGACTCTTCTTGCTTCATTGAATCTTGACAATATTGCACTAATGCCGTGTAATCCCGCTATAGGGGGACCTGCCAAATCTTGTCTTGTAAGAGAAATTGATGCTCTCGGAGGGTTAATGGCAATTGCGGCAGATGCAACTTATATGCAGCTTAAAACGTTAAATTCCTCAAAAGGACCTGCTGTTCGTGCGTTAAGGGCGCAGTCCGATAAGCGCGAATATATGCGTTATATAAGAGGATTATTGGAAAAAGAAGATAATTTGTCGCTCAAACAATGCACAATGACAGAGCTGCTTGTTAAAGATGACAAAGTACTCGGATTAAAAGATGAATTTGGTATGGAATATCTTGCGCCGTGCGTAATATTGACAACCGGAACATCTCTTGAAGCAAGAATATGGATAGGACTTCAATATCTGGAATTTGGCAGACTTGGAGAAGCAAGCGCAAAAGGTCTGTCTCCGTCACTAAAAAAACTCGGGTTTAATGTAGGCAGGCTTAAAACCGGGACACCTGCGAGAGTTGATGCAAGAACAATAAATTTTGATAAAATGATAATTCAGCCGGGTGACGAAAATCCCTCTTTCTTTTCTTTTTTGCCTGATAGACCGATAAGAAAACAATATCCCTGCTACTTAACCAGAACTACTTCTCAAACACATGAAATTATAAAAAATAATCTTGATAAATCACCTATGTATTCAGGCTTAATACACGGAATAGGTCCGAGGTACTGCCCTTCTATTGAAGATAAAGTTATAAGATTTGCTCATAATCCTTCACATCATATTTTTATTGAACCTGAAGGGATAAATACATATGAAATGTATGTTCAGGGTTTTTCAACAAGTCTTCCCGCACAAGTTCAGATACAAATGCTGAAATCACTGCCGGGTCTTGAGAATGTCCATGTAATGAAACCTGCTTATGCGGTTGAGTATGATTATATGCCTGCAATCCAATTAAACCACTCTTTAATGACTAAACGAATACAAGGACTCTTTTGTGCGGGACAAATAAACGGAACGTCTGGTTATGAAGAAGCAGCTGCTCAGGGACTTATAGCCGGAATTAACGCTGTTAATTATCTGCAAAATAAACAGTTGCTTACACTTTCCAGAGAATCATCATATATAGGAACATTGATTGATGATTTAGTGACTAAAGATATAGATGAACCATACAGAATGCTGACTTCTCGCAGCGAATACAGGCTTTTATTAAGACAGGATAATGCTGACGAGAGACTTACAAAAACAGGTTATGAAGCAGGACTTATAAGTGAAAAACGCTATAAAAGATTTTTAGATAAACTGCAGACTATAGAAAACGAAATAGTTCGTTTGAAAACCGAAAAAATTACACCCTCAGAGAAGATTAATAATATTCTTGCTAAATATAATGAAAATATAGATAGAGGTATGAAACTCTCCGAACTTATAAAACGACCTAATATTACATATGAAACTTTTTTTGAAATTGATGAAAATACTAAAAAACTAAATTTAACGCGTGATATATATGAACAGGTTGAAATAAAAATAAAATACGACGGATATATTAAACGTCAAATCCAACAGGTTAATATGTCAGGAAAACTTGAAAAAATAAAAATACCTGAAAATATAGACTATAGCAAAATACAACATATTTCAACCGAAACAAGAGATAAGCTCGCAAAAATAAGACCTGTTACACTGGGGCAAGCTTCGAGGATAGGCGGGGTTAAACCTGCAGACATTTCTGTTCTGATGATTATGATAGAGTCACATCAGCTTATAAAAGAATAAAACCATAAAAAAAAGCCGTCCAACTAAGGCGGCTACTAGACTTTGGGGAGGGAGGTTTTATGGGCTTTGTGCCCTTGACAATTATTTATATCGGATTATTTTTTTTAAACTTTAATTTTTGTTTAACTTTTTTAATAAAAAAGTAAAAAAATACTGTAAAATAAATGTTTTCTGGCTTTATAAAACTTAATACAATAAAAAAAAGAAACTATTTCGCTATAATATTTTTATGAGAAGACATATTTACGATAATTGTATATACAATTTTTTATTTTGCGTTTCTGCGTTCTTATTTATATTTTGGCAGACAATAGTTTATAATGCCGTGGATATGGACTACTGGGCAAGGCTTTTACAGGGTTTCGCTTTTTTGGATACGGGACATATTTTAAAAACTGATATATTTTCTTATACAAATACTCATTTGTGGCTGGATCATGAATGGGGTGCAAGTATTATATTTGCTGTTGTACAAAAAGGGGGATATACTTTCATTTTGTTGTTTAAATCTCTGCTTGTATTTTTGACATTCTTTTTTATGTATAAAGCTGTTAAAATAAGAAATTTAAAAAAAGAAAGTTTTCGAAATACGGAAAAACTTAAATTTTTTAATCTTGTTTATTTTATATTACTTGTGTTTGCTATGCCTACAATTACGCAGTCATGGTTAAGATGTCATTTTTTTACTTTTTTATTTTTTACTTTTTCTTTATATATACTTGAAAAAATCAGAGAAAGCAGTAATTATAAATTCCTGATTATATTTCCTTTTTTAATGGTATTCTGGGCAAATATTCATGGAGGATGTGTTTCTTTACTCGGACTGCTTGGAATTTATACTATAGGTGAATTTCTGAACAAAAACCCTTTTAAATATTATCTGTTTGCTTTATTGTGTTGTATTGCGGTTATGTTTATTAACCCTTACGGCATAGAATATGTTGAATTTATTTTTACTGCTGCAACTATGTATCGTCCTAATGTAACCGAGTGGATAAGTCCTTTTATGCATTCTGATTTACATTTTCTTTTTATGTTCAAGCTCTTATATACAGCTAATCTGATATTATTAATAATTGATTTAAAAAATTTAAAAAAAGATTATACAAAGTATCTTTTATTGATTATTTGCGCTTATTTATCTTTCAGGTATATAAAAAATACTCCGTTCTTCATAATTACTTCGGCAGTATTTTTATATGAAAATCTATTTGTCTTATTCGAAAAAATAAAATTTAAAGCAAAATATTTACCCGGTATATTTTGTGTCATACTAATTATATTTTCGCTGCATAATATAAGAAAAAATGCTTTTTCTTTATTATTTCCCGATTTGTCTTTGCAGCCTGTCGGGGTGGTAAAATTTATAAAAAACAATAATCTTAAAGGTAATATTCTTGCTCCTTTTGATATGGGAAGCTATATTGCATACAAACTCTGTCCCGATAATTTAATTTATATGGACGGACGGTATGAAGAAGTTTATTACAATGAAACAAAGAAACTGCTTGATGACTTTTTTATTGCATCCGGAAGTTGGGATAAGATATTAAGTTCGGATTATAGACACGATTATCTAATTATTCCGAATGATGCAATTGTTGATGACCGTTTGAAAAAAAGAAATGATTATAAAAAAATTTATAAGGATAATAATAATTCACTGTATGCAAGGACAGATATATTAAAAACCTTTTATAAAACTCCCGCTCGGGAATCACAAACGGAGACATTTTCAGAGGCATTTTCAACGAGCGTGAAATTCAAATAACTTTGTAGTAAAATCAGCTTATGAATAAGACTTTGAAAAGACCTGAGCTTTTACTTCCGGCCGGCAGCAGAGAAAAACTGGATTATGCAATTCATTACGGTGCAGATGCAGTTTATCTGGGAATGGTCGATTTTAGCTTAAGGGCTATGAGAAAGGGTGATCTCATCACTTATGATAATTTAAAAGAGTGTATTGACTTGGCACATTCTTTAGGTAAAAAGGCTTATCTTACATTAAATATTTTTGCGTATAATTCTGATATTAATAAACTAATTGAGGCCGCAGAAATAATTGATAATGCTAATCCTGATGCCATTTTATTTTCTGATTTCGGTGTATACAATGTAATTAAGAAATATATGAACAAAATACCGCTGCATGTCAGTACACAGACAAATATTCTTAATTATGAAGCCGTTCGTTTCTGGCAGGATTTGGGAGCAGTCAGAGTGGTTCTTTCAAGAGATTTATCTTTAGAACAAATTGCCGAAATAAAAAATAAAGTTCCCGAAATGGAACTTGAAGTATTTGTTCATGGCGCCCAATGTGTTTCTTTTTCCGGAAGATGCCTTATAAGTGATTATATGACAAAAGGCGAAAGGAAAGCTAATCACGGAAATTGTTCTCAATCTTGCCGCTGGAGCTATAAATTAGTTGAAGAAACAAGAGACGGCGAATATTTTGATATTCGGGAAAATGAACGAGGTACGCATATTTTAAGTCCTAAGGACTTGGCATTAATTAATTATCTGCCTGATTTAATTGATATAGGAATTGACTCTTTTAAGATAGAAGGAAGAACAAAAAGCCTTTATTATGTTTCTGCGGTTGCAAAAGCATACAGAAAAGCTATAGATGATTATCTTTCAACCGGACAAATTGACAAAGAATCTAATTATAATGAGATTATTAAAATAGGAAACAGGGGCTACTCAACGGGATTTTATCTGCATAAGCCTGACAGTGAAGGTTATAGCTATGATATTTCAAAAGGACTTGCTGGGGCGGATTGTCTTTGCGTCTTTCTTGATGAAAAAAACGGGAAGTATAAAATACTTACAAAAAATAAGTTTCTGTTGAATGATGAAATTGAAATTATAACTCCTGATAAATGTTTTAAAGCTAAAGTTACAAAAATTTTTGATGACAAAACCAAAGAAGAGAAAAATCTTTCAAATACTAATGATACAAGCTGGCTTGAACTTTCATGTAAGCCCTTTAATTATAAATATGCACTGGCAAGAACAATTGGAGTTAAGAATATACGATGATTTTAAAACCTGATTATAATGTTGTTTCTTTATTTGATATTGATTTTAAACAAATTAAGTCACAAGGGATAAATGCCTTGCTCTTTGATTTGGACAGTACGGTTATGCCGTCAAAATCAGGCGAGTATCCTGAAAATATAAGCAGGCTGTTAAATGACTTAAAACAAAATTTTGTTATAGCGGTTATTAGTAATAATAAAAATAAAAATTATATTGATAAGGTAAGACAAATATCGGCCTTTACAGTTATTGGTAATGCAAATAAACCGTCTCCAAAAATTATGATGGAATTTTTAAAATCAGTTAATATTAAGCCTGAAGAAACTGTTGTTATAGGAGACAGGCCCCTGACTGATATATTGGCGGGAAAACTTCTGGGTGCCAAAACAGTTCTTGTTGATTCTGTTACAAAAGACAGTGAAAATAAATTAACAAGATTCGTAAGAAAACTTGAAAGACTTGTAATTCGTTAGTAATTTCAAAGACTGCTCTTTTAAAACAGCTGGTTTTGCGATAAGAAAAATATTAATCTTTTTTAAAATTATTAAAAAGGAGAAATAAAATGCTTGTAGAATTAAATGATAATAATTTTGAAGAAAATACAAAAGACGGAATAAAGCTTGCTGTTTTTACCGCTGATTGGTGCGGATTCTGTCAAAAACAAAAACCTATACTTCAAGAAATAGCCGATCAAAATATATGGATAGGCGAAATTAATTCCGATAAAAATCCTTATCTGGTGCGTAAGTTTGAAGTGAGTGCTTTTCCTACTTTTATTTTGCTGAAAAACGGACATCTTACGGCTCAATTTGCCGGATACAGAGATAAATATAATTTATTGAATACTCTGTTAGACTATCTGAAATAAAAAAAATCCAAATTTAAAAAATTTGGAAGTTAAACAAAAAGGAAATTAAAATATATTTTATATATCAATTACGGTAACCTATACCGGCTCTGTATCCGGATATTGCATACATGACAGGCAGAGCGGGTTCAATCCATTTTAAACCTGATAACAGTGATACTGTCGCAATATCATCTGTATGCAGCCCGATATCAAGGACTTCAGGTTTTCTTTTCTGTGAATGGCTATCATGTTCTAATGTTTGATTACATAAATAATCTTCAATTTTTTTCTGTGAAAAATTGATATCCAATACGTCAGAATGTTTTTTATGAATTTTTTTGTGTTTATTTTTCTTTTTATTAAAAATAGGATCTATAACGTTATCCCCGATAAAGTTAGCTATTTTGCTGCCGCCTATTATTCCTGTTGCAACAATACCGGCAGTCATTCCCAAAGCACGCGCTTTTTTAGAAGTTATACCTAATTTTTCAAGGATTGCAAGCGCCATTCCCGCTCCGATATTGCACATAAAAATATTTGCAAGGTATTGGTAAGAACCTTCTTTTATTTTATCCGGAATTTTTTTCTTCCAGTGCTTATCTGTTGCTTTATCTGCGGCAATTCCTCCTGCAATTCCTGCTGCAACGGGTATTGCTCCAAAAATTGACAGATAACCGATTTCGGAGAAAATGTCATTTGCGCTTATATTTTGCGGTGACGGAATTAATTTTTCAAGAAATTCTTTGCCTCCAGTTTTGTCCTTTATTGATTCAAACAGTGTTTTTACTTCGTTAAAATTGAGAATTTTTTCTTTTCCTTTATTTAATATATCTTTTGTTTTCTCATCAATGTTTGTATTTTTAACAAATGTATCAACAAGTTCTTTGTTTTTATTTTTAATTGTTGCTAAAGATTCGGGAAGGGGTCTTTTGGTTATGGCAGAAGCAATATGCGGTGCAGCGAGAGCAGATGCTACAGTTGCTCCGAGAGTTATACCTGTTTTTAAAGCTCTTTTTTTTCTTTCTCCCTTTTCGGCTTTACTTGCATCGTATAAAGTATATGCTGCCGCTCCGCCGGCTAATAATGCTGGAACCGCTTTTTGAAACTTTGAAACTAATATCGGCTGGTCTAAAAATTTACCTAAAACTTGCAAATTGTTCATAATTATTAATTATTTTTACCTTTCTTGAATTTATTTATAAAGTCCTGATTTTTTTCGCAATACTTTTGAAATTCTCTTATTCTTTCAAAAACTTCGTCACTTATTACATGTTCAATTTTGCAGGCATTTTCTTCGGCAAGTTCCTTATTTAGTCCCAATGTGTTCTCAAAAAAAGATGTAAAAGTATCATGTTTTAAAATAACTTCTTTTGCTTTTTTTAAACCTTCGGGAGTAATAGTAATTCCTTTATGCCCTTCATATATAATAAGCTTTTTATCCGCAAGTTTAACAAGCGCCTCAGATACGGAGGCTCTGGAAATATTTAATTTTTTTGCAATTTCAACAGCTTTTACGCTGCTGCTGGTTTCAAGCAAATTGCATATTAATTCCAAATAATCTTCTAAACTTGCACTTAAATTATTGTCCATGTTATTTTCCTTGTTTAAAATTGTAAGGCACCCCTAACTATTTGTCAAGTGTGCCTAACAAAAATTTATTTGAATATTTAGAACTAACATTGTATATTAAAATATGAGGGATATATGCTAAGAGTCGCAATTACAGGTAATATAGCAAGCGGGAAATCGCAAGTTGAGAAAATTTTATTGTTGCTTGGCTATAAAGTTATTGACACTGATAAAATAAATCATTCTATTTTGGCTTCCGATGTACATGCACTAAGGGAGATAAAAGAAGCATTTAGAGATGATAACATATTCAATGATGATAATACTATTTCCCGAGAGAAGCTTGGTAAAGTTATATTTGCTAATGACGATAAAAAGCTGAAGCTTGAAGAAATTCTTCATAAAAGAATATATAAAAAGGTTGATGAATTCTTTGAAGACAATAAAAATGAAAAAATGGTTTTTGTTTCAATTCCTTTATTATTTGAGACAAATCTTGAAAAAGAATTTGATAAGATTATTTTTGTTTCTGCTGATGAAGATGTTAGATTAAAACGGCTTATGGAAAGAAATAATTTTACTAAAGCATATGCAAAAAAAAGAATAGCTTCTCAGGAAAAAGAAGAATTTAAAATAAAGAAATCAGACTATATTATATATAATAATACGGACTTTATTAATTTGAGGAAGCAGGTTAATAATGTTTTGTACCAATTATGTAATATTAATTTTTCCTGAAGTCAGCTTTAGTATTGAAGATTTATAGAAGTCAGTATTAATATTAAGGTATTCGCCGAGTACCAAAATTGAGAATAGGAAATCTCTTATTTCCTCGGTATTTTCATTTGAGTTAATGACAGAATCCAATAATTTAGTAAATTTTGTGTATATTTTATTAAAATACATATTTTGTGCTTCTGCTATATCAACTTTTAAATCTAATTTTCCCGCATATTCAAACAGTTTTAAAATTTTATCAAGTCTGTGAAATTCAAAATTTACAACAAAATTATATATTGATTTTTGTATTTGTTCCGAGAAAATTTGACATGTTGGCGACTTATCAATATCGACTTTAAATGCGCAGGCTTCATTTAAGATTTCAGCAGCCTTTTGAATAACTGATTCTTCAAGTATATTGGGTATATCACTGAATAAAGCATTAAAATCATTAGAGAGAGTATATTGCGCGGCAAGCTTATATTCCACAGGCACATTTATTCCGAGTGCTATAAGCTGCATAATAGAGCTTTTGCCTTCGTTATATACATCTCTGTAATTATTGGAAAACTTGCTTAATTTATCTTTCAAAGATGTCAATAGTATCTTGCTTCTGTCTTCAATCAATACATCTTTCAAAGTAAAGTAATCATTACCGAATATATTATCCAGAAGCCTTATAATTTCCGTAACCGGATTGTTTAAATAAGTATCGGTAAGTTTTTTTGTAAGCTCCGTAATATTATCCGTATCATCATATCTTTTAATTGCACAATGGAAATCACCTTCCGGAAATTGAAGCGAAGCAAAGAAGAAATCTGATTTTTCCAGAGTGATTTTAGATTCAATTTCAATTCTGCCTGCGGAAAATCCGGTAGAACCTTTCGATACATGTTTATAGAAGTGTCTTTTTATGTTATAGCAATACAAATTGGAACTATCGTCAAAATCCGTATAAGTTGATGAAATAGCCCATAATGCAGCTATTTGTTTTATGGAAACAACAGAAGGTTTTACAAATTTCTCATATACATCTTTTCCACTGCCAAAACCTTGAATATTACTTTGCGCTCTCGATAGGATTTTAAGGAAATCCGATTCTATGTCTTTATTGGAGAAAGATGCTGCAAGCTGCATTGCCCTTGCCGCATATTTCATAATCTGAGTTGTTTCCAGACCTGATATTTCGGCAAAGAACCAGCCGCAGCTTGTATACATAAGCATTGCCTGTCTTTGCATTTCCATTAATTTTAGAGCCTTAACAATATCTTGTTTTTCAAGATCGTATTTTTGGTTTTTTTCAAAAAACGTATTAACGGAAGTTGTACTTCTGTCTAAAATTACATCAATATAGTCATTTCTTGCCTGCCATACATCTTTAAAATATAAAGAAGCTTTTTCTTCAAATATTTTAATGAGTTCATCACGCACATAGTCAAGGGCTTCTCTCAAGGGTTTTCGCCATTTTTGGTTCCAGCCGTATCCTCCGCCCGTTGAGCAACCGCAATCATCACACCATCTTCCTACCCCGTGTGCACAGCTCCATGAAGAAACATCTTTTATATCAACTTCATATTCGGCAGGTTCCATCTCCAAATAATTTGCAAAGTTTGTAATAATAAATCCTTCATCTTTTGCACGAATTTTTAATACATATGCGAGAGCCATATCTCCGAATTTTGTGTGATGACCGTAGCTTTCACCGTCTGTTGCGATATGAACGAGCTGGTTATAATCTCTTTGTGAAGAAACACCTTCTTTTAGGCGGCCTATAAATTTATTTCCGTCCGTGAGAAGCTGGTCAAAAGCAACTGATTTGGATATAGACCCGTCGTAAAAGAATAAATCTATATATTTATTTTTATCGGATTTTGTGTAATACCTGTAGGTTCTTGCCGGATCAATATTACCCCAGCTTACGTCCTGCCATTTATCTTGAGTTCCGAGTTTTCTTACGCTTTTTGCCTGATGAGGTGATAAAATGGTAAATTTAATACCGCAATCTATAAGAGCTTCAAGTGTTTTATCATCGCAGGCAGTTTCAGCAAGCCACATTCCTTCAGGCTTTCTTCCGAAACGATATTGAAAGTCTTTAATTCCCCAGATTATTTGAGTATATTTATCTCTGCTGTTGGCAAGAGGCATAATTATGTGATTGTAAACTTGTGCTATGGCATTACCATGACCGTTATTATTTGCAGCACTTTCTACGTCTGCTTTTATTATCCTATCATATGTATAGGGTGCATACAGTTCCATCCAAGATAACAGTGTCGGACCAAAATTAAAGCTAATATAAGAATAATTATTAACAATGTCAATTATTTTATTTTCATTGGTTACAATTTTAGAAACAGAATTTGGAGTATAGCATTCGGCGCAAACACGTGCATTCCAATCATGATAAGGAGAAGCACTATCTTGCACTTCTATTGTTTCAAGCCACGGATTTTCTCTTGGCGGCTGATAAAAGTGGCCGTGTATTGCTAAATATACCTTTTTATTATCCTTCACTATTCTCTCCTGATATTATCTATTCAGCACCGCAGTATAACGTTATTGTTATTTTTTATCTTTATTTTTCGGAGTTAAAATTGTAAAAGTTTTTACATCAACCCAAGGATCTCCGAGCGCATTTGAAAATACTGTCCCCGTAATTTTAATTTTATCTCCCGCTTCAATATCTATATTCTTTTCTGCCGTATCTCTGTCTACAAATATTTTCATTTCGGAAAGCGGTATAACATGATCGGTTACATCATTTCTTTTTATAAGAATGCCTATATATTTTGTTCCGTCCCTGAAGGCAGGCTTGTAATCGAGTCCCAGCGTTGTGTATGCAACAAATTCTGCCGTAAATGAAATATTTTTGTTCAGATATTTAGCAGGATTGTTAACAACTTCAACAGGTGAAACATTTAAGTATGCACTTTGTGATACTTGTTTAACGGGTGTTTTTGTTGCTGCCGAGACCGTATTTATTTCATATGTGCCGACGAATAAAAAAGCACATAAGCAAACAGATATAAAAAATTTTTTATATATACATTTAATCATTTTAAGTCCTTTATAAATCTGTCTTATTGAATTGAAATATATCCAGAAATATTTTAGCACATATTTTAAAAAAATATTATACCGCTTTATTTTAATCATCAGCCCCACTTGTCAGCTAACCAAGTTTTGTAAGATAATAAATCAAAATAATCAGCTGCAGCAATGCAATATAAAACTAATTAACTTTTAAAATTATTGCTTATTTATTTTAAAATATTATATATGCTTAACATAAAATGGTGTTATTTATTTGAATTAAAATTAGTTATAACCCGAATAAAGTTATTTCTACACAAAAAAGTGTAGATTGAAACAGTTATTGCGAACTTTTATTAGTAATACTTTTTCGCAACCCCGAAAGAAAGTGTCCGCTCGTTTCAATCTACATATTTAATATAACTGATTTTTTTATTTATTTCACTGCTCTATAGGATGAAATTATTTGGAAAAATATAATTCTTATGAATTAGCACGGCAGTATTATTAATTTAATAATATATTCTCTTTAATTACATTGCCCATTTCAGTAGTGCTGAGTGTTTTCATCCCTGTTTGTTCTATATCTTTCGTTCTGTATCCGTCTTTTAATGTTTTACGAACGGCATTAACAATACAGTTGTGCATATCATCATGTTTAAACGAATATTTAAGCATCATAGCGGCAGAAAGTATTGTAGCAATAGGGTTTACTACATTTTTACCTTTTAAATCAGGTGCGCTGCCGTGAATGGGTTCATATAATGCAGGTCCGTTTTGAGATAACGATGCGCTTGGAAGCAGTCCTAAAGAACCAGAAAGCATTGAAGCTTCATCAGAAAGAATATCGCCGAATATATTGCCTGTTAAAATAACATCAAATTGTTTAGGGTTTCTGATTATCTGCATAGCGGCATTATCAACATACATATGTGTAAGCTCAACCATAGGATATTCTTTTGCAATATTGGTAACTGTTTCGCGCCATAGTCTTGAAACGTCAAGCACATTTGCTTTATCAACCGAACATAATTTTTTGTTTCTTTGCATTGCTGTTTTAAAAGCGATATGTGCAATTCTTGATATTTCACTTTCGTAGTAGCACATATTATTAAAACCGAATTTTTCATTGTTTCTTATTTCTATTCCTTTAGGAGTACCGAAATATACATCACCGGTAAGCTCTCTTATTATCATAATATCGACTCCGGAAACAATATCTTCCCTCAAGGGTGATAAATGTGTTAGTTCTGGATATACAGTTGCGGGTCTTAAATTTGCAAAAAGGTTTAGAGCCTTTCTTATACCTAAAAGAGCTTTTTCAGGCCTTACATCAGGAGGCAGAGTGTCATATTTCCAGTCTCCGACTGCGCCTAAAAGTATGGCGTCTGATTTTTTTGCAATTTCAACAGTCGTTTCAGGCAGCGGAGTTTTATATTCGTCATAAGCGCAGCCTCCTATTAATGCATATTCAAAATTAAAATCAACGGAAAATTTATTGCCTGCAGCTTTTAAAATTTTTACGGATTCATCCGTTACTTCTTTTCCCGTCCCGTCACCTGCAAGTATACAGATATTATATGTTTCCATTAATTACCTCTTTTTCTTTTCTTGATTATAAACTTAAAACCCAAAATAATAAAAATTCTTTTATCCCCAAGCTTTTTTCTGGAAAATATAGAAAAGTGTTCTTTTATATCTCTGATTTTTTGGAGTTTACGAAGTTCTTTTTCTCGTTGTCCTTTATTATTAACTATATCTTCATAAACATTTTCAACTATTTTAACATAATCAGTATCTATATATTTTTGTTTGGCTTCATTAAAACCTCTTAGGGCAATTTCTTTTCTTAATGTTTCATTTTTAATTAACAATTTCAATTTATTTTTATATTGTCTTATTGTATATACAAAATATCCCCCTCTTCCTATTGTATCCTTATGTGCATTAGCAGAAAAAGAATAATGACCTATACAAGGCAGTTTATGTAAAAGAGCCTCCAGAAAAACATAACCGAATGTTTCGCCGTCGCGTCTTCCATGAGCGAATATATCCAATGTATTTAAAAATTTTGATACATATTCCAAATCTGAAGTTGCTTCCAATTGAATAAAATTTTCTAATTTTAATTTTTCAGCTTGCCTCGAATATTTTTTACTCCCGCCCAATATTATGAATATACAATTTCTATCTTGTATTTGAGAAAAAGCCTTTAACGGTATATCTGAAAATATACTGTCATCAGGTCTTTGATGGAATCCGATTACAATTTTATCCTTTTGTATGCCTAATTCTTTTCTTAAGTTTTCACTGACAGAAGGTATGTTTGCACCAAGAGGAACGACTGTTCCAAGTTCTTTAATTCCACCCAATTTTGCATTTTTATTAAGAAGCCATTCGGAAAGAAAAAATTGATGCCAGTAACAATCTGACATATCAGCAGCTCTGTCTATATGAATTGAATGAACAACAGGGGTAGTCTTGAAATTATAAAAAGGCCAGGCAGCATCTCCTGCAATTGCCGTTTGGATTATATCATAATGATTTTCCTCAAATTTATCAAAGAGGTCCGTATCTAACCATTCTCCTGTTAAACTATCAATTCCTGACAAATTAACTTTTATAACATTTACATTATTTTTAATAAGGAAATTTAAACGGGAAGAATCAGCAGGTCCGGTATAAAAGAAATCAACATCAAATTTTGATTTATTAATTTTAGCTGCAAGATTTTGGAACCATTTTTCCGTACCATATTGTAAAAGCCCGTTATATTTTATAAATGCAATTTTTATTTTATTTTTCATAATTTAAAAGTTGTTTCTTTTAACAAGCAGTTCCGCGATTTCACCCCAAGCTTCACCGTAACAGGTTTTATAATATTCAACAATACTATTTTTATAATAAACCGAGGATTCTTTATTTTTGGTTACACCTTCCAAGTGTATAATTTTGGATTCAGGAACAAAATATATTTCATAACCGGCTCTTTTTATTCTAACTTGAAGTTCCGTTTCTTCAAAATACATAAAAAATCTTTTTGAAAATCCTCCGATTTGATTTATAACAGATTTTCGCAGCATTAAATCAGCACCCGTTATATGATTTACCTGTGTTATTTTTGTTCTGTCTATATATTTTTCATAATTTTTTATTTTTAAATATTGATTGAGATAGAAATACTTTAAAGGTGTCTTTCTTAATAGCAATGATTTTATATCATCACCGTATCCGAAGGAATGAATCGGATTATTATTCCTGTCATATAAATTACCTCCTGTAGCAGCACAATCTTTATGAGTTTCCATAAAATCAAATAAAATCTTCACTGCATTATTTAATAATAAGGTATCCGGATTCAAACAAAATAAATATTTCCCTTTTGCTATTTTAAAGGCTTCGTTATTTGCCATACCGAAACCTAAATTTTCTTTGTTTTCAATGAAAACAATATCAGCACAGCAGCTGTTATTGTATATTGATTTTGGAAATTTTTCTTTTATTTCTGCAACAGAATTATCATATGATTTATTATCTACTACAATTATTTCATATTTAACATTTTCAGTTTGTTTAATAATGGAATTAATGCAATTTATAATGTAGTTTCCGGTGTTATAATTTACTATTATGATAGAAATATCCATAGAACCCTCTTTTAATATAATAGTATAATAAAAGCCTCTGAAATACCAGAAGCTTTTAATATATAAAATTTCCCTTATTTATTAAATTTTTTATGAAGAAAAGGTCATTAATGCTCTTACCGAACGGGCTGTATTTCTTACATCTTCTTCGGAATGCATTTTAATTGTATCATCAAGAATTTTGATTGCTTCCGTTTTGTCTTTTAGTGATAACAATTCATTAATGGAAGCCATTGCGACTCTTGCGCTTAAATCATTTATTCCTTTTCCTTTAGAGATGAGAACAACTCTAAGAGATTCATGAGTATTCTTTTTTATTAAAGTTTGAGCTGTCAATTCTCTGATTTCATCATCAGGAGAATTTGTTCCGAGTTCGGTTAGCAATTCAATAGCAGCTTGTGAATCTTTGTGCTCTCCTAATGCTTGTATAATGTTCTTAATTTTTTTACTGTTTTCCATTATATCTTCTCCCCTTTTTTATTTATAGTTATGCTACAGCGGATGTTAAACCTTCCCATAGAGTTTTTAATTCGTCTACGGATTTATTGGTCAGATTTTTTACACTGTATTGTCTATCAGGGAAAAGTTTATTCTTTATACCTGACATATCTAATGAGATTTCGGTATTTCCGATTTTTTCAATCGTGTCAAAAACATTTGTTGTAATTTTCTTACCGAATGAAACAACAGAGTTCATTCTTGATTTGAATGCTTCATTAAAATTATTAATACCGCTTACAACCGCACTTGCAAACAATTTGCTTCTTTCTGTAATATTTTTGCCGATTGAAGAGTTCTTAGCCGCTTCAAAAACATCTGCTTGCAGTACATTTCCTTTAAAACTTACACCGAACGGATTTGTACTTAATTTATTTGTATTGGCGGCAGCATTATTGGAGGTTGTTGTACGTTGTGCAGCTTTTGCAGTATGTAAACTTAATTTTCCTATTTGCATAATAGCCCTTTCTTTTTTATTCATTCCTCGCGTGTACATTAAGGTTATCATATTTCGCTTTTTTGAATATCATACTTTTGATGTAAATAATAAATAAAGATTGAAGGTATATACAAATTAAATACTCCTTTTAATGGAGTGATTTTTTTAATTTTTGTAACGAAATATTTTTTTTATATTAATAATATTAAAGATATTTTTTATATAGCCGTTATTATAACTATCTGATAAATGAAAAGGATAAATATGAACGAGTTGAATCAAAATTTAGCGGAAAATCTCGCTGCGTTTTTAATGGGATTTAGAGATGAAGTAGTAAAAGGCTTACAAGAATATCTGTTTATTAATAATGTTTTATCTCCCGAAACAATTTAATTAAAAAAGTTTTAGTGTAAGATTGCTATTTTAAATAAGTGTTGTAGAGTTTTTCTTCCTTGATAGTTGTTTTAGGTCCATGTCCCGGATATACCCGTGTATCTTCAGGTAATGTCAGTAGTTTTGTTTTTATGGAATTAATCAGGGTATCATAGTCGCCGTCATAAAAATCTGTTCTGCCGATATCATGGCGGAATAGTGCATCACCTGAAAAAAGCATTCCGTCAACATAATAGCTTAGACTTCCTTTGGAATGTCCGGGGGTATGAAATATTTTTATTTTATTTTCTCCTATATTAAGCAAGGAATTTTCGTCTATAAATTCATTAAGTTTTAAAGGCTCAGTATTTGCCGATTTACAGCCAAAATATGCCATTTCTTCTTTTAATCTCGAAAAATGGCTTATATCATCTTTGTGCATATATATAGGAATTTCAGGATGATTTTTTTGCACTTCTATTTCTCCTAAAACATGGTCAAAATGTCCGTGTGTATTTAAAATATATTTTATTTTATAGCCTTCTTTATCAAGCAAGGATTTTAAATTTTCAAAAGAACCTCCCACATCAATCAAAACAGCTTCTTTTGAAATCGGATCCTTTAAAATGTATGTATTAACCTGAAACGGACCTGTATGATATATTTCTAAATTCATATTATCAAACTCCTTTTTGTTAAGTATATCATATTCATAAAAATTGAATATTATGCTATTTTAGAATAATGAATTCATATTCTCTAAAAATAACGGCTCTTCAGGCTGGTTTGATTAAAAAAGAATTGGAAGCGAAAGGTGCATCTTTTGATATTGTGCAGTATTCTCTATGGAGAGCTAAAACACCTTTATTTCAGGCAATTTTATATACAAGCGGGAAACTGCTTATTCAGGGGAAAAATATTGATAATATTGTTTCGGTAATAAATAAAATTACGGGTGTTGAAGAGGATAAGAATTCCTTAATTGATAATAACGGAGAGAAATATATAGGGACTGATGAATCGGGTAAAGGTGATTTTTTCGGACCGCTTGTTATTGCAGGAGTTCAGGCAGATAATTTGAACAGTGAAAAATTTATAAATCTTGGTGTAAAAGACAGTAAAAAGCTAGATGATAGAAAAATCATGGCTCTTGCATCTCAAATTAAGGCAAATTCGGTTCATTCCGTTATAATAATAAGTCCTGCAAAGTATAATGAGTTGTATTCCAAATTTAAAAATTTAAATAAACTGTTAGCCTGGGGACATGCAAGAGCTATAGAAAATATACTTGATAAATCTCCCTGCGGATATGCTCTGGCTGATAAATTCGGTGATGAAAGTCTTATTAAAAACGCACTTATGACAAAAGGCAGAAATATTGTACTGAACCAGATGGTCAGGGCAGAAGAAGATATTGCGGTTGCAGCGGCTTCTGTTCTTGCACGTGCGGAGTTTGTCAAAAGAATGCGGGAAATGGAAAATAAATATGAACTGCGGTTTTCAAAGGGCGTTTCTTCTAAAGTTATTGAACAGGCAAAAGAATTTATACATAAATACTCTTTTGAGCGTATGAATGAAGTTGCCAAAATGCATTTTAAAACCGTAAAGGAACTCGGAAACAAAATTATTTGATATTTAATTCTGTCACCGTCAAAACGGATTTATAATTTATCCTCTTAGTATTATAATGAAAATGCTCAGAATATATAAGGCAATAACATGGATAAAAAGAAGCTTTTAGAAGATGATTTTAAATACATCTGGCGCCCTTTTACCCAGATGAAATCTCTTGAGGATGATTCCAATAAACCGATTATTATAAAAAGAGGAAAAGGAATATATCTGGAAGATATTGACGGCAATAAATATATAGATGCGGTTTCTTCATGGTGGGTGAACACTTTAGGTCATTCTAACAAGAAAATAAACAAAGCGCTTTATAAGCAGGCAAAAAATATTGAACATGTTATTTTTGCTGGTTTTACCCATAAACCCGCTATAAAATTTTCCAAAAAACTTGTTGAGATGATGAATAACAAATTAAAGCACGTTTTCTTTTCCGATAACGGTTCAACGGCTGTTGAAGTTGCATTAAAAATGGCTTATCAATATCAGGTATTAAAAGGACATAGCGAAAAAAGAAAATTCATAGCTTTGAAAAATTCATATCACGGCGATACTTTGGGGGCTATTTCCGTGGGCGGAATTGATATGTATCATAAAGTATACAGACCTTTGCTTTTTGAAATAAGACAGGCAGAAAGTCCGTACTGCTACAGATGTCCTGTCGGCTGCAACAAGGAGACCTGCAGTATTGAATGTCTTTCTTCCGTTGAAAATATATTAAAAGCAGAATCGGAAAATATTGCGGGTATAATTATAGAACCTCTGGTTCAGGCGGCAGGCGGAATGATTATGTATCCTGCGGAATATATTACGAGGTTAAGAGTGCTTTGTGACAAGTATAATATTCTTTTAATTGATGATGAAGTTGCAATGGGATTTTACAGAACCGGAAAACTTTTTGCATATGAACATGCCGGTATAGTTCCCGATATAGTATGTGCGGCAAAAGGAATAACGGCAGGGTATATGCCGCTTTCGGTTACTGTTACGACCGATGAAATTTTTAATGCATTTTATGATGACGATAAAGACGGATATAAAACTTTCTACCACGGTCACAGCTATACGGCATATCCTCTCGCTCTTGCCGTAGCGTTGGAGAATCTGGAAATTCTTGAAAAAATGAATATTGAAGAATACTTAAAACCTAAAATAGCCAAGTTCACAAAAGAACTTGAAAAATTTAAAAAACATAAAAATGTGGGTGATGTAAGGCAAACAGGCATGATTTGTGCTGTTGAACTTGTAAAAGACAAAAATACAAAAGAACCTTTCAGCTATGAGGACGGAGTAGGCAAAAAAATATATCTTGAGGGCTTAAAATTAGGCGCAATCTTGCGTCCGATGTGGAATTGTATATATTTTATAACTCCGTATATTATAACGGAAAAAGAAATAGAAAAACTAACGGATATTGCCTATGAAGCTTTAAACAGGGTTCTTCCCGATAAGGAACGGTAAAATGGAATATTTTATAACGGGTGTTGATACTGATATAGGAAAAACATTTGTAACAAAGGGTCTTGCACTTGTAAGTGAGTATAAAGGCAAAATAACAGGAGTTTATAAGCCTCTGCAATCCGGAGCGATAAAGACAGAAAAAGGAATTTTGGCACCTGATCTGGAAGAAATAAAAAAAGCTTCCAAAACAATAAATACTAAATGTACTTATCTTTTTGAAGGTGAAGTATCTCCTGCACTTGCCGCAAGATTAGCAGGAATAAAAATAGACACGGATAAAATTAAAACAGATTTTAATGAATTTAAAAAAAAGAATGATATAACTTTTGTAGAAGGAGCCGGAGGAATTTTGGCTCCGGCTGCGGATAATATGCTTTTTGCCGATTTAATAAAACTTTTAAATATTCCGGTAATTATAGTAACAGTGCCGTTTTTAGGAAGATTAAACCATACTCTTTTAACAATTCATTATGCAAAAACAAATAATATTCCCGTAAAAGGAATTATTATAAATAGAATGCCCGTAAAAACGGACAATTTAGCAACCGGTAATTTTATTCAAGAGTTGAAAATATATACAGATATTCCTGTTCTTGGAATTATTAAGGAGATGAATACAAACACAAAAGAAGAAATAATAAAGGAATTTAAAGAAACTTTTGAACATATAATGTAATATCGATTTTATTTTTCCGAATAATATTAAAGGGGTTTTTTCTTAATAATTCCGTTTTTTCTGGGGTAAACGGAGGATGTTTCTTTATCCTTTTTTATTACGATTAAATATCTTGTTGTTTTTGTATCTAAAGGCAGAGAATACTCAATTTTATCTATAATTCGTGCATTTAAAATTTTTAAAGCATTTTGTGCATTTTTTATTTCTTCATCAGCTTTTAATGATTTGTAGCTTACAAAATATCCGCCTGTTTTAATATAGGGAATCGAGTATTCCAGAATAATTCTTAATTCAGCCATAGCCCTTGTTGTTACAACGTCAAAGTCGGTTTTATAGCTGTCATTTAAATCTTCAACTCTTGTACATAAAGTCATTAAGTTATTTATATTAAGTTCGGTTTTAATTGTATTTATAAAATCTATTTTCTTTTTTATTGAGTCAACAGCAGTAACTTCAATATTTTCAAAAAACAGAGATATAGGAACGGAAGGAAAACCTCCGCCTGTACCGATATCTAAAAGTTTTATATTTTTATTGCCCGAATATTTATTTAAGAATAGATTTAAAGCTAGACTGTCATATATATGTTTTTCAAAAATATATTTTATATCATTACCGCTTACAAGATTTATTTTGGAGTTATATTCGGTAATTATTTCAATAAATTTATTCAGTCTGTCAATTTTTACTTTGTCAGTTAGTATATTTATTTTTTTTAAAGCTTCGTACATCAGCGTTTTTTCTTTATTTCACTCATAAGTCTGCTAAATTCAATATCACCTAAAAGTGTTTTAATTTTGTTTATACGTAAATTTATTTTCGATATTATTTCATCTTCGGAATGTGCGGGGACAAGTGTTCTTGCAAGTATATAAGATTTAAGCGCACGTTTATATTCTTCTTCGCTGAAGTAATAGTCGCCGAGTTCAACATATATGGCAAGTGCATATCTTATATCATCAAAACGTTTTGCCGCAGATAATGCTTTTATGAGATATTCGTATGTTTTTTCGGAATTTTCTCCTTTGTATAATCCTGCAAGTTTTGAATACGAATAATATAGCCCTTCATAGTTATTTTGGTTTTTATCGGCTTCAACGGCAAGTTCATAATACATTTTTGCGGCAGACCTATTTTTATTCTCAGAAGAAATTTCCGCAAGATTAAAATATGCGGAAGAAAGATACCGGTTAATTTCAGAATCATTTGAGGTCTGTACGCATCTTAAATAATATTTAAGAGCCAGATTGTGATTATCAATATCATCCAGTAAAAGTGCATATTTGAAATAACATTCCGAAAGCAATTTAACATCCGCTGTTTTTTCTGCCTCCGATAAGGCCTTTTGTACATATTTAACGGCAGCTTCAATATCAAGATTATTATCTTCCAGCTCCGCTAAATCAAGGTAAACTCTTACAATCATTCCGGAAGGAGCTTTGACGGGAGAATATAAAATTCTTTTATAAGTTTCTTTGGCTTTATCAAATTTATATATTTCCGAATAAATTTGTGCTATACTCAGCAATATTGAATTTGCTTTTTCGGATGAATTTTTTAAGTATATTTCATAAACTTTTTCATAAAGTCTTATTGCTTCATCCGTATTTTGGATTTTCTTATGGCAGATTGCAAGTTTTGTATATATGACAGGTTCTTTTATATAAAAATTTTCATCGCCGGTATATGTTAGTGCTTTTTTATAGTATAAAATTGCATCCGAGTAATTATATGCATCTTCATAGTTTTGTGCTATTTCAAGGTAATCATCCAAACTGTCGGGAACAGCGGATGTATCGGAATGCTTATATCCTTCTTCCGTATTTTCCTGTTGTTTTTCTTCAAGTGATGATATTGTTTGAAATTCTTTTATTAAATTATCTTCTTCTGAAGATGAAACGGCATTAAGCAGCATTGAATCTTCCTTTGAAAGTTCAAATCTTTTCTTTTTTTCATTTGCAGCAGATTTTATTTTATTTATATATCTTTTTGAAGATAACTTTTTATTTTCCATTCCGGATTCAAAACCGCTGGTTCTTGAATAGCTGATATAGTTATAATCTTTTCCTTCCTGAAGCTTTGATTTCCCTGATTTTAATAAATCTTCGTTTAATTTTTCTATGGTTTTATTATGGAAGGAGATTTCCTGCCGCATAGTCTGTCTTGAGAGAAACAGCTCTCTGTCAAAAGGTTTAAGAGGAAGCTCATTTTCATATAAGTCTACCGCATATTTATGTACCTTTATTCTTGTCTCAATGTTTACTGATTTTATAAATTCACTTTTTACATAATCTTTAAGGTAGTATTTACCGAATTTTTCTGAAATTACATGTTTTTGCAGCAGAAAAGATATATCCTCCTCTGTTGCAAGATTTTGGTTTAACAAAAAGTCAGAGCTTATTCCATGTCTCATTACGGTTAGGAATAACAATAATTTTACAAATTTTTCCGACGATACGGACAAAAGTTTAGAAACGAGGAACTCTAAAAAGTTTTTGGAAGATTTCTTATATTCGGTAGAAAAAAGAGTCAAAGAAATATCAAGTATCTGCATTATAAGAACGGACAGTTCCAACAACAGATAGTGTCCGCGTGTTACTCTGTATAACTCTTCCGTTTCATATTGGCTGCCGTGTATCACGTTTTGTTCAAGATATTCATACATTTCATCTTTTGTTAATGCGTCTAAAGATAAGTCAACCGCAGAATCGGAGGATATTAAATCATCTATTTTAAAAGAACGAGAGCATATGACTATTTTAATTTTTTCAAAATGACTTAAATAATTGATAAAATCAAGAATATCTTTTTGGGAATCTTTGCTTCTCATGTTAATTTCAAAAGAATCAAATATAAAAAGCATCGGAGAGTTACAATATTTTATATAAGCATTAATTTTTTCGGAAAATATATTAGTATCAATTTTAGGCAGAATAATTTTTTTCTTATTATGATAAATTGAAAAATCTTTAAACATTGAAAGAAGAATATCGTCAAGATTTATAGCTTCCTGATAGGAATTTTTAAAAATTAATACATCCTCGCTTATAAAATCCAAAAAACAATCCGCAATATATGTTTTACCGGCTCCCATAAATCCGTTAAGTATAAATATATTGTTTGAAGAATCCAAAAACCTTAACATTTTTGAAAGAGGATTAATATTATGCTTTAATATAAAACTGTTTTCTCTGTCCGTAATAAAAGGCTCCAAGACTGAAATATCGGTTTTGGAATCATTAACTACGGGGATAAAGATATCTTTTATAAAATTGTAACTCATATAATCCATATTATAATATTAATCCCTGAAAGAAAACCTTTTAAACAATATTTAATTATTGTCGGAGAAGATTAATGAATTATATATTTCTTTGTTTGGCCTATTTTTTCATTTTTAGTGTTCTGAGAGAGTTTAATACGGCAAGCAATGTAACGCCTACATCTGCAAATACGGCTCCCCACATTGTCATTAGTCCGAATGTTCCGAGTATTAAAAATAATACTTTTATTCCTATTGCAAAAATTATGTTCTGTCTTGCTATTGTCATTGTTCTTTTTGCTAATTTGATTACGGTATATATTTTTAATAAATTATCATCTGTAATTACAATATCCGCTGCTTCGATTGCCGCATCCGAGCCTAAAGCACCCATTGCTATTCCTATATCGCTCCTCATCAATACAGGAGCATCATTTATCCCGTCGCCAGCAAATATTACACTGCGTTTTTTATCTTTTTTTGACATTATTTCTTCAAGTTTACTTACCTTGTCCGAAGGTAATAAATCAGAATGATATTCATCTATTTGGAGTTTTGCTGCAATATTATGTGCATTTTGTTTTGTATCTCCCGTTAACATAACGGTTTTTATACTTAAAGTCTTTAATTGTTCTATAGCACTTTGAGCATTTTCTTTTACTTCGTCGGAAATTATAATAAATCCCATAAATTTATTATCAAAAGAAACATATATTACCGTCCCGTTTTTTTGTGCTTCAACAGCTGTAATCCCGTATCTGTCCATTAACTTTTTGTTTCCTGCAAGAATTTGATGACCGAATATATTTGCACAAACCCCGTTTCCTGGTGTTTCTTTTTCTTCAGATATCGCAGAATTATCTATAATCCCGTTATAGGCTTTTTTTATGGCATCCGAAATGGGATGATTTGAATAGTTTTCCGCATAAGCTGCATATTTAATCAAATCTTCTTCGGAAAAACCATTTGCAGGCAGTATTGACGTGACTTTGAAGGTTCCTTTTGTTAATGTACCGGTTTTATCAAAAATTATCGTTTCGGGATTTGACAGCATTTCAATATAATTGCTTCCCTTTATAAGAATTCCGTACCTTGATGCGGCACCTATTGCACTGAAAAAAGTTAGAGGAACGGATATAACAAGCGCACACGGGCATGAAATAACAAGAAAGGTCAATGCTCTCTCAATCCAAATATAAATTGATTCGCTTCCAAATATAATAAATGGTATTAAAATAAGCAGTATCGCAAATAAAACAACTATAGGAGTATAGTATCTTGCAAATTTTGTAATGAAATTTTCGGCTTTTGATTTTCTTGAACTTGCGTTTTCAACCAGTTCTAAGATTTTTGAAACAGCAGAATCTTCATATTTTTTATTTACTTTGATTTTTAATAATCCGTTTGTGTTAACACTTCCGCTTAAAACATTATCTCCTTCTTTTACTTCTCTTAATATACTTTCACCGGTTAGTGAAGAGGTATCAAGAAAAGAGTGTCCTTCTGTGATTTCACCATCCAGAGGAATTTTTTCGCCCGCTTTTACGAAAATAATATCATTGATATTTATTTCTTCAGGATGTTTTTGAACCAGTATGCCATTTTCTTCAATATTTGCATATTCCGGCTTTATATCCATTAATTTTGAAATTGATTTGCGTGATTTTGATACAGCTTTATGCTGCAAAAATTCGCCTAATTGATATAGAACCATAACACTTACGGCTTCCGGAAATTGTTTTAAACAAATTGCACCAATGGTAGCAATACTCATAAGAAAATTTTCATCAAATAAATCACCTTTGAGTATGTTGCGTAAAGCTCTGTAAATAACATCAAAACCAGAAATTATATAAGCAGCTAAATACATAAATATTTTTATGTTTTCATCTATCTGCAATAAAAGCACCGATATCAGAATTAAGAAAGAAATACTAAATCTTTTTAATCCTTTTGCTTCATTATGTTCATGGTGGTGATGCCGGTTAAAGTGATTATCTCTCATATTAGCCTCAATTGAATAACTATTCAACTATACAGTTAGTATAGTTGATTACATGTTCAACTGTCAATAATTTTTTAAAAAAAGTTCAAATTTCTTTACAATAATTTGACAATTGAACAATTATTCATTCATAATATATCTGTATTAATATATTCGGATTTTTATTAATGGAAAGCAAAAAATCAGATTGTCAGGTTGTTGATATAAAAACTGTAAAAAGGGTTAAGAATAGTATGCCTGATGTAAAAATGTTGTATGAGCTTTCTGATTTTTTTAAGGTGATGGGGGACGGAACCAGAATACAGCTGCTGTGGGCATTGGAAGAAAGTGAAATGTGTGTTGGAGATTTAGCTGTATTATTGGATATGACAAAATCGGCAATATCACATCAATTGAAAGTTTTAAGGATGTCAAAGCTTGTTCGTTGTGAAAAACGCGGTAAGAATGTTTATTATTCTTTAGATGATGAACATGTAAAAGAAATATTAAAAAAATCATTTGAACATATACTGGAATAAGTTTTTAAATATTTAATATGTTTTTTTATCAATATTTTAGAATATAAAACACCGCATAAGAATCTAATAAGTATAAAGTTAAATTTATTAAGCAATAGAAGTTATTACAAAGCAGCATTATCAAATAAGGAAATAAGGATGTTATTATTAAAATTAAAATATTTATTATGCCAATTGAATAAGAAAGTAAAGAATAAAAATGAAGAACTTAGCAAAATAATAAAACAAATGAGAAAAAAGACAAAATGGGGTGTCTCTTATTGTGTTTTTGATGGAGAAGAATTGCTGGAATCTTCAATCAGATCAATAAGAAACTCTGTTGATTATATAAATATTGTTTATTCTTCCGTTTCATATTCGTATAAACATACAAATCAAAATATAGAACAAGTAGTTTATTCATTAAAAGATAAAGGATTAGTTGATGAAATAATAGAATATAAACCAAACGCAAAAATTAAATTACAAAAAAACGAAATAAGAAAAAGGAACATTGGTCTTAAATATGCAAAAAAGGCTGGTGTTAACTATTTTATGACAATGGATACTGATGAATTTTATATAAAAGAAGAATTGGATAAAGCACAAGAATTCATATTAAAAAACAACATAACACATTCTTTTTGTCCAATAATTAACTATGGTCCTTACCCCTCTCAGCGAAGTAAAGAACTATCTCAATACTCGGTGCCATTTTTCTTCAAAGTAACAAAACGCAGCTTTTTAAGAAACGAAAAAAAGAGAAGAATTTGTATTACTGATCCGACAAGAAATAGCTCATATTTCTTATTTTCCAGGTATTTCTATTTAAACAATGTAGCAATGCACCATATGACTTATGTTAGAAAAGATTTAAGAAAGAAATTAGAAAGTTCAACAGCTGACTTTAAAGAGGAAACTATTAAAAATATATTGAAAAATCTTAACGACAATAATAACTTTTTTGAAACTGAAAATATTTTTAATATAACAATTACCTAAGATAATAATTTATTTAATTTAAAGAAGAGAGTTCAATTGAACTCTCTTCTTCTATGGGTTTTATATCTTCCGAATTTCATTCGTCCGTAATTTCGCTACATCATGCCGCCCATTCCGCCCATGCCGCTCATATCAGGCATAGCCGGTGCTTTTTTCTCGGGTATTTCTACAACGGCTGCTTCTGTTGTTAATAACATTCCAGCAACCGAAACGGCATTTTGAAGTGCGCTTCTTGTTACTTTTGCAGGATCTACAATACCTGACTTAATCATATCTACATATTTATTTGTCATGGCATCGTAACCTTCGGTTTGCGGAAGCTTCTTAACAGTTTCAACTACAACTTCACCTTTAACACCAGCATTATCGGCTATTTGTTTCAAAGGTATATACAATGAATCAAGCAGAATTCTGAAACCTACTTTTTCATCATCAGTTGTATAAGAAATTGTGTTGAGAGATTTTTCCAAATCCTGCATAACCCTGATGAATGCAACACCGCCGCCGGGAACAATTCCTTCTTCTTTTGCAGCTCTTGTAGCATTAAGCGCATCTTCAATTCTTAATTTTCTTTCTTTTAGTTCAACTTCACTTGCTGCACCAACCTCAATAACTGCAACGCCGCCTGAAAGTTTTGCTAATCTTTCCTGAAGTTTTTCTTTATCATATTCACTGTCTGATGTTTCTATCTGACGTTTAATTAATTTTACTCTGTCTTCTATAGCCCGTTTGTTTTCATCGCCTACAACAATTGTTGTATCGTCTTTCGTAACGGTAACACGTTTTGCCTGACCTAACATTTGAACTGTTACGTTTTCAAGTTTAATACCGAGTTCTTCGGTAAATAACTGACCGCCGGTTAAAATAGCAATATCTTCAAGCATAGCTTTTCTTCTGTCGCCGAATCCCGGTGCTTTAACTGCTACTGCTCTTAATACTTTTCTCATTGTATTAACAACTAAAGTAGCCAGAGCTTCACCTTCGACGTCTTCAGCAATAATTAAAAGCGAGCGTCCGTCTCTTGCAACTTGTTCAAGAACAGGAACCAAATCTGCGATAAGGTTAATTTTTTTATTTACGCATAGAACATAAGCATCTTCTAATACAGCTTCCATTCTTTCTGGATCCGTAACAAAATAAGGAGAAATATAACCCTTATCAAATTGCATACCTTCAACGACTTTCAAGTTAGTACCTGTTGATTTGGATTCTTCAACCGTAATAACGCCGTCATGTCCGACTTTTTCCATGGCTTCCGCAACGAGTTTACCTATTTCATCATTATTACCTGCTGAGATTGAAGCAACTTGAGCCAATTTTTCCTGTGAATCAACTGATTGAGACATTTTTTTAATTGTTTCAACAGCAATTTCAACTGCCTTATCCATGCCTCTTTTCATACACATCGGGTTTGCACCTGCAGTAAGGTTTCTTACTCCTTCTCTTACGATGGCCTGTGCTAAAACTGAAGCGGTTGTGGTTCCGTCACCTGCTACATCATTTGTTTTTGATGATACTTCTTTCAATAATTGAGCACCTGAATTTTCCAACGGATCTTCAAGTTCAATTTCTTTTGCAATTGTAACGCCGTCATTTACTATTTGGGGCGAGCCGAATTTCTTTTCCAATATTACGTTACGTCCTTTTGGACCCAAAGTAACTTTAACTGCATCTGCTACGGCGTCAATACCTTTTAAAAGCCCTTTACGTGCATCTTCATCATAAATTATTTTTTTAGCCATTTTTATAATCTCCCTGTATCTATTATTCAATTACGCCTAATACATCTGATACTGACATTATTTTTAATGTCTCTTCTCCGACTTTTACATCAGTTCCCGCATATTTTGCAAAAAGAACCGTTTCTCCCTTTTTAACATCCATTGGTTCTCTTTCGCCTTTTTCATTAATTTTTCCGGCGCCTACTGCAATTACTTCACCTTTTTGTGATTTTTCTTTTGCGCTGTCAGGTATAAAAATACCTCCTGATGTTTGTTCTGCTTCTTCAATAACTTTAATAACAATTTTGTCGCCTAATGGTCTGATTGTCATATTATTTCCTCCTTCATGTCTATTTTAAGGTTTATTATAACCTTCTTCTTTTATACAACCGTTTTACAATTTTTTTTAAAATATTAATGAAAAATTAATTATTTATCAAAAAGCCATTCTATACATACTTTTATAAAATTTGCTTTATCCTGAATAAATAAATCTTCGGCATGACAACATGTATTAAATAATTTATATTCTTTTTTACATACTGCTTTATCAAATAATGTTTTTGTATGCCAGCTGCATACGATAGGATCTTTCCCTCCCGCTAAAAATAAAGTGGGCGACTTTATCCGGTTTATTATATCAATCGGTTTTATTTTTTTTCCGTATAACATCCCGGGTCTTATTGACAACCATCTTTTTAATTCACATTTTTTAAATGTTGGAAGCCAGGCCTCTTTTTTCCAGACTTTATTTTCTATTTTGTCAAAACTGACCGGTGCGCTTACTGCTATTATTTTTGATATACTGTTGTCTTCCGCCGCTGCTATAAGTGTTATGGCAGCCCCTAATGAAAATCCCATTAAATATATTGTTTTATATTTTTTCTTAGCATAATCAATTACGGTTTTTATGTCCGTGACTTCTTTTCTTGTGAAAGTATAAAAACCGCTGCTTTTACCGTGTCCTCTATAATCAAACACTATTACATCAGAATATTGAGAAAATATTTCGCCCATTTCTTTGAAGAATCTGCTGTCTTTTGTCATAAACCAGCCGGGAGAAATTATAAGAACACTGTCAAAGCCGTTTTCATAAATATTTTCGGCGATTATTATTCTGTCCTTAGTCGTTATTTTTATTTCTTTCATTGACTTTAGTCCTAAATACATTAATTTTTTATCATAAAAATGAAAAGTTAACATTACAAAATATTAATAAAAATGATTTAAATACTAAAGTATTCAAAAAGAATGCCGAATACAAAAATATATCAGATAATCAGGAAAGAAATAATGAAAAACAAAGTCATCGTACCGACAAGTAACATATCAGAAGGTGTAGAATTTTTTTTAAGGGGCGCAAAGAAGCGCCGTTCAATGGCAATTGCAAGCGTCAGACAGGTAAATACGGGTTTAGGGGTTAATTTAAGGCTGATTTCCGCTAATTAATTTGAGAGTTATAAAAAACCGCTTTATTAAGCGGTTTTTTATTGTCTGTTATTTACATTAATATTTTCACCCGTTGTATTTTTCGGACGGTTTATTATAATAAGTATTTCATTTTCTCCGGCCATTTTTAAGTTATTTCTGGCAATTGATTCTAATGTTGTTTTAGAATCAAAATTTTCTATTTCGGACTTTAGTTGTTTATTTCTTAAATATTCTTCATTTTTTTTGTTTTCAAGTCCTTTTATTTTTGATGAAAAGTTAATATTCTTATTTATATTATACATTGCACTTACACTGAGTTCTATAATGCAGATAACCAGAACTATGGTAAGAAGCGAATATGAGAATTTCCCTTTGTATTGTTTTTTATTTACCGGATTTTGATTTTTATTATTATATTTCATATTAAAATTATAACCCATAAAATATTGCCGGAAAATATAAAAATAAAAAGTAATTACAATTATTTATACAACCAGCAGAAAACGCAGGAATTGTTATTAATAAAGCACGGGGGAACTTCTTTCCGGCATATATCAATTTCTTCTTTGCATCTGGGGGCAAAAGAGCAGCCTTTAAAATATTCTTTTATTGAAGGCGGCTGGCCTTCTATCGGCTCCAGTGTTTTAGAGCTGAAATCAGGAAGAGTTTTTAACAGAGCTTTTGTATAAGGATGTTTAGGATTTTTAAATAATTCTTCAGCCTGAGATGTTTCGACAATGTGACCCGCATACATAACGGCGGTAGTGTCCGCTGCCTCATATACAAGCCCGAAATCATGCGAAATAAATATGAAGGAAGTTGTATATTCTTTTTGTATTTCTTTTAATAAATCCATTATCTGGGCTTGAACCGTAACATCCAATGCGGTTGTCGGTTCATCAGCAATAATAATTTTTGATTTACAGGCTATTGCCATTGCTATAATAACTCTCTGGCGCATTCCGCCTGAAAATTCATGGGGATATGATTTAATACGTTCTTTTGCATTGGGAATTTTTACCAGTTCCAGTACTTCAATTGCTTTATTTAGCGCATCTTTCCCGTTTAGTTTTTGATGTATTTCAATAACTTCAATCAATTGTGAGCCTATTGTATAAAGCGGATTTAAAGAGGTCATTGGATCCTGCGGGACAAGAGCTATTTCTTTTCCTCTTATCTGCTGCATTTTTTTTTGAGGCAGCTTAAGCAGATTTTCGCCGTTATATATGATTTCTCCGGAAGTTATTTTAGCATTCGGCGGTAACAAACGCAGAACGGACATTGCGGTTATTGTTTTTCCGCATCCTGATTCTCCGACAAGCGCAAGCATTTCTCCCTGTTTGAGGGATAAATTTATATTATACAATGCTTGGTATTCTTTATTATCAGAAATGAAAGAAAGATTCAGATTTTTTATTTCCAATATATTCATAGAAAGATATTAGCCGATGTTTTGAGTAAATGCAATTAGTTATTTGGTATTAGAAATTTATTTGAAAATATTAAAGTTAAATATATAAAAAATTTTTTAAAGGTTTTATCAATAGTCTATACTATGTTTATTGTGTATAAAAAATATTTTTGATATTATTAATAAGGTTAAAACACTTATTATCCGGTGAGAATAGAGTATGTTTAAGAAAAAAATTAAAGAAGAAAATAAATTTCATGTTCTGCCGGATAAAGAATATATTTTTTCTTTTTTGCATCATGGAGTTTTTCATAAAAATTTTTCCGAGATGGCTATTATTGCTGGAATAAAAAATCTTTCAGAAAAAATAAATACATATGTAAAATTCTTGGAGGATTCTATACATCATCTTATAAAATATATTGAAGAAAAAGATTATCATAAAAAGCTAAAATATTCCGAAAAATTGTTAAATATAGTCAAATGGCGAAGAATTCTGAAAAAATATGATTTTTATGATATTCATTCAATACTTACCGAACGTGAGGCAGCTTCAGGTTATAGTTGTTATTTTACTGCAAATTATAACGGTATATTTTGTTTTGTCAAATGCGGAACCGGAAAAAGTGCTGTTGTAAAAGAGTATAAATCTCTTTTAAAGCTTAATGAACTTTATCATGAATATTTTCCAAAACCAATTTTTTATAAAATACAGGAAGATAATGAAATGATGATTGCTGTTGAGTTTATTGAGGGATGTGCTCTTTCTGAAAATTTAATCAGTCAATCATCACAAGAAAAAAAAGAAAAAATGTTTAATGCAATTTATAATATTGCCGAGATATTATATAAAAATAAACTTATTCACAGAGATTTTAATTGTGACAATTTAATTGTTCTTCCCGATGGCGGTGTAAAGCTCATTGATTTTCAGCATGTTATAGGCTGCGGACTACCTGAGGATGAAATAAATATTATAAATCCAAAACTTCTGAGAGGGACAAATAAACATTTGAGACCGGCTCCGTATACTTGGGATGACATGCATTCAGCATATATTATATTAAAGATGTTCAACGACTGTAATATACCGGAATATTCAGAAAAAATTAATAAAATAAAAAATAAAATAGGGAAACTGCGTTACTATTTTTTGTGGAATAAATTCTTTTTAATTTCTTATCTGCATTATGAATTTTTTATATTTTATAAAATATATGGTTTTGTTCAAAAACCTTTATGTCAGTTGGCAAAACATCTTAATAAATCAAAATAATATAAACTATATTTCTATTTGTCCGGTAAAAGAGTATTCTGCGCTGCCCGACATATAAATATCATGACGTACATTCGAAATTGAACCGTTCCATTCAATAAATAAACTGCCGCCTGGAAGATTAACTTTTACATTATTGTCGCATAGTCCGTTTAAAATTGCAGCGGCAACACCGGCGCAAGCTCCCGTACCGCATGCGAGTGTAATTGCGCAGCCTCTTTCCCATACATCAAGGTTTATTTCATTTCTTGATAATATTTTTATAAATTCAACATTTGTTTTTTCGGGAAAAAGTGAATTAGTCTCAATTTCTTTGCCGTATTTTAAAGCGAGGGCTTTTGTATCTTTATCCGTAATGATTATACAGTGGGGATTTCCCATGCTTACGGCATTTGCCGTAAACGTTCCGTCCGATACTTTTACTTCAAAATTCAGATTATTATTAACATTAACCGGAATTTTTTCGGGCTCTAAAATCGGTTTTGACATATTAACCCTGATTTTTCCGTCATCCAAAATTTTTGGGATTATATTACCTGCTTTTGTTTCAACAGAAAATTCTTTTTTCTTGATTAAGCCTTTATCATAAACATATCTGGAAAAACATCTTATACCGTTTCCGCACATCTGTGCAATAGAACCGTCTGAATTGTAGAAAATCCAGCCGATATCGGCTTCTTTTGTATTCGGATTAACAATGATTAAACCGTCCGCTCCTATTGAAAAATGTCTGTCACATAGTTCTATTGCCAGCTTATCCGGTGTTTTTCCCGTTTTCAAATATTCTTCATAGTCCAGAATGATAAAGTCGTTACCAAGACCTTGCATTTTTGTAAAATTAATCATTGTCATTATTTTTTCTCCGGGATTTTTTCTTTTGTTTTTTCTTGTCTTTATATTTTACCTCATATTTTACTTCGGATTTTACTTCGTGTTTGTAATTCTGAGGCGTTCTGATAGCAAATTCTTTTGAATCATAGGACTTATTGAATACTCTGGTTGTCAATGCACTAACGTATGTATCATTAAGGTGAGCATAATCAAATATAACGGAGCCTTTTGTTCTGAATTCGCGTGTTTTATGAATTTGCATAAGTAAATCTTCAAACGATCCTCCCATAAATGCAACAAATAATCCGGGATATATTTTTGTAGCGGTGCTTGTATTCTTTGTTACATCCTGCAATAATATTGTAGCGGTATTTTTATCTCCCGTAAGTATTAGCGGTGTAAATCCGTCTACATAGTTATTTAGGGACCAGATTTTCCAATTTTGCATTTTAGTTGCCATGCATTTTTTTAGGTCGGGAAATATTACGGCAGTGAGAAGTATGTCAGAATCTTTTGTCAGTTTCCTGACTTCTTTTACAAACTTTGATATTTGGTTTTGTCTGTATAATGACCATAATTCCCAATCTCCCGTTCCGTATTTGATATCTATCGGGTCAAGCCCGTGAAGAGCTTTGAAATCATTTCTTGCACTTTGAGTATATCCCCAATTTGTCTGTGCATAGTTTGGATATGACGGGTCAACCGTTTGAGGATATCTTATATAATCCAGATTTATTCCGTCAGGATGATAAGTATCAATAATCTCTTTTAAGATACCAAGCAGGTATGTTTGTACCTGAATATTTGCGGGATCCAGGAAATAACCGTTATGCTCCGACAGTGAGGGGACCGGCTCTTGTTCGTTATAGTTAATAAACCTTTTATTTGCCCACCAGGGATATACTTTCAATACATGATTATCAATTGCATTAGGATTATCGTTTCCGACATAAAAAGTTTCAAACCAGATATGAAGTTTCATTCCTCTTTTATGTGCTTCTTTTATCCATATCTCTAAAGGGTCAAATCCTTTAAATTCATCCCTTTGCCATATAACGCCGTATTTTTCCATATATTTACTGGGATAAATTGTTTTTCCGTGGAAATAAGTTTCAAGAAAGATGTCAGTTATCCCTGCTTTATGAATTTTTTCAACAGTTTTAGCTATTTCGGAATTATTTTTTTCTACGGGACGAACCCAGAGTCCTTTCATTTCATTTGCATAATAGGGGATTGCATTTTTTATTGCATTGTCAAGGTTATTCATTGCATCATTTATATAAGCCTGTGTTTTTTCCGGTTTTTTTTCGGCTTTACGCATTAAATCTTTTGATGCTTCTAAAAAGTCCATTGCTTTTTTATCATTGTACAGAATGTCAATTTGTCTGTAATATTCAATCAGGCTGCTTACCTCTTTTGCTTTTTCTTTCGCTGCAAAAAGTAAACTTTCGGGAGTTAAAAATACTTTTATGGAATTATTTGAATAGTCCAGATATACTTTAGAACCTATTTGTATATTTTGTAAAATCCAGGTTTTAGAGCTTCCGTGACCTGAAATAACAAAACCGTTTTTAGGTATAACAGAGTCAGCTCCGTTTAATCTGACAACCATATTATTTTCAACTATTGCTTCCGTACCGTATTCATTTGTTCCGGTTCTAAGTCCGTATGCGGGGGTATAAATAACCAGCTGATTAGGACCTCTTGAACCGGGATAATATGAAAGAACCGAGGACTGTTTTCCGGGATCTATCGCATTTACATATCTTTGACTTTCCTGATATATAATCCCCTGCGGTTTAAGAGGAACATAAGAAACAGGATTTAATGTGTAATCTAAAACTTTTTCATTGAGGTCTATTTTTTTTGTTGTTTTTTCTGTTGAATCATCCTGAGTTATATCAATTATTATATTTTGTTCTTCGGTATCCTGAATGATCTGTTGTTCCGTATTGGGTTTTAAATCATCTCTGATAAAAGGAGAAGAAGCCGCATATCCCTGCTGCTGCATAAAAATAAAAAATAAAAACAATATCCCTAAAAACTTTTTCATAATTATTATGATATTAAAAAATATGTTATTTGTTAATAACTTTGTATAAATAATTCATTTTAATACATAATTAAAAAAATGTTAAATATAGAGGGGTTAAACATTTTTTATATTATTATTTAGATAAGGAGATTTATAAAATGGAATATAAAGATTATTATAAAATACTGGGTGTGGAAAGAAACGCAACCGAGGCAAAAATAAAATCCGCATACAGAAAATTGGCAAGACAGTACCATCCGGATGTAAATAAATCACCTGATGCCGTTAATAAATTCAAAGATATAAATGAAGCTTATGAGGTTTTATCGGATAAAGAGAAAAAAAGCAGATATGACAGTTTAGGTTCAAACTGGCAGCAGGGTGCAAACTTTACTCCGCCTCCCGGCTTTGAAGGTTTCAATTTTAATCAGGGCGGTTATAGTCAAAGTTTCTCCAATATGGGGGATTTTTCGGATTTTTTCAGTTCTATATTCGGTGATTTAATGGGAGCAGGAGCGCAAAGGACTCAACGTTCATCAAGAAGAGCTTCTTCTCAGGGATTTTCATATGATGATATTTTGAACAATTTTGGCTCTAATGCTTCAAGCACAAGACAAAAACGTACGCAAGCACCGGAAGAAACCGTGAATCTTGATATAACACAGGAATTAAATCTTACCGCAAAAGATTTAATGAGTGAAAAGCCCATAAGTGTCAAAATGAATACCGTAGAAAAATGTGTGAAGTGCTCCGGTGCGGGAACCGCATGTAGTGAATGCGGCGGTACGGGCATTGTAAGTAAATCAAGACATTTAACCGTAAAAATTCCAAAAGGAGTAAAAGAAGGTCAAAAGATAAGGCTTAAGGGCGAGGGTAAAACGGATTCATACGGACGTAAAGGTGATTTATATTTCATTATTAAATTCAAGGATAATGAATATACTATAGAAGGAGAGAATGTTACAAAAAATGTCGAGATTACTCCTGCCGAGGCTGTTCTTGGAATAAAAAAAGATATTTCAACACTGCACGGAATTATAGGAATAAAGATTCCCCCCGAAACACGCAGCGGAAAAATATTGCGCTTAAAAGATTTAGGATTGCCGAAAAAAACCGGCGGTTACGGAAATCTTAATGTTAAGATAGTTATTAACATACCTTCTTCAATATCTGTAAAACAAAAAGAATTATATAAGCAGATTTTAGAACTGGAATAATAAGAAAGACAGCCGAAAAGGCTGTCTTTCTTTTACAAATAAATTTTTAACCTAAATTCCGAGAGCTGCTCTGTTGCTTTGTGAAAGCATATCCATTGCGCTTAATATTGAAGACTCACCTGAGTACATATTCTTGAATTGTCTTTTTAAAATATCCAATTCCGATTGAAATACATTCAGATTGGAATTGTAAGAATTTTCTTCAAACTCATCGAGCCTTTGTGATATTTTGTTGAAAATATCTTCAATATTTTCGTTTTTACTTACATTTATACCTATTTTTCTTGCCAGATTTTTAATATCATTATATAAATTTTCTGCTTCCGTTGTATCTTCTTTATCGGTTTCTTCCTCCTGCGAAGGATTTTTTTCTTTTTCCGCTTCTTCTATAAGTCTTTTTGCTTCTGTTTCCGAAGAAACGGATTCGATATCAATACCCAGGGCAAGAAGTTTTCCTATTGTTTCTTCGGAAAGGTTTACGCCTTTTGAAGAACTTGACGAACTTGAAGCTAAAATACTGGTTATTGCGCTGATTGAAGGCATATTATCATCTCCTCATGTTTAATTTAATGATTTTTTTTCAAAAATCATTTTTTTTATTCATCGGAATATAAAAAGAAAACTTTAATTTTTTTTACAAAAGTTAACAATATAATAAAAATAAGAATTCTTTTTTATTTGTACTATGAATAACAGTTTTAGTGAGAAAGAAATAAATTTATTACTGCCGATTAGCAGCCAATCCGGACAAGATGCTATTGATTCCAAATTTTCCATAAAAAATTCTGCGGAAGGTTTAGACTTCGAAACAATCGAAAAGATGAAAAAATGCGGAATTCTTCTTGATAATAAAAAAATGCCGATAAATATATATATTGGCGCGAATGTTTCGGTAATGAGCAATTATTGAGAAACAGATTGAATAATGAAAGATTTTCGCCCGAAGAACAATCCGTGATATTGAGAAAATGGCGTAATTATAATAATACAGTTTTGATATAAGCGGATTAAAGTTTTTAAATAACGATGCAGCGGTATATAACTTAAATGATAAATTGAATAACCGGACACATGAAAAGACAAATTGGATTACAAACTCAACGGCTATTGGTTGATCTGACGGAAAATTTTTAATTAATTTTGTATGAAATTGTTTTTGTTTTTTGTATAATAAAGTTAACTTGACAAATGGATTAGAGTATTTATGTTTTTTATCATGGATAAACTTAGAAAATTGTTCTGCAGCCTTACAAAAGTTCTGGGGATATATAATGTTGAGGATTATAAAAAGACGGAATACATCAGTAGCCCTAAAGTTTCTGTAATTATACCCGTATATAATGCTGAAAGATATATTGAAAGATGTCTGCATTATCTTTTAATGCAGACTCTTAAAGAAATTGAGATTATAGTTATAAATGACGGTTCATTTGATAATTCAATGGAACCTGTTAAAAAACTTGCGTTGATAGACAACAGAATAAAAATTATCGAACAGGAAAATAAACTGCAGGGATATGCCAGAAACAGAGGAATAGAAATTGCACGGGGCGAATACATAGGCTTTTGTGATGCGGATGATTATGTGGATTATACTTATTATGAAGAATTATATAATGCCGCAAAAAGAAATAATGCTGATATTGCGCTGGCTGAAAATATAAGAGTAAGCAGGACGAAGTATAAGAAAAGGCTTCATATTGAAAGAGAAGAGTGTTTTTCTTATATCCTTGATAAATTAAATGTATGTAACCAGCATAAAAATGAATGTCCGACTAACAAGATATATAAAAAGAATTTGTTAATTGATAATAATATTTTCTTTGATGAAGGGGTATATTGCGAGGATAAATTATTTTCAATAAAAGCTGTTTATTATACAAATAAAATAGTAACGGTTCCTTTTGTTCATTATTATTACTGGGAAAATCCTAATTCTACCGTAAATGTAAAGAAAACAAAAAAACATATTGCAGATAAGAAACGGGCTAGAAAAGCTGTATTGGAATTTGTAAAAGAAAAGCAAATTCCCGTTGAAAATTGGTATTTTAAGGCAGAAAAAGAAAAAATAAAACTGTTCGGAATTACATTATTTGTCATAATGGAAAGTACAGAGTCTGAAAAAGGATATTTGTTCGGGATAATTCCTCTATTTGAAAGAAAGACGGGGGCTTGTTGTGACTGATAATATTTTAACTGTCATATTGTCGACGTATAATCATAAAGATACGTTCAGTCAGGCAATAGAAAGTGTTTTATCTCAAAAAACCGATTTTGATTTCGAAATATGGGTTTTAGATGATGCCTCTAATGACGGAACATCAAGTATAGTAAGGGAATATTCAAAAAAATATCCTGACAGAATTATACCTTTTATCCGTGAAGAAAATATGAGGGGAAAGAATATCTCTGAAGCGTTAAAAAAAATTAAAACAAAATATTATACGATATTAGAAACGGATGATTACTGGTGTGATGATAATAAGCTGCAAATGCAGATTGATATCTTGGAAAAGAACCCGGATTGTTCATTCTGTACACATAATACAATAAGAAACTATGTACGGCAGAATAAAAAGGAGAAATATCTTGATTCTCCCGAGAAGAAATATACTCTTCCAAATAAAAAACTTGCTCACAGATACTATATAGAGCCTCATACATCATCAAGAATGTATAGAACTTCATGTATAGATTGGGGTGAAGTTCAAGATACAAATATTATTGCATATGATGTTCCATGCTGCTTTTATTTCCTGACTAAAGGTAATATGTATTATATAGATAAAGTTATGTCAGTTTATAATTATACGGGAACGGGAATATATTCATCCTCTGCATCTTATCAAAATCGTTATAAAGCGGCATATTCGCTTTATATATTGAATAAACAATTAAAATATAAATATAATTATTTACTTTCGAGGTTTTTTGCAACAAGGTTGAATCTTAACTTTATAGTGAGTTATAGGCTTAAATCTTGTAAAAATTTAAACAAATTAGAAACACTGTATCGTAAAATTCTTACAAAATTTGAAGAAGAAAACCTGCAAGTTATTGATAAAAAACCAATTTTAAGTTATAAAATTCCTGTTTCAATGGATAAGAAATTATGCATTGAAATTAGCAGGGAGAAAAGATTATGCTGACAAACACAAGGGAAAAAATTTTTGTGACGAAGTCATATATGCCCCCCTTGGAAGAATATATGCAGTATGTAAACCGTGTATTTGAAAATGCGCAGCTTACAAATAACGGACCATTGGTTAGAGAACTTGAAGCTAAACTTATAGAATTCTTAAAAATTGAAAATATTCAATATGTTACTAACGGTACTATTGCTTTGCAGCTGGCACTTAGGGCTTTGGATGTGGAAGAGGGCGAGGTTATAACAACTCCTTTTTCGTATGTTGCAACTACGTCTGCTATTTTATGGGAGAAATTAACTCCTGTTTATGTCGATATTGAACCGGGTAATTTTACAATTGACGTAAAAAAAATAGAAGAGAAAATAACGGATAAAACCCGTGCAATAATGCCGGTTCATGTTTTCGGCTATGCCTGTGATGTTGACGCTATACAGGAAATCGCGGATAAATACAGTTTAAAAGTTATTTATGATTCCGCTCATGCATTTGCTTCCGTATATAAAAATAGACCTTTGGTTACGTATGGTGATATTTCGACGTTAAGTTTTCATGCAACTAAATTGTTCCATACCGTAGAAGGCGGAGCTTGCATTATAAAAGATGAAATTGTAAAAAGAGAATTGGATTTACTTAAAAGATTCGGGCATAACGGTGATGAACATTATTGTATGGGAATAAATGCAAAACAATCGGAAATGCATGCGGCTATGGGGCTTGCCATATTTCCTCATTTGTATGAAATAATAGAGAAAAGAAAAGTAATATGCCAATTATATGATTCTTTATTAAAAGACTATGTACGGCTTCCTAAAAAGCAGGAAGGACTTGAATATAACTATGCATATTATCCTGTTATATTCAAGTCGGAAAAAGAACTGTTGAAGGTATTTGATGCATTAAAGAGAGAGGAAATATATCCGAGAAGATATTTCTACCCGAGTTTAAATAAATTGCCGTATTTGCTTGATTATCAACCATGTCCGGTATCAGAGGATATTGCGAACAGAATAGCATGTTTACCGCTGTATCCCGCATTGGATTTAGATATAGTCGAAAAAATTGCCGATATTATTAAGGAGAATGTATAAATGTCAAAGATATTGGAAAAAGTGTTTTCCGTTAAAAACGATGAGAGAAAAATACATAAAGT
>CAZNEN010000007.1:0-36248 GCA_964572355.1 uncultured Muribaculaceae bacterium
AAAGCATTGTTTTATAAGTTTTTCGGGTTATATGTTAAGTATTGTTAAGGGTTTTATATATTTTTTATCTACTATTTAGCAATTTTGTATATAAAAAATACTTTATATATATGTAAGACAAAACAAACAAAAGATAAACAAGATAGATATTAAGAGAGAAAAAACAAACTAAAACGACTACAGATTAAAAACAGGACAGGGAAAAAGTACGCGTACTAATTTTATTAAAGAAATAATTCAATATAAACCATATACCTTACATACTTACCTTACTTACACACGATGGATAGTAAAACAATTTTCTTTTACATTCCGAATTATTTGGGACACAATATGTCCCTTTTTTTTATGCAAAAAAAAGACGAAATTTATCATTCCGTCGCAAAGAACAAGTAACAATGTATATTAGGCAAAAATATTTATAGAACTTAAAACAGCTTCGTTGTCATCCTGTTCATTATTTTTATCTGTTTTTGTATAAAATGAGAAAGGATTTGAACCTCTTTTATCTTTATCCATGTCTTTTGTTTCACTAATTTGAGAAGTTTCAATTATAATTTGTTCTTCGTTAATTTTAGGGGTATTTTCAACAGCAACGGCTACTTTTCCGTTATTTTCCTTTGAAGTAAATAAACTCTGTGCGGCTTGAGAATTTAAATATTGAACATTGGCACTAAAAGCTTTGCTTAGATTTATATCAAAATCAGTAGCTGCTTTAGCTGCTTTAAGTGCTACTTCACCGTTTGTTCTTGAAGCATATAAATCAGTCCCGATACTTGCTCTGTTAAATTTAGATAAGTCAAGTTTTGATACATCAATGGTTTTATCATTTTCGGGATTGAAAATTTTTTGTGTTACAAGTGCTAAGGCATCACTGTCAATAGCAGGTTGATTATAATTTGCCGAATATACATAATTCACATTTAATCCCATTTTGCCTTTAGCTCCATAACTTATATTTTACATATCGGCAAAAGCAGATTATTTCTTTAGCAAAAAATATAATTTATTAATATTTGTTAAATTTTAAATTAAATGTCTACCATTTCAATACAATTTCTTTAGGAGAATAAGTTCTTATATATTCAAACATTCCTTCAATGCTATCGGCAATATAATAAAGTGATTTCATCTCCTCTTTTGCAAATTTATATTCATAAACAGTGTTAAACATATGAATCATATTCTTAAAATAATTATCGAAATTCAGAAAGATAACAGGTTTATTATGGTAACCCAATTGTTTTGCAACAAGAATTTCAAAAATTTCTTCAAAGGTGCCGAATCCTCCGGGTGCCGCAACAAAAATATCCGCATATTTTTCCATGGTAGCTTTTCTTTCACGCATATCTTTTGTTATTATAATTTGCGCTAAGTCAGGGTGTTTTAAACCAAAAGAAGCGATACGTTCGGGAATAACGCCAATAACTTTTGCACCGTTTTTGAGTGCTTCATCTGCAATGATTCCCATCATGCCTACAGTTGTTCCGCCATATACCATATTATATCCGTTTGTACCTATTAATCTGCCGAATCTATGAGAAAATTCATAAAATTTTTCCGGAAGATAATTGCTGGATGAACAATATACACAAATTGTCTTTTTTTCTTCTGAAGTCATCTTTTATCCTTCTACATATATATAATCATTCATTACAGGCTGCAACCCTTTAGCCTTAACAGCATTATAAACCTCATTAACGTTTCTGTCATCCGCAATAATAAACTGGTCGTCACCTTTATCTTGTATATTGCTGTTATGAGAACCGATTCCCGTACTTACTCCTGCTGATATTTTAGTAGCGGCAAGCGGCAGGATATTATTTCTGAATTCTGCCCTTTCTCGTGTTGAGATTGTTATTCCCGCATAAGGCATGAAAATCCTGTATGCAAGCATTACCTGCAGGAGTTGTTTTTCATGCACATCTTTAGGATTTATTTTATCATTATTTATTATCGGACGGAGTCTCGGACAGGAAAAGGAAATTTCGGCATGCGGATATTTTCTTTGAAGTAAATATGCATGCAAACCTGTTGCAAAAGCATCTTTTCTGAAATCATCAAGACCTAAAAGAGCGGCAAATGCAACTCCCCGCATACCGCCTTTTAATGCACGTTCTTGAGCATTAAATCGGTAGGGAAATATTCTTTTATGCCCTTCAAGATGCAAATCTTTATATCTGTCCGGATTATATGTTTCCTGAAAAACGGTTATATAATCCGCACCGCATTTTTGAAGATAATTGTATTCTTCCGTATTCATGGGATATACTTCAAGTCCTGTCATTTTAAAATATTTACGGGCGAGTTTACAGATTTCTCCTATATAATTGATATCAGCCATTCTTCTGCTTTCGCCTGTTAAAATAAGGATTTCCTCAAGACCCGTTGCGCGAATGGACTGCATTTCCCGCTCCGCTTCATCAAGATTTAATTTGGCACGTTTGATATTATTATGACTGTTAAATCCGCAGTATATGCAATAGTTTTCGCAATAATTGGAAATATAAAGCGGTGTAAATATATATACGGAATTTCCGAAATGTTTTTCGCGCTCTTCTTTGGCTTTTAATGCTATTTCTTCGATTAAATCCAACGCCGGAGGTGATAATAATGCTTTAAAATCTTCAATAGAACAAATATCAGACTCTATAGCTCTTTTTACATCCTCTGTTTTATAATCATTGTAATTATAGTTACGGGTCTCTTTTAGAACCCTTTGCATGATATCGGATTCAATAACTTCCATATCTTCCGTATATTGCATATGATTTTGCATAAATCTTCTGCTCCTAATCTATAATAAATCCCGTTAAAGGCGAGGATGCCGATGCACCTTTTTCCTTCACTCTGCCGGGTTTTGCAAGGAATGCTTCCCTTCCTGCTTCAATAGCTTTTTTAAAAGCCCCTGCCATCTGTACAATATTGCCTGATGTTGCTATTGCAGTATTGACCATAATTGCTGAAACTCCCATTTCCATTGCTTCACATGCTTGAGAAGGTTTTCCGATACCTGCATCAACTATAACGGGCAAATCAATTTCATCAACAAGAATTTGAATAAATTCTTTAGTGCAAAGTCCTTTATTGGAACCGATAGGAGAAGCTAAAGGCATAACCGCGGCAGCACCGGCATTAACCAAATCTCTTGCAATATTCAAATCGGGATACATATAAGGCATTACAATAAATCCTTCTTTTGCAAGAGCTTCTGTTGCTTTGACGGTTTCGTGATTATCAGGTAAAAGGTATTTAGAATCCCTTATAACTTCAATTTTAACAAAATTCCCGCAGCCCATCTCACGGGCTAAATGTGCAATTCTTACTGCTTCGTCTGCATTTCTGGCTCCCGAAGTATTTGGCAATAGTGTTACTCCTTTAGGAATAAAATCCGTAATATTTTCTTTATCATTAGTATTTGCACGTCTTAATGCAAGTGTGATAATCTCTGCGCCGGCATGTTCAATTGCGGCTTTAATAAGTTCTACGTTATATTTACCCGAACCAAGAATAAAGCGTGAACTAAATTCATGTCCTGCAATAATTAATTTATCGGAACCGTTCAATTTTACTCTCCATTCTTTACTGATAATAAAAAAACACATGAAAGAATACTCTGCACCCAAGGTGGTACACCCCTTCCATGTGAAATTTACTAACTTAATTATAAAAAAATAAAATTTTATGTCAACATTGCAGATTATATTGATATGTTTCTTATAATACAACGTCAAAATATATTTGAAAAAGACAGAAAGAAATCACATAAAACATTAAATACCGAAGGCATTATAACTGTTAATATAGCTGCACCAAGACAAGGTTTAAACAAGAAACTCATTTGAAATACATTAACCTGAGGTGCGGTTTTGGAAATTATACCCAAAATAATATCCTGTCCTAATGTAGCAATGAGTACGGGACCTGCTATCTGCAGTCCTATATATAAAACATTAGAAGTAATTTTTACAAGATAAGGCATATTAATAATTTCATCAATCGGTACAAAGACACCATAAACCGGAAATATTTCAAAACTTCTTATAAAAGCGTTAAATGTCCAATAAGCACCTCCGATGTGCAAAAATATTATAATTCCCAGTATACTGAAAATTCTTCCCATAATAGATACCTGCGTAGAAGTAGTAGGATCCATAATTGTGGCAGAAGAAGCACCCATCTGCATATTAATCATATCTCCGCCGCTTTCTACGGCTTTGATTATACAGTTTACTATAAATCCAATTAATGCGCCGCAAAGATAATTCATAATTATTGAGTAAACCATGGAAACTTCGGTTGAAGGCGGCGCGGGGTGCAGCAGCATTGATAATATAATTGTCAGAATTAAAGTAAAACCTATTTTTGCAATCATCGGAATTTCACTTCTTTGCAGAAAAGGAGTTGTTCCCATCAATCCTGCAACTCGTGCAAATATAGGGATTCCTGCCGCAATTATATTATTAACTTCCGGAAAATATTTTGGAAATTCATTGATTATTGTATCTATCATTATTTATTCTCTTTGTTGTGTGAAACAGGCAGATCTATTTCGGTTAAAATCTCTTTATTGTCTTGAAAAACAGGTCCTGTTATAAATCTTATCTTGTATTCTTTTGTTTCGGTATTAATAATAACATCACAAACACCGTTTTCTTTAGCATCTATAAATAATTGCTCTTTGTCATTTATTAATGAAGTGACAGGCATTATATCCAATATTTTCTTATCAGAAATATCAAAACCGGTTATTTTATCGCCAAAATCAATTATATACATATTATCTTTTTTTAAATTAAAAATATTAATTACGTCAGTTAATATGGAACAAAACCCCGTTTGAGCACTTATAAGCAAAAATAACAATGCCGCAATTAATTTTTTCATCTGTTATTCTCCATAATTGTTTTTCTTTCTGCCAGATTAGGGGTAGGAATTTCTTTAGCACCGCTATTCCTTGAAAAATTAAATCTGTCTTTCTGATTAATTCCCTGCGGTGTTAAAGTATTGTTTAAAATTCTGTTCATTGGAGTCATGTCCTTCCTTACATCCGTTTTCATCTCATCGATAAAAGGTTTTGTATAGTTATAGTATCCTGACGGCAGGACAAATTCATCTTCTTTGGGAATAACATCAAAAGCAATAACAGACCCTTCATTAAATAAATTACTTAAAAGTTTTATATAAACACCGCCCAAAAGAATAATAACCATAAATACCGAAAAAACCTTTGGTGCGGCGGCTATTGTTTGTTCCTGAACCTGAGTTACGGCCTGTAAAATACCTACAATCAAACCTATTGTAGCAGCAGTAAGTACGCATGGCATTGCTATCATAAGCATGGTTATAAGTCCTTTTGCAAAATATTCTATCAATAAATCCATAATTAATCCTTAATTAAAACTTCCCACTAACCCGTTAACAATTAAACTCCATCCGTCAACAGCAATAAATATCAAAAGTTTAAAAGGCAAAGAAATAATTGTGGGTGACAGCATGAACATCCCGAGTGCCAGAAGTACATTTGCAACAATTAAGTCCAAAACTATAAACGGAACAAATATTATAAAGCTTATTTCAAATGCTGTTTTCAGTTCGCTTAGTATATATGCGGGTGCTACTTCCCAGATGGTAATATCTTCAACTGATGCAGGCGCTTCTTTTCTGGTAAGCTGCACAAAAAAAGCCAGATCTTTTTCCCTTGTCTGTTTTAGCATAAATTCTTTTAACGGTTTAGATCCTTCGCTTATTGCAAGCACCATGGAACCTGATTCGTTATAAGGTTTTGAACCGACTTCATACATTTGTTGGAAGACCGGTCCCATTGTATAAAATGTTAGTAATATTGAAAGTCCGACAAGAATTATGGAAGGCGGTATCTGCTGTGCTCCGAGAGCCTGTTTTAAGAACCCGAATACTATGGCATACCGCATAAAACTTGTCATACATACAAACATAAAAGGCAAAAATGAAAATATTGCCATTACTATTAATAACTGTAATACGGGGCTTAAATCTTTTAAAACTGAATCCATCTTTAACCTCTGTTTAGTTTTTGTATAAGTTTTTCTGTTGAAACAAGTTCTGTTATTCTCTCGTTTCCTGTCTTTTTGTGTTCATTAATATTTGTATTTACATTATCTTGCAGTTTGGCAAGAAATGTAGTACTTGTATTGTCGGCAGCAATCAAAAATTTTTCATTTCCTGCTCTTAAAACATAAATTGTTTTAACGGGAGATAATTTAATTGAGTTTTCAATCCTTAAAAAATCTTTATTTGAGTTGTTTGAAGCGGAAAACATTGATTTCTTATAAATAAACAGCATAACCCCTATAAAACCTATCATTGCAAAAATATAAGCGGCAAAATGTATTAAATAACTGTTCATAACAACCTCTAAATACTTTCATCTTCAATTTCAAAATCACTGTAGTCAAAATTTTCTGCAGCTTCGTTTGAAGCTTCTGCTGTGTTTTGTGTGTTATCAGGTTTTGGTGTTTCTTTTGCCGAGGCAGGTTTTACGGACTGTTTAGCTGCAGGAGTGGCTTTTTTTGCAGCTGGGGCGGGTTTTTCCGAAGTGCCGGTACTTTGTACCGGTTTTGGCTGTTCTTTACTCTTTTTTACACTTTCAATGCGTACTCCGTATCTGTCATTTAATATAACTAACTCCCCGGTTGCTATAACCTGATTTTCGACTCTTAATTTGATTTTATTGTCATATACGGAACCCACATCAATTACAAGCCCCTCTGAAATTTGCTTTAATTCTCCGAGGGTAAGTTTAACGTTATCAAATTCCGCAACGATGTCTACAAGAATCGAGTCCCACATATTAGGGGTTTTAGTACTTGTTTCCTCTTCCATTTCATTGCCTCCGTTGTTGTCAATACTTATTATTAATGACGGATTGGGATGAATCCTGAATTTTACTTTATTTTCTCCCCATAAAATATACATGTTGTTTATATCACTGTTGTCGAGAACAATGATATCTCCGTCTTCAATTGTTTTTATGTCATTTAAGGCAGTTTTTGCAGTTCCTACGCAAAGACTTACTTTTACGGGAGTTGTTTTAAAGTCGGAAATTGAAAAATGTTCAATATTCTTTACAGGTTCAAGTTCCGGAAGTATACAACTCGGTATTGTTATAATAATCTTGCCTTCATGTTGTTTTTCATTCCTTACAAAAAATGTAAAATTATAATCTTTTGAATTTTGCAATACTTTTTTGCTTACTTCTGCTTTGTTCAGATTTTCTTCCAGATTTTTATAAAGATGTACGGTGAATGATTTTATCAGCATTGCTTCGATATCTGTTAATTTATTAAGAATAAAAGGACTTTCGCTTAATCCCAATGCATTATCGAGAAAACAGGAAACAAGGCTGCCGGATATTTTTACTTTTATATCATTGTTTTTTGTAACGGGTATTTTATTGACAAAATATTCATCACCGTAAAATAAAACGTTTTCTTCCAGTGAAACTCCCATAAATCTTAAAGCAAAGTCTTTTTGAAAGAAATCCTGCACTGATTTTCTGACTTTCTGATATATATTAAGCCAAAACCAGGAGTAGTCCTTAAAAAGATTATTTTGACCTGCTGTTTTTATATTAGTATCGGATGTTAAAGCTGTCATTCTTTACCCTAATCTTTATTACTCACAAATACAATATATTTTTTTACATGATGGTACATCATTTATATGTTGTATTTTTTGAAAATCAAAAATGTATGAATTTATTTGTAAATTAAGGTTTTTTGACTTTTTTTTAATTTTTAAAAATAAATCGTCAATTTAAATGATATGAAAGTATTCAAAGTTTAATATACTAAACAAATAAATATAACAATAATTTGAGGGATTATGGCAAGAGGTGTTAATACTAAAAAAATTAAGATACAGGTGCAAAAACCTGATCTTAAAATTGTTGAAAAGATAAAAACAAAGCCGTACAGTGATATTAATTTAAATAATTGGAAAGAATACGGTCACATTAAAACTGATACTTGGTGGGAATTTCAATCCAGAGATAATTCGCGCGGTCACAGTAACGAATATCACGGAAACTATATTCCTCAAATAGCACAGCAGCTGTATGAAAGATTTACTAAGAAAAATGATGTTATTTTGGATTTATTCTTAGGTTCCGGAACATCTGCAATAGAAGCTGTGAATATGGGCAGAAGATGTATCGGGGTTGAATTGAAACGGGAACAGGTTGAGCTTGTTAGCAGCAAGTTTACTCAAAAAGAACTGGTCACAAATGTTAATTTGATATGTTCGGACAGTGCATCGGAAGAAGTGAAAGAAAAAATACAAACAAGACTTGATATAATGCGCCGTGATAAAGCACAATTTTTGATACTTCATCCTCCATATGATGATATTATCAAATTTTCAGACAGAAAGGAAGATTTATCCAATTGTGCTTCGACGGAGGAATTTTATAATTTGTTCCGTAAAGCGGCAAAAAATGGTTATGATATGCTTGAAAACGGTAGATTTGCCGCATTGATTATAGGTGATAAATATGCAAAAGGCGAAATCGTTCCTTTGGGTTCAGATTGTGCTGCCAGAATGCGTGAAATCGGATTTAAGATGAAAGCTGTTATAGTAAAAAATATGGAAGGTAATGAAAGAGCAAAAGGTAAAACCGCTAATCTATGGCGATATAGAGCATTAAACGGCGGCTTTTATATTTTCAAACATGAATATATATATATCTTCCAAAAAATCTAGTATTTTGCTTTGCTGAAACTTCGCTTTAATTCTGATTTTTATTGTAATAATATTTAATATCAGGATTGCGGGGATAATATTTTTTTGCTAAAATTGCAGTGGAAAGGGAAGTGTGGAATGATTAATTCTTTGGGGTTTCGCTCTAATTTATACAATCAGCAGAAACAAAATATAACAAAACAGCGTTACGATGAAATTTATGCGCATGAAAAAGCACATAAAGATGCAGCCGGTTCTCTCGGCGGTCCTATAGTTATTGAAAAAAATTCTCAGGGTATACCGACTGGCGGCCATGTGGATATTAAAATGCCGGTGCTGGATAAAAATAATCCCGATAAAACAATAAAACATGCGGATACTGTAATAAATGCGGCGATGGCACCATCAGATCCTTCAAATCAGGATTATAAAGTAGCATCAGAAGCAAGAGAAATAAAAAATCAAGCTGAAAGTTGCAAAAATTGCCAAAATGAAACTGAACAGCCGGGGCAAAAATTAAATCTTACAGCTTAGTTTCTGTCTTTGTTTTTTCATTAAGCTTTTCGACAATACCTTTAAGTGCAATTTTTACGTGAGCATAATTTAATCCGCCTTGCATATAAGCAGCATAAGGCGGGCGGAGCGGTCCGTCCGCGGAAAGTTCAATGGTAGAACCTTCTATAAAAGAACCGCCGGCCATTATTAATTTATTGTCATATCCGGGAACATCATCAGGTATAGGAGTTAAGTAAGATTCTACAGGAGAATACCTTTGCAGGGTTTTACAAAATTCCAGTAACGGTTCGGGTGCATTGAATTTTATTGTCTGAATTATGTCAGTTCTTAATTCATGAGGTTTTGGGGTTGATATAAAACCTATATCTTCAAATACCTGCGAAGCAAGGATTGCTCCTTTAACCGCTTCAGATACAATTGAAGGGGCCATAAATAATCCTTGGAATATTAATCTCAACTGATTTAACATGGCACCGCCTTCACTGCCTATTCCTGGAGCTGTTAATCTATATGCGGCTTGATTAACATATTCTTCTTTGCCTGCTATATATCCGCCTGCTTCTACAATACCGCCTCCGGGATTTTTTATTAAAGAGCCGGCTATTAAGTCTGCTCCGACTTCTAACGGCTCATATTTTTCAACAAATTCTCCGTAGCAGTTATCTACAAAACAAATACAATCCGGATTATTTGTTTTTACTGTTTCTATAATCTTTCTTATTGTTTCTATATCTAATGATTTTCTTAAAGAATATCCTCTTGAACGTTGTATTAAAACCATGTTTACGGATTTGTCTATTTTGTTTTTTATTCCGTCGAAGTCAACATCAGTTTCTTTTATAAGAGGGATTTCTTCATATAAAATCCCATGTCCGATTAAAGATGCTCTTTTATTACCGCGTTTACCTATAACCTCTTCCATTGTATCATATGGAGCTCCGGCCACAGACACGAGTTTTTCCCCATATCTTAAATTTCCGAATAAACAACAGCATAAAGTATGAGTTCCCGATACAAAATGGTTTCTTACTATAGCCTTTTCCGCTTTAAAAACATCGGCAAATACCCTGTCAAGAGCTTCACGTCCCATATCATCATGTCCGTAACCCGATACGGTAGAAAAATGTTCCAGTCCGATTTTGTTCTTGTAAAATGCTTGTAATACTTTCTCCTGGTTGTATTCTTTTATTTCATCAACCGTTTTAAAATAATTCAGTACCTTTTTTTCGGCTTCTTCTACAATATTGCTATTTTTCATAGTCAAATCAAATCATAAAAAAATTATATATTCAACAAAATATTGTAAATCAGACGGTTGTATATACTCTTTTTGTAATTTTTGAAGTAGAATTATACAAGCAGAGGATTTATAATAATGACCGAATTAAAAAATAAAGATGAGCAATACAGCATCTTTTTGAAATATAAGGAAAATAAAGAACCCGGAGAGAATAAACTCATTATTACGCTAAGATTTATTTTTGCAGCATTTTTTCTTTTCATTCTAACAACTTTGATAATATTTATTGTAAATAACTATAATGAGATTTCAACAATAATAGAAAGTTATACGGATGCAAAACTTTCGGGAGTCAAACCGGAAAAGAAATCTGATTTAACTCCTTCAAAATTTAATTTTAAAATGCTCAGCCGTTATCAAAATATTTTAATTCTCGGAGTTGATTCAAACGGTCCCAATACTTTGCCGTTTTCGGGTGTTCGTTCGGATACTATTATAATAGTTAATGTGGATATGCATGTAAAAAGTATTAATGCAATATCAATCCCTCGTGACAGCAAAGTATATCTTGCAGAAGAACACGGTATCCAGAAAATAAACGCAGCTTATGCAATAGGAGGTATTGAGCTTACCAAAAAAACGATAGAAGAAACACTGGGAATAAGAATTCACAATTATATTGTAATAAATGCGGAAGGAGTAAGAAAACTTATAGATACAATAGGCGGGGTTCCCATTCATATTGATCAGAATATGCATTATAATGATTATTCCGGCAATCTGCACATTGATTTTAAAAAAGGAGATTATGTCCTAAACGGTGAACAAGCGGAACAATATCTCAGATTCAGGAAAGATACGCATGGTGATATAGGAAGAGTTCACCGCCAGCAGAAGTTTATTAAGGCATTGATAGAACAAATAAAGTCTCCCGAAACTATAAGAAAAATACCTGATGCTTTAAAAATTGCAAGTTTATATACAAGAACCGATTTGAATCTGTATCAGATGTCCCAGTATGCCGCTGCAGCAAGAGAAATTGACCTTAACAAGGTAGAATTTGCTATGCTTCCGGGTGCCCCGAATAAAAAAGGTATGATAAGTTATTGGATATTGGATCCGGAAAAAACACAACAGGTCATAAACAGACTTATTTACAGAAAGAAAACAGATTTATCAAAAGAAGATATAACCGTAGGAATTATGTACTCGCGAGGGAAAGAAATTGATGCTTATGCAATTAAAGAACAGTTAAAAACAGCAGGTTATGAAGTGAATTGTACGGGAAGGTCTTCTTTAATAGAAAGATCCGAAATTGTAGGCTATAATACACAAGTTTCCAATGATATGATAAAAGCCATTCAAAATAAAGTACCTAATATAGCCAAATTTCATTATGTTCATCATCCTGTAAAAGACTATTGTAATACAAGCGACATAGTTATAACTTTAAAGGAAGAAAATTTTTAATTAAAAAACAAGGAATAAGAATATGGATATGTTAAAAATTGCAATACCAAATAAAGGCAGATTATCGGAAAAAATATATGATTTGCTTGATTGTGCCGGTATGGTTTTTCCGTCAAAAGATGAAAGAACATTACAGGTAACAACTAAAGATAAAAAGTATTCAATTATATTTTTAAGAACACAAGATATTCCGATGATTGTTGAAAACGGTATTGCGGATATCGGTTTTACCGGTTTTGATATTTTAACGGAACTGAAATCTGATGTAGATAAAATAATGGATTTAGATTTTGGTTACTGTGAAATGGTAGTAGCGGTTAAAGAAGAGGATTCTTATAAGACTCCCGAAGAGCTTCCTGAAAACCTTAAAATTGCAACTTCTTTTCCTAATATAGCAAAAGAATATTTTGAGAAACTCGGTAAAAAACCAAAAATTATCGAGGTCTCGGGTGCAACTGAAATTACTCCTCGCTTGGGACTTTCGGATGTTGTTGTTGATATTACTTCATCAGGCTCTACATTAAAATCAAATAAGCTGAGAATTATTGACAAGATTCTTGAATCAACGGCAATTGTAATTGCTAATAAAAATTTGAATGAAGAAAAAAAAGAAAAAACACAGGTGGTTTTAAGGGCTTTAAAATCGGTAATTGATGCACGTGAAAAAAAATATCTGATGGCTCATATTCCAAAAAAATCAATTAATGAAATAAGGTCATTCCTGCCGGGATTATCATCTCCTACAATAATGACTTTGGCAGGAGATGAAGAACATGTTGTTATGCATGTTGTAGTAGATGCGGATAGGGTATTTGACAGCATAGATAAATTGAAAAAACTGGGCGGTCAAGGTATTTTGATAATGACCGTGGATCAGATGGTGAGGTAATAAATTATGAATTACCCGAATATGGAAAGATTGATAGAAATTATAGATATACTTCGCAGTGAAAACGGATGCAGCTGGGATAGAGAACAAACTCATGCTTCATTAAAGCGGAATATGCTGGAAGAAGCATATGAAGCAGTGGATGCAATAGATGATAATGACTCAAAACACTTGCAGGAAGAACTCGGCGATGTATTGCTGCAGGTTGTTCTTCACTCGCAAATAGCAAAAGAAGAAAACAGATTTAACATTGAAGATGTTGCAAAAGGTATATCCGATAAACTAATTCGTCGCCATCCGCATGTTTTTGGTGATGTTAAAGTTAATTCTTCTGATGAAATACTGGATAATTGGGAAAAACTTAAAAAAGAAGAAAAGCCGCATAGAACTTCCGTTATGGATGGTATTTGTAAAGCTCAGTCCGCTTTAATGAGTGCTCAAAAAATAAGTAAAAAAGCAGTAAAAGTAGGATTTGAATGGCCTGATGAAACTTCTTTATTTAATTGTGTAATGTCCGAAATTGAAGAATTTAAGACATCAAAAACACAAGAAGAAAAAGAAGAAGAACTTGGAGATATTCTTTTTGCTTTGGTTAATCTGGCAAGGTGGAATAAAATAGATGCAGAGCAGGCACTTTTGAAAGCAAATAAAAAATTTGTAAAACGATTTCGTTCTATGGAAGAAACGACTCATAAAGAACTTGAACGTCTTTCGCTTAAAGAATGGGATGAATTGTGGAAACAAGCAAAAATTAAAATCGGCAATAAAAAAAACCCTTCTTAAAAAGAAGGGATGAGCACTAAGAATAAGCAATCAGAAGAGTTGAGGATTTACATTCTTATAATAAAATATTTACTCTGCTTCTTCATTGGACTTAATAACTATTTTTGTTAGTTATACTTTTGTTTAAAAAAGCTAATCTCTTATTTGTATTGTTATCAGAACTAATGTACAATAAATAAGCAGGAATTTTAGGAGCTGGATATGCTGAAAACAAAACAGGATGAACTAAACGAGTTGAGACAGGAATGTGAAAACTGTTACAGATGTGCACTTAGCGAAACAAGGAATAATATTGTATTTTCGGATGGTAATCCTGAAGCTAAGATTTTATTAATAGGAGAAGCTCCCGGAGCGGATGAAGATGCATCCGGAACTCCTTTTGTGGGCAGAGCAGGCAAATTACTTACCTCTTTATTGGAGGAATGTAAATTATCAAGAAAAAATGATTTTTATATATGTAATACGGTTAAATGCCGTCCGCCCGAAAACAGGGTCCCTACGGATGAAGAAAAACATCTTTGTGAAAGTTTTTTAATTTCTCAAATTAACCTCGTTAATCCGAAGCTTGTTGTACTTTGCGGAGCAACCAGTGCAAAATCTTTTCTGGGAAATAAATTAAAAATCTCTCAAATCAGAGGACAATGGTTTAAACTGTTTAACAATATTGATGCAACGGTTATATTTCATCCCTCTTATCTTTTAAGAAATCATTCGGAAAAGGAAGGTTCTCCTAGATGGCTTACAAGGCAGGACTTATTAAAAATTAAAAAATTTATTTCATAACAAACTTAACATTTGTAATATTTTTCTTTTTTAAAATACACTAATGACGGGCATTTCGGACATTACCGCTTTTTTATTAAAGAAATAAAACCTTAAACTATACAGTAAGACCTTATGTTTGATAAAATAAAAATTAATGAAATGTAAAATAGAGAGTGCGAAATGGCAGCTGATAATAATTACAAAGAAATTTTAGAAGAAGTTTGTGAAAAAATTAATAATATTAATTCAATTAAGGAAATCGATATTCTGGATATTAAAAATTCGGTTGAATCTATTGAAAACCTCATTACCGATACGCAGTCCAAATTGAATTTTCAAGAAATAAAAGAAAAATTGGAAAATATAGCATTTCAGGTAGACAGCTGTAATGATACTCTTTTGAAGGGTCTATATAATGATATAAATGAATTAAAAGAATCTTCACAGCAGGTTGGACAGCATCTTGAAAATTTGCAAAATGTGCAAAACCTTGCGCTTACCAGTGCAGAGTTTGAAGAATATCAAAAGCAACAGTTAGATTTAGCATTAAAAACCAATGAAAATATTTTTAATGAGATAACTGCATTAAAGGAAAATTCAAGTACGGTTAATTATTCCGAAAATATAAAACAGGTGGAAGTACTGCTTGAGAATTTACATAAAAGTCTTACTTCATATATTGAACATCTGCCTGAAAATACCGGAAATACTCTTAATATTGATGATATCGGAGCAATTATGTCCGATCTTAACAGTGTTAATCAAAAAAGTATCAGACAGACAAACGTATTAATAAAAGAACTGCAGGTTAAGTTTGATAATTTTAAAAATACGGATTTCGGGAATCAGGTTTTTAAAATCGGAGAAATTTATGACAGTCTGAATATTATTCATGCCTGGATAGAAAAAGTCGGTTTTTTAAATAAATCAATTGAAAATGTTTATGCAAGACTGGGTGCAAGTATTGATTTTGATGATGTGGCAGAAAAAGTTGATATTATTTATGAAAATATTTCGGCTTTAAATAATTGGACAATGAAAATAGATAATGTTGACGGGGCAATGTCTGACATGCAGTCAAAGATTGCATCTTTAAGCTCTTGTATGGAAGACGCCCAAAATATTACTAATGTCATTTCTACTATTAAAGAACGTTTAGATTCTTCTTTTTCCGAGGATTTGGATTTTGAGGATATCTCCAATAAAATGGATATAGTGTATGAAAATCTTTCCGCAATTAATGAATGGGCAAGTAAGATTGATTCGATTTCGGACAAAGTTTCTTCTATTAATACCGTTATAGAAGACGAAATGATTGCTTCTAAAGTTGATTTGATTTATGAAAATATAGGGCTGTTAAATGAATGGGTAAGTAAAATTGACGGTATTGCCCGCCGCAGTGAAGAACTGGATAATAAATATACACAAACAAATGATAATCTGAATGTTAAAATAGATGAAATAACGGCAACTCTTGAAAATGCCGCTAAAATCATTGAAGATGTTCCCGATTTAAAAGATAAATTAGAGGTTTTGTCAGGTGAATTGCATACTATTACAAGTACTGCAAAAAATGATGGTACCGAGTCATATATATATACTCTGCTTGATATAGAATCGGATTTTCTTAAATTACATAAATTTTTAGATGATAATACAAAAATAACATCTCAGGATATAAATTCTTTAAAAGAACGTTTTGCCGAGTTAAATGATGATATTTCAAGTATAAGTATAAGAACAAATAAACTTATTTTATCAGCGGATGATGCTAATAAAGAGTTTAAAATATATCTTGAAATGTTCAAAAATACAATAAATTCATTGGATGTACAAAGACAGGAATTTAATCCGGAGTTAAAATTTGCACTTCTGGGCGAAAAAATTACTGAAATGGTTAAATTGCTTCAAGGCAGTTTGAATGCAAACAGAAATTTAAACAGTGCTTTTATTTATCTTGCGGAATGGATTGATGCAACCGGTGTTTTACTGAATACGATGCAAAATGATCTTGCGGAGTTAAAATCAGAAAAAATTGAATTGCCGGAAATTCAAGATGATAAAAATGAATTAAACGAAATAAAAGAGGAAATTTCAAGTACGGTAAAAAGAATAACCGAACTTGAAGAAACTTTTGCGAGTTTTAAAACAGAAGATGTTTCAGAAATAAAAAGTTTATTAACCGGTATTATTGTGCAACTCAATACGGCACTGACTCCTGATATTGATTCTTTAAATGAAAGAATTGACAAAATTTCTGAAGAGAACGGCCAAAAATTTTCAGAGCTTGAAACTTTATTGAAAGAAAAAATTAACAGACAGTCTAAACAAATAAAGGATTTGGAAGAAAAAATTGAAACACTTAATTATAAATTCGATAAATTGATTGAAGCTATGAGTGAAGAACATAAAGCTTACGATGTAAAAGATATTTTAAATTATATTGCCGCTCAAATAACTTCTGCCAATGAAACCTTGGCAGGTCAGCAAAATATAAATACTTCTGTAAATGAGCTTATACAAAAAGTATCGGGATTTGACAGCAATATAAATAAAATAGTTTCATATATAGAAGAGGACTAAGCTTTTCGTTTTTTCTGTACTATAGTAATCATTTCTCCTTTATTTGAAAATACTGCTTCGACTACATTGGACTTATGAACAAAATCCGTTATAATGCGTTTAGAAATGTCGCTTCCTCTTAAATTAACCGGAGAATCAGTATACAGGGTTTTAAATAAATCCTGCAGTTTTGTTTTTGTTTCTTCCGTATATAAAGTTTCTATGCTGTCTGTATCATTTAAGGCAAATCTGTCAATAGCTCTTAATCTGGCATGAAGGATAAGATTGGGCAGTTTAGAGGAATCTTTTGCATAGTCAAGCCAGTCATCAGAATTTACAAAATTAGTAAATTCTTCAGGTAATACTTTTTCTATTGCATTGGCATATATATACGAAGAACAATCCTTTGGAAGATTTAACGCGTTTTTATTAAGCCCCATCAATCTTAATATATTCTGATATGATTCAACGGATTTTTCTGATTTAAATGCTAATTCTAATGCAATTTGATATGCGGAAAAATTATTTTCTTTCGGTTTATCCGATATAGACATAGAACTTAAAAAGTTTGTATCTCCTGAAACTGTATATATTTTGTTTAGTAATGCCGTAATTTGGCCGGGTTTAATTTCATTTTTATTCATAAAATCTTTTGTATTAATAAGGTGTATATTGTCACTGTTTATTTCAACCGGAATATTTAAGTCTTTCAACTTATTCTGAACGGTTTCAAGAATCTCGGTGCAATCATTAAAAGATATGTTTTCAGGCAGTTGCTTTAGAAATTCTATAAGTTTTCTTTCATCGGAAGGATTTATAGATTGATATTGTCTGAAGAATTTTTCAAGAGCATTTAAAGATGATATTTTTCTATCTGCAATTATAGAGAGTATATCTTTCGGAATTTCATTTTCATATATTCTTTTGATAAATTCGGACAGTTTATTTTGTGATTTAAGTAAGAACCCTGATTCTGCATAATATTTAATTCTTTTTAAGGATTTTTCTTTATTTTGTCCGGATAACAACATATTAAATATTTGCAGGCAATTATCTCTATATAATTGTTCTTTGTATTCATCACCGAATTTAATATTATTATTTTCAAAGAATCTAAGCATATCTTCTCTATTTTCAAAAAATGCTTCAAAAGGTTCTATTTTCTGCAGGTGAAGTTTATATTGCTCTATATTTTGTATATCATAATTTGTTATATTTTGAAGTATTTTAGCGGTGTTATCCGGATTTTCGGCTATCAAATCACGGTATTTTTTATATATTTCAAGTGCGGACAAACCGGCGAAAGCTGCTGTTTCGTCTCTACGGCAAAATTCTTCTATATCTTTTTTAACAATCGAAAACTGTTCTTTCTCTTTTCTTAAATAATCAACGGTTGATATGTTAAGCGGCTTGGTTTGGTCTGTAATTTTATCTAAATCGGCGTATGAGAATAAATTAATAAAATCTTTAATTTCATGAGATGTTAATGTACGTTTTTTACTTTTTGACATTTTATTGTAGAAGGTTAATACGGAATCTGAGTTTTTAAGATTAAATTTATCAGCAACCTTTATGAACATTTCTACATTTTCTGAATTTTCGTCTTTTCCAAATAATGCGTTAATAATATCTTTAAATTGTTTATAAAAATCAAAACCGTTTTTATGGGTACCGCTCTGTATTCCTTCTATAAATTTAGTAAAATAATCTTTATTAATATAAAATGATAAATTATCAATATCCGATATTATTATGTTTCCGTTCAAAGAATTAAAGTCTGCAATGGAAATATTACAATCTTTAAGGAAGCGGAAAAAATCAATTTTATCTTCCGGTGTTTGAAAGTTGTTAAAAGAATCTGATATTGATTTCATTCCGGTAGATTTTAATTTGTTTTGCCTTACAACGTACGTTATAATATCAGACAATCCGTCCAGGCTTCTGCCGTCATTTTTTTCATAAAAATAGTCAACTATATCATTAATGTAAGTATATGATTTTTCTGCATCGATTCCTTTAAGTTCAGGATTTGCTTTTAAAATATCATTTAACATTGATATTTTTCCCGCATAAGTTTTCTGCATATATTCAATTGCATCAACTTTATCCGATATATCGTCAAAATTATTGAACTTTGATTTTAGATGTTTAAATTTTTCATCAAAGTCTGTAAATGTTTTGAGTCCTGTTTTCTTTAAGAAATTTAGTGTTGTATTAATTTTTTCTTCCGGAGCTGTACCTTCTTGCTTGCTGCAATTATATAGATATAATAACAATTCGGGGAATTGGGCAAAATCATTTTTTGATTCAAGCAGCCCGTATATTCTCATTGCTTCTATATTTTGATCTTTGAAGATTTTTTTATTATCCGGATTAAAGGAATAAGCATTTATAAAACGTTCAAGAGCTAATAAATTATATATTTTTGCTTCTTCACATGTTTTGTTTATAAAATCCAGATCGAAACCCGAATCAAAAAGTACAGCTTCATTCAGTTCAGATACTTTTCTATATCTTAACTGTAATAAATTCTTTCTTATTTCTTTTTCAGAAAGGATATCTATGTATAAAGACATTTCAGATTCACGTTTAATTTGCGTTACGATTTCTGCAAGTTTCAATATGACGGGATCAGAAGATTTCTCCAGAATAGACATTAGTTTATCTATCAGAAAATTTTCAAGAAGTCCTTTAAAAGAAGGCACACGGTTCTGTTCCGGCGATGAGTTGTCATTTAACCGTGATACAGGATTAGATTCTGTTTTTTGAAAAACATCGAATTGCAGGCTGCCTTTTTTTATTCGGGATAACGAATTTTTATGTGCATTTTGTGCAGTTATTGAAGAATCAATTTTGCTTATTTTCATTTAGCATTCCTTTATTGTTATCAAATACAAATAACCGGAATATATAAAATTGCATTATTATAAACTTTTGTTAATTTAAATAATATTTTCAAATACTTTTCTAAGAATACCGTTATATTTGTTAAGAAGTTCAATTGCTTCTTGTAAAGTTAAAGAATATTTTATTTGAATAACAGCTTCTTTTACTTTATATCCGTTTGCTTGAAGTATTTTTTCGGCTTCATCTTCGCTGCATTGTGCAATGGAAGATACAATTCTCTTTGCACGTTTTTTAAGTTTTATATTTGTAGGTTTTACATCTATCATATAATTCTTATAGACTTTGCCGATTTTTATCATAGATCCTGTTGTGAGCATATTAAGCACCATTTTCTGAGCGCTTCCGGCTTTCATTCTTGTAGAACCGGTTATGGCCTCTGCTCCTGTTTCAATACATATAACAATATTTGCGAAGTCGGACATTTTAGCGTTTGGATTACATGTAATAGCTATTGTTTTGATATTTTTATTTTTAGCAAGTTTAAGGATTTCAATTACATAATTTGCATTTCCGCTTGCAGAAATTGAGACAACCGTATCATTTTTATTTATATTTAATTTATCAAAGTCCTGACGAGCAAGTTCTATACTGTCTTCCGCCCCTTCAATTGCATATCTTAAAGCGTTGTCGCCGCCTGCAATTATTCCCTGCACCATATCGGGATTTGTATTAAAAGTCGGAGGACATTCGGATGCATCCAAAACGCCCAATCTTCCGCTTGTTCCCGCACCAAAATAAAATAATCTTCCGCCTTTTAAAAAATTATCACTGATTATATCTATTGCAGAAGCTATAACCGGCAAATTTTCGGATATTTTTACCGCAACTTTTAAATCTTCATTATTTATCATCTTTGCTATTTCAAAAGATGAAGCAATATCAATGTTAACGGTATCAGGATTTATCTTTTCCGTAGATATTATATCAGTCATTTATTTCTTCTACTCCTGTAGGTATTGTTTTTAAATTTTCCCAAATATAATAATTTGATTTATCCAAATCAGTTTCAAGTTTGCTGTCTAAAACAAAAAACGCAGAACCGCTTCCTGATAGCAGAGAATTTTTAACTCTGTTCTTAATTGTTCTTAATTCTGTATAATCAGGCAGTAGTGCTTTTTCAAGACTGTTATATATAAGGGTTTTATCAAATTTTCCTTCTGAAAGCAGATTTTTTAATTTTGATGTATTATCCGGATAAGATTTATCCTGCAGCAATGCAAATTTTGTATATGCTTCTTTTGCGCTTATGCCGAGATTTTTTGGTTTAATCAGGGAAATATTTTGTTCATAAAATGGTAGTTTTTCGGTTATTTCTCCTCTTGAAGTACATAGTGCACATCCGCCGTTAAGACAAAAATTTAAATCAGAACCGAGAGATAGGCATAGATTGTTAATTTCATTTTCATTCAATATGTTGTTAAACAATTTATTTAAAGCAAAAAATGTACCTGCCGCATTGGAGCTTCCGCCGGCAAGTCCTGCTGCAACAGGAATATGTTTTTCTATATATATGTCTAATTTTATATTTTGTATATGTGTTTTTTGGAGAAATTTGACTGCCGCTTTGTATACTAAATTGTCGCTGTTGTAAGGAATTTTATTTGAATTGCCGTTTAGTTTAATAACTGTATTGGCAGACTCAAATAATTCAAAAGTCAAATAATCATACAGATTTACAGCCTGCATTATGGATTGAATATTATGAAATCCGTCATTTCTTTTATTTAGAATTTCAAGCGTCAGATTAATTTTCGCGGGTGTTTTAATTTTTATTCTTTTCATAGATTTTCCTTGAGTTTCTCGGACAACCTTCCCATTTGTGCAATAGAAAGAGTTTCTCCCCGGATATTTTGATTAAAGGTTAAGTCTTTTAACGTTTTTTCAACTGCATTTTTTGCAAAACCGGCATTTACAAGTGAATTTTTTATATTTTTTCTTCTTGTTGCAAAACAAGCTTTTATTACTTTTCTGAAAAATTCATAGTTCGATAATTTAAGCAGAGGGGTTTTTTTAACCTTTAGTTTAACTATAGCCGAATCAACTTTAGGAGCGGGGAAAAAAGAACGTGCGGGAACTTTTTTTATAAATTCGACATCAGCCCAAAATTGAGCCAGAATAGATAATAAACCAAATTCTTTAGAGGCGGATTTTTCGTTTGCCGTAAGCCTTTTTGCTGCCTCATACTGTACTGTCAGGACAATCTGAGATATTGAATTTCTGTTTTTATTTTCTAAATCATCTACTTCTCCGAGTAAATGAACCAGAATCGGCGAAGTTATATAATACGGAATATTTGCAACAATTTTAAGATTTTCACCCAATATAAACAAATCAGTTTTCAAAATATCTTTATGAATAATTTCCAGATTATCCGCATTAATTTTTGAAAGTTCACTAACCATAGCATCATCAAGTTCAATTGCATAGACCTTTTTTGCGAGCTTAACAAGATGTTCGGTAACAAACCCCAAACCTGCTCCTATTTCTACAACAATATCGTCTTTTGAAATATCCGAAACATCTAATATTGTTTCAATTGCATTTTCATCCGTTAAAAAGTTCTGCCCGAGTCTTTTTTTTGCTCTGAATTTTTTTGCACGTTCCAAATAATTCATAATTTTTATGATACTACAAAATGTTGCCCGAACAAAATTTCACAATACGTCAGAATGGTGCGAATGAAATTTTGAAAGTGATATATTGAAAAGGTAAGTCCTAAAGTGAAAATTTAACAATTTCACTTTAATACGACACCGGATTATATGATATTATTTAAGCATGGAATTTAGCTATAAATACAGTTCAAAAATAGGTGAGATATATATAACCGCTGATAATGAGAGTATTTTAACAGTCGGATTTAAAGACAGGAAAAAGTTTATTAATAAAAAAAATAAAATTATCAGCATAACGGTCAAACAACTTGATGAATATTTTTCAGGAAAAAGGAAAGTATTTGATTTGCCTTTAAATCCTGCCGGTACTGATTTTCAGAAAAAAGTATGGAAGGAGCTTCAGAAAATTCCGTACGGACAAACAAGAACATATAAAGAAGTTGCTTCTTTAATAGGGAATATTAATGCGGCGCGTGCTGTCGGTAATGCAAATAACAGAAATCCTATTGCCATAATAATACCTTGTCACAGAGTTATAGGTTCAAATAAAAAATTAACAGGTTATGCGGGCGGGCTTGATAAAAAAGCAAATCTCTTGAAGCTTGAAACTTCAGGAAATTGAAATACGCTTAACTTGTATATTCGATATGTCTGTGTTAAAAATACTTATAATTAAGCAAGGAGATAATTATGAGCAAGATAACGGATGCGGAAATAGGAATTATCGGAGGAAGCGGATTCTACAGTTTTTTTGAAGAATCGGGAACGACGTATGAAACAATAGACATTGATACTCCTTACGGGAAACCTTCAGATCCAATAACAGTAGGCGAATTATACGGAAGAAAAGTTGCATTTGTTCCGAGACACGGAAGAGATCACAGATTTCTTCCCCACACGGTAAATTACAGAGCAAATGTATGGGCATTAAAATCTTTAGGTGTAACCAGAGTAATTTCTCCTTGCGCTGCGGGAAGTCTGCAAAAATATGTAAAACCCGGTGATTTTGTTATTTGTGATCAATTTGTAGACTGGACTGACGGCAGAAAAAATACCTTCTTTGAGGGTCCTCAATGTGTTCACCCGAGTGCTGCCGATCCGTATTGTCCCGAGCTCAGAAAAATAGCAATAGAGCAAGCAAAGAAACTGGGAATAAATGTACATGAAACAGGTACGGTTGTTGTTATAAACGGTCCCAGATTTACAACAAAGGCAGAATCAAAGTTCTTTACAAATCAAGGCTGGGAAGTCATTAATATGAGCCAGTATCCGGAAGTTCATCTTGTAAAAGAGCTTGATATGTGCCCCGTAACAATTGCTTTAATTACTGATTATGATGCAGGACTTGTAGGAGATGTTCCGCCTGTAACACATCAGGAGGTTATGCAGGTATTTAAATCAAATATCAGCAGATTAAAAAATTTATTAACCGCAATAATAGCAGATATTCCTGATGAAAGAAATAACTGTGAATGCTGTAATACTTCTCATACATCATAAAAAGGATAAAATATGATTTCTTTTGCAATATCAATAATATTCAGGTTTATATATCTTGTTATATTAATTGTTGTATTGTTAAGCTGGATTCCGATTTTTGATATAAGAAAAGAGCCTCTGGCTTCTTTGGTTAGGTTTTATAATATAATAATGGCTCCTTTTAAAGCTGTAATTCCACCGATAGGAATGATAGATATATCGCCGTTGATTGCTTTTATTCTTTTACAAATTATGGAACAGCTTATTGTAAGGATATTAATGTCTTTCGGACTTTAACCCATTATTATCCAGAGAAGCTTTTTTATGCATTTTGCTAATATAATTGCAATAAAGCCAAATACTACGTCGTATAGAATTTTGGAAAGAGATTGAAAATATATCCAATTTGAAATGAAGTCTGCCGAATCATTTCTGATTATTGCAATAATAATCATATAAATTATTCCTATTATATGAACGGAAAAGACACCGTAAAAAACCGCAAGAATTATGTTTAAGATTGAATTTCCGTTTTTGAGTTCTTTTGCACTCAGTAAAACGGAAAATATAAAAGCAAATATATAACCGAAATTATATTGGAATATATAAGATAAACCTCCTCCTAAAGCAAATATGGGAAATAGAGGAGTAAGCCCCATAACTATATATGCTAGTATAACCAGAAATCCCCAGACCTCGCCTAATAATGCTGCAATAAATAATACGGCCGGTATCTGCGGTATATATTCAAATTTTAAATAAGAATTTATACCGGAATCAGACAAATTAAAATTTATTTTTATTTGAGTAAAAGTTGCAATAATTAAAAGCATTAAACACAGTATCATAAGGGCAATAGTTCCAAGACAGAAATTTACTTGGCCGTTAGATCCGTGAATTTTTCTTATTCCTTCTTTTACCCTCTTATTAATCATAAGAAATAACTACCTTATTGATTTGTTTTTTTATCGAGTTAAAATTATTTTTAAATTTATCATACCAAATATTCCGGGTAAACATTATAAGTGCATTCTCATTATTATCTTGATAATAATTTTTCCGCATACCGATAGATTCAAACAAAAATTTCTCATATAAAGAAATAGCAGCGTAGTTGCTTTCTCGGACTTCAAGTGTTATATACTTAACCATATTCTTATAACATTCTTCAATCAGCTTAATTAAAAGAATTTGCGCTAATTGCAGACCTCGAAAATCAGGATGAACAGCAAGTGTTGTAATATGCGCTTCTTCAAATATCTGCCAGAACCCTATATAGGCAAGTATTTTATTATTACAATTTTTAATAGTAAAATAAAACGCCAGATTATTTGAAAGTTCATTATAAAAAGAGTCTTTTGACCAATGATGCTCGGGATGAATAAGTTCCTCAATGTTGAAAACTTCATCAACATCTTCATTTGTCATTCTTAATATTTTAATATTCTGCATATAATTTCCCTTCACAAATTTTAACAAAGAGAAACTAAAGTTTCAAATAAACTGCAAAATTTTTATTTACATGTTTTTGTATAAGTAAAATAACGGTCAAAAAGGAGTGTAAAATGAATATTAACAGTATTAATTTGGGCAAAAAGCCATTTACAAAAGTAATGCCTGAAAGTACGGAAAAAACAAACAAAACAGCAAGAGATGCGTATAATTTTCCGCATGGAATGACAGTAGATCAAGTAAGAGGAAAAAATCCGAATATAGTAAAATTAACACCGGAACAAATTTTTGATATTCAATATGTTTCCGCTACAAAACTCTCTGATGGTTCAACACTGGTACGTCCCGTAATATTGAGTATGGGAGAAGTTGATATAAAACCGTCAGAAACCGAAAAAGGCAAATACATATTCTCAAGAACACCTCAGGATGGGTATTATGGAGAACCAATAACAAAAGAAATGACGGAAGAGGAGCTTTTAAATAACAAAAGTTTATGCAGAGGTAAATTAAAAAAAGACGGTAACAAATATGTACTGAGTTTTACGGATTTGAACGGCAAAAACAGAATTTTTATGACTGATAAAGCAGGCTGTATAAGAGCTTTAAAAGATAATTTATTATATATATGATGTCATATATTAATGAGATTAAGCAAAAAATTATATCATCCATTGGATGATATAATTTTTTTATGATTAAACATGCTTATATTCATATTCCTTTCTGCAAAAGAAAATGTTATTACTGTTCTTTTGTTTCCGGTATTGATTTTTTTTATAAAAAGCAATACATTGATGCGTTATTAAAAGAAATAAAAATAAAATACAAAAATGATAAACTGAATACTTTATATTTTGGAGGCGGAACACCTTCATTACTTGAAGTTTGCGATTTTGAGAACATTATTTCAAATTTTAATTTAAATTCAAATTGTGAAATTACGGTTGAAGCTAATCCCGAATCGGTTTCTTTTTCTAAGTTCAGGCAGTTAAAAAATCTGGGTATAAACAGAATCTCGCTCGGAGTTCAAACATTTAACGATAAGATACTTAAAGAAATAGGACGAATACATAATCAAAAGGATATTTTAAAATCCATTGATATAATTAAACGGGCAGATATTAACAATATCAGTATTGATTTGATATACGGACTTCCATCACAAACAATGAGTTTATTTAAGACGGATTTAAAAAAAGCTGTTGCTTGTGAAGTCAATCACATTTCGACTTACGGACTAAAAATAGAACAAAATTCTTTATTTTATAATAATAAACCCTTAAATCTGCCTGATGATGATTTGCAGGCTGAAATGTATATATTTTTATGTAATTTTCTGCAAGAAAATAAATTTATTCATTATGAAATAAGTAACTTTGCAAAAAAAAGCAAAATGTCCAAACATAATTATGCATATTGGAAAAATGAAAATTACTACGGATTTGGACTTAATGCGAGCGGTTATGAAGGTAATATAAGATATAAAAATATTTCTGATGTTAATGATTATATAAAAAATCCTTTAAAGACAGAGGAAAAGTATGAACTTTGCTGCTATGAAATGCTGGAGTATGAAATTATGCTTGCCTTGAGATTAAAAGAAGGTATTAATATTAACAATTTGAACAATAAATATCAGATTGACTTTATGAAAAGATATGAACAAGTAATTAAAAAATATGCAAATTTAAAATTAATGCGGCTTACAAACAATCGTTGCAGACTTACAAGACAGGGAATACTGTTAAGTAATGAAATAATGCAGGACTTTATAGGTTAAACTTGTTCTGCATGCTCTGTTTCCTGCATTCCTGTTTTAAAACCCGAAATAAGGAAGGTTAAGGGCAGAAATTTGGATATTACTGCAGAACCAGGTTTTGCATTTTTTAAAAGCATGTTTGCGGTTAAACACAAATCATCTGCATGAACAAGATAATCTTCAGCCTCAACATGATGTTTAATATCTTCTTTAAATATTATATTGTTAATTTTATTTATTACTTTATTGCCGGCTTCCATACCTCCTACCAGGGAAACAACGGTAACAACGGCTTTGGGAAGTACGTCCAAAACGGCATTTATGGCTTTTGCGGGTTTTGATTCCGAATTTATTTTGGGTAATTTAAAATTGGATTTTTCAAGCAGTTTATTACCTGCAGCCAATAAGCCGACAGGTGCGGCTATATTGCCGAAAAATTGCTGTGCGGCTTCTCTTAATTTGGGTTTTACATTTTCTTTATTATGGTCTGCAATTAAGCCGCCTGTTAATCCGCCGGCTACAGATCCTGCACCCAGTATCAAAATATCTTTCTCCGTAAAAGAGAAATTTTTTAAACTTGCAGAAGGATTACCTTTTCTGGCAAGAGCATATACTCCGGCAAGAGAACCGGCTATACCTATTGCACTGCCTACAAATGACCCGATAGCGACCTTTTTTTTGTTATCCTGTTTTTTATTATTAAATGTTGTTTCTGGCTGTGTTATGTGATTAATGCTATTCATTGTTGTTTTCCATATGAAATCTCAATGGCTTTAAAACTCCTGAAAAAATTTTATTGCTTCGTGTTAATTAATCTTTTACATATCGTAAAAATCTTTGCTTTTTATATTAAAATAAAATAAGTTTACAGGCAATAACTGACATGATTGATACCCATTCTCACATAAACTTTGATGAATATAAGAAAAATTTTAGTGATTTTATTGAGGAAATAAAATCGAACGAAGTTGAAAAGGTTATCATTCCGGGTGTTGAGCCTTCAAAATTTGATGAAATTATATCATACTGTGAAAAATATGAAATGATATACGGAGCCGTTGGCATTCATCCGTCTGAATTTCAAACTTTCGGCAAAGAAACCGAGAAAAAAATATTAGAATTATCTGCTCATCCTAAAATTGTTGCAATAGGAGAAATAGGACTTGACTATTATTACGGTGCGGAGTCAAAACTTAAACAGCAGAATATATTCAGAAAACAACTTGAAATGGCACAAGACTTAACGCTGCCTGTTATAGTACATGACAGAGAAGCTCATACAGATACTTTTAATATTGTTAACGAATATAAACTTAAAAATGTCATATTTCACTGTTTTTCAGGCGGTCCAAGTTTTGCTCTGGATTGCATAGAAAAAGGATATTATATTTCAATCGGCGGAATTGTAACTTTTAAAAATGCAAAAGATTTAAAAGAAACAGTCAAAATAATTCCGCTTGAATATATTTTGCTTGAAACGGATGCTCCGTATTTAGCGCCGGTACCGTTCAGAGGCAAGATAAATACTCCGGCATATTTAAAATATATAGCCAAAGAAATTGCGGATATTAAAAATATTGATATACAACAGGTAAAAAAACAAACAACATTAAATGCACAAAGGATATTTAATTTTTAAATGACAAAAGAAAGACTTGATAAAATACTGACCGATAAAGGTTTTTTTGAAACAAAAAGTAAAGCTCAGGCTGCAATTATGGCAGGGAATATTAAAGTTAATGGAGTTGTTATAACCAAATCAGGCTTCCTTATAGAAGCTAAAGAAGATACAACCTTTGAAATTAAGTCCATGCCCTTTGTATCAAGAGGGGGGTATAAACTTGATAAAGCTATAAAAACTTTCAATATAAATTTGGCAAATAAAATTTGTCTTGACGCAGGGGCATCTACGGGCGGTTTTACGGACTGTTTGCTTCAAAACGGGGCAAAATTTGTATACAGTGTTGATGTCGGATACGGACAAATTGCGTGGAAATTAAGAACCGATAAAAGAGTTAAAATAATAGAAAGAGTAAATATAAAAAACTGTTCCGTTGATGATATATATGCCATAGCTGAACCGAAAGCTCAATTTGTCACCATGGATTTATCTTTTATTTCAATTGCCAAAGTTATAAAAAATGTAATATATCTGGCAGATAAAGATAAACTTGAAATTGTGTCTTTAATTAAACCTCAATTTGAAGCAGGCAGAGAACAAGTGGGCAAAAACGGTGTAGTTAAAGATAAACAAATTCATTTTGAAGTAATTAATAATATAACAGAATATTGTAAATCATTAAATCTTCATACTAACGGGTTAACTTTCTCTCCAATAAAAGGACCTAAAGGAAATATTGAATATCTTATATATTTGACGTATAGAAAAAATGAGGAAGATATTAATATAAAATCTGTTATTGATACTGCACATGCACAAACGGCAAATTATTGATTTACGGCAAGGTCAAGTTTCTGCTGAACCGGTTCCGCTTCAAATAAATCGCCTACATTACAGGATATTGCTTCACAAAGTCTGTCCATATTTTCATATGACGGCTGTGTTCTTCCGCTGGCCCAAGAATATACTGTCTGTTGAGGAAGATTTAACACCTTTGCAAGTTTATATAAGCTCCATCCTTTTTTTGCTTTGACAGTTTCTTTTATTTTTATTTTCATTTCTCCCTCCGCAAGTATTTTTATTCAACAAATGTATATTACATTATACATTTGTTACAAAAATTAATATACCAATTAAATAATATTTCATTCTTTTATATGAAACATAAAAACAAATTTCATTTAAAATCAGTATAACAGTAATAAACTTTGCAAAATATTTATTGATAAAGATAGGAAAATAATGTAAACAAACTAGGAAATTTTGAAAATTTGGGTATATAATCTATTAGTAGGGTTAGTTGTTTTTTAGTTTGTTATAATAAAAAACAATATATGAGGACAAAATATGAAAAAAAATTTTATACTGGGAATAGTTTTTGTACTGTTGTTGACTGTGTCAAATATTAATAGTGTATTTGCAGCAGATCAGGGGACTGCGGAAATAAAAGGTGCTATCAGTAAATATAAAAACAAAAACTACCTGGGATGTATTTCCGATTTGAGAATGTATACGGAAAAAGATCCGTCAAGTGCCGTAGCATGGTATTATCTGGGAAATGCATATATGAATATAGCTATGAAAACTGATGCTCACAAAGCATTTGATAAGGTGGTTCAATTAAATACCGTTCCTAAATTAACGTCATATGCAATACAAGCCAAAATATGTATGGAGAATCCCGCAAAATGTGATTATCAAAATTTTTCATATCAGGAAATAGTTAAATTAAAGGCTGATCCGGTTAGTTTTCTTGAGGAATATTTTGCCAATCTTAACAGTGGCAATAGGGTAGATGCTGATACACTTGAAATTGAAAAATTAATTAACGGTTCGTATTCTAATAATATGCATCCCAGTGTAAGAGATTTTATTATGCAGGAACGTGCCAAAATGAAACAAAATGAAATTAATGCAAGTAAAGTATATCTGCCGTCAGATGAAAAATTTGCACGGGCGCTGGATATAATTAAACAACAAAATCAAGATATATCGACTCTGGCTATGTTTTTGGATAATAACAATAAAAAAGACAGTGGTTATATTAATGAACTTATAAATCAATATCAGGGCGGGGAAAATAGTTCAAAGATTTCACCGGAAATTATTCAAATAATGATGATGAATAATATGATGCCTAATTATTAAAAAATGAAGAAATCGGAAATAGAAAGACTTTTTTATACAGAAAAAAATCACTCCAAGATAAAAGAATTATTAAAAAATCGTTCAGAATCTTGGAGTTTTAACATTCTTGGTAAGATTTCGCTTACGGAAGGAGACTGTATAAGCGCATATAATTATTTTTCAAAGTCTGGTTTTACACTCGGATGCGGTTATTGTAAATTTCTCAAAGGAGAAACGGAAGAAGCAAAACGAATATTACAAATGTATGATAATGATTCATCCGCAGCAAAATGGCTTATTATTTTAATACAAATTATTAAAGGTAACATTACCGAGAATCCTACATATTTTCAAATAAGAAATTATTTTGAACAGGATATGGAAATGCTATTTCTGTACAATCAAAATGAATATATAGAAAAAATAATAAATAAAATTCAATATCTGGAAACTTTTAATAAAGAAATATACAAATATACGGCAAGGGTATTATTAAATCATAATTATTATGATATTGCCGAAAAGCTGCTGAGGAAAAGTTTGGATATATGTTATAAAGATCCCGAAACACATTATATGCTGGGTGATATATATATACAGCGAAACAAAATACTAAAGGCAAAATTATCTTATAATACCGCAATAGAGGTAAACGGAGATTATCTCCCCGCTCGGAATAAACTCAACCGTATAAGTAATTGATTGTATATTTTATATTATGGTGTAAAATAATTAGTAAGAAGTCTTATTAGGAGTAAAGCAAATGTTTGAACGTTTTACGGAGAAGGCTATAAAAGTAATAATGCTTGCACAGGAAGAAGCAAGAAGACTGGGTCATAATTTTGTAGGTACTGAACAGGTATTACTTGGTTTGATAGGTGAAGGAACAGGTGTTGCCGCAAAAACATTAAAGGCGATGGGTGTTACACTTAAAGACGCAAGAGTAGAAGTAGAAAAAATTATAGGCAGAGGTTCCGGCTTCGTTGCAGTAGAAATACCTTTTACGCCTCGCGCAAAAAGAGTTTTGGAACTGTCCTGGGATGAAGCTAGACAGTTGGGACACAATTATATAGGAACCGAACATCTTCTTTTAGGGTTAATAAGAGAAGGTGAAGGTGTTGCGGCAAGAGTACTTGAGAATCTGGGTGTTGACCTGAATAAAGTGAGAAGTAACGTTATTAAAATGCTTGGAGAAACGAAACCTGCGCAAACTACGGCAGGTACATCATCATCTTCGGGGAAAACAAAAACACCGAGTCTTGATGAGTTTGGAACGGATTTAACGCTTGCGGCGCAGGAACAAAGACTTGACCCTGTAGTCGGCCGAGAAAAAGAAATTGAACGTGTTATTCAAATTCTTGCAAGAAGAACTAAAAACAATCCGGTTTTAATAGGAGAACCTGGTGTTGGTAAAACAGCGGTTGTTGAGGGATTGGCAGCCAGGATAGTAAATTCCGAGGTTCCTGATATTCTGGAAGGTAAAAAAGTTATCCAGCTGGATATGGGGCTTTTGGTAGCAGGTACAAAATACAGGGGTGAATTTGAAGAACGTCTTAAAAAGATTATGGATGAAATCCGTCAGGCGGGAAATATAATTCTTATTATAGATGAGATGCATACATTAATCGGTGCGGGTGCGGCAGAAGGTGCTATTGATGCTGCTAATATTTTAAAACCCGCATTATCGAGAGGAGAAATACAGGTAATAGGTGCTACAACTCTTGAAGAATACAGAAAATACGTTGAGAAAGATTCTGCACTTGAAAGAAGGTTTCAGCCTATTATTATTGAAGAACCGTCCGTCGAAGATACAATTGAGATTATAAAAGGCTTAAAACCCAAATATGAAGAACATCATAAATTAAAAATTTCTGATGAGGCAATTGTTGCAGCAACAGAACTTTCATATAAATATATTACTGAAAGATTTCTGCCTGATAAAGCAATTGATATTATAGATGAAGCTGCTTCAAAATTGAGAATACAAACAAGTGCGCTTCCTCCTGAAGGAAAAGAACTTGAAAAGCAGCTGAAAGCAGTTATAAAACAAAAAGAAGACGCTATTAGGAATCAGGAATTTGAAACGGCATCTAACCTGAGAGATGATGAAGCGGATTTAAAAGAAAAAATTCGCGAGATGTCAGTTAAATGGCGTGAGGATAACGAAGAAAATAAACCTGTAGTTACGGCGGAACAGGTTGCGCAGGTTGTCAGTATGATGACCGGTATTCCTACAACAAAAATAACCGAAGGCGAGAGTGAAAGACTGCTTAAGCTTGAAGAAACATTGCATAAGAGAGTAATAGGACAGGATCAGGCTGTTGTTGCTTTATCAAAAGCAATCAGACGTGCAAGGGTCGGGTTAAAATCCCCGAACAGACCGATAGGAAGCTTTATTTTCTCGGGTCCTACGGGTGTGGGTAAAACAGAACTTGCTAAAGCTCTTGCAGAGGCAGTATTCGGCAGTGAAGATAATATGATACGTGTTGATATGTCCGAATTTATGGAAAAACATTCAACCGCTAAGTTAATAGGTTCGCCTCCGGGATACGTAGGTTATGATGACGGCGGACATTTAACCGAAATCATAAGAAAAAAACCTTACAGTGTTATTTTGTTTGATGAAATTGAAAAGGCACATCCCGATGTATTTAATATAATGCTTCAGATATTAGATGACGGGCGTTTAACCGACTCTAAAGGCAGACATATTAATTTCAAAAATACAATTATCATTATGACAAGTAATGTCGGGGCCAGTATGATTACCACAACAAGTAAACTGGGCTTTTCTGTTGCGGATGATGAGCAAAAAGGTAAATATGAACATCTGAAAGAAACAGTTATGGAAGAAATGAAGAAAGCTTTCAGACCCGAATTTCTGAACAGGATTGATGATATTATCGTATTTGCTCATTTGTCTAAATCCGAAATACGGGAAATTGTTGATTTGATGTTGAATGATTTATTTAAGCGTCTGGCATCACAAAATCTTACAATTGAAGTTACCGACGAAGTAAAAGATTATCTCGGGGATGCCGGATATTCTGAAGCATACGGCGCAAGACCGTTAAGAAGATTAATACAAAAACGTATTGAAGATGGACTTGCGGAAGAAATTCTTTCAGGTAAATATAAAGCGGGTGATAAAATCATTTTAAAACTGAAGGATCAGAAAATTGTTTTTGAACCCGAAAAATCATAAAAATTTTTAGCTTTATATATAAATTCATCTAAAAATAACTCCCTTCAAAAGGGAGTTATTTTTAGATGAAATATGCGGGGTTTTCAATAAACAAAAAAAATGTTATAATTATGTCATGAGAAAAATATTATTGAACTGTTTATCTTCTTATTCCTCTGACACATGAAGTGAGTGTTTCATTTTGTAGTGTTATTTTAAGTTGTTAAAAAGAAGAAAAGGCGGTTTTATATGCATAAGTTTGCTGCGTATTTTTCGATAATATTTTTATTATTATCTTTATTAATGCTTTTTGGCGTTTTATATTTTAATATGCCTATGTTATTAAGCGGTAACAGAATAGTATTATTTGTATTTCTGAATGCAATTATGCTTGTTGGTGTTGCTGTATTCTTTATGCTGTTTAAAGACAGGATAATACTTTATTTTGAAAATTACAGAAGAGAAAAGCAGATTTAACTCATTTCAAAAACATCATAAGCTTTATAAGAGCTTCTTGTAAGCGGGGAAAAGAAAGTGTGTTTAATTCCTTTTAATTTTGCAATTGAAGCAAGCTCACCATATTCTTGCGGTTTATAGTATTTGTGAACGGTCAGATGTTTTTTTGATGGTGCTATATATTGACCTATAGTTACAATATCACAATCAACAGCAGCTAAATCTTCAAATACTTTTATAAGTTCTTCTTTTGTTTCGCCAAGACCAACCATTAAACCTGTTTTGGTTAAAATATCGGAATGTTTTTTAATATATTTTAAAAAATTCAAAGACCTGTTGTAATCCGCCTGAGGGCGGGCTTCTTTGTATAAAGAAGGTACTGTTTCAATATTATGATTAAAAACATCAGGTTTTGCATTAATTATAGTATTAATACTTTCTGTTTCTCCTTTAAAATCAGGAGTGAGAACTTCTATTTTTGTTAATGGATTTATTTTTCTTATTTCCTTTATGACTTTTGCAAAATGTCCTGCTCCGCCGTCTTTTATATCATCACGTGTTACCGATGTTATAACGGCATATTTTAGTCCTAATTTGTATACGGCATTAGCTATTTTTAGGGGTTCTTCGGGATTTAATTTTTCGGGTTTTGAGCAGGAAATATTACAGAATCTGCAATTGCGGGTACAGTTATTTCCCATAATTAAAAAAGTTGCGGTATTTTTTGCATAACATTCGCTTTTATTCGGGCATCTTGCCGCTTCGCAAACAGTATTCAGGCAGTTTTCTTTTAGAATATGCCTTACCGTTTTTGTTTTTTCAGTATCTATTATTCCCCGTTTTAAATAATCCGGCAGCCTTTTTTGTGTTTCATTCATATATAAAGCATAAAACGAGAAATGCGAAAAAAAAAGAATTATATATTTTGTTTTACAAAATTTTTCAATCTTTCCATTTTATCAAGTTTGTATGTATAGCATATTCCGCATTTATTCAGCAATCTTAGATTGCAATTTTCGCATTCGTCAGTAATAAAAGACAGTCGAGCGTATAAATCTATTTTATTATAAAAAAATTTTTCAATATTAGTTAATGACCTGTATTCTGAAATGGGTTTTTTAAAATATTTTGATAAACCGAAACATCTTATTGCCGTCATATCCGGTAAAATATCTATAACCGGATTACAAGTTCCGCAGCTTTTTATTGTTCCCATAACTTTATTTTGTTTTGCCAGTTCAGATAATTGTATTAATATTTTTTTATCTTCTACAGTATAAAAACAGTCCGGAAACGAGTTACAGTCATAATAAGGCACTATTTTTTCTTTTAAACAATCTTTAAAAAATTCAAATAAGAAAGGCTTAAATTTTTTGAAACTGTTTATTATATTAAAAGTATTTTCTTTTATTTCATTAGGAATTGCCATTGAAAATCTTAGTGAATGACTGTCGATTGATTTTAATAAATTAAAAATGTATTGATAATCCATTTTGTCTGAATAAAGATTTATACCAAGAACACATTTTTCTTTTAATAGTTTATGTATTTCTATGATATTTCTTTCTAATTTTTTATAGTTTTTTCCTATATCCTCCGGGGAATTACAATTAATAAGAATACTATATTTTTTGTTATTCAATTTATGCAGAAATTTATCAATTTCAATTCCGTTAGTATAAATATAAATTTCTTTTAT
>CAZNEN010000007.1:36348-79142 GCA_964572355.1 uncultured Muribaculaceae bacterium
TATCTAATATTTCATTAAATTTTGGATGAAGTGTAGGTTCTCCTCCAATTAATCCGACTTTTGATGTTTTGTCGACTTTTATAAAATTTAAAATTTTTTTAAAATTTTCCAGTGTAACGTCTTGGTTTTTTTGGTTTACAAATTCATCAGCAAAACAATAGGGGCATTTCAAATTGCATTTACGTGTTAAAAATATGTTAGCCATTGTAGGTTTTCCAATCAATATACTTGATATTTTGTTAAGAAGCGGTACCTGTTGACCAGCTGTTCAGGTATCTTTCCTGTTCGGGAGTCAAACTGTCAATTTCTATCCCCATTGATTTAAGTTTTAAAGTTGCAATTTCTATATCGGTAGATTTTGGCAGAGTATAGACTTTATTTTCAAGTTTACCTTTATTCTTAATAATAAATTCAGCACCTAAGGCCTGATTTGCAAAACTCATGTCCATAACAGAAGCGGGATGTCCTTCTGCTGCAACTAAATTAACAAGTCTGCCTTCAGCCAGTACAAGTATTGATTTACCGTTTTTTAATTTATATTCTTCTAAAGACGGTCTTATTTTTTTAATTTCCACTGTTTCTTTTTTAAGTCCGTTAACATTTACTTCAACGTCAAAATGTCCGGCATTGCAAACCATAGCACCGTCTTTCATTATAAGCATATGATGAACATCAACTACATTAATATCTCCGGTAATACAAATAAAAATATCTCCTATTTTGGCGGCATCTGCTATTTTCATAACACGGTAGCCTTCCATTGCGGCTTCAAGAGCTTTTAAAGGATCGACTTCTACAACAACAACATTTGCACCAAGACCTTTTGCCCTCATGGCAACACCTTTTCCGCACCATCCGTAGCCGCATACTACAAAAGTTTTTCCTGCAAGCAAGATATTTGTTGCTCTTATTATTCCGTCTATGGCACTTTGTCCCGTTCCGTATCTGTTATCATATAAATATTTTGTTAAACTGTTGTTAACGGCTAATGCCGGGAATTTTAATTCGTTTTCTTTTTCCATTGCATTGAGTCTGATAATACCCGTTGTTGTTTCTTCACAAGAACCTATAATTTCGGGGATTAAATCTCTTCTTTGAGAATGAATTGTTGCTACAATATCACATCCGTCATCTATAATAAAATGCGGTTTATGCTCCAGAGCAGCCCTAACATGTTTTTTATATGTTTCTTTATCTTCTCCGCTATATCCGTATACAGGAATCCCCCAATATTTTACAAGAGCTGCGGCTACATCATCCTGAGTTGAGAGGGGATTAGATGCTACCAGTATTGCATCTGCACCGCCTTCTTTCATCGTAATGACCAAATTTGCGGTTTCTTTTGTAACGTGAACACAGCTTGAAACCCTTACTCCTTTAAACGGCTGTTCTTTTTTGTACCTTTCTCTGATTTGCGCCAGAACAGGCATGTCCTTATATGCCCATTCTATATTGTTCTTGCCCTGTTCTGCGAGATTTATATCTTTTATATCATAATTTACAGCCGTTAAAGTCATTTTTTATTCTCCTTATCTAATAAAATTGTACCATAACAAGGAAAAAGAAATGCCGGTTTAACAAACTATTTCTGAATAATTTCTATTTCGTTACCGTCAGGGTCTTTTATAAATGCAATACAAAGAGGGGTGACATTTCCTTTATCATCTTTAAGATTAATTTTATATGGTTCATACATAAATTCGTAACCGGATTCTTTCAGTTTTAAAGAAAACTTATCCATATTATCGGTTTGAAAAGCGAAATGTCCGAAAGCTGTTCCGTTATTATATCCTTCTTCAGGTGTTTCATGATTGTATGTTAATTCTATCTGGCAGGAATTTTCATTCTCTCCCAGAAAATATAAATCGCAGTCCTCAAGTGAATTTTTTGAAAGTAATTTCAAACCGAGAAAATCTATATAAAACTTTAAAGATTCATTAATATTTTTAACTCTTATCATTGAATGCAAATATTTCATAGTTGGCTCTTTTCCTGTATAATTATACTATGAAGTTAACCGAAAAAACATTTATTAATTTTGAATATAAATAAAAGGAAGATATATAAATGCAATTAGTGCAATATAGTAATGCGGAATATGTTATGCCTTTTTTATTTGTCTATGATATATTTATGCCTGTCTTAAATGAACTTTTGCAGGATGAAAAAAATCCCGTAAAATATGTATATGGAACGGTTAATTCCGAATGGTCGGGCGGCAGACTGTCATGTCAAAAAATTAGAAAACCTGAAACTATAAATAAATATTTAAATAAAATAATAGAAAAGTATAATGTTGTACCGGCTTTTACTTTTACAAACAGAACAATGACAAAAGAACGGCTAAATGATGATTTTTGCAATAATATACTTGATATTGCTTACAGTAAAAATTGTCATTTTATTGTTGCTTCGGATAAACTTTATAAACATATTAAATCAAGATATAAAGATGCACACATGGTGTGTTCGGTTATTGTTCCTTCTATTAAGATAAATGAACTATTTTTTAACGAAACCGAGTTCTATAACAAAATGCTTGATAAATATGAAATTGTTGTACTGAGACCTGAATATACAATGGAGAATATTGATAAACTTAATAAGATATTAAATGATATATCAAGAGTTGAAGTTCTTGTAAATCAGATATGTCACTGGGATTGTAAGGTTGCTGCCAAACATTATGACTTAAATGAAGCTTATGAAACAGGAAAAATATCTATAGACCTGTTTAGTGAAAAATTAATGAAAATATGTCCCAAGTATAAGCCGAATTATAAATCTGTTTGTATGTCACCTGAAATAATTAGTAAACTTGTTTCTATGGGTATTACAAAACTAAAAATTCAAGGCAGGGATTATTACGAATTTGATAAGTTTTTTAAAGAAATGTATAATTTTTTCTTCAACAATGAAATACCCGAACAGGAAATAAGAAATAAGGTGGATTTAATTTGTGCAAAATTGATACAGGAAAATAAAACAGCACAAATATTATGTCAGTGTACTCAATAAAAATATTACTTTGCGGTTAACAGGGCTTCTCCGTCATCATCAAATGTAAATTCTATAAATTCTTCGTCATTATTTGGGATTTGTATTGTTTTAACCATATTTTCGTTAGAGGATTGGGCAAATGATTCACTTATATAGTTAAATCCCATATAAACAGAAACAATGACCAAAGTAGATATCATAAATCCCAAAACAACAGCTGCACGTTTATATATATTGTCAAAAGAGTCTTTCTTTTCATTAAGCAATTTCCTCATAACTTTCTTTGTAAAGTTAATATTGAGATTATCTTTAAACATGGCAACCGATGAACGGATATTATTTTTAAGTCCGTAAGCATTTGCAAGCTCTGCTCTTGCCGGCTTTGATTTTAATAAATATTTTCTGAATTTAATGCTTTCATCATAACATAATTCGTCATCTATATAAGGAGAAATATTTTTATAAAACATTTCATATTCTCTTATATTAAACATTTTGTCAGATTCTATTCGTTCAAATTCATTGAGAAGTTTTTGATATTCGAAATGAAGATTAGATATAATATCTTTCATTTCAATATATTTTTGATAACAGTCACCGCATTGCATAAAATGATTTTCAATAAATAACCTGTCGTTTTCATTAAGTTTATTTTCAATGTATAATGACAACATGGAAACTACTTTTTTGCAAATTGGATTATTCAATTTCTCTCTCCTTTATATTAAATGATTAGTTGTATTGTTTAATTATTATTATGTTATGTATGGTTTTAAGCATTCCTGAAGCTTATTTCTGGCCCTTGAAATTCTTGATTTCACGGTTCCGACATTAGTTTGTGTTATTCTTGCAATTTCTTCATAGCTCAAACCTTGAAGTTCTCTGAGAATTATTACAAGTCTGAAATGTTCGGGTAATTTGCAGATCATCTCACGGATTATGTCTGTTAATTCTTTACCCATGGTTTTTTCGTCCGGATTGAGTTTGTTATCACATATATGTAAAACACAATCATCGTCATCATTAAGCCAGTATGAATCTATTGATAAAGAGTCCGGAATTCTTTGTTTTTTCCTGAGTTCATCATAAAAAAGATTTGTTACAATCTGCCCCAGCCAGGATTTAAATAATTTAGGATTCTTTAAATGCTTGATATTTTTAGACATTCTTAATAATGCTTCCTGGGTTAAATCGGAAATATTTTCTTTTGAAGCACCAAGATAGCAAAATGATGCATATATATTTTTTTGTTCACGTCTTATAAGCTCTTCCAGTGCGTCATAATTATCTTCCTGTGCCGTACAAATTAAATCGTACAGGTTCATTTCTTTATATTTTCTTTTGGAAAGCCCTTTCAAGTTAAATACCCCTGTTATTTAAACTTTTTTTTTATATAATTAATAAATAATAAAAATAAAAATCCCGTACTATAACCTATATAGCATATACAATCAGGCATACATTTAAACAATATGAAAAGAATTATAGATGTAAATATAAATAGAGCGGCGGAAGCCGCAAGAATACTGGAAGAACTTGCAAGATTTTATCTTGATAACAGAGAGCTGTCTGAAAAATTGAAAAATATTCGGCATATAATTTGTAAAAGCTATGATAGCAATTATGATTTATTGCTAAAATCACGAGATACGGTAAATGATATAGGAATTGAGATAGAAAATCCGACAAAAAGAATTAATCTGATTTCTGTTTTTAAAGCAAACATAAAACGTCTGGAGCAGGCTTTAAGAGTGCTTGCGGAATATTCATCCGATAAATTTTCTGTTTTTGAAAATTTAAGATATGAATCGTATACCATTGAAAAAATAATGTGGGAAAAACTTTCTATGAAAATAAACAAAATAAGACTTATTGATAAAAAATTATATCTTGTTACAAATTCAGATTCTTTTAACAGTGATGGCGAGTTTTTAGATGCGGCAGCTGCTGCACTTAAGGGCGGAGTAGATATTTTGCAGCTCAGAGAAAAGCACTCTGATGCTAAAAGAATTATTGAACTTGGTAAAAGATTAAGAGAATTATGCTCAATATATAATGCATTGTTTATTATAAACGACAGAATTGATATAGCGCAAATTGTCCAAGCAGACGGAGTACATATGGGGCAGGATGATATAGACGTACATCTTGCAAGAGAAATTGTCGGAGAAAATTTTATAATCGGGGTTTCAACCCATGCTCCAGAACAAGCCCAAAAAGCAAGAAATGACGGTGCGGATTATATCGGGGTAGGACCGATATTTTCGACACCGACAAAACAAGGAGTAACTCCTGTAGGCTTTGAATATTTAAACTGGGTTGGCAAAAATATTGATATACCTTATTTTGCAATAGGCGGTATTGATATTTCCAACTGTGATGAAGTTATAAAAAACGGTGCAAAAAGAATTGCAGTTGTAAGAGCAATCATGAACGCCGTATCACCGGAGATTGCCGCAGAAGAATTTGCTCGGAAATTAAATAAATAATTTTAAATAAAAACGCTTGACTCTGTTTTATGCTTTAGATAAACTAAAAGATATTGTTAGGCTCCCATCGTCTAGAGGCCTAGGACACATCCCTTTCACGGATGCGACAGGGGTTCAAATCCCCTTGGGAGTACCATCTTATTAAAAGGAGCCGATAAGGCTCCTGATTTATTTTTTATTCGGGTTTAATTAAAATATCTTTTTAATAATCCGTGGAAACCCTGACCGTGGCGGGCTTCATCTTTTGCCATTTCATGTACGGTATCATGGATTGCATCATAGCCTAATTCTTTTGCTCTTTTTGCTATTTCCATTTTACCGGCACAAGCGCCTGATTCTGCTTCTGCTCTCATTTCAAGATTCTTCTTTGTTGAAGTTGTTACTACTTCGCCCAATAATTCCGCAAATTTCGCAGCGTGTTCAGCTTCTTCAAAAGCATATCTTTTATATGCTTCGGCAATTTCGGGATACCCTTCTCTTTCTGCTTGTCTGCTCATAGCAAGATACATGCCGACTTCTGTACATTCTCCCATAAAGTGATCATTTAATCCTTGAAGAACAACTTCATCGCATCCTTTTGCCACGCCGATTACATGTTCTGTAACCCATGTTAATTCTTGAGTTTCATCTGCTTTCTTGAATTTCTCAGCACCTACTCCGCACATCGGACATTTCTCAGGTGCTTTATCAGCTTCTACCGTATATCCGCATACGCTGCATACAAATTTTGCCATATTTTACCTCTTTCCTTTTTGTATAATCCTTTTTGTTTAAAATCTTTTTAGATTTCAAATTTATTATATAATGATTATACAGAAAATAAAAATGATAATCAATATCATTTTTTAGAAATTATGACTCTTTCTATGTTATTAAAATCTTTAATTACCCTAAAATCCTTGTAATTATTGACTTTAAGTATTTTTTTAATAAGTTTACATTGATTAACACCAATTTCAAAAGCGAGATATCCGCCATCAAGCAAGAATTTGTGACTTAATTTTATTATTTTTTCATAATATTCGATTCCGTTTTTATCGTTTGTAAATAAAGATTCTGGCGGTTCAAAATCTTTCACTTCTGTTTGTAAATTTTCTTTTTCTTCAGACGGAATATAAGGGGGATTTGAAACAATAATATTATATTGTTCATTAACATTTTCAAACAAATCGGATTTATAAAATTTTATCCGTTCATAAACACTATGCAGTAGAGCATTTTTTTGGGCGGTTTCTATTGTTAAGGGTGATATATCAACGGATTGTGCGGTGATTTTATTATTCTCCAGACATAACGTTATGGGAATACAGCCGCTTCCTGTTCCTATATCAAGAATTTTCGGATTTTCAATATTTTGTGATAGTTTTAATACTTCCGAAACGAGTAATTCTGTTTCCGGACGGGGTATAAGTGTATTATTATTGACAAGAAAGCGACGGTTGTAAAAAAAAGCCTGTCCTATTATTTGTTGAATAGGACGTCTTGTTCGGATTCTTTCTTTTATTAATCTTTCTATTTTTTCAATTTGATTTTCATTTAATGACTTGCCAAGAACGAAATCTTTATATGTATAATTAAAAAGCATCTCCAATATGAAATCGACTTCATTTTTTGCTTCTTCAAAACAAAAGTTTTGTTTCAAATATAAATCAATAAAAGATTTTCTGTACATAATTATCTGAATAAATCTTTAAACTTAAATTTATCTTTTTTATTATTAATATTCAAAATTAACATTTTTTGTATCAGCGGATTAGTATGAAAAGATGCAAATAAAGGCTTTTTTTCTGTCTTTTCATTACTTTTGTTTTCAGTATGTATTCTGTATAACTTATTTTCTTCCATATTTATATAAAAGCATATTTTAAAATAAATTGCTATTAGTAAATAATTATTTTAAATCAGAAGAACAAAACGGACATTTTACGGCTTTAATATTAATTGAGGAACAACAATAAGGACATTCTTTTGTTGTTGGAGTTTGTTCTTCCTGAATTGCAGCTTCATTTTTTTTATCATATTTTAATTTATTTATAGTTTTTACAAGAAGAAATACGGCAAATGAAACAATAAGAAAACTGATTAAAGTATTAAAAAAAACACCGTAATTTATTGTTACAATACCTGCTTCTTGCGCTTCAGCCAGTGTTGCATAATGCACTTTAGAAGGTGTTATGGACAGATACAAATTGGAAAAATCAACATTTCCGAGAATATATCCTATGGGAGGCATTATTATATCTTTAACGAGAGAATTTACAATAGGGGAGAATGCACCGCCAATAATTATACCTACTGCCATGTCAATAACATTGCCCTTTATTGCAAATTCTTTGAATTCTTTTATAAAACTCTTAATCATAGCTGTATTGTTCAAATTTTATAAAATTTTATTAACAATTTCGTCTACAGAAAAATCACTTGCTTTGTAATATGCTTCTAAATTGGAAAGTATTCCATCAATAGTTGTCCAACCTTTTTCTTTAGTCTTAATATTAGCTATATCGTCACCTGTAATATATATTTGAACCAAATGACCTTTTTGAGCAGCTTGCGCCAAAAGCCCGGACGATGAAGCATGAGCATATTTTTTAGTAACATCTTTCATCATTACTTTTCTGTCTTCTGTTTTTGAAAATAATCTGTTGTTTATTTTTTCCATTTTATTAGGTTTTCCGGATACCGCGACAACTCTTCCGAATGATACATTACTGATACTCATTTGATAGATCCTTTTATAAAGAAATAATAGTAAACTCAATTATAGTATCCCATAAAAATAATAAATTTCATCTGTTTTGTAAAATAATTTTATAAAAATTAAACAATTGACTAATGTTAAAAATATCCGGTATTGCTAAAATTTTTTTGATTTTAGGGATTTACTTATGTTAAATAAAATTTTTAGTATATTATTAGTGTTTTTTTGCACTGTTAACAGTGTACTTGCGCAAGATTATAATCAATCTTATAATATTGAGCATCTTCCTAATTACAAAAAAACAAATACAAGCACCGTTAAGATAACAAACGGCAATGCGGTTATTCTTCCAAACAATGTAATTCAGATTTCATTTAATTCATATTTTCACTCTAAATATGCTAAAGAAGGTGATATAATAGATTTTTCGCTTCCAAACGGCTTATCAACCGTTGAAGGAACATGTCTGCTTCCTTGTAATACAAAAATAACAGGCTGTATTACATGTGTGGAGAAACCTAAGGTATTTAACCGTAATGCAAAAGTATATATTTTGCTTAATGAAATTTTACTTCCAAACGGGTGTTCAATTCCGTTAATTGCGTATCCTTACGGTAAGGATAATGCATTAAAAGAATCAAGCTGGAAAGCTGTCGGAAAAGCTGCCGCTTATACAGTCGGTTTATTCGGTATAGGTGCAGGTTTAGGTGCTTGGATAGGTGCAGGCTCACATTCGGCCGGTATCGGAGCTCTGGCATTAGGTATGCCCATTGGTGCCGGTGTAGGGCTTATCATAGGAATAATTACTCCGGGACTCCATTTTAGGGCAAAATGCGGAAGGAAAATTTATATAAGGCTCGAAGACTGCCTTATTATTCCGTGTAGTATATTTAAAAAACAAAATTAGCCGACTGTCCTATAGCCCGCTTTATAATCTTATAATATTTTTAGTTCAGGAGATTATCTGTTTTAATGAAAAGAAAAGCTATAATTTTGTTTCTTGTCATGGGAATTGTTGTTTTTATATTCTCTGTTCAAAAAGATTTTATATGTAATTTCTTCATAATGTTTATTTATATTTATATGTTTTCTTTATTGAAGGTAAAAGAAAAAGATAAAATTAATCTTATGAATAAGAAAACGGAACTTTCTTTTTTGTTAAATAACATTCCTGCTGTAGTATTTCTAAAGGATACAAAGGGAAATATCGTTCTCGGGAATAAAGAATTTTTTGACTTTTTTCAAATAAAAGATGAAAACGACTATAAAAAAATTACAAAAATAGTTGCTCTTACGGCAGATGAAGACGAAATAAAGAAGGAAGACCATAAAGTTATTAAAAATAAAGAAGACATTACTTCGGAAAAATATATATTTAAAAATAATGTTACTCAAAAATACAAAGTTTATAAAACCCCTGTGAAAGACGCCAAAAATAATGTTAACTATATTGCTGTTTTTATTGACGAAAGCATACAAGAAACCGGATTGACGGAATGTAATAAAGATATAATTGCAACATTGACTCATGATTTAAAGACACCGGCAGTTGCGCAAATTCGGGCAATTGAAATGCTGTTAAAAGGTAATTTTGGTGAAATTTCGGAGTCGCAAAGAAGTTTTCTTAATGATATTTTAAATTCCTGCAATAATATGCTGGATATGCTTATTAATATGCTCTGGCTTTATAAGTTTGATAATAAAAAAGTTGCCATAAATATTACTTCTTTCAATATTAATGATGTAATCAGAGAAATATTTGAAGAAAATAAGTTAATGTTTAAATCTAAGAACCATAAATTTGAACTGCTGCTGGATAATAAGCCGGTGAATATTGCGGCAGATAAAATGCATATTAAACGAATTATAAGTAATTTAATTATGAATGCAATATCACACAGCAAGGATTATTCTACAATTTATATAGAAACTGTTTTAAGAAATAATAATCTTATCTTTAAAGTAAAAAATCACGGGAGTTATTTGTCTCCTGATATTTTAGACTGTATTTTTGATAAAAATAAAGTTTTTACCCAAAAATGTGACGGACTTTCTACAGGACTCGGACTTTATTTATCAAATTCTTTACTGGAACTTAATGGAGGAAAACTTATATACAGCTCTGAAAAGGATGGGATTAATACTTTCGGATTTGTTTTGGATTTATCATATAAAAATGGCAAATATAATAAAACTGACACAGAATCTGTGTTCAAATAAATTGTTGTTTTAATCCTTCTGTTATCGCAGGTGAAATATTTTTGATTTCTTCAACAGCTTGTTGCGTCTTTATGCATTATTTTGAAATTTAATAGCAGAAATAAAAAAAACGTTGAAACTCTTAATAATTTATATTAATAATATTTCATAAAAAGGTGTTTTTTATTAGAACAAATGCTATAATAGTAGTAATAAGTCAGTTATTTGAATTTATAAAAGGAAGGATTAATGGCATATACGCACGGAACTCTTGAAAATGAAATATTAAATGCGGTTTGGACGATGGAAGAAAACGGTGTTAATGCAAAAAATATTTCCGTAAGTGAAGTATTATCCGAGATAAACAGTAACGGAAATATAAGAGCATATACGACGGTGAAAACAGTTATGGACAGACTTGTTGATAAAAATTTATTAAAACGCCAGAAAAGCGGTAAGAAATTTTGTTATAAATCAGTTGAATCGCGCGAAGAAATGGCAGCCTCCGCAATAAACAGATTAGCGGGTCAGTTTTTTAATAATGATGTCCGTTCTTTAATGAAAGCACTTGAAAAACAATGCGCGGGCGCAAATGTATAAATTATACGAAAATTAGAAAAAAAGTCTCAAAACTTTTTTTTGCGGTGCTTACAAAAAGACTTCCGGTAAGGGAAGCTCTGGTGCGTTTTCCTAAAGACTGTGAGGATAAAACGCTCATAGCAAGCTGGCATGCATTGTGTCATCTTGAGGCCGATGAAGATATACGGCTCAAAGATTCTTTATACAGGGAAGAACAGGATGAATATATTGAATTCATTGCACATACACTGCAAGAAGGAGATGAACTTCCTGAAAATATAATAAATTCATATATACCGTATCACAGCGAGGCTCTAATCCCTAATACCAACAGTTTAAATGGTATTATGCATCAACTGAAAAAATTTTTATGCTGCTGAGCTGCAGGTATTCCTTTTGTCTGTTAAATTTGATACAATTAAGCTGACAGGGGGAGTAAAAGTATGAGGAAACTTACATATCTGGGGCACAGTGCTTTTTTTATTGAGAAAGACTGGGATGGTATATTGATTGATCCGTTTATAACCGGTAATCCATTAGCAGATTTTGATTTTAAAAAGAAACGAATTACATGTATTGTAGTTACTCATGCACATCTTGATCATCTGGGTGATGCAATTGCAATATCAAAACATTCGGGAGCACCTGTAGTTGCGGTATTTGAACTTGCTAATTATTGTATAGAAAAGGGAGCTAAAGCAATCGGTGTTAATATAGGAGGATGTTTACAATTTTCATGGGGAAGTGTTCGTTTTCTTCCCGCAGTACATTCAAGTTCCAATCCCGATTTGCCGTACGGAGGTTTAGCTGCCGGTTTGCTTTTTGATATAGACGGCACAATTATCTATCATGCGGGTGATACTTCTTTAATGTCCGAGTTTTCATTAATAGGACAAATGTATAATCCATATTATGCTCTTCTCCCGATAGGCGGATATTATACTATGGATATAAAAGAAGCTGCGGCTGCCGCAAAAATGCTGTTTGCAATGGAGGTTATTCCCATGCATTATAATACATTCCCTAATATAAAGGTCAATGTTCAGGAATTTTCAGATTTATTGGAGGCGCAAGGGCAAAAATGCCTGCCGCTAAAGCCGAATGAATATGTTGAATTATAAAAATAATAAACCGGAAAAATTAGTTGCAATGGTTGTGCCGACAGGTGTCGGGGCTTCTGTCGGCGGATTTGCGGGCGATGCAATATTATCGGCAAAAATGCTTGCGGAAGATTTTAATCTCATAGTTAATCCTAATGTTGTAAATGCTGCCTGTTTTTCGGGAATTACTCCAAATATGCTTTATACCGAAGGCTGGACTTTATCTCAATTTTTTAAGGGAAATGTGAATCTTATACCTTCAAGAGATAATAAAATAGGAATTATTTTTGATAAAGGAATATCCGAGGGTATTATAAATGTTCATATTAATACAATAAATGCGGTTAAAACAGTATACGGAGCAAATGTTACGGGATATGAGATAACGGATGAACCTTGCGGAATAGAGTTTTTTAATACAAAAAGCGGAATTTCGTCAGGCTTTGTAAAAAACAATAAGACTCTCTTAAGCGCAGGAAAAAAATTAAAATCAAGAGGGGCGCAGGTTATTGCGGTTGTATGTAAATTTGAAGAACCGCCGGAAGATAACTATAAATACGGTGAAGGTGTTGATATAGTAGGCGGAGTTGAGGCGGTAATATCGCATTATCTTACAAGAGAATTAAAAATGCCCGTTGTTCATTCGCCTGCTTTTGAAAATATAACAATAACAAAAGAAATTGTTGATTCCAAATCTTCTGCAGAATACATTACGCCTACATTTCTGCCTTGTCTTTTAATAGCACTTCAAAATGCGCCGTTATTTTCTCATAAAAAAGTGGAACATTATATAAGTACAGATAATGTAAAAGCCCTTATAATGCCGTTTAATTCTTTAGGATCATCAATAGTAACGGATGCATTGGAAAAAAATATTAAAGTTATAGCGGTAAAGGAAAATAAAACAATATTAAATATTACCAAAAATACAATAAAGAAAAATGATATAATAGAAACGGATACTTATAAAGATTGCAAAAAAATATTAAAGGATTTATGAATGAAAAAAAATAAAAAAGGTTTTACATTAGGTGAAGTTCTTGTCTGTGTGGCTATAATCGGTGTTATTATGGCAATTTCCGTTCAGTCAATAAGAATTGTTAAATCATCCTATACATCATTAGCATATTTTTCATTTAATACTTTAAAGCTAATGACTGCCGAATTATATGCCGGAGATATGCCGACAGGCGGCTTAAAGGATTCTGACGGAAATACTTTATCTTCTGCAGTTACAAAATGTAAAAAAAGTGACGGAACAATAGTAAATGTAATAAAGCCGGATAATGAACCTGCAGAAAGTACGGAGATTCCTTTTTGCAGCCAAATCGGACAACAGGGCGGAAGCAGAACAAATCTTTTTTGTAACACTTTAGTAGCTATGTCAAATACAGTGGGAGCTACAAATTGTGATGATCTTGCAAGCAGCGCTATGAACTCTGAAACACAGGAACCTTATATTTCAAGTTATGATTATGATAGTCCCAGCTTTATTGCCACAAACGGACAAAGATACTATATTACGGAATGGGCGTTTAACAGTGCTGTTTCTTCCGAGTTTGGATACAGATTAGTAGGTATTGATTTAAACGGAAAAAGCGGACCTAATAAAACAGATACCGAGTCGGAATCAACATCAAGACCGCCGGATATTGTAACGTTTCTCGTTATGGATAACGGGGAAGTATATCCTCTGGGTGTTGCTGCTGATAATTTAAAACAAGCAAGCAACAGGGTTGTAATGTATCTTAATTCAAAAGCTAAAGGATACTATTACAGCTATAACCCTGACAGGACCGAAGGGATACCGCAGGAATGTTTTCTTAATACGGCAAGCGGCAGTAAGCAAACTTGTAATTATGCGGTTGTGTATTTACAAAATGATGAAGGTACTTCCTTCTTCTCTTATAGAGAAGCTTATTGTAAAACACTTGGCGGTAAATCTTCCAATTATGAAAATTATTGTTTAGGCCTTAGTTCCAGTGAATTATGTCCGCCTTCAAGCAGTGATAAAAGATTTGATTTATGCTTGGTTGAGAATGTAAAGCCAATGTTCAGATATAATTTTTAATTGAAATTGTAAATTAATTTTATTAAAACTATCAAAAAATTTTTTATCCTGTACTTATATCAATATTGATAATGAGTATGGGATATTTTTATGAATATTAACGGAGTAAAGGAAATACCGGCAGGCTTATTAAAATGGAAACCGGATCCGGGCATGACAATTGAAAATGTTGAATTACGAGCAATGCTGGATAAAGCGGTTGATGATGCAAAGTTAAATGTTACGGAGAGAATGGCATTAAATAAAAGATTTTTCCCGAACGGCGGCGGCTTTGAATTATTTCCTAAAAATGTAAGAGTTCCGCAGTTCAATTATTTTCATAAGCCTGGCGAATTAGTTAAAGATTCTTTTACAAGAGAGGTTCAAGCTCTAGAAATCCCCGAGGATGTGAGCAGAATAAAAGAATATATGTTAAAATCTTCAAAAGGCAATTTTCGGGCAAATTTGGATAATGCTTTGAAAAAGTTAAAAAAAGTACTGAATAAATAATAATCTCCTAATAATAAATTAGGGTTTGCATAGTGTATCAAGGTAGTTTTTTATTAAAGGAATTTAATAGCCGCAGATTTTTTCAATCCGAAAAATACAATTCTGCGGCTTTTATATGCAATTTTGATATTATAAGACGATAATATAAAAATACTGAATAATTTAACCTGAGATAGGTCTTTGCCAAAATTTGCACTATATTATCGGTCGAAACAGGATTAAAAAGCATATGTATCAGCTGATATTAACTCTATATTCCCATATTTATTTTATTTTTGTAATGATATTTTATTTTTTAAATTATTGCTTCATAGCAATCATCACATATTGTTTCATAACCCGCATGATTTCCTAATTGTCTGTACTTCCAGCAGCGCTCGCATTTTTCGCCTAATGCTTTTGTTACATATATACTGTAGTCTTCTTCTTTATATTCATTTAATACATCATGCGGTTTTTCTTTGGCTACAAATGCTTGCGATGTAATAAATATATTACATAGTTCTTTTTCATATTTTTTCAAAAGATTGTCATTTTCAGCAACAATATAAACTGCCGTTTCAAGAGAACTTCCTATTTTTTTATCTGCTCTTAAAGGTTCTATTGCTTTAGTTACAATCTCTCGTACTTTTAATATTTCAGTGAATTCTTTTTCGATTATTTCATTATTCCATTCTGACTTTACGCTTGGCCAGTCTGAAAGAAGAATACTTTCCAAACCATCCCTTTGAACTTCAGGTGTATTTTTCCATATATCTTCAGCCTGATGCGGCATTACGGGTGTCAGTATTCTTGTAAGAGCCTGAGAAATTTCATATAAAACAGTTTGGCATGCACGTCTTGAAAGTGATTTTTTGCCGCTTGTATATAATCTGTCTTTTACAATGTCAAGATAAAATGAACTTAAATCAACAGCCGCAAAGTTTTGCAAATATTGAAAATATCGGTAAAACTCGTATGCATCAAAAGCATCGGTTACATTGTGAATAAACATATTTAATTTATGAAGTGCAAATTTATCAATTTCTTTTAAATCTTCATATTTAACGTAATCGGTTTTAGGGTTAAAGTCATATATATTTCCCAAAAGAAATCTTGCTGTATTTCTTGTCTTCTTAAATATTTCAACCAGCTGTTTAATTATGTTATCGCCGATTTTTATGTCATTTCTGTAATCAACCGAAGCTGCCCATAGTCGTAATATATCGGCACCGTAATTTTTAATAATATCATCTGGTCTTATGTAATTTCCGAGTGATTTGGACATTTTCCTTCCATCTTCACCGAATACAAACCCGTGAGTTAATACTGTTTTATAAGGAGCTTTTCCTGTTGTTGCAACGGAGGTTAGAAGTGATGATTGGAACCAGCCTCTATGCTGGTCTGAACCTTCTAAATACATTTCAACCGGTAAAGAGCCAAGTTCCTTCTGCCTTTTTTGAACAACTGCCCTGTGTGTACAGCCCGAATCAAACCATACATCCATAATATCCGTTTCTTTTTTGAAATGAATACTGCCGCATTTAGGGCATTTATAACCTTCTGGCATTAGTTCCTCGACGCTGTGATTAACCCAGGCATCAGAGCTTTCTTTTTCAAATAACTCAGCTATATGGTTAATTGTTTCATCATTGACAATAACTTCACCGCAGTCTTCACAATAAAATACGGGAATAGGAACTCCCCATGCTCTCTGGCGTGAAATACACCAATCAGAGCGATTTTCTACCATGTTTGAAATTCTTGTTTCTCCTGCTGCCGGTATCCATTGCACTTCTTTTATGGCTTTTAATGTTTGTTCTTTAAACATATCAACTTTAACAAACCATTGATCCGTTGCTCTGTATATAACGGGATTTTTACATCTCCAGCAGTGGGGATAACTGTGAGTTATATCCTGCTTAGCTAAAAGTGCATTATTTTTTTCAAGTTTATTTATAACAATTTCATTGCCTTTATAGTAAGGAATACCTTCTAAGTCTGAATCTTCAAATTTATCGCTTTTTCTCCAGATACCTTTTGAATCAAGCGGTGAAAGAGTTTCTATACCGTATTTCTGGCATACCTCCCAGTCCTCAAGACCGTGGCCGGGAGCTGTATGAACGCATCCTGTACCTGCATCCAGGGTAACATGATCGCCTAAGATTATTTTACTTTTTCTGTTATATAAAGGATGAAATACATTCATTAACTCCATTTCGCTTCCTTTAATGACGCCTGCTTTTTTTATATCCGTTTCTTCCCATTTAACATCATTTAAGAAATTGCTTAAAAGTTCGGAAGCTGCAACATATCTGTCATTCTTATATTCAAAAACAGTGTATTCCAATCTGGAATTTAAACAAACAGCTAAATTAGACGGGATTGTCCACGGGGTTGTTGTCCAGATTACCACATACAAATCTTTGTCCGATTTATTGTTAATTTTGTCATAAATTTTATTTTGATCATCTTTATCAAATTTAAAGCGTACATATATACTTGTTGAAGTATGATCCATATATTCAACTTCGGCTTCAGCAAGTGCCGTTTCACATGATGCACACCAGTATACCGGTTTTAGACCTTTTTGAATGTAACCTTTTTTGTACATTTCGCCGAATACTCTTATTTGTTCCGCTTCAAAATCAGGAGCAATTGTCAGATAAGGATGTTCCCAGTTGCCCCATACACCTAAGCGTTTAAATTCCGTTTCCTGCCCCTTTAAATTTTGCATGGCAAACTCGCGGCATTTAGCTCTTAATTCTCCCGGAGTAAGTGCATCTCTTCCTCCCTTTATGGTTTTAACAACAGCATTTTCTATAGGCAGACCATGAGCATCATAACCCGGTACATACGGAGCATAAAAACCTCGTTGTGCTTTATATTTAGTAATTATATCTTTTAGTATTTTATTAAGAGCTGTACCGACATGGATTTTTCCCGAACTTAAATACGGAGGACCGTCATGCAATATAAATTTATTTGTTTTATCTCTTTGTGCAATATTTTTTTCGTAGATTTTATTTTCTTCCCAGAATTTTTGAGTTAAAGGCTCTTTCTGTGTAGCATTAGCTCTCATTTCCAAAGTAGTTTTAGGTAAATTTATACTGTCTTTATAATCCTTTTTTGTACACTCCGTCATTTTATCCACCTATATATCAATCTTACAAACAACATTTTAATATAAACAAGTTAAATAGTACATATTATCAGGGAATCCCCCTCTTTTGAATGAAACAAAAATTTCTCGGCAAAAATCGGATTTGTAAATTCAAATTTAAAATATATTTTTAAGTTATTTTCTTCATTTTCTCTATTACGGCAGTTGTTGATTTTCCTTCAACAAAAGAGATAAATTCAATTCTTCCGCCTGCTTCCATTATATCTTTTGCTTCCGGCAGAGTATCAATTGTATAATCGGCGCCTTTTGTATGAACATCAGGTTTTATTTGTAAAAGCAAATTAATAGGGGAATCTTCTTCAAATATTACAACGTAATCAACACTTCTCAATTCATTTAATATTTCTGCGCGGTCTTGTTCATTATTTATTGGACGGTTGTCGCCTTTTATACTTTTGACGGATTTATCGGAATTTAAAGCAACAATTAAAATATCTCCGAAACTTTTTGCTTTTTTAAGATATCTTACATGCCCGACATGCAAAATATCAAAACAGCCGTTTGTGGTAACAATTGTTTTGTTTTCACTGCGTAATTTTTTTATTAAATTATCAACTTCACTTCTTTTAACTAACATAGGTTTTACCGAAAAAGAGAGGGGTGATATTTGCCCCTCTGTATCTTTCTAATTATTTTTTGCAGTTTGAGGAACCTGCTCAAATGTTTTCTGGAGTTCAGGGTTTTCTGCTGCTGCTTCTTTTATTTTCTTTTGGATATTTTCAGGATTATAATTTTCATCCAGGTAAACGATTTTAGCTTCTTTTCTTAATTCTTCAACTTTATTTTTAAGAATTGAAACTTTATCAAGACTTTCAAGATAATTAATGATATCCTTTTTGCTTTGTTCAAAAGAAAGTGTTCCGGCTTCATTTCTGTCGGTTACCATAATAATGTGATATCCGTACGGTGTTTGAATAACTTCGCTTATTGTATTAGGTGCCATTTCAAATGCTTTATTTGCAAAAGCTTCAACCATTTCATCTTTAGCAAAAAATCCCAAATCACCGCCTCTTATTGCGCTTGCAGCATCCTGAGAGTTTTCCTTAGCCTCTTTTGCAAAGGTTGAAGGAGCTTTCTTTACACGGGCTTGAATACTTTCAGCCTTCTTTAATCTTTCTTTCATTTGTTCAGCAGTTTTAGCCGTTAATTCTTCATCAGTTATTTCATTTTTTTCTTTCTTAAGTATGGCTTTTATCTGCTCCGGATTTGCAGAAATCAGTATATGAGAAGCTCTTACTCTTTTAGGATATTTGAATTTATCAATATTTTCATCATAATATTTTTTTGCTTCGGTCTCTCCTATTGAAACCATAGCTATAGAATCAACAAACTTCTTTAATTTTATTTCATCTTTTAAATCTTTCTTAAATTTATCATAAGTAACGCCATTAAGTTTCAGAACTTGCATAAATTGATCTTTTGTACCGAATCTGTCTACAATTTCTTTTTCTCCTTTTTCAAGTTCTTCTTTAGAAACTGTTATTTTCCTTTTTTCCATTTCTTCATTTAAAAGAGCTTTAACAAGAAGCTCAGACACGACTTTTTCTTTCATCAGCAGGGCAAAAACGTTATCGGGATCTTTTTTCAGATCAATACCCATCTGAGCAAACATATTATTTGATGTTACGGATTCATATGCTTTGTTAAATTCATTTTTTGTTATAACGGTATTATTTATTTTTATCAAATCGTTATCATTTTTTTTAATAGAGCAGCCCGTAAAAATAAACATTGCAGAAAGTGCAAACACCGCTATTTTCAATTTATTCATATATTTCTCCTTAGATTAACTACCCGTTATTATTTGAATTGTAATCATATTCTATCTTTAATATATGATAAAATAAATTAGACAGAATGTTAAATATTTCTTCAAAATTTAAATATTTATTATTTATTATTAATATGCTTTTACCGTCAGTACAGGTATTCGGGGCAAGTGTAAACTTAATATATTTCGTAATATTTTTATCTGCCTTTGGAATTATTATATTCCATTCGCCTTTTGAAAGATTTGTATATATTCTTATTGAAGAGTCAACTTCACGTATTAATGAAATTCCGGCTTGTGTTGCAAGAAGTCTTAACTGAACAAGTTTAATCAAATTTTGAACAGGTTCTGACATCTTGGAGAAACGGTCTTTCCATTCTGCCTGTATTGCATCAAGCTCCGCTATTGATTTAACATCAGCAAGCCGTTTATATTCTATCATTTTCTGCTCTTTTGAACCGACCCATTCATCGGGAATATATGCTGTAACGTTTATATCAACAATCGCGGGTTTATATTCTTCAATTTTTCCGTTTTGTATTTCTTCTATTGCTTCTTCCAATAACTGGCAGTACGTATCAAATCCCACATTAACCATCTGTCCGTGCTGTTTTGTTCCCAGAACATTACCTACCCCTCTTATCTCAATATCGCGCATTGCTATTTGATAACCGCTGCCGAGAGTGGTAAATTCTTTAATATACTGAAGTCTTTTGATTGCATCTGCCGTTAATTCATTTGCTTTTTTATAAAAGCAATAGCAAAATGCCTGGCGGTCTGTTCTTCCTACTCTTCCTCTTATTTGATATAATTGGGCAAGTCCGAAACGATCCGCATTATGTATTATCATTGTATTTGCGTTTGGTATATCAAGTCCGGATTCAATAATAGTAGTACATAAAAGAACATCATATTCTTTATTCAGAAAATCCATCATAATTTGCTCGAGTTCATTTTTATCCATTTGTCCGTGTGCTACGGCAAGCCGTATATTTGGCAATAAGGTTTTTAATTGGCGTGCAAATTCATAAATGCTTTCAACTCTGTTATAAAGGTAAAATACCTGTCCATCCCTTTCTATTTCATAGTTTATTGCATTTTTAACAACAGATTCTTTAAACTCGGTAACAAAGGTTTTAACAGGCAGCCTGTTTGTCGGAGGAGTATTTATTATACTCATATCTTTTATTCCGGAAAGTGACATATAAAGGGTTCTTGGTATAGGGGTAGCTGACATTGTTAAAATATCTATGTTCTTTTTAAGCCGTTTTAATTTTTCTTTGTGTTTTACTCCGAATTTATGTTCTTCATCTATTACAAGCAGGCCTAAATCTTTAAATTGTATATCATCCTGTAAAAGCCTGTGGGTGCCTACTATTACGTCTATTTCGCCAAGAACAAGTTTTCTTATTACTTCCTTTTGTTCTTTAGGTGTTTTAAATCTTGATAAAAATTCAACTTTAACGGGAAAGGGTTTAAATCTTTCCGAAATTGTCTGATAGTGCTGCATTGCAAGTATTGTTGTAGGAACAACTATTGCAGCCTGTTTTGATGACATTACGGCTTTAAATATGGCTCTTATTGCAACTTCGGTTTTGCCAAAACCTACGTCACCGCATATAAGCCTGTCCATTGGTTTATCCGACTCCATATCTTCTTTTGTCTGACTTATGGCTTTCATCTGGTCAGGCGTTTCCGTATATCCGAAAGAATCTTCCATTTCATACTGCCAGACAGTATCCGGTTCAAAGGCGTATCCTTTTGATAATTTTCTTAATGCGTAAAGATTAATCAGGTCTTGAGCTACATCTTCAACAGCTTTTTTAACCCTGGATTTTGTGTTATTCCAGTCATTTCCGCCCATTTTAGAAAGCGGCGGCAAGATATTTCCGGAACCCCGGTATCTGCACAGCATATTTATTTGTTCCGCAGGAATATGAAGCTTATCGCCTCTTGCATATTCCAGTGTTAAATAGTCTTTCTCCTCATTATCTATAATCTGCTTTGAAAGTCCCTTAAAAATACCTATACCATGAATCATATGGACAATATAATCGCCCTCGCGTATATCATTCAGAGTTTCAATGAAGTCAGGATTTTCGCGTCTGTAATTATATCTTGTTCCCGTTATGTATTTAGAGCGTTTATTAAAAAACTCTTTATCCGTAATTATTAAAAGTTTGCAGTCTTCGATTATACTGCCCCCGTTCACTATATTATCCGTTATATAGACTGTATTTTTGTCTTCAAAATTATAAGAAAAAGGTATTTCGTATTCTTTTAATATTTCTTCTGTTCTTTGTTTGTAATCAGTTGCCGCAAAAATAGTGTATCGTTCTTTTAATTTTTTTGATATAAATTCCGCTATTTCATTCAATCCTGACGTAAAATAAGGAATTAATTCCGTATTGAGTTCCATATTTATATCAAACTCATCAGATAGAAAATTATCAAAATATATTTTTATGAAACTGCTTATTGTTGTTAAAAATTCCTTTAAATTAAGGTGTTTTCCTGTTTTTAACGGCAAAGACAGTTTTGTTTTGATATTTTCTTCGTATTGAGTATTAAGATTTTCATCTGTCTGCTCATATCTTGACTTAAATTGTGTATAATCGTCAAAGACAAAAATAAAGTTTTGGGATATCAATTTTGATATAACCGTTAAATCATTATTAAAATATGATTCATAGTATTCAATACCCTCAAAATAATTTTTATTTCTGATATTTTCTAACAGTTCCGCTTGGTTTTCATCTTCTTTATCAATAATATTTTCTATTTTTGTATACGAATTATTGTCTAGAATAAATTTATATACAGGCTGTATTATAGCGGTTTTTACTTTTTTCACACTTTTTTGATTGGAATTATTAAATAATCTTATATCCGTAACGGTATCACCCCAGAGCTCTACTCTGTATGGAAGAGAGTTTAAGGGGAAAATATCTATTATATCGCCGCGTATACTGAATTCACCGATATCAGCAACAAGTGTTTTTCTTTTATATCCGAGTTTTACAAATTCCAAAGCAAGTTTATCAACGTCTATTTCATCATTAACTTTTATCGTTATGTTATTTTTTTCAAAAAAATCTTTATCCGGAAATTTCTCAAATAAAGCCTTTTGAGGAATTATTATTATTTCATAATTTTCATTATTATTAAGAATTTCTAATTGTTTTGCATATTTATAAAGATTTTTTGAGTTTGTATCATAAATAGAACCGTCCTGATAGGGAAATACGACAGCATGTTTTTCCATTAGATTTCTTATATCATTTTGAAATTTTAATGCGGTTTGTTCGGTTTCTGTTATAAATACTATTTTTTGAGTATTTTTTATAAGAAGTTGTGCAAGAATAACAATTTTTGTACAGTTAGTTATTCCGCTTAAAGCAAAAGAACACTTCTTTTTTATGAGTGCCGAAATTTTTTCCGAGTATTCACATTTTAGATTTTTAATAAATTCTTGCATTTTAGATGCCGCACGAAAAACTATCTTAAATTTTAAAACCAATAAGTAAAATTATCAATTATATATAGGATTGAACTATTACTAAAAAGAATGCTTTAATATTAATAAAGTAAGAATTACCGGAGAGAAGATATGAAAAAGAATTTTATATTAACGGCATTATTAATATTGGCATTATCAGGTATGGCATATGCTGACGGAATGGTTTTTGATCCTACGGAATATCCTACAATAAATGAAATACCCGTATCAAAAGTAAACTCAAGTCCGGCTGCCGGTTCTGCCGCAAAATTACCTTCCAATACAAAAATCAGCTCGGAAATTCAGTCAAGCTCAAATCTTGCACAAGATGCTGTTTCAGAGCAATCCAGTAATTTTAATAATGCCTTATATGAACTTGACAGTGCCCAAGTTAATATAAGAAATCAATTATTGGATTATAAAGCAAAATATCAGGAAGTGGATACTCAATATCAATTAATTAAAGAACAAAGAAAAGTTCTTGCAAACCAGATAAAAGATGTAGAAAAAAGAATAAAAAGTATAGAAAAAACTAAAAGCAATATCAGAAAGACAATGATATAAGAACTATATTAATCTGAATATGCACTTTTCTTGCTGTTTCTATAAATCTGTTGCCAATAAAGAATATTTCTACCATTCTTCTAACAGACTGCGGCATATAATATATTTAAAGAGATAATTTGAAACGGTATAATCCTTATATTCTTTATTCATTATTTTATGTTAGTTTGAAGTGAATAATGCTTTAACAAGTCCTTTAAAAAATCTTGAATCAAAAGAAAAGATTATTCTTTTATATATTAAAAGCATATTTATTTTATTAAATTTTTCTCTGAAAAATTTATCATTTGATTTGATGTACTTAAACATTCTGCTTCTTATTTTTTTATTATTTTTTAAATAATTTAATTGTGTTTTTGATTTTAAATATTTTTTATTCCCCATTACAGGATTTGCAAGCGAATAATTTGAATCATGCCTTCTATAAGCATAAAGAGTCTTATAAATAACGGCACTTGAGCCTATTAAATGGCAGAAAGAGAATATAAACTTGTCTGCAGTAATTTCTTTAACACAGTTTTTATCAAGCATTAAAAGTAAATCACAAACCGATTTTCGCATCATGGCTGATGAAGCGGGTCCCCAGTGCCATGTTGCAAAACTGTATTTATCATTATCAAGAATTTTTATACTGCTGTTTTGCATATCTATATTCTTGGCTTTTCTATAATTTAAAAATTCGTCAAAGGTTTTGTTCTCAATCTCGGATAAGTTTTCTTGTTTTTTCGGACCGTCTATTGAACAAAAAGTATGTATAACATTATTATCATCTATTTCTGCCTGCAGGCATGTTGTAAGAGCAACGGAAGTTTTTAAATGTGTCTCCAGGTGAACAGCACAATATTCGGGAAATAATACGTCATCACCGTCAATAGTACATACAAATTGACCTTTTGTTCTTTTCAGCCCTTCAATGAAACTACCTAGCTGCCCTATATTATCATTATTTTTTATAAATGTTATTTTAAGCTGAGGGTTTTTATTAATAAATTTCTGAATTTTAACGGCTGTATCATCTTTTGAGGCATCATCAACAATGATTATTTCAAAATTTTTATATGTCTGATTTTTAATACTTTCAAGACAATTGCCCGCATATTTTGAGAAATTGTGGGTAATTACTATAAATGATACTTCCGGTAAATTCAAAAAATCTTCCATATTAATTTATTTTATTGCATTTTCTATACGATATTTTACTCTGTTTTTTCCTAAAACTTCAAGTATAACCCCCATGTCTGCTCCGTGAGTCCTTCCTGTTAAAGCTGCTCTTACGGTCCACATTGTAATTTTAGGCTTAATTCCGTATTGTTCTTTAAAATATGTTCTGAAGTCCGCCAATTGTTCATGGAGCTTCTCTTCATTATCAAAATCATACTCATCAAGTTGTGAATAAAAATACTTCAAAATATTTTGAGCCTGCTCGGTGTCAACATTAACTTCTTTAACACCTTCTTCATATTCTATATCTTTACCGAAGAAATATGCGGTATCATAAGTTAAATCCGAAAGAATTGTTATTGGTTCTCTGGTTGCGGAAATTACTTTTTCGAGCTGTTCTTCGGTAATTTCCGTTAAATCATATTTTGCAAGAAAAGGCTTGGATATTTTTGTTAATTCTTTTATATCCATTTTCTTTATGTATTGCCCGTTCATCCAGTTTAATTTATCATACTCAAAAACTGAATTTGAAGAAGAAACTTCATTAATTCTAAAATCCTGAGCAATTTCATCCAGAGTTTTTATTTCAACACCGTCAGAAGGCGCCCAGCCTAATAGTGCAACAAAGTTAAGCAGAGCTTCAGTTAAATATCCTTTTTCAACAAATTCGGATACTGCGGTTGCGCCGTGGCGTTTGGACAATTTACTTCTGTCGGGAGCTAAAATCATGCCCAAATGTCCGAATTTAGGAACTTCGACACCTAAAGCTTCATATATTAAAATCTGCTTGAATGTATTTGAAATATGGTCTTCGCCTCTTATTATATGTGAAATTTTCATTAACATGTCATCAATGACAACCGCAAAGTTATAAGTGGGTGAACCGTTTGATTTCATAATTACAAAATCGCCTATCAGGCTTGTATCTTGATGAAGGTCGCCTTTCACCAGGTCATCAAAATGAACAATAGGAGAATCATGAAATGCCTTTCTTGCTTTCTCAACAGAAAAACGAATTGCAGGTTTTCTTCCTTCCGCTCTCAGTTTAACTTTTTGTTCTTCTGTTAAATTTTCACATTTTTTAGAATAAACATAGGCTTTCTTATTCTTTGAAGCTTCTTCTTTTTCTGCTTCAAGTTCTTCGGGGGTGCAAAAACATTCATATGCAAATCCCTTATCCAATAATTCCCGAACATATTTAGGATATATATCAAACCTCTCTGACTGTGTATAAGGACCGTACGGACCGCCTACATCCGGACCTTCATCCCAATTTAATCCTAATGCCTTTAAACTGTCGAAAATATTATTAATATACGATTGGCTTGTGCGCTCTGCATCCGTATCTTCTATTCTTAAAATAAATTTGCCGTTATTTTTTTTTGCAAATAAATAATTAAACAAAGCAGTTCTTGCTGTTCCTATATGAAGATTACCGCTTGGCGACGGAGCAATTCTCACCCTGATTTCGTCCATAATATTCTCCAATCATACTAGTTTTATATTACAGTCCAATTTTATAACAAAAATAATATTTAAACGAATAACGTAATAAATTTTTTATTAAAAAAGCTATTTTTAAAAAATGTAAAAGTTATATTCTGTTATTATAATACTTTCCGCTTGCGTTAATCGAAAAATAAGGATATGATTATAAAACAGGGGTTTAAGCAGTGTTAAAAGATTAAAAAGAGGTGAATATTATGTTTAATTTTCTTTTTAAAAACCAAAAAGTTGATAAATATGAAATTATTAGTCAGCAATATTTGAAAATTAAAGATTTGTATTCAAAAGAGCCTCTTAGTACCGGAAGAAAAAATGAACTTCAAGGTTTAATTGAGAAGTACGGATATCTTCCGTATTCTCAAATAAAAGCACTGGAGGAGCTTACTCCTTCAGAAGTAATATTCTGTCTTGAAAAAAAGATGGAAATAAATGACACATATAAGGACAATAAATTTACGTTTAAAACAGCTGAAATAAGTCCGGTTAAAAGATTAGGCTTTACTAATTCCGATTGGATTAAAAAAGAACAGCACGAAATTAAATTAATAAATCTTGCCGCATTAGGCAACGGTTTAAAAGATCCTTCACCGGCTAAATTTATTGATTGGCTCAGGCAAATTGTAATTCTTCCTTCCGGCAATATAAGTAAAAATATATTACCAACAACAATATATCTTGTGCCTTTTCATCCGAGAGATTTCGGCAATGCTTATCTTACCGCAAGCGCGGAAGAAGTGAGCGAAAACCTTGCTGATAAAGAAATTTTAAATTTAGGGATAAATGCAAAAGCCCAGATTCAGTTATTTATTTCGCTTGCTCAGTTGTGTTCTCATCCTGTTATATATGATGTTTTCCCGCAAACAGGGAGATTCTCAAAAACAGTTTTAGCTCATCCTCAGATTGTCAGATGGATTGATGTGAAATTTCTTACTGATGAAATATCAAAAGCACTTAATTATGTTGCAATAAAGTTGTCGGTTGAATTTGATGAAGATGATGTTACTATTGTGAGAAATATATATAAAACAACGCTAAAAAGCGGCTCTATCGATTTAGCTCCCGAGTTCAAACCTATTTATGACAGATTTACATCCGAACTTGAAAATAAAAGAAAAGAGCTTTCTGACTTTATGACAAAAAAAGAAGAACAAAGAAAACTCCAGAAAAGGGTCAGAGATATTGTTTCAAAAATAGAAGAGGTTAAACCGGGAAAGATAAAATGCGACTATGATATTACAAAAAGAGGAGAGATTATAAACGCATTGATTGATGAAGGTTTATGGACACTGCCGGATGGTGCCTGGTGTTCAAGCGGACTTCCTGTTTTTGAAAAAATGTCAGAGTGCGGAAGCTATCCTGTTTTCAGACACTATAACGCAAAAGGTCTTGATGTGACAAGATATGCGGAATCGGACTGCCAGACGCCGTTTTATTTTGTATATCTTGAAAATGGCGATTATAATCTGCCCGTAATAAATTTTTATTTGGATTATCTGTTTAATCTTCAAAAAGATTATAATTTTGACGGTTTTAGAATTTCTCATACTGATTTTGTTGTGGATGAAATGAGCGAGAAAGATTTAAGACCCATAAGCTATAGAGCGCCCAGATTCTTACTTAAAAAAACTAACGAAATGTTAAAGAAGGAAATCCCGTATTTTGCTTCCATTGCGGAATATAGATTATGGAATTCATATTTTAAAGAATATCATCAAGGTATGGATTTTGATGTTCTCTGGGGGAACGATACAAAAACGGATTATGAGAAAAATCCGTCCGAGATAATGACAAATAACCGCGAACTGCAGGATTATAATTCTTCTGTCATAAAAAGTTCACTTCTTTCCATATTAAAAACATATAATAATCAAGATGGTGAATTTAGAACCGTTAACAGATATTTAGGCTTGATGGATAAAGATGAAGCTTTGTTTAAATGGTTTAAGTTTAAGTTTTTGCCCGGCGGCAAACTTGCTCAAAGACCGGTTATGTATGTTGACGGCGATGAATCTTTTTCCAAAGACGGTATTGAAGCCACAATACAGGATGAGGTATCTTTAATAAGAGAAAATGATGAAGAATTTTTTAATAAATTTGACTCAATAAGAAGATTTGCCGTGAATAATGAACTTACAACCCAAGGAGAAGCTCAAATAATAAACCAAAATTCTAACGGGTTTGTAAGCTGGATAATTTCAAAGGAAACAGTAAAAGAATGTTTAATAATAGCTGCAAATTATCTGCCTTTAAATGAAAAAATATTAAAGCAAAAAGTTGACGGTACTATGGAATATACAATAAAAACAAATAAAGCCGTTAAAAATAAGAAAATTGAAATTCCGGGTGATTATTCACTTTATTGTGAATATATATATGAATCTGATAAAAAAGATTTTGTTGAACATTATTCTGCTCAAGGAATAAAAACTATTGAAATAGATAAACTTGAGCCTTCGGAATTTAAAATCTTTAAAATTAAGAGATAATATATGAATATAGAAAATTTAACATTAAAGCAAAAGATTGCGCAGTTATTTATAACCGGCTTTACGGGAACTGATTATTTAAAAAATAAATATTTTACGCAGCTTATTCAAAATTGTCTCGGCGGAGTAATATTTTTTTCCCACAATATTGAATCCGAAAAACAAATAAAAGAATTAACTCAAAAACTAAATAATAATTCTTCAATTCCTATGTTTTTAAGTATTGATCAGGAAGGTGGCAGGGTAGAAAGAACCGAAAAAATTCATAAAGGGAAAAAATATTTGAGTGCAAAATTTGCTTTTGATATGGGGCTTTCATATCTGCAGGATCAAACAAAACAAATAGCATTGGAGCTTAAAAGCTACGGAATAAATATGAACTTTGCACCTGTCCTTGATGTGAATACAAATAAAGATAATCCGGTAATAGGAGAACGTGCATTTTCTTCAAATACACAGGATGTAATAATTGCTTCCAAAATTGTTATTAAGGAATATGAGAAATACGGAATAATCGCTGTAGGTAAACATTTTCCCGGACACGGCGATTCAACTTCGGATTCGCATAAAATACTTCCTGTTATTAATCTTTCAAAAGAAGAGTTAATGACAAAGCATATTCTGCCCTTTGACGAAGCAATAAAAATAGGACTCTCTGCTATAATGGCGGCTCATGTTGTATATCCGGCACTTGATAATGCAATTCCTGCTTCATTATCAGAAAAAATTATTACTGACATCCTTGTACAAAAATTAAACTTTAACGGTATTATAATCACGGATGATATGGAGATGAATGCAGTTAAAGGATTTTCACGTGAGGATGCATGTTGCCGTGCAATAAATGCCGGAATTACAATGTTTATATTCAGAGATACGACTGAAGACGTTCTTTATTTGATAGATAAAATTGAACAAAAAGTTAATAGTGGCGATATTCCGGAAGAAAAAATAAATAATGCGTTTAGAAAAATATTAAACTTAAAATACCGATATGGAATTATACAATAGAGCATAAACAAAGTATTTTATTTATATAAAAATTAAACAAACGGAGGAAAAATGATAAAAATATCAGTTTGTTTAATAATATGTATGTTAACTGCAAATTGCTGCTGTGCTGCCGAATTACCGATTACAGATATAATACGCAGGGCCAGAGAAGCTCAAGTTAAACAACAAATGGCAGAGAAAACAGAAGAATCTTTAAAGCCCGTCAAAAACGAAGAAGCAGATATATCCGTTAAGAATCTGAATCAATCTGCTATGCCGCCGGAAAATTCTGATAATAAAACAACAAATTCTCAGAGACGGCAAACTATATGGGATGAAACTGACAGAGCAAATTATATAAATAAATAACGAAAATAAAACCAATTCTGCTGTTAATCAGTTTTTGCCATTAGTTTAATTATTAACAACAGACAAGATTTTATATAAAAATGAAAATATACGCAAATCTTAAAACTAAATTATTTTGTTTATTCTAATATATGTTTAATAGTGATCCCTAAATCGGCAGGGTTTTGGCAAACTGTTACTCCGGCAGAAGTAAGTGCTGCCATTTTGCTTAAAGCTGTTCCTTTGCCGCCTGAAATAATTGCACCGGCATGTCCCATTCTTTTACCTTCGGGAGCGGATAAACCTGCAATAAAACTCACAACAGGTTTTTTTACATACTGTTTTATAAATTCTGCGGCATCTTCCTCCGCACTTCCTCCTATTTCACCTATCATACATATTGCTTCTGTTTGTTTATCATCCTGAAAAGCTTTTAGTACATCAATAAAACTTGTGCCTATTATAGGGTCGCCTCCGATTCCTATGCAGGTTGACTGTCCTATTCCAAGTTGTGTTAACTGGTAAACTGCTTCATATGTGAGTGTTCCGCTTCTTGATACTACACCTACTCTGCCTTTTGTATGGATGGAAGAGGGCATAATACCTGCTTTCGCTTCACCGGGAGTAATAAGACCGGGGCAATTAGGGCCGATAAGTCTTGCACCGTTTAATTTTATGGCTTTTTTGGCATTAATCATGTCATATACGGGAATTCCTTCCGTAATACAAACAATTAATTTTATTCCCGCTTCTGCTGCTTCAATTATAGCGTTTGCGGCAAATCTTGCAGGAACAAATATCATGCTTGTGTCTGCCGATGTTTCCTCTGCCGCTTCTTTTACCGTATTAAATACGGGAACGCCGAGTATTTGTGTACCGCCTTTTTTTGGAGTTACACCGCCTAAAAGTTTTGTTCCGTATTTCTGACAGCTTTGAGCATGAAAAGAACCTTCTTTGCCTGTAATTCCCTGGACTATTAGTTTCGTATCTTTATTTATAAAAATAGACATTATATTTTTTTAATTACCTCTATTGCTTCATTTAAATCTTTTACAACCGTAAATTTAAGACCGGAATTATTAAGAATTTCCGCCCCCTTTTCTTTATTGGTACCTTCCATTCTCACTATAACTGGACATGCAACATTTAAAGTATGTATCGCATTTTTGACTCCTTCGGCAAGAAAATCACATCTTAATATGCCGCCGAAAATATTTATAAAAACAGCCTCTAAATTTTTATCAGAGATTAAAAGCTTAAATGCTTTTTCTATTTTTTCGCTGCCGGCTCCGCCGCCTACATCAAGGAAATTAGCTGCCTCTTTTCCCGCAAGTTTAATAATATCCATTGTTGCCATTGCAAGACCTGCTCCGTTTACCATGCAGCCTATCGTACCGTCCAGCTTTATATAATTAAGTCCGTTTTTCTGCGCTTCAAGTTCTAGCGGATTTTCCTCTGTTTCATCTTTTAATGCCAGGATATCTTCATGTCTGAAAAGCGCATTATCATCAAAATTAATTTTTGCATCTATTGCAATGACTTTTTCCTGTTTTGTTATTACAAGCGGATTAATTTCAACAAGTGAGGCATCTTTTTCAAGTGTAAGTTTGTATAAAGAATTAACAATATCGGAGATTTGAGCTGTAATATTATCATTAAAGCCCAATTTAACGATTGTTTTTTCGGGGTTAAAATCTTCTTTAATAAGTTCGGTATAGATTTTTTCCGGATTTGTTTTTGCAATTTCCTCAATATCCATACCGCCTTCCGTTGATGTAATTAAAGCAATACATTCATTTGCCCTGTCAAAGGTAAGACTTAAATATAATTCTTTATCAATATCAACAGCCTGCTCTATTAAAATTTTATTGACTTTTTTAACTCCAGCCTGTGAAGATTTAAGTTTCATTCCCAGAATATTTTGCGCTGTTTCAATTGCGGAAATATGGTCTTTTGCAAGTTTTACTCCGCCGGCTTTGCCTCTTGCTCCCGAATGTACCTGCGCTTTAATAACGCATGGAGTTTTTATTTTATTTATACAGTTTTCTATATCTTCTCGTTTATCACAAAGTACAGATAACGGAACTTCTATTCCATACCGTTTAAATAATTCTTTTGCCTGATATTCGTGTATTTTCATTATTCCGCCGTTTTATTCTCTCTTACTAGAACTGTCAATATTGCCGCCATAGTCCAGAAAATATATTGAACCTGCGGTCTAAAATATATTGTATCAAAAAATCCGTGAACCATTACAGCTAAAATTGAAATAAATGATACGAACAATAATATTTTATAATTATAGTCGGAACTGTTTATAAAATTTTTATAACCTTCTTTTAAAAGTGAAATAATAAATAACAAATAGGTAATTAATGCAAAAATGCCGCTTTCAACCGCAATTTCAAGAAATATGCAATAGCAGCTTAATGCATCAAAACCCGATATCATATAAAGTCCGTATATTTCTCTGAATACCTTATTCCCGACACCTATTCCCTGAAGCCAGTTATCCTGAAACATTTGGATAGCTGATTGGTATACATTTAACCTGAAAGATGTTGAAGAATCTCCTCTTAAAATAAAAATAGACATCAGTCTTTTAAAAATACCGTGATTTAAAAACATAAATAAAACAGAGCAAACTGCACAAGCGGAAATAATAATCTTCCACAGTTTCTTAAACAGTGATGATTTTAAATCAAAAAATATAATTTGAAATGAAGCAAAGATTACTCCCAGAAATATTATAAATAAAGCAAGATATGCTCCTCTGCATCCTGTCAAGAATATTGCAAATGCACTTATAAGAAAACAAATTACGGATATTAAAGCAGTTATAATTTTTCCTCTTTTAATATTAATGGCAATAAAGCCGAGTAGAGAAGAAACACCGGCAATTAAAAAACCGCCGAATAAATTGGGGTTATAGGGTTTTAAGGTTCCGTATATGCGGGATAAAACATCTTCGGGGTTGACATAGCTTGTATCCTGCCATGTTGAGATATTTTCAACTCCCGCCACATTTTGAAATATTCCTATAATGCTTTCCGCACTTATAATTGAAGCAATTACAAATAATAAAATTACTATATATTTTCGGTTTAAAAACTGGCACAGTGCAAAATAAAACGCAAAATATATCAGTGTTTTCATAAACCCGTATAAACTTTGGGGAAGCATAGACGAAGTAAAATTAGTAATAAAACATATTAGCAAATAGAGTAATAAATAAAAATTCCACCGTTCAAGTTTAATTTTTTCATTTTTTGTTATTAAAATTTTACAAACAACAAAAACCGGAACAAAAAATGAAACACTTCCTGTTAAATTTGTTGAAGCGACAGCGGAAGCTAAATAAGTACATATAATAAAAAACAATATTATATAGTCAATATTTAAAAGTATAAAGCTGTTTTGTCTTATAATATCCGTTTTTTTCTGAATACGATTAAGTATTACATTAATCGTATCAAATATTTTTGATTCCAAAATATTCATAAGTGCTATTTATTTTCTACAACTTCCTGAACGTTAGAAATAGTTCCCTGATATTTATATTTCATACCTTCTATTACAACAGGTACTCCCATTTTAATTTTATTACCGCCTGCGACATAGCCGTCAGGTGTCTTTTTAGCTGTATCTTCAAGTTTTACAAGTAAATCATAAAGGTTTGGCATTGAAACATCATCTGCTATTAGATACCCCTTTTCATTGTTTGCGGGAAGCAGTATCATTCTCTGTCTTCCGTCTATTGCTACAATTTTAAGTTTTGTGTAAGGAACATTTCTTATTGTTATAAAAGCATCTTCTCCAACGCCGAAAGGAACTTTATTATCAGTTATGGTAACTCCTCTGAAGAAAACATCAAAATGTATTTTAACCTCTTTTTCAACAGGAAGTTTTGAAAAATTATTTTTTTTGATAAAAACAAACGAAACAACTGCTATTAATACAATAACAACGATAATAATTATATAATCCGTGATTTTTAGTTTCTTAAGCATAATAAGACTCTCCTATGTTTTAAGTGTATAATTTCCGAAATCCGTTTTTTGAAGTGTTGATTTTAAAACAGGAACGGTTGTAGTAGCACATCCAAAGTATCTTATAACAATACTGGCTGCAAGGTTGCCGAGAATAGCCGCGTTCTTTTTTGTCATGCCCGCAGCCATTGCAAGTGTAAAAGCTGCAACTACGGTATCACCTGCCCCGGTTACATCAAAAACATCAGTTTTATTAAATACCGGGACTTTAACAAAATTACCGTTCTTTTCAAATAAAGCCATACCGTCGCCTCCAAGAGTTATAAGCGCTGATTGCGCATTTGTTCTTTTAAGCAATTCTTCGCCTGCTTTTTTGAGAGTTTCTTCACTCGTAATGGAAAAACCGACAAATTTCTCGCTGTCGGGCTGGTTAGGTGTCATTGAAGTAACGCATTGGAAACGATCCAGATCTTTTTGCGAGTCTACAACAATTATTTTATTATATTTTCTGCATAGATCTAAAGCCTTTTTAATTATATTATCGGTTAATAAGCCTATATTATAGTCAGATAATATAACTGCATCGTGTTTTGGTATTGCTTTTTCCATTTTTTCGATTATTTTTTTTTCGGTTTTTTCAGATAAAGGTTCAATTGTTTCTCTGTCAATTCTGACGATTTGCTGTGTAACAGACTGTGAACAGGAACCTGAAATTCTTGTTTTTACCGTAGTTGCCCGTGATTTATCTTTAACCATGTATTCTGTATTAATACCTGATTTTTTAAAAGTATCTATTAAAATAGGAGCATAATAGTCATCGCCGTATGTACCTATAACGCTTACTTTCCCTCCGTTTAAAGAGGCAATATTATTTGCCGCATTAGAGGCAGCACCGAGTATAATTTTTGTATTATAATGGCGCAATATTAATACAGGAGCCTCTCTGCTCATACGGTCGGTATTTCCGTATACCATTTCATCAATTGCCATATCGCCTATCACCAGCACCGACGGTTTTAAAAGATTATCAAGTTCTGATATAAGTTCATTTTTATCTGCCGTAAACATGCTAAAATCTCCGAGTTTTACAAGTTTGCTTATAATCTTTACCTGCAATATAATAGTAGCATAAAATTGCAGAAATCAATTTATGAATATTATTAGAGATAAAAATTCAAAAGTTTCATTTATAGGAATTTCTCTGGGCGGTTTAAGTACAATAGAATCGGCGGCTGCGGTTCTTGACAGAAGTCTTAATGTAATACATCTGGATAAGCTTTTTTCAATGAATGATATAAAATATTTTCTTGACAATTTCCCGGGAAAACAAAATGCCGTTATACTTGTTTCTGTCCCCGAAAACGAAATAATGATAAGCAGTAAATGGAAATATAATTCTAGAACATATCAACCCGTAAATTTAGGCAAAAAAATGCTGAATAAGGATGGTTGGACAAACAGATTTTCTTCCCGGGGAAGTGAATATTTCAAAGAACTTAATGAAAAAGGAATTGATATTTACAGGTTTGATGTAGATAACATGAAAAAAGTTATAGGGAACTGCTATGCCTATAAAGAAAGAACACCTATAGACTGTAAATCACTTCAAGATACTTTAAGAATTAAATATGATATGAGAGAACTACCTGTAAACATGCTGCCTGTTGCGCAATTAGAAGCCATATTAGGGGCTTTTCTGGCACAGAAGATTACAACGGATGCTGCAGACTTTGCATATAAACAAATCGGCAGTTATGAAAACTTGCCGGTATTAGGGGTTTAATATGCCGGATATCTCACTGGTAATGACCGTAATAATATATATCTTTATTTTTTTGATTGCAATATTTCTTATTGTTCATGCTTCTTTACAACTTGGTAATATGCCGGTTTATTTAACTTCTCCGTCCCAAAAAGCACCTGTGGATAATAAACAAAAGAATCTGTTTATAATCTTAATATGTATAATTTCATGTATTATTATTTACAATCAGACATTAGGTTTTATAAATTCTTCAAAAAAACATAGTTCGGCATATAGAAAAGTATTGGCGCAGTTGAACGATACCATGATTCTTGAATTAAGTATAAACGACAGTAAAGCCTATAAAAACCCGGAAGAACTTGCACGAACATTTATATACAGATATCCTGCAAAAAGTATTTATAATTTTAAATCGGAAGGTATGGAAACTTCCGAATTTTCATCAGAACAGGCAAGAAAATATAAACTTTATGATTTTATGGATAATCCCACATTTATAAGATTTGACGGAATATTGGTTTCTATAATTAAGTTTGAAAATAATTGCAGATATATTAATACGGAATATTTGGGTAAATCTGATTGTATTATAGAAGTAGACATAAATAATTTCAAAGGTCCCAATACAATTGGTAAGGATAGAATTCTTTTTGCAATTGACGGAAAGAATAATACGATTAGGGCAGACAGTAATTTTTTTAAGTAAAACAGTTAAATTTTTAGTAAAAAGCGGGGAATTTAAATTCCCCGCTTTCTTAGCATTTTCACTATACCATAGTTAATTTTGATTCGTTTTCAAGTCTTAAAGTTTCCGTTGTAATATCGCATACGGTTGATGGTCCGAAATATTGAATTGAACCCGGGAACAGATATTTATCTTCCATAGCCCATTTTTCTCTGTTTTCTTCAAGAACTTTGAAAACAGGTCCGTTAAGTTCAACCAGAGCTTTTTTAATAACCGGTTTAAACTGTCCGTGGCGTTTTTCCATATTCATCATCATTGTTAACGGTACACCTCCGGCAATCCACTTATCTGCAGAAGCCGAGAGATTTTTAATGGATGATAAATAACCTGTTAAACCAAATTTCATTAAAGCAAATGCATTATAGCCCAATGAATAGCAATAATCAGCATCAAAGTTTGAAGGGAATGCACATCTTCCTTCATATCCGAAGAAATGGCACTGATCGGAGAATTTGCCCATATATTCTCCTTCTGCCTTCATTTCATCTAATTTAATTTTAATCATTTCTATAAGAAGTTTTTCTGTTTCGATTTTTGATACCTGAACATTACCATGCGGATCTCTATCCATAAGCAATTGAGCTTTTATTAAAACAGGCAGTGATTCAAATACTGCTGCATTTTCTTTTTCAAGTCTGCTTTCAATAAAGTTGAATCTGTCGGCAGGAACGGTTAATTTATTGTACGATGCATCCTGTTCAAGCGACGACATAATATCATTAAGATTGGCAATCATTGATTTCATCTCGGGAATAAATTCAATTAACCCTTCAGGAATTAAAGCAACGCCAAAGTTTTTGCCTGAGTTTGCACGTTTTGCAATAATATCTGCCATATAATCAACTATTTGTTTTAAAGACATATTTTTTTCTTCAACTTCTTCCGAAATTAAGGTAATATTCGGCTGTGTTTGAAGAGCAACCTCAAGCCCTACGTGAGTAGCGCTTCTTCCCATTAATTTAATGAAATGCCAGTATTTTTTTGCTGAATTTGCATCTCTTTGAATGTTACCTATTAATTCAGCATAAGTTTTTGTTGCGGTATCAAAACCGAATGATATTTCAATCTGTTCATTTTTAAGGTCGCCGTCTATTGTTTTAGGGCAGCCTATAACCTGGATACCGGCATTATTCTTAACAAACCATTCTGCAAGCATAGCCGCATTTGTATTAGAGTCATCTCCGCCAATAATTACGACACCGGTAATTCCTAATTTTTTACATACCTGCAGAGATTTTTGGAATTGTTCTTCCGTTTCCAGTTTTGTTCTGCCGCTGCCAATAATATCAAAACCGCCGGTATTTCTGTAGGCGTTAATTTTTTCATCAGTAAATTCTATGTATTGACCGTCAATAATGCCTGACGGACCGCCCAAAAATCCGTATAATTTACTTTGAGGATTAGCCTGTTTAAGTGCATCATATAAACCTGCTATTACATTATGTCCTCCCGGTGCCTGACCGCCTGATAAAATAACACCTATGTTTCTTGCGGGTGATACCTCCGTTTGACCGGAGGCTTTAAATGTAACTATGGGTTTTCCGTAAGTATTTTTAAATAATTCTTTAATTTGCTCCGCATCTTTAACACATTCCGTACTATTTCCTTCGGAAAGTGAAAGATTATTAATCCCTCCGCTTAAAGATGACGGGAGTTTTGGCTGATATTTTAATCTTTCGATTTGAAGTGAAGAAAGTTCTTTCATTTAATACTCCATTCTTTTTGTAACAATATACAAAAAAATTGTACCACAAAAGCATTCTTATAATCTATTTTGGTGCTGCAATAAAGCGGAATTTGTCTTGAAACTTCTTTGTGCTTAATTTTTACTTGATTTTCGCCTTGTTTCTTCCGGCTTTGCTGCATGGGATACAATCTATATACACCAAAAATTAGCTCTGCGGTTCATTTTGTATAAAAATTTATTCAGATATTTATTATTTAATAAACTTTGTTTTACGAAATAAAAAATGGGAAACAGAAAAATTTAGTTTTTTCTTTTTTAAGTCTTATTTTCTTTAAATTTTTAAGATTATATTTATTATTATATAATAAAAGATGTTCTTGTTCAAAAAATGGTAAATGAATAAAAATCTTATTTTTGTAGTATTTTAACAGAATATCATGAAATCGGTTTTGAATATCAGCTTTCTCGTTTTCGGTCATACCTTCTTCAACCGAATAATTTCTGACAAAAGAAAAATCCTCATATTTGTCTGAAACAACAATTTTAAATTTATCAGGTTCTTTAGACATGGAAGATAAAGAAAGAAGACAATAACGTCCAAATTTCAGCGTTTGAATATATTTATGATTTCTGACAAAGAACTCTAATGTATCCATAGCTTCTTTAAATGTTTCGGTGGGAAAATCATAAAATGCAAATACTAAATTATTAATACCCGCTTTATTTGCCATTTTCAATATTTTTAATCTGTTTTTAAAATTAACTCCTTTATTTATTAGTTTATGAATTCTTTCATTACCTGTTTCAAATCCCCACAAAACAAGTTCTAAACCGGCCTTATATGCTTTTTTCAGCAAGGCATAGCTTATTTCTTCTTCAAACCTTGAACACATCTTAAATTTTATATTCAAATTATTTTCTATTAAAGCATCACAAAATTTATCAAGAAATTTAGGATGAATAGATTCATCTATTATATCAAAGGCAGAAGCATTATATTTTTCTTTATTTTCTTTTATCTCTTTTATCAGATCATCAATTCTTTTTACGGTATAGGTTTTTCCGTAAGAGTGATCGCAAAAAGTACATTTATTCCAGTAGCATCCTCTGCTTGTTTGCAAAGGCAATATTGGTTCCGGACTGAAGTATTTTGTAAAATCATAGTCACTATAATCAGGGGTGCTGATTTGAGATAAAATAACCTGTTTTCCTAATGGATTTACAATAATTTTATTATTTTTTTTATATATAAGATTATGAACTTCTTCTATAGGAATTTCTTCATTAATGTATTTTGCCAGCTCTACAATTGAATTCTCTCCTTCTCCGTACGATACACTATCCGCAAATAAATCAAAAAACTCAGGATTTTTTTTCAAACTTTCCGTTACTTCATAGAAAAAAATACCGCCAATATTAATATGAGCTTTTGTATGTGTTTTTAATAAATTTGCAAGCGTTAAACCCCCGATTAATTGAGAAAAAGAACCTATTGAAATACCTATATATGAATAATTTTGTTCTTTTATATGTTCCAGTTTTGTTTTGTAAAAATCCAAAAACATATTATGAAGCTCATCAAATACAGCCTGTTTTATATCAGTATAATTCAACATCATAAATTTATTTCTGTAATTAAAATCAGAATCAATAAAAGCAGGCAGATACACCAGAGAGCATATATTTATTATTTTTCTTAAAAAATATTGTGCTTTAATCAGGTTTTTATAATTGTAAAAATACTCGGGATTTCTAAATGTTTTATGTATTTTTTCCGCATATAACGAAAGTTTATCAATGTATGAAAAATTCTCTAAGGCTTGTTTTAGTTTACTATATTTATAATTTAATATTATATTTTCTTCGGAATCATTTTTATTTAAAAAAGAACTTTTGTTCTGTTCCAAAAAAAAATATTGTTTTTTTATTGTTTTCAGACTTTTATTTATATAATCTTCAGTCAAAACATGATTTATAAAATCAATGTTTAAATCTGCAGCTTTTGCGCTAAACCCGTTACTTTTTAATTGAGATACTAAAGTCGGCAGCGCAAGATGAGGTCCCGCAATTGTCCATAAAGGAGGGAAAAGAAGTAAGAATTTTCTTTGATTGTCCATACTATGCATTATATCATGAAACAAAATCATATTTTATGATGTTTTTTCATTGTTTATATTACTGAAATTAATCAGAAGATGAAATCCCGTGTTTAATATTTAATTGGAATATGCTAAAATATATGCGGTTAGGAAATTTATATGAATTATAATCTTTTAAAAGAAGCTCAGCCCGAAGAAACTATTAAATGTATAAAAAATATATTAGATAATATTAATATAAAGCTGAATGAAAAAATTATCAAATACGAAAAGGAGAATAAGTATAATCCCTACTCTCTTAAAATTTGTATACAAGGACACAACCAATATTGTACAAACGGAAAAGGATCTTCTTTAATTAATGCAAAAGCAAGTGCATATGCAGAATTTATGGAAAGATTACAATCTCAGTTTTTACTGCTGTTTAACAACGATAAATTTATTTATTCTCCTGACGAAAAAATAATTGATATTAAGAATCTTGAAAATAATATTATTAACGAATTTATAAGAAACAAAAATTTGCTGAATCAAATAAACTTGTTGGCAAACAGTATTTTTGATAAAGAATATCTGGAAAATAATAAAGTAATTTTAGTCCCCTTTTATGACTATAAAAATAATAGTATAATTGATTTGCCGGTATATATTTTATCATTTGTTCTGGGGTCTACGGGTCTTTCTGCAGGTAATACAATTGAAGAAGCTTTAGTTCAAGGTTTATCTGAAATTTGTGAACGCTTTGTCCAGACAAAAGTTATAAATGAAAATTTGTCTATGCCAGACATTCCATATGAAAAATATATGAAATATGAAAAAATATCAGGTATGATTAAAGTGTTTGAAGAAAACGGGTATTGTGTATCTGTAAAAGATGCTTCACTCGGGAGAAATTTGCCTGTTGTTAGTACTGTTATATATGATAAAAAATCAGACACTATATCAATTAAATTTGGTGCTCATCCGAGTTTTGCTATTGCTGTTGAAAGATGCCTAACAGAGTTCGCGCAAGGTCAAGATATTACTGCCGACCACAGACATATTTCTTTCGAAAGTTTTGTTTCTGAATGCGGATTATATTGGACGGTAAAAGAGAATAATCTTAATTTTTTAAATGAAAAAATTCAAAAATGTAATATTTTTATAGAAAATTGCGATTATATACAAGAGCAATTTTTCAAAAGAAAACCTGATTTTGCTTTATCTGAAAAAGCTTGGATAAAAACGGATAAAAATATTGATAATAAAAGCTTATTAAAATTTCTTCTTACTAACATAAAACAATACACCGATGAAATCTATATACGGGATATTTCTTTTCTTGGTTTTCCTTCTGTTATGATTGTAATACCTAAGATGACTTTTATAATAGACAATAAAGATCAAAGAATAAAATATAAATCGGAACTGCAAAACTGGATAAAAGACGGAATGCCGGAGAATAAAAATTCTGTTGAATTCTTATTTAAAGCAATCGCTTCTCAAGGTCCTCCCATATTTTATAGAGAATATAATACATCTTCTAAATTCCCCAATGAATATTTGTTGCTTTTATGTTCTATACTTTTGAAAGATTACAAAAATATAAAAAAATATTCTGATTGTATAATTCTTAATAAAAAAAGTTATGAAGTATATAAAAAAGAGTTTATGTCTAATATTATTTTAACAAATGAATTCTTTAATATGAAATCAGAAAATATAACGGAAGAAAAAATATTTGAAATTTTATACAAAAATTTTAGTGAAGAAGATATTAACAGATTTAAAACTTTTATTAAATATTTATCTTTTAATGTAATAAAAAATATAATAATAAATTACAACACTAATTTAAAAGATAAAAATGAAAATGATGAAGAATTAAACAATATAAAAAACAAAATAATAAATAAAATGTATCAAAATTTACCGAGCCAAACCGCATTATCTAGTATTTTTGCTGATATTTGATTTTCTTATTAAAATTTTATCCACTTTAAATTTATTTAGCATTTTTAGAAAATATCTGGAATTGTATAAAAGTATATGTTCTTGTTCACAATAAGGTAAATGAATAAAAATTTTATCAAAATAGTATTTAAATAAAATATCATTATATTTTTTTCTGATTTCAGCTTTTTCATAATCTTGCATTCCTTCTTGTGCTATATAGTTTCGTACGCACGAAAAAGTTTCAAATTCATCAGAAATAGCAATGTTAAATTTTTCGGGATTGTTCATCATTGTTGATGAAGACAACAGCCAGTAATAACCCAATCTCGGAACTTGTATGTATTTATGGTTTTTAATAAAAAAATTCAAAGTATCCGAAGCTTCTTTATATGTTTCAGAAGGAAAACCATAAAATGAAAATACAAAATTAGCAATCCCTGCTTTATTTGATGCCT
>CAZNEN010000008.1:0-49653 GCA_964572355.1 uncultured Muribaculaceae bacterium
TCAACGGCGTCGGTTAATATTTATTCTTTTAATTTTATATACAAAAAGAGGAAACATACGTTTCCTCTTTTTGTACTAAAAATAGGTTTTTTATAATATGTTTATACTTTCTTATACGTACTAATAATTTTTTTTATATATGATATAATTTTAAATGAGCCAGTCTTGGAAGAGATAATGAAAAGTATATATAAACAGTTATACACGGGAGTCTTATTTTTTTGTATGGTATTTTTCCAATTCCATACAGCTGCTTTGGCTGCGGATGACGATATTACGTCAGATATATCTGACAGTTCCAAGATTACTAAAATAGAATTTGAAGGAAATCACTTAATAAATGATTCCGACATCGTAAAAGTTATGAATATGCAAATCGGTGACATATATAGTAAAGAACTCGTGCAGCAAAATCTTAAAGCTATATATAAAACAGGTTATTTCTCTGAAAAAATGAAAGCAATTCCGATTCCAACCGATCCTGACTCATTAACTTTAAGGATATATCTTGAAGAAAACATACCAGTAACAAGTTTTGTAATTTCAGGAAATACCGTTGTTTCTACGGGAGAAATATTAACTATTTTAAATCCGCTTGAAGGACAGCCTCAAAACCTGAAAACTCTCGGCGATGCAGTTTCAAATATAGAGGATTTATATGCTTCAAAAGGCTACGTTCTGGCAAGGGTTTCAAATGTAGCGGATGATCCTGACGGATGCGTTAATATAGAAATGGAAGAAGGAATAATTAATTCTATTGCATTTGAAGGAAACAAAAAAACAAAAGATTTTGTAATTGAACGTAATATATTATCAACCCCCGGCAGTGTATATAATGAAAATACACTGAAGGAAGACTTAATGCGGCTTTATTCAACGCAAGCATTTAAAGATGTTAACCGTTCAATAGAAAGATGTGCTGATAATCCTAATCTATATGACGTTACAATAATACTTGAAGAACAAAGAACAGGTACAATTTCACTGGGAGGCGGTCTTGATACAGCTACCGGTTTATTCGGACAAGCCGGTTTTATTGAGAATAACTTTCTCGGAAACGGACAGCGTGTAGGTATCAATTTTATGGCAGGTACCGGTGTAATTATGTCTGACAGCTCAACTATAGACCATGCAAACTTACAGGCCGAAGTAAGTTTCTTTGAACCAAGATTAAGAGGCACCGATAATTCACTATTAGTAAAAGCTTTCGGTCGTGACTTCGGAAGCTATCAGGTACCGTTGGCTATTGAACAGAGATACGGTGCAGAGGTTGTATTATCAAGACCATTTAAAACCTACAAAAATCTATTGGGTTCTATCAAACTGGGCGGAGAATACATAAAGGTTAAAGAGGGTGACTTCAACAAAATTTCACAGTTATATGAACAGCATAATATACCTATTTCCGAGCGTTCAAAGCAATTACAGGGAGGTACATATATAACTCTGGGGCCCAGCCTTGTATATGATACTAGAGATAATGTATTAAATCCCAGAAACGGTGTACTTGCAACTTTAAGATTTAATGAAAATGTTAATATTTCCGACTTTAACTTTACGCACGGAACATTATCAGCAGGTATCAAACGTTATTTCCCCGTTATGAAAAAGTCTTCATTCTCTTTAATGGCAAGAGCCGCCGGCAAAATTCACGGCGATATGCCCGAAGTTATGGCATACAGTTTAGGAGGTCCTTATACTGTTAGAGGCTACAGAATGAGTACTATAGGTACCGGTGAAGGATTTATGATGGCAAGCGCTGAATTGACAACTCCGTTTTTCTTCCTTGACAGAATAGAAAAAGCAAGATTTTTGGATAATATTAAATTCTCTGTATTTATTGACGCTGGACAATTATTCAACGGTTCAATTACAAATCAATTGTATAACAGACCCGAATACGGTATTGCCGGCGGTATAGGAGTTAAATTATTTATTCCGGGTGTAGGACCTTTGTCAATCGACTATGGTATTCCGTTCACAAACGTAGGAGAAGGCAACAGACGAGGTGCATTCTCATTCGGAGTCGGAGACATATTCTGATGATTCAGATGAAATTTATTTGCAAAGATATAAATGATACGGAAAAACTGGCAAAAAAACTTGCAGATGAAATTTTCGACAAAGGTGCATTTATAAGTCTTGTCGGAAACGTTGGTTCCGGAAAAACAACATTTACAAAATTGGTTTGTAAATATCTCAATATTAAAGAAAAAGTTACAAGCCCCAGCTTTGTTATTTTAAATGAATATAAAAGCGGGAAACTACCCGTATATCACTTTGATTTATACAGACTGGAAAAAGAAGGCATAAAAACAATAATAAATGAGCTTGAAGAATATTCCGAAGGTAAAATTGCAACATTTGTTGAATGGGCAGAATTCTCGCAAGATACTCTGCCGTTTGACAGAATTAATATAGATATAAATTATATCTCTGATACCGAACGGGAATTTATTTTATCCTCCTCAGGAGAAAAAAGCAAAAATATATTAAAAAGGTTAAAATAATGAGAATACTTGCACTTGATACATGCTTTAATAAATCTTATGCTGTTTTAAGAGATGAAGATAATATAATTGCAAATAAAATAATAGAAAGTAATGATAAAAACTACCACAGTGCATTTTTAATATCTGCAATTAAAGATATACTCGTGAAAAATAATCTTTTTATTAAAAATTTAGACGCAATAGGAATAAATATAGGCCCGGGAAGTTTTACAGGGATTAGAGCAGGTATTACAATCGCAAGAGTACTGGCACAGCAGGCTGATTTAAAACTTATAGGGATCCCTTCACTACAAATACTCGCTTGCATTAATTCATCAAATCAAGAAACTATCGTAATTACAGATGCAAGAAAAAATAAAGTATATTTTGCAAAATACAGCGGAAATGAAATAATAATTTCACCGTCATTACTGGACAAAAATGAAATACAAAACCATATTACGAATAACACCTGCATAATTACGGATTTTTCAATATATAATTATCTTTCGGAGTTTGGCATACAAACAAATAAATATGAAGATAACGATGAAAAATTGGGATTATATTTGTCAGGAATAGTTTTGGATAAATTGAAAAAAGAAAAAGATGATTTTCACTGGGCGAAAATAAAACCTTTATATATACAGCCGCCTTCAATTACTATTCCAAAAGGAGGTAAAATAAATGTATAGAATTGAATTATCAGGTTGTCTTACTTCTTTTTTAATTTTTCTTTTAATTCTTTTTCTCCTTAAAGAATTATGGTGGCTGATTCTCGGAATAATAATATTATTAGTAATAATTTATTATTCAGGTATAATATACGGAAATATAAAGTCCAAAGTTTCGGAAGCCGAAGAAAACTATACACCGCAAATGGGAGAAGTATATAAAATCTGTCCTTATTGCAATACAAAAGTTAGAGTTACCGCAACCGCATGCCCGTGCTGCAAAAGAACGTTAAATTGAAAAAAGAAATAAAAAACCGGATTGCTAACAATCCGGTTTTTAAATATAAAATATCCGACTATTTTACAGCATCTTTGAATTTTTTACCTGCTGAGAATGCCGGAACAGTTTTTGCAGCAATTTTAATTGCAGCACCTGTTTGCGGATTGCGACCGGTTCTGGCTTTTCTTTTACGAGCTTCAAAAGTACCAAAACCAACTAATGTAACCTTTTTACCTTTAGCAACTGTTTTTTGTACGGTATCAATTGTTGCACTTAAAACATCTGCTGCAGCTTTTTGTGAAACTTTTGCCTTTTTTGCAACTTCTTTTACTAATTCTTCTTTGTTCATGAGAACCTCCTCTTATATTACAAAGACTATTATACTTATATTTCAAGTTTTGGCAATAGTTTTAACAAAAATTTTTTCAGAAATTCTTTTATACGATATATTTTTTATACTATTCTATTGTAAAAACAATTATCCCTGCAGGTTTTAATTTTGCCGTAAGCGTTGATTTTTCCAGTTTTTTGTCTTCCGTATCCTTTATATAAGTAATAATTGATTTTTTCTTTAAATTTTTTATTTTTACTTTAACTTCTTCGGTATTTACAAGATTTCGATTAATAATAACAACAACGGATTTTTTATTAAATATTCTCTGATATGCAAATATTTTGTCATTATTTGAAGGAAGAGCAATGAAATTACCCTTTGTTATTTGATCAATATACTTATTTCTCAGACTAATAGCAATTTTTTGTTCATTCAGTAAAATAGACGTATCAGAACCGGGGCGTCTTGAGAAATTAAATATATCTATTTGTCCCTGATGAACATAATAATATTCGTCATCGGTATATGTTTCAGAGGCTTTTTTATTTGAATAATTATATATATAATCATCAGCCTGAAGAAAACCGTCTACATAGTATGGATTTAGAGGCAAAGTAGCATTTAACCAAATAATTATTTTAGAGAAATTTTCACCGCCCACTATTAAAGGGCTTACTTCATCATGAGTTTCAAAACTGCCTATTACCGATTTTTTATCTTTATATTTTTTAAACAGCTTCTGTTTATCTTTAACGGCGTTTTCCAGTTCTTCCATTGTTTTCCAGTTTTTAAGTTCAAAATAGTTTCCGTAATAACCGTCAAATCCTGCTTCCAAAAGTTTCTTATAGTCCGTAAAATAAGCTTTGTCAGAAGCAGGCTGGGTCCAGCTTTCAGATGCTTCAGCAAGAAACAAAAAACCATCCTTTTTGCTTCTTGCATATTCAATTAGTTCTTTCCAAAAAACATAAGGTTTAATTGTTGCAACATCAGCTCTTATTCCGTCAACTCCAAGACTAATCATGTAATTGACAAACATTTTATGCAGGATAAAAATATCCGAAGAAAATAAAGTCTCATCATCCGGCACTTTGAATAATCTTACATCAGCCCAATCTGCGGGGATAAAAGGTAAACCGTCATCTCCCAAAACAAACAAATCCGGTCTGTTAATATACAAATCATATGCACCGCAGCTTGGCAAGTCAACAATAACTTTTATATTTTTCTTATGACATTCATCTATAAATTTTTTAGCCTGATCTTTCAAAGACAACTCGCTATGTATATCTGCAAGCTGCATATTTAAAGAAGAAAAATCTGCCATGGCATATAAAGAACCTGCAGTACCTAACGCTTTAATTTTCCCGACGGGAGTTATCGGAAGCATGTGAATCGTATTAACACCGAGTTCTTTTAACTCATCAAGCCGTTCTATGGCATTTATAAAAGAACCCGAATTTTCTCCGAGTGAAAATTCTATTATACCGTTACCGTTTTTATCATTTGCATTAAATGTTCTCATATTAACAGAATAAATAACAGCTTTATTATTCTGAAACATTTCTCTTAAGTTTATTTCTTCCTGATTTGCATATGATATATTGTTTATAAAAAATAAAATTATTAAAGTGAAAATTACTTTTTTAGATAACATTTCTTATTCCCTCTTGTATAAGATTATAGCATAAATCAACATATGTACGGGTTTTTAAAATTTAAATGACATACTCTTTTCTTTGTCCTATAATTTTTATATAAAATACTATATGAGGCTTATATGAAAGATAAATTAGAACTTATTTTAAGAAATGCATCAGAAGACATAAAAAACGCAAAATCCGTTATTGAACTTGATGACGTCAGACTCAAATATTTAAGCAGGAAAGGCGAACTAAATTTAATAAAAAAGAACTTAAAAGACTTATCAGATGAAGAAAAAAGAACGATAGGTGCATTTGCAAATAATGTTTCTAATCAGCTTGAAACACTTTTAGAGAGCAGAAGTAAAGATCTTTATAAAATTGAATTGAACAAAAAATTAGAAGAAGAAAAAATCGATATTACACTGCCGTCGGACTTCAGACCTCAGGGAAAAATACATCCGTTAACACAAACAGTAAATGAAATAATCGAGATATTTCAGGGTATGGGCTTTTCTGTCGTAAAACCTGAAAACAGCCCTGAAGTAGAAACCGAATACTATAATTTTGACATGTTAAATTTTCCTAAAGAACATCCTGCAAAAGATATGCAAGATACTTTTTACACAAAAGTAGCACCTAATGTAATTTTACGCAGTCACACTTCCTGTTCGCAAATAAGACAAATGCTTTCTCAAACTCCCCCCGTCAGAGTTATTTCACCGGGAAGAGTATACAGATGTGAATCCGTGAGTGCAAGAAAAAATAATCTTTTTCATCAAATTGAAGGACTTTTAGTAGATAAAGATATTACTTTCGGCGATTTAAAAGGTATTTTAAATGAATTTATACGCCTTTATTTTGGAGCCTCACGCCCGACAAGATTCAGAGCAAGTTACTTCCCGTTTACGGAGCCCAGTGCGGAGGTTGACGTGCAATGTATAATGTGCGGCGGCAAGGGCTGCAGAACATGTTCGGGTACCGGCTGGCTGGAAATTTTAGGCTCTGGGATGGTTCATGTAAATGTACTAAAAAATGTAGGAATTGATCCTGAAATATATTCGGGTTTTGCATTCGGTATGGGAGTGGAAAGACTTACCATGCTCAAATATGCAATTAATGACATAAGATTATTCTTTAACAATGATATAAGATTTTTGAGACAGTTTTAAAATGCTTGCAAAAAGAATTATACCCTGTTTAGACGTTAAAAACGGCCGGACGGTTAAAGGAATTAATTTTGAAAATTTGCGTTATGCGGGAGATCCGGTAGAACTTGCAAAAAAATACTCGGATGACGGTGCGGATGAACTTGTCTTTCTTGATATAACGGCAACAAATGAAAAACGTAAAACTACTGTTGAAATGGTAAAAAAAGTAGCACAGCAGGTATTTATTCCGTTTACTGTAGGAGGCGGAATAAATTCGATTGAAGATATAAGGCTGTTATTAGCAGCCGGTGCAGATAAAATTGCTATCAATTCCGCTGCTGTCAGAAAACCTGATTTAATTAATATCGCTGCTCAATATTTCGGCTCACAGTGTATTGTAATTGCAGTTGATGCCAAAAGAATCGGAAATGACTTTTATGTACACACAAATGCGGGTAAAATAAATTCAGGAATTAAGTTATCCGATTGGGTTAAAAATATTCAATCAAGAGGAGCCGGTGAAATTCTTCTTACATCAATGGATGCTGACGGTACTCAGAACGGTTTTGATTTGGACATGACAGAACTTGTCACTTCAACCGTAAATATCCCTGTTATAGCTTCAGGCGGTGCCGGAGCTGATGCAAGCCATTTTACCGACGTATTTAAAAAGGCACACGCAGATGCTGCTCTTGCTGCATCGATTTTCCATTTTAATACCCTTCCCGTAAAAAACTTAAAAAAAGAACTTTCACTGCAGAATATAGAGGTTAGAAAAGTATAATGACAGATACCGTAAAATTTGATCCCGGGCTCGGAGAATTAATTATAGATCTTAATGAATATGTAAATAACGTATATTCTCAATTAATGTCTTTATCAACAATACACCAAAAAAGAGCGAGATTTAAACTGTACGTTCAAAAAATAGAAAAATATATAAAAAATAATATTAATTTCTATCTGGGATGTCTGCTGTGGGCATATTACATAAAAAAAGAAAATGCCGGTTCTCCAAAAGAAATAACGGGAAATATATTTCTCAATATGACAGAAGAACAAAAAGAAAACTATGATTATACGGCACAAATTAACTTTATTGAAAATTATTTTGATTCTTATGAAAGAGATATTTTATACTACACGGGGAAAAAATATCAAATTCCGCAGCAATGGAAACTAATTTTGTCTATATACTCCGAGTTTCTTGAACTAAATAAAGGTTTCATAAATACAAAAACTACCGGAGATCTTATTCTTCCTGAAAAATTAGATAATATGAAATTCTCTCAAAATATTAAAGAAATCTTACAAAAAACAATAGATGAAAAAAATTTGGATTTTTTATCAGAGATTGATAATTTTAGCGTAAACGCTTGATAAGAGTTTATTTTTTATATATCCTATATATGTGTACTAATACATGTGGAGCTATGGAAGAAAACATAAATCTGCCTTTTGAAAAATTAGCACAAGAGTGTAATATAATTAACTCTCAAAATGCAAAAGAGACCATAGATAGAATTTCGGCGCTTTGTTCCAGGTTTCCGAATGAACATTTAGTTTTAATATATAATTACTTTTTTGAAAATTCTGACAATTATGAAGTTTTAATGTTTTTACTGCAAAAAATAGATAAATTTAAAGATAAATCAAGCCGTCCCTTATTAATTGATACATTACTCATGAAAAGTAAACTGGCTGCAAGAATTCAAGATATTGATAATCTGACAAGAATCAGGGTTAATATAACAAAAGTTCTGGCAAATACAAAAGATTCCCAGGCGGTATATCCTCTTTTATACTGTTTAAACAGTAAAGACGAGAATTATAAAGTTAAATTGTCATGTGCGGAGGCTCTCGGAAAAATAGGCGACAGATATGCAGTATTGCCTTTAATGAATATTGTAGAAGACGAAACAGAGTCATCCGTATATGTTAAAGAATCCGCAGTATCTGCTCTCGGTATGATTGGGGATGAAAAAGCAGTAGATTCTCTCGTTTCGATTTTAGAAAGTAAAAAGGGATTTCTTGATAAATTTACTTTCTTAAAAGAAAGAGCCTTAGAAGCATTAAATAAACTTAACTTCAAAGGAGAAAGGGTATTTAATGCACTTGTAAAATCGTTGCAAGATGAATCTCCGCAAATACGAATAAATGCAATTGAGGTATTAATGAATTCGGATGATGAAAGAGCAATAGGTCTTATAAAAGGAATGCTGAATGACCCTAACAAAGAAGTAGTACAAAATGCCGTAATTGCCCTATACAATATTCTGGATGAAGAAATATTGGAACAAATCATTAATGACGATAATTCTTCCGCCATTGCAAAAAATGAGGCTTTAAAATTACTTGATGATATAAAGCAGGAAGCTTCTGACGAGGTACATAACGGAGATGAATAGCGCAATTATTCTTTTATCGGGCGGTTTAGACTCATCTGTAAGTCTTGCTGTAATCAGAGAAGAACATGAAAGAATTCTGGCTTTGACTTTTAACTACGGACAAGTGTCATTTAAATCGGAATATACTGCTTCAAAATCATTATCTGAATTTTATAAAATAAAACATTTAATTATTGATTTAGACTGGTTAAAAAATATATCAAATTCATCTTTAAATAAATGCGAAAATATTCCTCTGCTTACCGATGAAGATTTAGAAAATACCAAATTGACAAAAGAAACGGCAAAATCCGTTTGGGTACCGAATAGAAACGGATTATTTGTTAATATAGCAGCTTGCTATGCTGAAGCACTAAATTACAATAAAATAATTATAGGTGCAAACACAGAAGAAGGAGCTACGTTTAAGGATAATACTTACGCATTCGTAAATGCAATAAATAATTCTTTTAAAAATTCTGTCAATAAAGACATTGAGCTAATTGCTCCTTTTATTAATATGAACAAAGAGGAGATTGTAAAAAGAGGAATAGAATTAGATTTTCCTTTTAATCTTATTCACAGCTGCTATAAAAACTTTAGTAAACATTGCGGACAATGCGAGTCATGTGTAAGATTAAAGCAGGCTCTGGAGCTTAACGGGAAATATGATATAATAAACAAATTATTTTAGCCGGAGATTTATATGGAAATATTATTTACAGATAAACAAATAAAATATACGGGAGAACAGCTTTCCCCGCATTGGATTTATAAAAACTTCAATATAATGGGTAATGCAATAGTTGCTTTTACCGGAGAATGTGAAGTAAATCTTAATCATATGGTTGATATAGAGGATGTTATAAATAATGAGCCGATATACAGCAAAAATATGCTAAGTATTATTGAAGAAAACTTTAATTCCTCATTAATTGAAACGGTATATAAACAAAGATTGCTGGTTACTATAACCAAAGAGTTAATTGAAAAGAATTATCCCTCAGTTAAAATAAGAAGAAACGGTGATGACTTATATGTTAACGACAGAAAATTATCTGTATCAATTGCAACAAAGTCAATAACATCAACTTTATTACATTTCGGACTAAATATAGATGCAGCAGGCGCACCTGTTAGTGCTGCGGATTTATCAAAAGATATCGGCATTAAAGATATTAAAAAATTTACAATGGAACTTCTTAATACTTATAAGAAAGAAGTTGAGGATATTGACAATGCCTCTTCAAAAGTCAGAGGAGTTATTTAATGGATAAAGATCAAAAAAATCTGCAGACGAAGTCTGCAAAACGCAGAAGAAAGAAAAAAATAAATTTCGGTTATCTATATTTATTTACCTTTATCTTTCTTGCTGCATTCTGGGGTTTATCTTATCTTGTTAAATCTTATGCCCCCGATACAGATATTTCTATAGGCAGCAATGAAACATTGACATTAAATGAACCCGACATGGATGTTGAAATAAAAACCGTTGATGAACGTCTGAAGTGGATTCAAATGGAAGATGAAATGCCGTCTGTAGCAGTAAGAGAAAATGAAAATCGGAACGAAAATATATACGACGAACCGAATTTTGATTATTCCGGTGAAGAATTACAAAGCGTTAAAAAGAATGATAAAAAGGTCAAAGAAATAATTCCAAGACCCAGTATCAGTGATATCGAGAGGCAAAAAACCGATTTCAGAGCATCTGCTTCTTCCAACATAATACCTAAACCTAAAGCTCCCGATACCTCCGTTACAAAAGTATATCTGGGAAACTATTATACAATCGAAGAAGCTATGAAAGTTCAGGAAGAAATAAGTTCTTCAGAGCCTGATATTATACCTTTTATAAAAGCGGTTAAAGACCATTACATTGTACAATTAGGCTCATTTTCGGATAAGGAAAAAGCATATGCACTGGTTGGCAGAATACAGTTAAAAGGCTACAGACCGGGAATTATTACGGAATAAAAAAGACCGGATTTAATCCGGTCTTTTTTCTGGTTAGATTATGGGAGTTAGATTTAGCCGACACCGCTGTATTTAGGTGTTGATCTTTCAATTGCATCGCCTTCGGCATCTTCAACAGCTTCAAGCTGACTTTGTACCGCACTTATTTGTGTTTCTAATTTTTCTTGCTGCATATCTAACTCGTTTTCTAAAACTTCAAGTTTTTTGCTGTATTGTTTAGCATATTCTTCATTTACGGCAGAATTAAGCATTTCAGCTATTGCAGCCAGATATTCCTCACTATCATTCTGTTCAGCTGCCATTGAACCGATTTCACCTATCGATGTAGCCGCACCGCCTTCATCATCTGCTGTATTAATGTATGCATCCGCTCCCTGTAAATATTCAGCGTAATTATTGAAATTTGTCGGATCACTTGCTATTTCTTCCACTGTAATTTTACCGTCTGAAATATTTGCAGAAAATGTTAATAAACTGTTTTTTTGCTGCATAATATTATCTAATTTTGATTGCAACGTGAAAAGAAGATTTGTATAATAAATCTTACGATTTGCAAATAAAGAATAACCCATAACTAACCTACCTTTTCTTCAATTGTTTTTAACTAACCCACATCTTAATAAAAAATTTTTAACTTAAAGAATTGCCTAAACACAATAATGAAAATACATTTTATACCACAAATCAGTCCAAAAGCAATAATTACAAGTATTTTGAGAATTTTAACCCTAAAATCTCTATATATTTATTAATTATTTAGTAATTAAGAAATATATTTATCTTATATATCAAGTATATAAAAATATAATTTTATCAATTTTACATTTCTTTACAAATTACAAGTTTTCAGCTTTGTTTTTATACAGCAAATAACCTGCTATACCTATTATGATATTTGGTAAATTGGCAGCAATAAAGGGAATGATTGTATAATTATAGCCAAGTGAAATTGAAAAAGCTCTTATAATATAATAGCAGAATATTATACCGATAGTAAATAAAAAACCCCTGTTATGTCTGACTCTGGGAGGAGTAATTGCAAGCGGAATCCCAATTAAAACGAAAACTATGGTTGTTATAGGAAGAGCAAGTTTTTCCCAGAAAGAAACCCTATATTTCGCCATAGTAGCTTCGTTTAGATTAGTATCTTTCTTTTTCAAATAAGAATATAGCTGTATAAAATTATAATCAGTACCGTCATTTTTTTTATCAAGCTGATATTGTATATCGCTTCCAAAATCAACAATGGTTTTATGAAGCCAAGAGGTATTTAAAGTCTTACCTGCTTTTGAAATTGTATAAACCGAAGCATTATCAAACTGCCACCCTTCCAAAACGGATGTTCCCGTTTTTGCCTGAAGTATTTGTATTTTATCGGTATCCGATAAATCCAGAATAGAAACATTGGAAAATTGTTTATCTTCGCATTTTTCTACATAAAACAGTCTTTTTAAATAATTACCGTCTTTTAGTTCTTTTATGGAAAAATTTCTTTTTCCCTCAGGAATATTTCTTTGAACAAGAGCATACAGAGCAAGTGTCTTTGACTGAGAAGTAGTAACCGGAACTATTGTTTCGTTTATAAAAAATGTTAAAACTGCCGTTATAATTGCAAAAGCAAAAATCGGTTTTGAAATTCTTTTAATACTTATACCGCAAGCTTTCATGATAGTTATTTCCGATTGCAGACACAGCTTATTTACCGTCATTACCGTTGAGAATAAAACACTCATGGGAATTGTCATCACTATTACGGCAGGCAAATTTAAAAGTATTATCATAAAAGCAATATTAAAAGGCATCCCGTAATTTGATATTTGTTTTATCAGTGAAATAAAAGTATCCGAAGCAAAAATAATAGAAGTAAAAACAACTATTCCAAGCACAAATACTTCAAGGATTTGTTTCAATATATATTTATCCAGAATTGTTATATTATAAGGCAATTTCATAATAAAATTCTAAAACAAAAAACTTCATTTTCAAATCACAGATTTTTCCAGTCATCGGAAAACCTTTTTAAAGTTTCACGTATGTCAGAATTATTTATTAAAATTTCTTGTATATAATTTGATGAAAGAGTATTAAGATCTTTTTTATTTTGCACTTCTGATAGAGGCGGCTGCAGCAGGTAATTCAGCTGTTCTGCAGATATTTTTCTTGCTTTAGACTCCATTGTTCCTGTGTTCAGTTTAAAGTAATCATCATCAAGAGCTTCTTTGTTGACGGGTAAAATAGGTGTCATTTTGGCAAAATCAAGTTGATTTTTTTTATTTGTAAAGAAAAGGCAAAATTTTAATGCATTCTCTTTATTTTTAGCCCTTTTTGGTATAACAAAGTTCATCAACGAATAATCATAAAGTCCGGTATCTCCGGTCAATTGCGTTGTTATTCCTGTATCTGCATAAACTGAAGGAGCATTTTCTTTTATCATATTTATAAAATTTGCCCCCGTAACTATAAGCGCAAGCTGTCCTGACATATATTTTTCAAGAGAATCTCTATGTGTTTGAGTTACGCTCTCTTTAGGGATATATCCTTTATCATATAAATTTTTAAATGTTTTGAACAATATTATACTTTTTTCGGAATCAATATTTTCATATGAATTTATATTATATTTATTTAAAAGTTTCAAAAGAGTATCATTCTCCGTAAAATTTATCATTGTTATAAATTTATTTACAGGAGGAATTACTTTGAATAAATCATCATAAGTTTCAGGAATATCCGAAGATAAAATACTTTTATTATATAAGGTTACTGCTGAGGTTGCATAAAACGGAATGCCAAAATACTTATCACCGTATTTAAGAGTTTCAATTAATGAGGATTTAAACTGTTCTAAGTCATTTTTATCAATAAGGTATAATACATTTTTTTGAGCCAGCATAAGTGAAAAATCAGGCGTCAGATTTATTAAATCGGGCGGATTATCCGTTAATATCGCGGCAAGTGTTCTTTTCTCTCCTTCTGAATACGGTATATCTATCCATTTTATTTTTACATCAGGATTATTTTGCTCAAATTCGGAAATTATATTATTAATAAATTTATCATACGAACTTAACTGCAAAGTCCAGAAAACTACCGTATTTTTTTCGTTTCCGGTATTTTTAATCCCGGAATATATAAAAATAATAGACAATAATATCAGAATAAATATAATGAAAACTTTTTTAAGAAAATAATTTTTTATCATATCCGCTCCGTTTTTAATAATAAAATAATTCCGGAAATATGGCTATTTTATTAAAATAATATATAATTAAAATGTTTTGATTGACAGATTAATGTAATTTTTTTATTTAGTTATAAAATAAACATGATAATTGATGATAAAGGGAGGACCTATATTATGCTGAATGAAAAATTGGAAAGAGCATTAAATGAACAAATAAATGCGGAATTTTATTCCGAATATTTATACCTATCAATGTATGCTTATTTTGACAGAATGAATCTTCAGGGTTTTAAAAACTGGATGGACGTCCAAAGACAGGAGGAAAGAGCACATGCAATGGGATTATTCAATTATGTTCACGAAAGATGCGGAAAAGTCGAATTGATGCAAATTGAAAAGCCTCAAACAAACTGGTCTTCGCCTGTTGAAGTTTTTGAAGCAACTTTAAAACATGAACAGCTTGTAACATCTAAAATTAATGCGTTAATGGATGTAGCCGAAGAAGTTAAAGACAGAGCCGCCGTTTCTTTTCTTGATTGGTATCTTAAAGAGCAGGTTGAAGAAGAATCTAATGTTTCAAATGTTCTTAAAACTTTAAAAATGATATGTGATGATAAACACTGTTTGTACATGCTTGATAAAGAACTTGCGGCAAGAACATTTACGCAGCCCGTTATCGGCTGATAAGCATATTTATAAAACAGGGGATAAAATACCCCTGTTTTATTTTGTACAAATTTGATATGATAACTCCATAAGGGTGTTTTATGAATAATAATGTTTTTAGAAATTTATCTTACGGGGTTTATATTGTTTCCTGTTCCATAAACGGAAAATATACGGGCTGCACCGTAAACAGTATAATGCAGATTGCGGCTGAACCGCCAATCATAGCCTTAAGCGTAAATCATAATAATTATACACATTTATGTTTAAATGAATCTAAAAAGTTTGCGGTATCAATTTTATCGGAAGAATCAAATCCCCTTTCTATCGGAACTTTCGGATTCAGAAGCGGAAGAGAATGCAACAAATTTGATATTATACCTTATGATATACATAATGATTTACCTATAGTGAAAGATGCCTGCGGATATTTAATATGCGAACTAAAAGGACAGACCGAAACCCCGACTCATACCCTGTTCATAGCTGAAGTGGTTGACGGAGATATACTAAGCTCTAAAGTTCCAATGACATATGCATATTATCATAACGTAATAAAAGGCAAAAGCCCGAAATCTGCACCAACATATATTGAAGATTAGGTCTTTACTTGTTTATACTTCTTAACATTCCAAATTAAACAGTCAATTTTATTATTTGACGAGTTTTATATCGGCATACAAAAATAAGTAATTATAAACAAGTAAGAAAGGAAATTTATATGCAAGTAGGAATGAAAGGCTCAATAGCTCACGTTTTAACAAATGATAAAATAGAAGATAAAGGAGCTTGTTTTAAAGAATTATTTAAAGAAACTGCAAAAGATACATTAACAATCGGAGGTATAACCGCCGGTGCAGCAGGTGCCGCCGCAATAGTTACAGGCTGTTCTAATAAAGCTTCAAACGCATTTAAAAATATAATAACAGGTGTTGGAAACGCCCTTGATAAGATTAAAATTGACTCAGTATCAAAATATAGAGGAAATAAATTTGAATCAATAAAAGAAGTGATTGAAAATTCTACATCTGCATCATTAAAAGAGATTGTTAAAGATTCTTCTATATATAAGAAAATACATTCATTGCCGACTCCGGCAAAAGCAGCGATAGCAGCAGGAGCAGCTGCATTAGCATTAGTCGGTTCAATAATGTCTATAAGTTTAGCTTCAAAAGCAGGATATATTGAAGGTAAACATGAAGTAAAATAAACTAAGTAAAAAAAGTCCCCGTTTTGGCGGGGATTTTTTTATGCATTTAATTTTATGTATTGAGCATTTTGAATACCGTCTATTTCATTTATGGTTTTCATTGTTTCATCATCAACATCTCTGTCAATTGTAATTATCATAATAGACACGTTATCAATATTATTTGATTTTTGTGCAACCTGCATTCTGTTGATATTTATATTATGCTCACCTATAACAGCCGCAACTTTTGCGACCATAGAAGGTTTATTTTCGTGAGGAACAATAAGCATATGTTCTTCTGCTTCAATACTCATATTATAGTCGTTAATACGGACAATTCTGGGCATATTTTTTGCTATTAACGCACCTGTAACGGTATTTTCATCAGTATCCGTAGTAAGAGTTACCGAAACAGAACCGATAAATGTACAATCTTTTTGTGATTTTGAAGTAATAATATTAATACCGCGTTTTTTTGCTATTAAAGGTGCATTTACAAAGTTTACACCTTCAACCGAGGAAGAAAAAATTCCTTTTTGCACGGCAACCTCAAGGGGGGCTATATTTAACTCCGCAAGATTTCCGTTTACAGAAATATTTATATTTTTTAAATTTCCTTTAGAGAGCTGCCGTACAAGTTCACCAAGGTTTTCAGCGAGCTGCATATAATCTTTAACAGGTTCTAAAATATCAGATTTTAAAGCGGGAATATTTATTGCCGCTCTGGCGCTGCCTCCCGATAAAACTTCTTTTATTTGTTCCGCTACATCTATTGCAACATTAAATTGAGCCTCTGCGGTACTTGCCCCCAGATGCGGCGTCATAACTATATTACCTTCGCATTTATATAAAGGAGAAGCCGTTATATCAGGCTCTGATTCATATACATCAACGGCAGCAGCTTGAACCTGTCCGGTTTCTAAAGCTTCTTTTAAAGCCGCTTCATCAATAATTCCGCCTCTTGCACAATTTATTATACGGACACCTTTTTTCATTCTGTTCAGTGTATTCCTGTTGATAAGAGCCGTCGTTTCTTTTGTTTTTGGCGTATGAATTGTAATATAATCGCACTGCCCCCAGAATTCATCAAGACTTGTAACATACTTAGCACCGATTTTTTCAACTGATTCTTTAGTTGTATAAGGATCAGACACAATAACCCTCATCCCTAATGCCAGAGCAACCTGCGCCACATGATGTCCTATTTTACCGAAACCTATTATTCCGAGTGTTTTCCCGTAAACTTCAACCCCCGTGAATTTCGAACGTTCCCATTTACCTTCTTTTGTAGATTCGGCCGCTGCAGGAATATTTCTTGACATTGCAAGCATTAAAGCTATTGTATGTTCAGCAGCCGCATTTGTATTTCCGTCAGGGGAATTTACAACTATAATTCCGTTTTGAGTTGCCGCTTCTATATCTACATTATCAACACCGACACCTGCCCTGCCGACAATTTTAAGCTTTTTACCCGCCTCTAAAATTTTTTTTGTAACTTTTGTCTGGCTCCTGATCATTAAAGCATCATAGTCGCCTATTTTTTCAGCCAGCTCGTCTTCATTCATTGTCGGAAGAAAATCAACCTGCGCAACTCCTTCCAATATTTTCCCTGCTGCTTCATTTATTTTATCGGTAATTAATACTTTCATTTTATCCCCTATTTATTTAAATACTTTATTAAAGCTGCTACACCCCGGCCTAATTCAAATTTATAGCCCAGTTTATGCAACGCGGCTTCCAATGAACCGACAGCCATAATGGCATCGCGCTCAGAAACAAAGCCCAATGTCCCGATTCTGAAAATTTTATCTTTAAGCTGATTTTGACCATTTGCAACAACTATATCATAATCATTTTTTAATACCTTTCTGATATCAGGAACCGTTATATTATCGGGCGGCAAAACAGCAGTTATGGAAGTACTTGCTATACTGTCATCCGGAACAAATAATTTAAGTCCGATTGCTTTAAGCGCTTCTCTTAAACCTTTTGCAATCTTTTCATGCCTGATAATTATATTATCAAGACCTTCTTCTTTAATCATATCAAGTGCAGTTTTAAGAGCAACAATCAAATTTACGGCAGGAGTAAACGCTGTAGAATTTGCAACTACAGATTTTCTGTTAGTTTCCCAATTAAAATAAAAATCAGGTCTTTTACATTGTTTTTGAACATTCCATGCTCTTTCACCGGCAGCAAGAAAAGAAAGTCCCGGCGGAATCATAAAGCCTTTTTGCGAGCCAGAAACAAGGACATCTATTCCCCACTCATCCATTTTACATTCCATTGCACCCAGACTTGTAACACCGTCCACAACCGATAATGCCCCGTGTTCTCTTATCAAAGAAACCAATTTTTTTACATCATTGGTAACACCTGTTGACGTTTCATTCTGCGTTAAAGTTACGATTTTAATTTCTTTATTAATATCACTATCCAATTTTTTCTTTAATACGTCCGGATTTATGGCTTGTCCCGGCTCAACTTCTATTGTTTCAACATCTGCACCGAGCGCAGCCGCTATCTTGACCCATCTTTGTCCAAAATTACCGATAACCAAAGATAAAACTTTATCACCGGGATTAACAAGATTTGATAATGCTGCGTCCATTGCACCGGTTCCGCTGGCAGTATAAATTATTACATCATTTTTTGTTTGGAAAACATATTTTAAGTCCGCATACACTGATTCTAATATTTTTGCAAATTCACTGCTTCTGTGTCCTATCGGATGTTTTGCCATGTCCAGCAGAACAGATTCAGGCACGGGAGTCGGTCCCGGTATCATTAAAAAAGTTTTATCTTTCATTAAACTAATCCCCTTTATGTAACTTTATTATTCTAACGCAAACTCACAACAAGGTTAATCAATTGTTAAATTTGTAAACTATTAGATATTTTTGAGAAATTTCTAACTACTGATTGTTTTTATATTAATAGGTAATAAGTAAATAAAAAGGGCTTTAAATAATGCCAAACGGAATTTCATGTGCATATTTTGCTGCAAGAAATTATGTATACGGCAAAAAAGAAGAAAATGTATTTAAAGAAGGAATTGCAGGCGCACAGGCTGCAAGAACAATTAATGCCGTAACAAAGACAGGTATTATTAAAAATTCATTCGGTCTGCCTTCTTTTTTCGAGAAAGCAGCTTCTGTTGCCCAGAAAATTGTTTATCCGCTTATTATAGCTTCCGGAATATATAATACGGCGAAATCCTGCGATAAAGTCAAAACGGGTTCGGAACAAGCTGCAGGTATAGCAACCATGTATACATTTGAAAAAGCTGCCGAAAAGGGATTGAACAGACTTGACAAATATGTTAAAAACTCCGCTGTTTTAAATAAAAATAAATTTACAAAAGCTGCATGGTATATAATAAAAGGCATTACCTTCACAGCTGCATCTTTATTAGGATATTCGACAGGAAGCAAAAGTGCGGCTGCTGCGGTTAATAAAATAAGAAATACAAAAAATAATGATATGGAAATACCTAAAGAAACCGTACCATTTCCCGTTGAAGAAGATATTAATTCATCACAAATAGAAAGTCAGTTGTTTAAAGATATGGAAATAGTTTAAAGCAAGATTGCCAGAATCATAAGCAAAATTCCGCCTATTTGGGATATTGTTGCCATATTTTGCATTTTACGGTTATTCTCATATTTATAACTGTTCTTTTTAGCATCATATGCGACCATTATTCTTTGAAGTCTTGTTATATCATTATCTGTCGGAAAAGTACGTTTAAAAAGTTTTTGCTCAAGTCTGCTAAGTCTGTTTGACACATTTTCGTTCATATAATCATTTTTTAATAAGTCCTGTTCCAAAGCGGCAAGCTGAAAAGGAAGTGATTGGTCATTAACCGGCTCTAATCCGCTTGATGCATAATAATTTTCCATTTGCTGCGGAGATGCAAAATTATTTTGCCTGTATTTTCTGTTTGATGACGGTTTTATTATTGCAGCCAGTCTGTCAACACGGCTGTTTAAAGAGTCAGTGCTTGTTTTATTAAAAACTTTTTCTTCCAAACGATCTAAACGTTTATATATATTTTCATCTTTATAGGTCGTATTAAATATTTCCTGCTCTAATTTATCAACCATCGGATATTCAACGGATGAATCCTCCGGAGTCATTGATTCAAGAACTTTATCGGTATTATCTAATGTTGTATTTGTTTTTTCCTGTTTTTGATTTACGGGTGCTTTATATTCAACATATCCTATATCATTTTTAATATCTTCAATTCTCTTTTGTATATTACCGTTTTTCTTTGCACCGTATAAATGAAGTTCTATTCTCTCAAGTCTTTTAGAATCACTTTCATTATTATAATCATAACCGAATATACTTGTTTCTACGGCGCTTATCGATTGTGACATAGGTGATATCTCCGCCTGTACATATAACGGCATTATTATCAATAATAAAAATGTTGCTAATATTCTTTTATTCATTTTTTTACTTCTCTATATTGAGAATATATACCAGATTTTTAGGAAAAAGGATATCAACCAGTATATTGCAAAAAAAGAACTTATAAAAGGCAGAAATATAAGCATAAAAGAACGTGACAAAGTAATATTGTAGGCAGCTCTAAGTGAAAAGGCATATAAAATTATTATCCATAAGTATAATAAAAGCTCAATATTTGCAGCTAAAATATACCCAGTTCCTCCTGTTTGTTTGAGCAAATTTAAAGGCGCAAAAAATATATACGGAACAGGAGCAAACGCCGTTAAGTAAAGTAATTTTGAAAATTTACCGGCTCTGTCATAAATTTTTGCCGTATATTCAAAAAATAAAGCAGTTAAAAGCCACAATACTATTGTAGTTATAATGTGCCACATTAAAGAGAATATAAAGTTAACGGACAAAATCGAACCTTCAAATATTCCCGATGCCACTTTTCCGACTAATGCAATAAAAACAATTGTACCAAATGCAAGTCTTATCGAAATTTTCAAATCTTCTCGCTTAAAAAATGCTCTTGGCGAGAAAATTACACTATAAATATTTTCAAAAAATTCTTCCGTTGTTATTCCCATAGATATAGAGGCTTTCTGCTTAGTATTAAACTTGTCGGTATAAAATCAGTTAATTTTATATTAGATTTTGAATTATATTCGCTGAAACTTGAAAAATAATCGCTGAAAGTACTTTTTTTATTATATATAAGCAATTTTACGGGAAGATTATTTCCATATTTTTCATGAACCATTTTTTCCATCATAATTTTTGCCGTATTAATATCACCTATTTCATCAACAAAACCAAGTTCTTTTGCCATTTTTCCAGTAAATATTCTTCCGTCGGCATTTTCTTCAAGATTTTTTTCGGATAAATCCGATTTATTTGCACTGTAGTTATCATTCCTTTGTATTCTTCCGATTTTTATTGCTTCGATAAATTGTGCGTATGAATCATTAATAATATCCTGCATTAGTTTTCTCTCTTCAGGAGTAATAGCTCTGGTGCCGGAGCCGATATCTTTATATTTGCCGCTTTTTATAACAACAGGACTGACCGCAAGCTTATCGGTCAATAAATTATGATAGTCCAGGAATGAAAATATTACACCTATACTTCCGGTTAAAGTACCTGCCTGTGCTATTATTCTGTCAGCAGCAGAAGCAATATAATATCCGCCGCTTGCGGCTACATCATCCATAAGGGCTATTACCGGTTTTTGAAGCCGTATTTTTAATATTTGATCATATATATTTTGCGACATGGCAACAGTACCACCGGGAGAATTAATCTTTATGATGATTCCTTTTATATCATTATCAATTTCTGCAGATTGCAATGATTTCAAAAGATTGGGAGCGTTAGCCTCTCTTGAAAAAAAATTGCTTTCATAAGAGGAAGCTATTGTACCCTCTATTTCCATAACAGCTACTTTATTGGCATTGGATATAATATTTTTTTTATTGTTTACGGATGCATTCACATATGACTTATCTTTATCTATTGTGAAAAATCCCATAATCAGACACAAAATGCATAATATTATAGTAATTTTAGAAATATTTGACGCCTTCATTTTTCCTCGCTATCCGAAAACTTTTTTATGGTTTCATCTAATAATGAAATCATTATATCTTTATAGTGCACTGCATTTTTTTTATTTGATGCCTCAAATCTTAAAGTAAATACAGGTTCTGTATTACTTTGTCTGATTAAAGCAAATCCGTCCGAAAAAATAATCCTCAACCCGTCGAGAGTAATTATATCATTTATTTTTGTACCAAAAATTTTATCATTTTGTTGTATCTTTTCTGTGATATCGTTTAATACCGAAGATTTAAGTTCGTTAGCGCAATTATACCTTACCTCATCCAAAGTGCAAACCCTATCAAACGGCACAAGCAAATCCGATAATTTAAAATTTTTATTACAATTTTTATTTTTAGCTATTATCTCAATTATTCGGCAGCCGGCATAAACAGCGTCATCAAAACCGTAATATCTGTCCTTGAAAAACATATGCCCCGACATCTCTCCGGCAAGAATTGCATTCGTTTCTTTCATTTTTGACTTAATATAACCATGTCCCGTTTTTGCCATAACGGCTTGTCCACCTGCTTTATTTATTTCATCAAATAAAACCTGCGAACATTTGACCTCTGAAACTATTACTGGAACTTCTCCTCGAACGGACAAATCCTTAATTATATCCTGTGCATATATATAAAGAAGTTTATCACCCGTTATAACATTGCCGTCAGAATCAACAACACCAAGACGATCAGAGTCACCATCAAAAGCAATGCCTATATCAGCTCCCGTTTCAATTACTATTTTTTGCAAATCTTTAAGAGTTGAAAGATCGCTCGGATTAGGATGATGGTTAGGAAAATGTCCATCAGGCTCCGAATATAATTCAACCACATCACAGCCTATATCGGAATATAATTTCGGAGCAATAACTCCTGCCGTACCATTTGCACTGTCAACCGCAACTTTTAAGCCTTTTCCTATCATACCGAATCTAGATACCAATAAATCGCCATATTGAGGCAATATATTATACAATCTTGCTTCTCCGTATTTCACTGCATTATTATCATTCGCTATTTGTTCCGTTGTTATTTTTTTAAGAACTTTTATCTCATCTTCATTTAAAGATATTTTATTAAATGTAAGCTTTAATCCGTTATATTCAGGAGGATTATGACTTGCCGTAACAATCAAAGCTCCTGAAATTTTAATATCTTTGCCTATTGTTTCGGGATAGGAAGCATACTCAGAATAATATCCTACAGGTGTCGGAACTATATCCAAATTTATAGTGTTAGCCCCGGCATGTGTTATACCTTTTATAAGAACTTTTGCCAGAGATTCGGAATGCAGTCTTGCATCTTGTGATACGGTAATCCATATATCTCCGGGATACATTCCCGTTTTTTCTTCAATATACTTTACAAAAGCTTTACCCGTATAATAAAAAAGTTCTTCGGTTACACTTTCGCCGTATATACCTCTTATATCGTTTTTTCCAAAAGAACTTAAATCCAAAGTCTTTGTCATTATTATTTATTTCCTTGTTACAAAACTAAAAAACAATTATACTTTTAATTATAGAAAATATTATAATTAAAATCAAAATGAAAAAAAATTCCCGTAACAAAAAACAACCATATAAGGAAACGGATAAAGTCGTTTATTTTATTATGCCTTCCTTATTGGGATGTTTTATATTTATTTTTGTTCCGTCAATAATGTCTTTTTTATTAAGTTTTACAAATTGGAATTTAATTTCGCCGATAAAATTTGTAAAATTTGAAAATTATATTAATCTTTTAAACTCCGCAGAATTCTGGTTTGTATTAAAAAACACAATATTTTATGCTGCAGCCGTAACTTTTTTTGCGACACTGCTGCCGTTAATACTTGCTTCTGTCTTAAATAGCAGAATTTTAGGTAAAGAAATATATAAAACCGTATACTTTTTGCCTTTTATAACCCCGATGATAGTCATAGCAATGATATGGCAATGGTTTTTTGATCCTAATATCGGATTTATAAACATTATTTTAAAATTGCATCATGAATGGCTGTATGATACAAACTTAGCTATGCCGGTACTTATATTTATTTCTGTATGGAAACTTACCGGCTATAATATGCTGATATTTTTAACCGGATTTGCGGCAATTAATAAAGATATTTATGAAGCAGCAAAAATTGACGGCGCAAGTTCTTTCGGGATTTTCATTAATATAACAATCCCTCTTATAAGTTCTACCATATTTTTTGTACTTTTAATAACAACCATAAATTCATTTCAGGTTTTTGACTTAATATATCTCATGACGCAGGGCGGACCTGAAAACTCAACAAATATACTCGTGTACTGGCTTTACAAAAATGCATTTGAATTCTTTAATATAGGGAAAGCCTCATCAATTGCATATATCCTGTTTCTATTTATATTTATTTTAGCAATAATACAGTGGAAATTAAGAAAAAAATGGGTATTAAATGAAAATGATTAAGCTAAAACAGTCAACAATTGCTTTTTAGGTTCAGCCACATCATCATCAAAAATACTGTTTATTTGCGATTTAATTTCTCTGGCTTCTTTTGTTACGGAAGGAGTAAATAAATCTGAAATTCTGCTTACAAAATTAGAAATTCTTGCATCAAGAGGAAGTCTTTCCAAAATATATGCCTCTCTATATTCGGGATAGGGTACTGCAGTACTTTTAAAACTGGGGCTGTTAATACTGTATGCTGCTTGATTTATTGCATTTATTTTCATTTTCGTTTCCTTTATTTTTATTAAAGTGTTTTATTTACACTTTATTTTACATATTTATTATGTATTAGAAAAATTATTTTGTCAATAGTTAATATTATGAAATATTACATGGAGACAAAACCCAATAATTACGGGGGTTTTTGATTAAGTGTATTATAACCACTTATTTTTTAAAAAAATATTACCCGACCGACTTATATTTTTTTAGCCTAAGTGGTCAATTGTTTAATAAGCATTTATTTCGTTATATATAAGTATCTTTTTCATACTTCCAACTATTCTTAATTCCAGACAGTAGGGCTTTATGCCCTCTTTTTTTAATTATACTTATTTTGAACTTTGTATATATCATTTTCACAATAACAGAAAAACGCTTCAATGCTTTTTTTCATAGTATCCGTTAGTAATCTCATTTCATCTGCGGTAAAATTTTGCAGAACATAATCCTCCGATTTAATATAAGCGGGCTGCGGACCTATTCCAATCTTCATTCTGTCGAATTCATCAGTTCCTGCATATTTTATGATTGATTTTACACCATTATGACCGCCATCGGAACCCTTTTGTCTAAACCTTATTTTACCAAGTTGTAAGGATATATCATCATATACCAATAATAAAGTATTTATATCAATTTTATAAAAAGATTTTAATGCATATAAAGCCTCTCCGGATAGATTCATAAACGTCTGAGGTTTTACTATCCATATCGCTTCTTCTTTATATATACCTTTTGCTATTTCAGATTTAAATTTTGACTCAAAGCTAAATTTACAACTTAAGTTTTCAGACAATTTATCCGCAAAAATAAATCCTGTATTATGTCTTGTATTTACATATCTGTTTCCCGGGTTACCCAAACATATTAAAAGCTTCATACATGCCGTCCTCTTTAAAAAATTATCCCATATTTTTATTCGCCTTACCAATTTAAAACTTCTTAATATATCTAATTATTATAAAAAAACAGGAGATTTACCATGGCTACGAAAAAAGATTCAATAATTACGATGAAGAGTAGTGAAATGCTTTATAATTTTTTAGAAAATACACATCTTCATAAAAAAGATTTCGCACAAATGATAGGAGTTACCCTCTCTTATGTATATAATCTGATAGATGAAACCATACCTTTTTCTACAAGAAGTACAACACTGGAACGTATCGCAACAGTTATGGATATAAATCCGGAAGAATTTGTTGAATATAAAATCCCACAGGATCCTATTGTTATAGATGAAACAACTGAATTTATCAGAGAGAAACAAAAAGAAAAAAATTTAACAACGGTACAATTTTTAAAATCATTTCCGAGAAAACAGAGACTTGAAATTGTTGACATCCTGCGGGGTGCAAGACCTCTGCCGCTGGATTGGGAAGAAGTAAGTACAATTGCACAGATACTTGATGTTTCAAAAGAAGAAATGTATGATTTCTGGGAAATAAGACTCAGACAACTGCTCCAAAACTCGGGATTCAACTTTGAAAACAACAAAGAACTTGCAAATGCTATATTCTCCTGCGCCAGAGAATATATTTATAAACAATCAAAATCTTAAAAGATTATACTTTCACTCTGGTAACGGTAACTTCCACATCTTTAGGCGATTTATATGTTTTTTCATCGTATATAATTTTTATTAACTGATAAGAATGAGGTATATCTTTAAATGCGGGAGCAGAGATATGCCTTATTCCGTTTTCATCGGTTTGAACTGACTCCTGATGATAATGTCCCGAAGAAATAAGAATTATATTAGAATGTCTTTTTAATAAACTTAAATATTTCTCCGTATTAAGCATTGACAGCTTATATTCATCTCTGGGCGGCAGTAAAGGGCTGTGATGGAAAATTAAAAATAATTTTTTTGGATTTTTCGTTAAAAGTTTATCAAGCCATTCTATTTGTTCATCAGAAATCTGTCCGTGGCTTGACGGTGCAAAATCGGGAGTATCATCCAATACAACACATATAACATCTCTGTTAGGCTTAAAATAATAATATTTCAAATTATCTTTTTGATTTCTGTTAAAAGTTGTAACTATATCAAGATAAACTTCTTTCTCTAACCCGTTCAGCCTATGCGCATCATTATTGCCAAAAACAAGATAATACGGTATTTTTATGGAATGAACCGCCCGCATAAAACCAATAACATCTTCTTCTCTGGACTTATCAACATTATCACCGAGAAAAACAACAAATTCGGGATTTTTCTTTTTCAAAGATAACGATAAAAAATACAAATATTTATCAAGTGAAGAATTTGATAAAGAATAATGAACATCGCTCACCTGAGCAAATTCAAGTATTTCAGCATAAGAAATATTCTGCATTAACGCAAATGCAAAAAATAGTAAAAATGATTTTTTTAGGATTTTATGCATTATTGCATCTTTTCTGTATCATCTTCTGTACATATAATGCCTGCTTCAAATCTTCTTTGCTGACTACGTTCATCGCAAGAAAAATTTGTCCCATCGGCATTTTCTTGAATCTTTGAATATCCAAAACCATCGATAAATGAATCAGATTGATTTTCCCGGATTCCAGCAATATTTCTCCCAGTCTGAGTTGAGGGACATCTGACCAATCATCAATATTATACAGATTCTTCATACAATAATTATATTCAAAAAAACTATATTAATCAATTATTATGCATATAGATCAAGATTATTTGCTCTATATTCATCTTGAGCCTGCGGTTTAAGCGTACCGGCATCCATTCTGTCAAGACGATCAACTAACCCTGTTGCACCTTCTGTTTTTGAAACCCCATTTACACGATCTATTGAAGCATTACTGCCATTTATACCGTTAACCGATGCAGTTGCAAAAATATTGGAATTTTCATCTGAAACAGGTCTGTATTGCTGCTGTGATTGACCTCCAAAACTAATATTATTTGAAGCTCCGCCGCTTGCCGCATACATATTTCTGAAACTTAAATCTGAAATTGCCATAAATAATATTGCTCCTGTTAACAAATATATAAAGTATTTTTATATGAAAAAATTGCGTTTTTTTTATATATTTTTACATTTGTTACAATAATATTTATTCTTGAATTTTAAAATTTATATGTTTAAATAAAATAGTAAGCCTCGGTAGCTCAGCTGGATAGAGCAACTGCCTTCTAAGCAGTGGGTCAGGCGTTCGAATCGCCTCCGGGGTATTTTTTCAAAAAAGAGCCTGTTTGGAGGCTCTTTTTTAGTGTTTATAATAATTTCCGAAGTTCGATTAAACAATATTCGCAATAATTATTAATTCTCTAAGTATGTTTTTGGAATTATTAATCACAATTTCCTCCAATAAGTTCTTATTTTTCATATTGGAATATCTTCAAAAATTCGAATTGGTTATAATCAACTGAAGAGAAAATGCTTAATTTATTAAATAAGTACATTTTCATTTTTTTAATGTATTATTAAAAAACAAAATTTTTATTGTAAAATCAAATAAAAGGTAAAGGTAATTTAAGTGATAAATATAGATAGAATTTACGATGCTTCAAACGTATTAAGTAAAATAGCAAGAAAAACGGATTTGATTTTGTCGAAAACAATTGTTGAAGGAAATGAAATATATTTAAAATCCGAAAATCTTCAAATGACCGGTTCTTTTAAGCTCAGAGGCGCATATTATAAAATTTCAAAACTTACTGATGAACAAAAGAAAAAAGGAATAATAGCATGTTCTGCGGGAAATCATGCTCAGGGTGTTGCGCTGGCAGCTCAGAAAAACGGAATAAAAGCCTCCATCTTCATTCCTGCAACTGCGCCTATATCAAAAGTAGAAGCAACAAGAAAGTACGGAGCGGATATAAAACTTATTGACGGAGTTTATGATGATGCATATAATGCCGCCTGCAATTTTCAACAGGAAACAAAAGGAGAGTTTATTCATCCTTTTGATGATGAGGAGGTTATAGCAGGACAAGGTACAATAGCTTTAGAACTGATTGAACAGCTTCCGGATATCGATGCTGTCATTGTTCCGATAGGCGGCGGAGGTTTAATTTCCGGTATTGCCTATACAATTAAACATCTTAAGCCCTCTTGCAAAGTATACGGTGTTCAAGCTCAAGGCGCAGGAAGTATGTATCAATCTTTTATAAACAAAAAAATATTGGAGCTTCCTATAGTTCATACTTTTGCCGACGGTACCGCAGTTAAAAAACCGGGAGAACTGACATTTGAATTATGCAATAAATACGTAGATGACATTGTTACGGTTACCGATGATGAAATAGCTTCCGCAATATTAACACTAATGGAAAAACAAAAGCTTGTAGCGGAAGGAGCAGGAGCATTAAGCGTTGCTGCGGCTATGTTTAATAAACTTTCGCTGGAAAATAAGAAAACAGCTTGTATTGTATCAGGCGGAAATATTGATGTTAACATTCTTTCAAGAGTTATAAACAGAGGATTATTAACAACAGGAAGGTTATGTCACCTTACTATTGAACTTCTTGATAAACCCGGACAGTTAAAAGACGTATCCGCAATTATTGCCGATTACGGAGCCAATGTAATAAGAGTAAGACACAATCAAGGCGGAGAAAATACGGATATTAATGATTGCTTCCTTAAAATATCAATGGAAACAAGAAATGCAAAACATTTTGAAGAAATACAGAATGCACTTACAAAAAGGGGTTATAAAATAATCTCTAACGTGCAATAAAATTTTATAGTTTATTTTACAAATGCAAAAATATTGATATAATAAAAAGGTTAGGGGTTAAAAATATGAAAAAGAGTCTTTGTCTTATTTTTGTGTTTGCTTTGCTGTGTATAAATACCGGAGCCGTTATTGCAAAAGAAAATATAAAGCTTTCTCCAAAGGTAAAACAAATAATTAAATATGCAAAAAAGAATAATATGTCACAGTCTATTGAATTATACAGAACTTTTAACAAAAAAGAAGTAAACGAATTTGCGCAGTATTTGGAAAGAAATCCGGGTAAATTACCTCCTTTATATTTTGTTATGACAGCAGATCAAGTATACGATACGGACAAAGATAAGGCTGTATTTATGTATAATTTCGGCAAAATCAGGGCAATGGAAGATGTAAGAATGTGTAAAAACACATCTGCGAAACATCAAATAATGTTTTACGGTCTTATGGCTCCCAAAACACTGAAATATATGCAAAGTAAAGCAGCTGATACCGATTATGTTTCTGCTTTATATAATAAAGTTATAGAATGGGATAATCTTTATACAGACAGGGTCAGCCCTGCCTGGGCTTGTTATCATGGAATTCAAACTTTCAGCCGCAGACCGGAATTACTGCCCGGTAGTGAATTTGCAGCTATAAAAGAAGAAATACACAAATCATTAAAAACCACTCCTCGAATTATAAAAGATACATTAGAGAAGCAGCAGATTAATCAATAATCCATTTTTCGAGAATATCCTGTGATATTCCGTCAAAAAATCTTGAGGGTTTGGAAAGCACCATACCGGTTGAATAATCAAACATATCAATAGGATATGTTATTGAAAGATGAGTTTTGGCGCGGGTCACCGCTACATACATCAATCTCAGTTCCTCATCCATTTCTTCGGTTGAGTTAAAAGAAAAAACAGACGGAAACCTGCCATCAACAGCACCTATAATGAATACAGCCTTATATTCAAGACCTTTTGCACTGTGAATGGTAGAAAGCGTTAAATATTCATCTTTATTAGCTCCTTCTTCAATATCACTTACGGAAGTATCAGGAGGTTCAAGAGCCAAATCACTCAAAAAATCTTCAAGGCTCATATATTTTTCGCTCAATGCATAAAAATGTTCAAGGTCTTTCTGCCTTTTTGTATAATCATCATATTTATTCGTTAAAATAGGCTCATAGTATTCTATAACTTTTTTAACAATTTTCGCCGGAGCAAATATATCTTTTTTTGATGAATTGATTAAATCGGTTAATTTTATTATTTGTTCGGGGTTTTTTACAGGCAGTTTAATATTTTTTACTCCTTCAGGCGAAGTCAAAACAGGCAGCAACTTATTTGCGCTCTGATTTCCTATTCCGTCAAGAAGCAGCAAAATTCTTGTATAACTTATAATATCAGACCGATTTAATATCACCCTTAAATAAGCTATAACATCTTTAATATGGGCCGTTTCAATAAACTTCATACCTCCGAATTTCTTATAGGGAATACTCTTTTTCGCAAGTTCGATTTCAAGGTTATAAGTCATTCTGGCACTTCTTGCAAGAACACATATATCATTTAACGGTATATTTTCTTCTTCCGATAGTTCTAAAACTCTCTGGACAATAAATTCAGCTTCGGTTTTCATATCTGCAGCACTTATAAGTGCAGGTTTTATAGAGTTTTCAATAGTCGAAAATAAATTTTTAGAATATTTTTCTTTTGCTTTTAATAAAAGTTCATTTGCAAGTGCAAGAATGTTTTGAGAACTTCTGTAATTTTGTTCCAGCTTAATAATTTTTGTATTATCGAAAATTTCGGGAAAATTAAGAATATTTTTAAAATTAGCCCCGCGAAACGAATAAATGCTTTGAGAATCATCCCCTACAGCCATTACATTATTATGTTCCGAAGCAAGCAGCTTTATTATTTGAGCCTGTATTGTATTTGTGTCCTGATATTCATCTACCATAATATATTTATATTTATTTGAAAGTTTTTTTCTTATATCAGGCTTTGATTCTAAAAGAGTCCTTAAATATAAAAGCAAATCATCATAATCTAAGATGGAATTTTTTCTTTTATATTCGTTATATTCAACTATAATTTGATTGATTTTTTCCGTGCAATGCTCAAACTGCTTAAATTCGGATTCAATTACCTCATCAGACGGCATATTTTTATTTACAGCCTTTGAATAAATATCCAGAATAGTATGTTTCTTTGGAAAACGTTTTTCCTGTTTATTAACGACACGTGAGCGTATATGGTTTATTATGTCCTCCGAATCCGTCCTGTCGGTTATAGTAAAATTATTCGTCAGCTCAAGCAAAGATGAATATTGCCTTAAAATTTTGTTTGCAAAAGAATGGAAAGTCCCTCCCTCTACCTGCTCGCACCTTGAATCCAGTACAATTGCCGCACGTGATAACATCTCTTGCGCCGCTTTTTTAGTAAAAGTCAAGAGTAAAATATTTTTAGGATTAATACCATCCTCAATAAGCCTTGCTACCCTGTAAGTTAAAGTTCTTGTTTTACCGCTGCCGGCACCTGCTATAACCAGAACCGCACCGTCTTTTTGCTTAACAGCCTCTAATTGAGCGGGATTTAATTCTTTTTCATAGTCTATTTTATATACAATATCAGTATTTATTTTTTTTAAAGTATATTTTTTAACGGTTAAATTTTCCATGAAAATATTATACGATTTAAAGCAATACGTGAAAAGACTTAATGAAAAACTCTATTATACCTTTGTCTTTCCCAATTCATCAACAATAGTTTTTACAACTGCCAAAATAAGATTATAAGTTTTTTTATCACATTTTGATAATATTTTATCAACTTCCCAAATGGAAGGGCTTTGATTTACTGATGAACAAATTCCAAAATCTTCCATTCTAAGTCCTGTTTTTTCAGCAATTTTTAAAAGAACATCTGCGCCGGGCATATTTAAACCGCGTTCTACTTTACTTAGATAATTAGAGGATATTTCTGTAGCTTCAGCTAATTCTTCCTGAGTTAGATTATTTTTTATTCTTGCTACTTGAATTATTTTTCCGATTGATTGTTTATTAATCATTTTTTACTATCCTTTTTTACACAATTAAAATTTTATATCATCAAAAGGAAAATACGCCGGAGCCGCCATACAGCTATGAATTTTTGATAAATCTGGAAGAAAAAGAATATCCCGTATATTTGAAAAAGCTATTTGAATACAAAATGGGATATAAGCTAAATTTAAAACATCCTAAAACATTTAACGAAAAAATCCAATGGCTGAAATTATATGATTCAACTCCTTTAAAAACGCAGTTAACAGACAAGGTTTTAGTAAGAAACTGGATTAAAGAAAAAATTGGAGAAGAGTATTTAAAACCCATTCTTCAAGTTTGCAAAAGCTTTGATGAGATAAATTTTGACAAACTGCCTGATAGATTCATTATCAAAGCAAATAACGGTTGCAAATGGCATTATAAAATTAAAGATAAAGATACCTTTTTGAGAACACCTTCTCTATATAATCAAATAAAAGAAAGTTTCAACGGGTGGTTGAACCAGAATTTTTTTGCTTGGGCGGGGCTGGAGCTTCAATATAAAAATATAATTCCTCAAATTTTGATAGAACCTGTTTTGATTGATGAAGATAAAAACTTTCCCGTCGAAATAGAGGTTTATTGTTTTAACGGTCATCCTTATTTCTTTCAAAAAATAAAATACTCAACTCCTGCCGTAAGCTGTGTATATACAAGAAACTTTAAGCAGGCAAGACTTTGCTTTAGAGCAAAATATAATCACGTTTTTGAAGAACCGGATGATAATCTGAAAAAAGCAGCAGAACTTTCTAAAATACTGTCAAAATATTTTGTTCTAGTCAGAGTAGACTGGCTAATATATAACAATAAAATTTATTTTAACGAAATGACATTTACACCGTTTTCAGGATTCAATTTTTTCCCTAAAAAGGAAACTGATTTAGTTTTAGGCAAATTAATAAATTTAAATGCTATAAAGAAAGGAAAATAATATATGAATAAAAACCAAAGCATTGAAAATATTGATGAAATCTTAACAAAGGAAGAAATACTTAAATTATATGAAAATGTTGTTGAAGGAGCAAAACCCATTATGCTTGCTAAAGATGTATGTAAATGCGGCTGCGGTGATTGTTCCTGTACAGGAAACAGCAGCAGCACGAAAGGATGCTGTGGTTAGCCATGTATAAAGATATAAATGCTTTTTATCTGCAATGGCATATAACAAAAAAATGTAATTGTAGATGTCTACACTGTTATCAAGATGAAGAGCAGTCATCTAAAGATATGGAACTAGGACAATTAATAAAAATTTTCCTTCAATATAAAGACTTTTTGAAATATTTTTATGAAAATCACATACAAGGAATGAAAGTGCGCCCTGAAATTTCAATAACAGGAGGCGAACCGTTTTTATATAAAGATATTATGAAATTTTTAGAAATCCTCTCGACAAATCGAGATTATTTTTTCATATACATACTAACGAACGGAACACTAATAACAAAAGACATTGCAACCAGACTCAGCGATTATGGTATCTCAAGAGTTCAAATCAGTATAGAAGGACCTGAAAATATACACGATATAATTAGAGGGAAAGGGAATTTCAAAAAAGCAGTAAAGGGTATTGAACATCTGCTTAATGCAAATATCAGAACACACATATCTTTTACCGCACATAAAATGAATTACAAATATTTTCCTGATGTCGTTGAACTTGCAAGAAAACTTGGAGTTCATTGTGTATGGACAGACAGAGTTATTCCGGTAAATAAAGATGAAAATATTATATCTTTATCACCGGAAGAAACAAAAGAATATGTATATATGATAAACTCCATATGGAAAGCTTCGGCAAATACCGATGATAATACATCAATAGGAAACCTAAGAGCACTGCAAAAATTCGGAACAAGGATGGAAGACTATCCGTACTACTGTCATGCAGGTATTGATATATTTACTCTAATGGAAAACGGTGATGTTCTTGCCTGCAGAAGAATGCCGATAGTAGTCGGAAATATATTAAAAACTTCTTTTCGGGATATATATAATAATAACCCGATAATGAAGGATTTAAGAGCAAATTTATATAAAGCAGCTAAAGGCTGTGAGAACTGTAAATTGGCTTATAAATGCAGCGGGGGCTTAAAATGCTTGAGCTATGCTATTTATGGCGATTATAATATTGCAGATCCCGGCTGCTGGATTGCAGAAAGATAAATATCGTAAGGTATTAAAAATATGAAATATGATTTATTTAAAGATGCAGCTTCGGAAAATACACTTACCAGAATAAAAACAATTTTATCCGATATTGATATTAACATAACCGAAAATATTATAGAAAGAAAAATTTCCAAAAACACGTCTATAGTTTCTGTTAATCTGAGTTTCCCCGATTTGACCGACGGAATTATGACTCCCGTCAGCGGGAAAGGAACAAATATTACTAATGCTCTGGTAAGTGCATATGCTGAGTTTATTGAGCGAACATCAAACAAAATTATTTTTCATAAAAGGATATGGCAAAATTTTGGTTACTTTCCTGATGAACAAATTTGCTCTATAAATGAAATCACAAAAAACATTATAAATAAATATTATAAAAATAAAAATGATATTTATGAGTTTGAAAAATTATTTACTGAAAATGACAAATCTTATTTAGCTCCATTTTATAATATAAAAGATAATAAAATACACTATTTACCGGTAAAGACTTTATTATTTACGCAAGTATCAAATGGAATGGCAGCCGGAAATACATTTGAAGAAGCCATTATACAAGGTTTATCAGAAATATTTGAACGATTTGCAATAAAAGAAATTTTTGCAAAGAAAATTTCCATACCCCAAATTCCCAAAAAATATTATATGAAATATACAATAATAAAAGAAATAATTGATTACTATAAGAAACTCGGTTTCATCATTAAAATAAAAGATGCTTCTCTTGGCAAAAAGCTGCCTGTTGTATGTGTCCAGCTTGAAGACAATAAAAATGAAACAATTCAATTATCGTTCGGAGCACATCCCAGTCTTCCAGTAGCAATAGAACGCGCGCTTGTTGAAATTATACAATGCAGAGATTTTGATATTGAACAAAAAGAACTATTTAAAAGTGATAAAAGATTCTTTTCCGCAAAATACTTTAAATATCTCATGAATAAAAATTCAACTTATATAAGCACGGCTTGTCAAAGAAAAAAATTAGTATTTGAGAAAAATCAATTTCTTTATGAACTGTTTTGTTGTAATTTACCGAATTATGATTTTACGGAATCTAATTGGATTAACCTAAATAATAACGACAACAATAACAAAACTCTTTTAAAATTTATTATTAATAACACAAAATTGATTACTAAAAATGATATATACATTAGAAACTCTTCTTTTTTAGGCTTTCCTTCCGTTTGCATATATATTCCGAAAGTATCAACAATTTTTGAATATGATAGAAGAAAAGGCAATAATCTAAAAAACTTGCATAAAATATGTTACGGCGATACAAATTATTCTGTTTCAGAAATACTGTCTGCAGCGGAATATATAACCAAGAACCGTCATAACTGCACTTATCATCTGACATATTGGCTTCCTGAAGAATATATAGGATTTCTTTGCGCTATTGTTTTGAAAGATAAGAAAAAAATTATTAATTTTGCGGATATACTTCTTACACATAAAATATTTTATGAAAAATTCACTCAAGAAAGTATCTTTTTGTTTAAAATGATAAAAAATTATTATGAAAACGAAAAATCTTTGTTTGTAAATTATACAAAACCAGATATAACAAAGCTGCATAACTTTATTAATAATCTTGATTGTGATGTAATAAAAACCATTTTACAAAAAGAAAGAAACCTTGAAGGGATGGACGATTTATATGCTTCTTTAAAACAAGATAATCTTAAGATAAGAAAAATATTTACACCTGTCTTTGAAGAAAATATTCCAAATCAAAGAATCTTTAAAAAAATATTTGAAAATTAGAGCAGTACATTGTGAAAATATTATTAATCAATCCGCCTTTAATATCAACAGAAACTATAGCATCATCAATACCGATTTTACTCGGTGCATTGGAAGAAAATGATATAAACGCAGATGTTTTTGATTTTAATATAGAATTTATAAAAAGGATTTTAACCAGAGAATATTTATTATATACTAAAGAGCTGCTTTTAAAGATATATGAAAATAATTATTTCATAAATGAAAATATAAATAAAAAATATCATTTATCTACCGAACAAATTGACATACAGAAAAAATTGATACAGAAGTATCTTATATTTAATGAAGATACAATTAACAAACTAATTAATATTGCTGATAATTTGTATTTTGATTATATAAATGTAAAAAGGAAAAATAATATTATTAAAACAAATTATTTTGCAAAATTAATTCAAATTGCATCAAAATTTGCATTTCTGCCTTTTTACCCTGAAGAAATTCAACTTGAACCTTTCTATACTAAAAATAATCCGTTATATAAAAATACTTATGAGGATTTACAAGATAAATGTAAAAATACTAAAAGAAATATATATATAAATATTTTTAAAAAAATAGTTGCAAATATCAATTTAGAAAAATATAAAGTAATTGCAATATCCATAACTCACACTTCCAACTTCTATCCTGCATTAACTTTATCTAAAATACTCAAAGCCCAATCTAACAGTAAAATAGTATTGGGCGGAATTTTCATTAATTCAACATTTGAAAGTTTCATTAAATATCCGCAGATGTTTGGAGAGTATTTTGATGAATTATTAGTCAATTGCAATTCCGACTCTATTGTTCAATATGTCAAAGCAATAGAAAAAAACACAGAGCCAATAAATGTTAACGGAATCATTTATAAAAAGAACAACATTATTATCAAGAATTACGGCAGAAAATTTTATAATGATTCTTATTTTCCTTCATATAAAGGAATTAATCTAAATCAATACAGTTCGGATAAAGTAAATGTTGAATTTTCAAAAGGATGTTATTGGGGTAAATGCATATTTTGCTATTCAAAATCTAATAAAGCAAGATATAAGAAAGATGCAATAAAAGCAGCGGATAAACTTCAATATATTCAAGAAAAATATGGAATAAATTCATTCGGAATTGTTGATAATGCACTACAACCTGAATTTTTAAATATATTCAGTAAAGAAATCATAAAAAGAAATATGAAAATCTCATATAGCGCATATATGAGATTTGAAAAAGGATTATCTTTCAATATACTTCAAAATGCTTATATTTCAGGGTTAAAAACTATTTTTTTCGGATTAGAAAGTGCTTCACCGCGAATTATAAAATTAATTAATAAAGGAATAAATATAGATATTTCCGAAAAAATTCTACAATACTGCCATGACATCGGCATTTTAACGAAAATAGGCATTATATATGGATTTCCCACAGAAACGGAACAAGAATTAAAAATGACAATAAATTTTGTAAAAAAAAACAGAGAGAAAATTTATACGGTTTCGCTAAATCCATTTGTTTTACTAAAAAATTCAAAATTAATTACGGAAAAATTAACAAAAAAATTTAATATAACAAATATAAGAGAAGAAGCAGAATTTTCAACATATTTACTATATAATGCACCGGGTCTCCGATATGAAGATATTATAAAAATTTTTAAAGAATGTAAAATGAAAAAACCCGAGAAAGAAATCATCTGGTAAATTCTATTTAGCTTTATTTTTGTTATGAAATAAATATGCCTTATGACGTGCCTTTGCAACATCACATAAAATTTGGGATTTACTCATAAAATCTTTACAATGTCTGGAACAGTATATGCAAGATTGGCAATAATCATATTTAAAACAATCTTTTAAATTTTGAGTCAAAAATATTTTACTAAATTCAGGTATTATATTTCTCCGCACATCCGTTATCGAAATATTATTATAATTACCCAGAACATAATTAAAATATACGCATGGCAAAATATCCAAGCCGGGAGTAATACATAGTTTTTTTATTCCTGCCGAACAAATTCTACCTTTTTCTTTTTTAAATTTATCATTCTCAAAAATAGACTTATAATTCTCCAAAAAATATTTTTCCATATCTTCCAATGAAATTTGAGCATCCGAATTACTATTATCATCATTACACAAGAAATGAACGCCGGTATTGAATTCCGCACCCACAGATAAAGCATACTCCCTTACTTTTTTATAATGTTCAACATTATATTTCATTTGAAAACAAGCTACTTCAACATAAATATTCTTTTTTCGTAAATAATTTATAACTTCAACAGTTTTATGATAAGATCCTTTTTCTCCCGTTATTTCATCATGTACATTAGCATCCATACTATATAGACTTATTTGAATTGAATTCGGAAAAATACTAATGATACTATCGAGTAACTCTTTATCATCATAAAATTTCTGAGCATTTGTTAATATATGTAATTTCAAATGTTTCGTTCTAATATACCGTGATATCTTTAAAAAATCTTTATTCAGAGTACATTCTCCGCCTGTAAGATATATTGACAAAACTCCCAAATTATAAGCTTCATCTATAATTTGCTTTGCAACTTCAAATTTTATCTGTTGTATTTTATCATCAGGATCAATGAAGCAGTGTCTGCACTTTAGATTGCAATTATAATTTAAAAGCAAATATAAATCCGGCAAATAATCATTTTCTATACATAAATTTTTTTTAATTCTTTTAAAATAAGGATAATTTTTATCATCTTTTTTTATCCGGTTTGTTAAATATTTATTACTTTCATATATAAATTTGCTATCACAAAGAATCAATTCTTTTTGTTGAAGTTCATATAGTAACTCCTGCAATTCAGCTTTCATATTTATACCGGCTGCAAAATTACACAGAATGTCATAATTTCGCACGTCAACAATTTTACCCCATAAATCGGATATCTTGCCTTTTAAAACGAAACATATATGATTTTTTTCGTCAAAAATATAACTTATGGATGATATATTTTTTAAAGGATATGTTCTTGTGCTTACCCATGGCTGTACATCAATTCTCATATATTTAAAATTCCTTTAATATTCAAAAGTTTTGTATCAGTACTATTTCAAATAATGTTTCATTTTCATTTGAATGTACAAAATTTATACTTCCGCCGGCAAGTTCAAGCTGCTTTTTACAAAATGCAAGTCCTAAGCCGCTGCCTTTTTCTTTTGTCGTAAAATCAGGTTCAAATATTCTTTCCTGAATATCAGCAGGTATCATCTCTCCGTCATTTTTTATAAAAATGCTTACCTTTTCAGGCTTAATTTCAGTATAAATATTTATAATACAGGATTTATTACAGGCTTCTACGGCATTAAAAATAATATTCATTAAAGCACATTGAAGTTTTGCTTTATCTGCAGATACTATTATATCTTCTACATCCTTAATTTTTATTTTTACCCCGGCATTATCAGCCTTTTCTTCACACATCATAACTGTAGTATATATCAGCTGCTTCAAATTAACCTCTGTTATATAAGGAGCGGACAAACATCTTAAATCATTTATCAAATCAGATATGTTTCCTGATGCATTGGAAATATTTTTTAATGCAATGTTAAGGGATTTCAAAATCTCTTCATCTGCAGTAACATATTCGAAACGTTTTTTTGCAATTGTTGAATAGAGGCTTATTATCGATAGATTATTTTTAATTTCATGAGCAATGAATTTTGCCTTTTCTGAAACATTTTTTGCCGTTTCCAAAACATCATCCGATAAAATCATATGTTTTTTTTCCTGTTCTGAAAACATAATCTCTTCATTTTTTTCGTCAAGCAGTGCTGCTATAGAATTTATTGAATGATTTAAAATTACATTTTCACGCCTATCCGGCAAATATTTTTGAAGTAATTCTTTTATATCAACATTTGAATTTTCAAGAATTTTTTTTGAAATATCCGTAATAATTTTAGAATTATACAAAAAACATATATCTGACATATCTTTAATATCAGATAAAGAGTAATCCCAGATTAATGCAGCCGAATATCTCTGTGCTGATACAACTATAAACTCTGTTGTATTCCAGATATTTTCGCATTCTGAGTTTTGAAATTTAAAGTCTTCAAGCCTGTCGTTATAACTGTAAACTTTAGCAGGTAAAAAAGATAAACGTCTGATTAAAGACTCTTTTCCTTCCAGATTATTCAATCTTAACAATATACAAGATTCAATCTTCTGATTAGATATTATCGGCTCTAAAATCACACGAAAGAGACCATTTATGGTCTCTTTATGGTATTGTTTTACAGAATTGTCAAATATGTATTTATGAAGTGTATTATATTTATTTTTCATAGACTGATTATATAGCAATTTTTAATTTTTTTCTATTCATAAATCCGTTGTTAATAGCATATAATACAGCCTGTGTTCTGTCATTTACCTGCAACTTTTGAAATATATTATTTACATGGGTTTTAACTGTTGTTTCACTGATAAATAATTGCTGTGCTACTCCTTTATATGTTATACCTTGTGTCAAAAGTTCCAAAACTTCTTCTTCTCTCTGTGTTAAATACTGGAGCAGATTTTCTTCTTTAGCTGTATTATTTGTTTCCTCTCTAAATGTTTTCTGGAAATATTCAAAAAATCTTGAAGACAGGCCTGAAGGCAGATATATTTTCCCCTGCATAACTTCTTCAATAGCATAAATTAATTGAGCGGAAGCCATTGTTTTAAGAATATAGCCCTTAGCGCCTATCTTCATTGTTCTGAAAATCAAGTCAGGATCATCATATCCTGTCAGCGCGATGATTTTTATCCCCAAATTCAAGCGTTCTATTTCACTTATTGCCGTTAAACCATCTTTTTCCGGCATATTTATATCCATTAAAACTATATCGGGCTGATATTTTTTTACCAGATTAATTGCAATATTTGCATTTGTTGCGGTAGCAATTACTTCAAAATTTGTTTCAAGATTAATTAACTCTCTAATGCCCAATAAATGATCAAAATTATCGTCCACCAGAATAACTTTTACTTTTCTGTTAAATTCAATGGTTCTTCTCATATACACACTTGCGCCCCCTGTAAATACCTTATATTTCTATATTACATGTTCGGGCATGGCTGCTCATCCATACGAAGATGAATATTCATACACATAAAGGTTTATTTGATTATCTAGATCTTTGGATTAATATAAAATTATATTTATTTAAGACTGACGTTTATTTTTTACTTTTTCCTTTAATAATTTATATTTATTTATCTTTTTTACCGGAATAGATTTTTCTTCTTCAACTAAAGATGTTTGCGGCTCATTTACTGATATATCATCATTATCCATATAACCAGTTTTTAATTCATTATTAACTTCATATGTTACTTTACCATCCTGATGTATTTCTTGGACAGGTTCATTTTCTTCTTCATTTATTGTTATTTCTTTTTTTATTTCCGGTTCAAATTCAACGGAAATACTTTTATCAATCTTCTGTATATCATTTGGCTCCGCAGAATATAGAGAGACTATTTCCATATTATTATTTTCGTTTGTAATTTCCGCTATATTTGTTATTGTAAAAAGTCCGTCTTCATTCTTTGAAAAATATACCATAACGGAATTTGAATTTGAAATCAACAAATCAATATTATCAGAAGTTAAATTATTGAAATTAACAGCAATAACCGTTTTCAGTTTTTCTAAAATATTGTCAAAAGAGTTCATATTCATTGTGAATATAAAAGATTTATATCCATACATAACACGTTCAAATATTTTGACAATTTCATACACTGAAGGCTGAATAAACACATATATGTCAGGCGGATGTTTATCATTAATATCCGAATAACTTGTAATTTCCATACTTTTTTTTGTTTGTTCCGTAAAAGTAGAAATATACTTAACCAGAAGCGGTTTATTACATGATAAATCGCTCAACAGAATTATATTTTTATCATTATTTATTGCAGCGGACAAAATTTTCTTTACTTTAGTATTATCTTCAAAAATATCAAGAATATCAGGTTCTTCATTATTAGTGTTTTTTATATAAATTTTATCAATTGTATTGATTGAATCTAATCTTTCTTTCAAATTCATTTTCTTAATCTCTGTCTACCATATACCGAGCCAATTCGTTATATGATTTTACCACATCCATATCGGGTCTTATCTCTTTTAATGTTTTTCCCACATTTAAAGAAACCGAAGTAGCAAGAATATTTTTCGGAATTTTCCAAAAAATTTCACGACCCAAAACTTTTTGAAACTCATTTATTCTGGATTGATCTTTACTGCTGTATTTATTCAAAATTATCCTTATATTTCTTTTAGAAAAACCAATATTTAACATCCTATTAGTCTTATCAAGAGAATTCAAATGAGACTGTGTTATACAATAAATAACATCAGTATTATTTAATATTATTTCATTAGCTTCTTTTAAAGAAGGATTTACATCAATTAAAATATATTTATAGTATTTTCTTAAAATCTGAATAAAATCTCTTATTTTATTAGGATTTGCGGATGTCGTTTTATTATTATAAAGACTATTTGCCATTACATACATTGATGTGTTCTTATATCTGGATATTTTTGCAAGCATTTCTGCAGCATTATTCTCGGAAATATTCTCAATAAAATAAAACGTGCTGTACATAGGATTTATGTTAAGCAGAAAAGAAACATCATTTAAATTATTATTAAAATCAATTAATAAAACTTTCTCTCCGGTTATGTCTGAAAGTTCCTTCGCCAAATTTATAGCAAAAAAAGTTTTACCCGTCCCGTTCTCAAAAGAAATTGCAGAATAAACAGCAAATCGGGAAACCTTATCTGAACTTAAAACATTTTTTTTATAAATATTTTGTATTGAATGTATAAAATCAGTTTTTACAATAGGCTTTAAAAGAAAGTCTTTAGCACCCGCTCTCAATGATTTAACATGCAAATCAGTCAGATTATCATACGAAATAATAATAAAATTATTATTTTTATCCGAAGTATATGCATTTATCTTATCAAGAATACTAATATTAGTTTTATTAATATTCACTATAATAATATTATTTGAAGAAGAATTTATAAATAAGTTTTCATCAAATTCATCATAACATTCCAATTTATAATTAAAAGAAACCTCTTGCAAATAACTTTTAACCAAGGTTTTAGTAAGATCTTCACTGTCAAACAATATAATTTTCAAATCTTCCATAATTATTATTCTACAACATTTTTATTAATATTGGCTATATTTTTATGTAATAATTTATATAAAAAGGATAATGAATGCCTCAAATAAACATAATAGGAGCCGGACTTGCAGGATGTGAAGCCGCGCTTCAAACAGCAAAAAGAAATATAAATGTAAATTTATATGAAATGAGACCAAATAAACAGACCGGCGCACACAAAACAGGTAATTTTGCGGAATTTGTCTGTTCTAACAGTCTTGGTTCATACGATATCACTAATGCATCAGGATTGTTAAAACATGAAATTGAAGAATTAGGTTCGGAATTAATGCCCGTAATTTTTGAATCGCAGGTACCGGCAGGCGGGGCTTTAGCCATAGACAGGACTTTGTTTTCGGAGAAAATCACACATTTGATTGAAAAAAATCCTATGATTACAGTCATAAGAGAAGAAGTTAAAAAAATTGATATAAATATTCCTACTATTATTGCATCAGGTCCTTTAACATCAGAGCCGCTTGCAAAAGAAATTAAGAGCTTTCTGGGGGAAAATTATTTATTTTTCTTCGACGCTATAGCACCTATTATAGAAAAAGAATCAATTAATTTTAATAAAGCTTTTTTGTTAAACAGATATAATAAAGGTTCTGCTGACTATATAAATTGTCCAATGAATCGTGAAGAATATGAAAAATTTTACCATCTTCTTGTTAGTTCCCCAAGAATAGAACTTAAAGAATTTGAAAAAGATGCTGCATTTTTTGAATCATGCCTGCCTATAGAAGTGCTTGCTTCAAGAGGTTTTGATACGTTAAGATACGGACCTTTAAAACCGGTGGGGTTGGTGGATAACAGAACGGGAATTGAAAATTATGCAGTAGTTCAATTAAGACAGGATAATAAAGCGGCAAGTTTATATAATATTGTGGGTTTTCAGACAAATTTAAAATGGAAAAGCCAGAAGGAGCTTATTCACACCATTCCGGGACTTGAAAATGCCAATATTGTAAGATACGGTGTTATGCACAGAAATACATTCATAAACAGCCCGAAAACATTAACTCCTGCTCTTCAGTCCAAAAAAAATAAAAATATTTTTTTCGCAGGTCAGATAACAGGAACCGAAGGTTACACAGAGTCTATTGCAACAGGAGTTTTAGCCGGTATAAATATATCCAAATATATAAATAATGAACCATTGATAGAACTGCCGCAGGAAACTATGCTCGGTGCCTTAATGAACTATATAACATTTGAAGGTCATAAATCATTTCAACCGATAAATTCAAATTGGGGAATTTTATCACAAATGGATATGGACAATAAAACAAGGAAAAATAAAAAACTTAAAAACAAATTTCTTGCTAATAGAGCAATAAAATTTATTCGTGAAATTTCAGATAAGATTTAAACTTCTTATCCGCTTCAAAATAATAACCGCACCCGTCAAGGGGCTTTCCGCCGTTAGCCAAAAATTTTGCATTGGTATGCGGGTATATTCTGCAGCCTAAACCTCTTAATAAATAGACTTTACATCTGTTATTGTCATCAATTTCACGACAGGAAAACAACAGTTCTCCTTTATCGCCTTTGCCTGAAATAACAAAATTTCTGAAATGTTTATCCCACTCTTTCACTCTTTCAAATTGTTCTTCCGTTTTGACAGGAGTATCATCAACATATAAAAGTATATTTCTGCAGCAATTTCCGCATTTATTACATTTACCCTTTCTTTTATATTTTGAAGATTGCATAAGCGAAATTAAAAACTTTATATATTTAAACATTATTGAACCCAAAATTCCCTGTGGATAAACGGATAGTCTTTATTATTTAAATAGAAAAACTGAATTATATATCTTCCGGGTCTTTGTATCAGAATATAATCATTAATAATATCTGCTGATTTATCTATATAAATATCTCTGGACTGAATAATTGAAAAACCCCAGTTGGATGTTTTCTCATCCCGTTTTGATATTTGGAGCCTTACGGCGTCGTATTTGAAACCATCAGGTGCAATTATTGCATAATTAATTCTCTGCCCTGCCATAAAAACTCTCTCAATTCTGTTAATTGTTTCTTTTGAAACAGTTCCTGCCGACATTATTATATATGGCTTTTCTTTTCTGCCAAAACCGCATAGAAATATAACGGAAATTATCAGGACTAAAACTAATATCTTTTTCATTATTCTGCAGTCTCGGATTTCACGGGCAATTTCTTTTTTAAAACGTTAACTTTATTTTGCACATTATTTCTTATATTTTTATCCTGTGTATATTGAATAAAAGCTTCATAGTTCTCTATTGCCTTCTCAAAATCCGTTTCTTTCTCAAAAGCAAGCCCCAAGGCATAATATGCATATTCATAATCGTTTTTTAATTCTACGACTTTCATAAAGTTTTCCTTTGCGGCAGTAAGCTCGTTTAATTCCGCCAGACATAATCCTTTGTTAAAATACGGATCAGGATTATTCGGATTTATTTTTATTGCTTCATTATAAAATTCTATAGCTTTATCCAAGTCTGACAAACTCTTATAAGTATTACCTATTTTTATATTTATAATTTCGTCGTTTTTATTGAGTTCAAAAGCTTTTTGATATTCTTTAAGAGCATTATTATAGTCTTTATTCTTATAATAAGTGTCTGCAAGCTCCATTATATAAGTATACTTATCATTTATAGGAGTACTTTCGGATTTAATAGCTTTATCATATACAATTTTTGCTTCCTCTGTTTTATTATATTTAGTTAAAGCTTTAGCGTATGAAGAGAGAATTTCAGAATTTTCGGGTACAATTTCCATTGCTCTTTCATAATATTCCAAAACTTTTGATTTTGAGCCGAGTTTATCATATGCATTCGCTATATTAATATATAAAACAGGATTCTCAACATCCAATTTCAATGCTTCTTCGTAGCTGTTGACTGCTTTTCTGTATTCATTTGAAGTATAGAATCCGTCACCTTGAGATATATATGCTTTTACTAAATAATTCTTTGCTGTTTTATCATCAGGTTGTTTTACAAGTATTGATCTGTATATATTTATCGCTTCAGAATATTTTTTCTCTGCATGGTAAGCAATACCCTTATTAAGATATAAATCAATATTATCAGGTTCTGCGGCAATAAGGGTATCATATACGGCAATTGCAGAATCGTACTGTTTAGCAAGATGATATGATTTTGCAAGTTCTTTCTGTATTTCAACATTTTTAGGTGCAGCAGAACGTCCTTCTTCCAAAATTTTTATAGCATTTTGATAATCACCTTTTTTTTCATACAAAATGCCTGCATTCAAATATGCAATCTCATTATCATTAAAGTTTTTTAAATATTCCGTATATTGACTAATTGCAGCGTCATAGTTTCCTTTATCAGCCAGCAAATTAGCATAATCAAATCTGATTGAGTTCATCTCGGGATTAATTTCAAGAACTTTTGCAAATTCCGAAATTGCTTCATCATTTTTTGATTGTGCAAGATAAACATAAGCAAGATTCGCCCTTGCCACATAATCATTTTTATCTTTTGCCAGAGCTTTCAGCAATATATCCTGAGCATTGTCAAAATCCGAAATTCTATATAGCGCCAGCCCGTAATTTGAATAATCATTAAAAGAAGCTGGATCTTTCAAATAGATATCATTGTAAATATCAACAGCATCTTTAGGTTTATCCATTCTCAAATATATAGATGCCATATTTTCCCTTGCATCCAGAGCATCAGGATAATATGTTAAAAACATTTGATAATATTTTATTGCCTCTTCATTCTCATGCAAATGCGTCTTTACACTTGCAAGGTTCAGATAATTATATTTATATTCCGGGAATAATTTCATAGCCTGATTATATGCGGTATTTGCATTCTTATAATCCTGCATTTGCTCAAAAATATTTCCAAGACTTATATAAATAAACGCATCTTCGGGTCTTAATTTAAGAGCTTTTTTATAAGCATCAACGGAATTACCCCATTGCCCAAGCTCTGAATACATTCCTGCCAGTTTTGTATATAAAAGAGCATCATCGGGAGACAATTGTATTGCTTTATTAAGCTGCGCAATTGCTTCATTATATTGTGATTTTTCAGCTAAATCACAAGCTCTGCGGTAAAATTGGTTTGCCTCCGGAGTCATTGCAAGAACTGAAGATGTCAAACCTGCAGTTATAATTATTCCCGCTAATAAGTTCTTTATTTTAATAACTTTATCCTCCGCTTTCTTCTTTTATTTTATCAGAAAAAATAAGTGTTTGTAAAATCTTATGTAGTTTTATTAAAAAGCAAAAATATCATGATTATCATAAATTTATTTTGAAAATTTTTAGACAACAAATCATAGAATAAGCTTCGCACTTGACATTAAAAATTAATCCGATATCACAAACCCGTTGCTAAAAGCCAATAAAATATAATTGCTAATTTATATTTAAATTCTTATTTTTTTCTATAAAACGATTATATAGTCTTGAATTTATTTCGCCGCCAATTAAAAGGATTAAAGAAGTATAATACAGCCAAACCATCATAATGGCAAAAGCTCCTATTGTACCGTATACTTTATTATATGCATTTAAATTACTTAGATATATTGAAAAACACCAAGAACCGAGCATCCAGAATAAGCAAAAGAAAAAAGTTCCGGGAAGCACGCTTTTGAATTTTATTTTTTCATTCCCCTCAATTGACGGAAGAATATAATAGTTCCCGATTGCACAAATAGCAAGAGCAAGATATGAAACAGGCCATCTCACTACAGATATAACATTTATCGATAAAACAGATAACGGAGTATATGCAAGCAGAAAATCAAGAATAACTTTCCCCAATACTATAAGATTAACAGTTAAAAATAATACAAGAGAATTTATAAAAACCATCAAAACAGAAAGAGTTCTTGTATAAATAAAACTTCTTGTTTCTTCTATCGCATATGCTCTGTTCAATCCTTTTATGATAACGGCTATAGCATTTGCAGCAAGTGCAATTGTAATAATAAGACCAAAAACAGCAATTAATGTACCCTGTTTAAATATCATTGCCTCATTTAATGTATTCATAATTAACTCTGACACATCAGCAGGTGCAATTCCTTCTATAAATTCAAGTATTGGAGTAATAAGCGTTTTTTTACCGACCCATGCAAACAAGGATGTTAGAAATAATAAAAACGGAAAAAGTCCCAATATAAACCAGAATGCCATTTCTGCAGCAACACCGCAAAAATCCTGTTCTAAAATTTTTTTTGTTAATGATTCAATATACTTTTTCATCTTATTCTAATTCACTTTGAACACGTTTCAAAAGTTTATTAAAAGCAACGGCAACGGGTTTTTTTATTGTACATCCCGCCGCAAAAGAATGTCCGCCCCCTCCAAAATCAATAACAATCGGTATTAAATTAACTGTTTTACTGCGCAAACTTACTTTTGTATATCCGTCTTTTGTTTCCTTTAAAATTGCGGCAATTTCAACATTCTTTGATGTTCTTAAAACTTCAACTATACCCTCCGTATAATCATCAGTTGCGTTAAACTTGCTCATATCACTTCTTGTTATTTTTGAAAAAGCAATTTTTCCGCCGTTATAAAAAACCGTATTACTTACAACATAAGCCTGAAATTGAACCATAGACTGCGGTTTTGTCTCATAGCAGGCCCTGAATTCATATGTGGGAGAAACTCCCAATCTTACCAATTCAGCTGCGAGCATAAATGTCTCTGGAGTTGTATTTTCATATTTAAAACCTCCTGTATCCGTTAACAAAGATGTATATATACATCTTGCAACATCTTTGGGAATGCTCATTTTCCAATCTTTAAATATTTTATACAAAATCTCTCCGACACAAGCAGCATTCGCATCTATAATATTTAAATCACCGTACCCTATATTGGTTTTATGGTGGTCAATATTTACTTTATACTTTGCGTTATCATAAAAATTCGTACCCGAAACCATTCTGTCTTTTGAAGCAACATCAACGGATA
>CAZNEN010000008.1:49753-64601 GCA_964572355.1 uncultured Muribaculaceae bacterium
ATTTTAATTCCGAAAATTTATTATTCATAAACTCAATTTATTTCTCTAGTAAGCATTATACAATAAAAATAACAAAATAAAAAATTGTAAAAACTCAACAACAAATAACTATGGTGTAATTAAAACTTTTAAAGCCTGCCCGTTCATATGTTTCAGAATAGCCTCTTCAGATCTTTCTAGCGGCATCGTATCTGTTATTAATTTTTCAACCGGTAATTTTTCTTCATAAATAAGCCTTAAAGCTTCTCTAAAATATAAAGGAGTATGATGAAATATACTAATTACCTTAATTTCGTCATAATGGAGTCTTCCAGTATCTACAGAAATTGAAGTACCTGATTTGCAGCCGCCGAACAAATGAACAATTCCGCCGCGTCTTACAAACGTAAACATTCTTTCCCAAATTTCCGGCAATCCCACGCATTCAACAGCAACATCAAGTCCTTTCTTTTCAGTTGAAAAATCTATAAATATTTTCTCAGGATTTTTATATTTTTTTAAATCAATTATTTCATCGGCTCCGCCAAAATCCTCAGCCATTTTCAGTTTTATGGGATTTCTTCCTGCTGCAATAACTCTTGCACCTTTTAACTTGGCAAGTTTGACAAACATAAGTCCTATTGGACCCAATCCGACGACACCTACTGTCTGACCTTCTTTGATTCCTGTTCTTTCAATCCCGTGAACAACATTTGCAAGAGGTTCGGCAAATGCCGCACGTTCAAACTCCAAATCGTCAGGCAAATGAATCAGATTTCTTTTTACAATAGCCTTAGGAATATTTATATATTCGGCATATGCCCCGTTTAAAAACTCAAGATTTTCACAAAGATTGTATTCCTTTCTTCTGCAAAAAAAACATTTGCCGCAAGGTGCGGAATTTGCCGCAACAACTCTGTCACCTTCTTTAAAACCGACCACATTCTTACCGATTTTTGTTATCACACCTGAAAATTCATGTCCGAATCCAGAGGGTATTTTTTTTATTAAAACGGGATGCCCGCGTTTATATGTTTTAACATCCGTACCGCAGGTAAGTGCTGATTTTATTTTAACTTGTACTTCCCCTTCTTTCGGATCTTTTATTTCCACATCTTCATATTTTATATTTAAAGGAGAATAAAACTGTATTGCTTTCATTTTCATAATTTTATATAAGCCTTCATTATTTTATTTGAAAGGGTATCTGAAAGCGCTTCATTTATCTTTTCAAGAGGATATACGCTAGAAATACCATCAACTTTAACTTTACCTGACTCTATTAATGAAATAGAATCTTCTAAGTCCATAGGTGAAGGTGAATAACTGCCTGATATTGTAAGTTCTCTATAATAAATGTCATTATTTCTAAACCCCGTTATATCTTTTATGCTTGAAAATACAATTATTGTCGCTCCGTCGCGTGCTGCTTTGAGGGCAAAATTTAAAGACAGTGAAGCACCTGCGGTTAAAAATACCGTATCAAAGCCCTCCGGCGCAATTTCCCTCATACTCTTAACAGTTTCTTCCTCATCCTGCAGTATAAATGATTTATCAAAACCAAACTTTTCAGACAGACACACTCTTTCATAGATTAAATCACAACCGTATACTTTATTGCCGAATACTTTAACGGCTTCGCCCATTAAAATCCCTATTGACCCCAGCCCGATTATAAGACTTTTGGTATTATCTTTTATTTTTGCCCTTTTAACAGCCCTTATACAGCAGGCAAGAGGTTCAAGAAACGAAGCTTCTATATCGGATAAATTAAGATTTATACTAAAAACCGTATTGTTTAGATGTTCCTCAGAAACATAAATATATTCGGCAAAACCCCCGGGAATAATGTTTGTATTTTTAAAATGTCTGCACATTGAGTAATTACCGTTCCAACAATACGTACAGTTAAAACAAGGGACATGATGACCAAGCACTATTTTATCTCCCAAGGCAAAATTAGTTTTTGAATTTATTTCGACGATTTCTCCGACAACTTCATGACCGAGTACCGTCCCGTCTTTAACTTTGCCGTTACGCATTTTTACAATATCAGAACCGCATAATCCGCAGCCAATAACTTTTACTATTGCTCCTGTACCGTATACAGCAAGAACAGGTTTTGCAACATCTTTTATAATAAACCTATTATCATTCAGTACGGCTGCCTTCATTTTTTTAAACCTCAATCAATTTTTTACGGAATAATTATTCTTTAATATTATTATATTTTAAAACAAAGCAATTTAAAACAGATTGTTTTTTTCTAAAATTTTCCTGTCATATTTTGATATATCACTTTTTAAAAATTTTTCAAATAAATCTGGTCTTTTTCGTTTTGTAACAATAAATTGGTTTAATCTTCTCCATTCTTTTATCATCTCATGATTACCCGATAAAAGTACATCCGGCACTTTTAGACCTTCATATTCTCTAGGCTTTGTATAATGCGGATGCTCCAGTAAACCGTCATAATGAGAATCATTTTCCGCCGATTCATCATCTCCCAAAGCTCCTTTTATAAGTCTTGTAACACTATCCATTATACACAAAGCCGGGAGTTCTCCTCCTGTCAGAACAAAATCACCAATTGATATCTCTTTCGCTCCAGACTTTTCAACTATTCTTTCGTCAAAGCCTTCATAATGACCGCAAATTATAATCAATTGATCAAGCTTTGAAAAATCAATTGCCATTTTTTGATTAAAAATTTCACCCTTTGGCGACATTATAACAGTTAAAGACGAATCAATTTTGTTAACAGAAGCAAGTGCATCAAGATAAGGCTGGCACGCTAAAAGCATTCCGGCTCCGCCCCCGTACGGGGTATCATCAACTTTTTTATGCCTGTCTTTTGAATAATCTCTCGGATTAACAGCATTAATATCTATTAGTTTATCGTTTAAAGCTCGTTTCAAAATGCTGTAATTACAATAGTTTAATATAACTTCCGGAAATAAAGTAAGAACATCATATCTCAATTTATTAAACCCTCTATGTTATTTATAACTATCCTGCCGTTAACTAAATCTACAACGGGAACTATTTCTTTAACAAAAGGTACAAGGTGTTCTTTTCCGTTATTATCACGTACGGATAAAATATCATTCGCCAAATTCTCCCCGACTGCCGTAACATTTCCGAGCAGACAGCCGTCTTCATCATAAACATCCATATTTATCAAATCATTAATAAGATATTCATCCTGAGCAAGATTTTTTTCGATTTCCTCCTTTGTAAGATACAAATCACAACCTTTAAAATTTTCAACATCATTAACTGTTGAAAATTCTTTAAATTTTATTATTGCAAAATGCTTATGAAATCTTACAGATTGAACATTAAGCTCTTTAAAATCATTATTTTTTTTAACATAAACAACCTTCAGAGATTGAATTTGATTTTCTCTTCCTTTTGTAAATCCGATTTTTGCATCACCTTTAATTCCGTGAAAATTCAGAATTTTACCAATTGAAATTAGATTATCATTCATAACTATTTAGTCTTTTTATATTCTTCTGGCGCGTCTTCCCTATCTTGATTCCACCTGTCTAGCCCCATTTGTTTTCTGATAAGACCTATTCCCACATGTACTCTCCATTCATCCATTCTGAGCTGTGCTGCAATAATTTTATGGCATCCTATCGGTGGTAAAGGCAATAACGGTTCATATAAGTTTTTTATTGCAAAAAGCTGATCGGGCGAAACTGCCAATTTCCTTTTCGGAAAAGGCAGCTTAGGAAGCATTAATTTTTGTCTTACAAGATTAATGCCAAAGAATACCTTTCTCGGTTCAAGACCTATTGCCTGTCCTATTATTTCATGAATATCAGGGTTCGGAAGAGGTAATGCTTTTTTATACAAAATCTCAATTTGCTCAATTTGTTCTTTACTTACCAGAAGCTGCTTTTGTCTTTGAGGTTTTTTACCCCCGCCCGATCTTTGTTTTTGGTAATTTCCCGGTCTGTTTGAATTAGGACGGGGCTTCTGATTACCGTCATTTCTGAATTTATTATTAAATTTTGGATAAGCACCGCCCTGCATTCCTCTGTTATCTTTGTTTCTGTCATTACCATATCTGGGATTTATGCCGCGGTTATATTGAGGACGTGATGCCCTATCATTTACTCTCTGCTTTCTTTCTTCTTTTTGTTCATCCGACCCGAAAGAATAAGCATTTCTCTTCGCTGATTCCTGCGGTGAAGAAATATTTGCAGCTTCCTGCGACAATTCTTCCGTATATTTTTTATCTGAATATAAACAATTCGGACAAATAACTCTTTTAGGGTTCTTAGTCTCAAACTCTGCGCCGCATTTAATACACTTATTTACATACATTAATATGTCCCTCTTTTTTAAAAGCAAAACTAACAAACCTTTCATAAAAGGAGTTAACTGCTTATTAACCAATTATTATGTTGATTAGATAATTCACCTTAATTAATTGCCGCCAAATCTTAAATTTTCATGCAAACTTTACTAACTATTTTAATCATAAAATTAAAATATGACAAGATGTTACAACAAATTAAATTTACAAAAATAGAAATTACTTTAATTTACGGACAATACACGGTTATTTTTACCAATTTTAGAACTCAACTGTCCGCAAGCCGCGTCTATATCAGAACCTCTTTCAAGACGTATTGTAACTTTTTTACCCGATGCCTCAAGTATATATTTGAATTTTTGAATACTATTTTTTGACGGTTTTTTAAAACTGCTTTTTTCATTTTCATTATAAATAATTAAATTAACATTACTTTTGAGTTTAGAAATCGCAAGTGCAAGCTTTCGGGCATCTTCAATCGAATCATTCACATCCTTCATTAAAACATATTCAACAGTAACTCTCCGTCCTGTTTTTTCCGTATATTGTTTTAAAGAATCCATTAATTCTTCAAATTTATACTTGTTTGCAACCGGCATAATTTTCTTCCTTATTTCCTGATTAGGAGCATGCAATGATATTGCAAGAGTTGATTGAAAATTCTGTTCCGCCAATTTATTTATCTGAGGAATAATTCCGCATGTTGAAACGGTAATCCTTCTTGCACCGACCTGAAATTGTTCTCTGAATATTTTTATTGAAACAACTAAATTATCGAAATTTAATAACGGCTCTCCTTGTCCCATATATACAATATTTGTTACCTTCAATGCAGTATCTGCCTGAATTAAAAATATTTGTTGAATAATTTCATTAACCGTTAAATTCCTTTTAAAACCCAACTTAGCGGTTGCACAAAAAGTACAGCCCATAGCACACCCAACCTGAGTACTAATGCAGGCAGTCAAATTTGCTCTGTTATCAAACCTCATTAAAACAGCTTCCGTATAGTTGCCGTCTTCCAGCTCAAAAAGATACTTTATGGTACCGTCTTTACTTACTTGTTTATCCTTTATCGAAACGGAGCATAATTCTGTTTTATCCAATAACAATTGTCTTGCGGCAAGCGGCAAATCAGTCATATTATTAATATTACTTACCGATTTTAAATAAATCCAGTTATATACCTGTTTTGCACGAAATTTGGATTGATTATTATCAATCATAAATTTTTCAATTTCTTCATGATTTTTTCCAACAAGTATAAATTTACTCATACTGCAAATTCTAACATAAAAATCGCAAACAATAAGACTGCGTTCCTGAAAGCGTAAAATTACTAAAAATGAAGAAACAGCCTTTGAATCAAGCTTGGAATAACGGATTTAGTAATCATTTTTAAATCCATTAATTTATTTCAGCAGGATTTGTAAAAATTTTCAATCATAATGTTTGTATTTAAAAATGTTCATGCTAATATGTCCTTGATGAATATGTAAATAAAAGTCAAGGAGAGATAAATTGAGAACTTACGAATTATTATCAATAATAAAACCGAATATTGATTCAGAAGAGTATGATAAAATTTCCGCTAAAATAGAAGAAACAATACAATCTTTAGACGGCAAAGTTTTATCAACCGATAAAATGGGACGTAAAAAATTATCTTATGATATTAAAGACTTCAGAGACGGCTATTTTGTAGTACATAACTTTGAAATGAACCCGGCACAGGTTCAAAAGTTTAACCGTCAGTTAAAATTAAATGAAAACATCTTAAGAATAATGCTTTTAGAAACATCAGAGGTTAAAGCATAATTAACGGAGCAAACAATGTCAATAGCAAAAGCAGTATTATCAGGCACAGTATACAGAAATCCAGAAAAAAGATTTACGGGTAATAATATTCCCGTAACTTCTTTTACGTTAAATATTGATGAAAAAGAACAATCTTTAATAAGGATTATTGCACGCGGTAATAATGCAGAAGTTATAGAGCAGGCTGTTTCAAAAGGCGACAAAATCGTTGTTGAAGGCAGACTTCAGGTTTCAAACATACAAGGTGAAGACGGAATCGAAAAAAAGGTAATGGAAATTGACTTATCAGGATTTGAAATTATAAGTTCATCCAACATACAAAATAATGCACCTAAAAAGTCTTCCGACGAAGTGGTTAAATTCTCTGAAGTTGAAATGGATGATGTATTGATAGGCGAAGAAGAAATTCCGTTTTAAAAGAAAAATAGAAAATAGAGGTAAATATAAATGGCAAAAGAACAATTAGAAAAGAAAAAACGCAAAAATTGCAGCTTCTGTGCTGATAAAGTTCAAGAAATTGATTACAAAGATTCTCAAAAATTAAGAAAATATTTAACAGAAGCAGGAAAAATCCTTCCCAGAAGAATAACCGGAACATGCGCAGAACATCAAAGAAAGCTTGCAAAAGCCGTAAAAAAGGCTAGAGAAACATCTCTGCTCTGCTATGTTTTTGAATCATAATTTGATTTTGTTATTATAAAAGTAAAAAGAGGACTTAAAAGTTCTCTTTTTTATTGTATAAAATCAGTCCTTAATAATATGTACAGAGGACCTTGTTGTCAAATTTGTAAGCATATTTTGCGGAATCATTCCGCTATACGGATTGTAATAAGGAGAATAAGGACGGTTATAATAATTAGGTCTATAATAATTACCGATATAATTTGGAGAGTAATAGTTAAATCCCGAATTACCAAACCTGTTTATATTACGATAAGCTCTATTGAAAAAATTTTTATTATAATATCGGTTATTATAAGGGCAATAATTCGGAATCGAGTTAAAAAAATTATTAAAACCGTTTCTGTAAAAATTATTTGAATAACCGTACGAATTAATATCAAGTCCGGGAGTAAAACCCGTAACGGTTCCATCCGAAAAAGTATCAGTAATATTATCCCAGAATCTCCCTATTGCACTTTTCTTTTCACCGGGATAGTAATTATCTTCGGGTAGAAGAATTGCACTTCTCTTAGAATTATTCGACATTCTTTTAAGCATATCCATTCTTGAATCTATATCTCCGCTTTGAACCATTCCGAAGTAATCCGTTTCAAGCCTGCTTAATCTTGATGCTATACTCTCATCAGGATATGATTGCCCGTATTCTATAATCTCCAGCTTTGAGAGCTGTTCTTCCGAAAAACAGTAACCTGTAAGCGCCATACTTAACATAACAACATTTATTAAAAGTAATTTTTTAAACATTAACTTATCTCCTGCTATTAATATATAGATAAAAAACATCCTTTAAATAGACAGTAAGATAAAATTAAGTATAATTATTCCAGATTCTTTAAAATAAATATCGTTTCTGTGACATTCATAAGAAGACTTTCAAGCTTTGAGTCCAGATTTTCTTTTGTATATATATTTTCGGATGAAGTATAAGGAAGAAATTTCTGAGAAGCTAATCCTCTTGTTCTGAAAGTGGCAGCATCTCTTGCCTGAGCTGAAATTGTGATTAGTCTGTTATAAGAGAGATAGTTACTTTCGGGCTTATCTTTATATTCTTGTTTTATATATTCAACATTATCAATCAAATTACTGACAATAGCATTAAATTTTTGTATATCCTGATTATTATTCAGACATTTTCTTAATTTTTCAAGGATTATAACTACAGTATTAACGTCGCTGAAATATTGGGTATTCTTATCTTTTTTTATTATTATATCAACGTAATTATCATTATCCCTTGGAATCGGTCTTAGATTTTTTTCATTTTGCTTATCAAGTTCTTCTATAGAAAAAGGAGCCATTGACTTTTCACTTGCTTCTTTTCTCAAATAAGAAAATTCCGCTTCAATATTCGGCAGAGTTCCCATATAACCGGCACCCGTAGTTATTATGGATATAAATATAAGAGTTAAAACAGTCAAAAATTTTTTCATACTTTATATTATACTGATATTTATTCTAAAGTGAATATTTATACATCTTTAGCAGTATTTTATCAATATAGGAATTATGTTTTAATTAAAAATATGAAAAAGATACTGTGTCTGTTAATATTATTTGTTATATTTTTTACCTCTTGCACGAAAAAAGAGGAAAAATCGCAGCTTGACAAAATTATAGAACGCGAAGTTCTGACAGTAGGAGTAAAAACAGACTCTAAACCGTTCGGATTTATTAATCCCATAACGGAAGATAATGAAGGATTTGATATTGATATTGCAAAATATATAGCAAAAGATATTCTCGGCAGTGAAAGAAAGATTAAATTTATAGCCGTTAATCCGAATACAAGAATAGAAGCAATAACATCAGGACAGGTTGATATGGTAATAGCAACAATGTCAGCTACTCCTCAAAGAAAATTTTTAATAGATTTTTCCATACCTTACTATCTGGCAGGGCAGAGTGCACTTGTTAAAGAAAACAGCAATATACACACTTTTTCCGATTTGAAACACAAAACTACTATTGTGGTACTTGGTTCAACCGCCGAAGAAAATATAAGAAGAATTATTCCTACTGCAAGATTGGTCGGATATAAGAATTATCAGGAAGCATTTGAAGCATTTAAACAGGGTAAGGCCGATGCAATAAGCACTGATGACACAATTCTTTCCGGATTTTTAATGGATAATGACGGTTACAGAATTTTAAAAAACAAAATTTCACACGAACCGTATGCAATCGGAATTAAAATGAATGAAGAGGATAAAAGTTTAAAGAAAGCCCTTGATGTTATAATTACAAGAATGACAAAAGACGGAACAATTAAAGCTCTTAAAAAGAAATGGAACTTAAAATAATTAAGCCATTTTCAATTGCTGCATCGTCATATTTTGTATTCCCATTATATTCATAGAAGTCCAAAAATTAGATTTAAACTCGGTAGTAACTTCGTCTTCCTGTATAATAACCGGATTAAAATAAATTTCTTTCATTTTACAGTTAATATTTTTATATTGCATCTTAACATCCTCTTGTGTATATATAAAGTATATACAAGAGTATATATTGACAAACAAAATGCAAAGATTTACAAATCTTAATATCATCTTTTATTCTACATAGAAAACCCGCAGTTTGCTATAACATCGGCAAAGTTTGCCGTTAAAAGTTCTGCAAATTTTAACGGATCGATTTGAGTTGCAATTAAAGCCATAATATCTTGGGGCAAATCTTCTACCATTGGCAGCATTTCTTTTGTTTCCAGAACGCTTAAAGATTTCAATATATCTTCTTTTTTCATTGTAGTAAAAGGATGAACCATTGCTTCTGCAGAAAACTCTTCAAATAATTCAGGCTTTTCCTGTATAAGATTTGAAATAAGCTGTTGTTTACCTTCCGGTTCAAAAGAATATATTGCACGCATAAAATCATCATCCGACATTGAACCTAATGTTTGTAAAATAGAGTCACTGTCATCAGTGCAGGTTTGCCCAGTCACACTTTCCATCATTTTTTGCAGCTGAACCTCATCAACATCTTCCAGCGCTTTCATAAACATATTTCTGTCCAGTTTGTCGGAAGTAAAAAATTCATCTAAATATTCTTCCGGAAGATTATTTAAAAATTTATTCAGATCCATTTCACTAAGAACAACAGTAGCAAGACTCTCGGGTTCAAGCTTCATCATAAGTTCAATCAATGCTTCCTGTGTAAATATACTTAAACCAAGAATCAATTCTTCGGGATCTAAATATTCCATTACCTCCATCAAATCATTTTGATTCATATTCGCAAGAATAAGAAATCTGTTTTTCGGATTAACCAGTTGAAATAATACGGCAAGTTCTCTCGGATCCGTTGCGACTTGCATCATAAGTTCTGCAGCTTGCATATTGCCTTTTTCGGCTTCAATCTGCATTATTTGCATAATACTCTTATTTTGGTACTGTGCCAGTGCGGAAGTACTAATATTATAGTATTTGCTAAAATATGATAAATCTAAGTCTAAACTAATCATATCTGTCCGTATTTTACTTATATTATAATAAAGTCTTTTTTTTATGCTCAATTTAATAAAAAATTAAAATCATTACAATTCTTTACATAGTTTTTTCAGGCAAATAGAAAGATTTTTATTGTTAACATATAATATATACGGGTAGATTATGAACGGAAACATTAAATTTTTAGTATTACTTATATGCTTTTCTCTTTTGACGGGGCAATGTTATGCTGCGCAGTCTTTTGAAGAAAAAAAGAAAGAAATTATTGCTGTATATAATTCTAACAATTTGGAGGAAGCATATAAACTGATTTCTAAAATAACGGAAGATGAAAGAGATTATGAACTATGGTATCTGCTCGGAAATCTTTCCCAAGATTTGAGCAATGACACAAATGCATCTTTCTTCCTTCAAAAGTCAATTCTGCTTAAACCTGATTTTGATAAAGCACATTATAATCTTGCAAATATATATATGAAAGAAGGAAGATACAACACTGCGGCAAGAGAATACAAACTGGCAATAAAATATAAAAAAGATTTCCCGTATTATTATTATAATTTAGGATGTGCATACTTAAAATTAAATGAATATAAATATGCGAGATCCGCTTTCAAAAAAGCAATAAGTTTAAAAAAAGATGAACCGGATTTTTATTATAATCTGGCATATACTTACCAAAAACTTGATAATGAAAAAGAAATGAAAAAAGCACTTGATACATATAACAAATTGAAAGAAAAAGAAGAAGCATAATTATGTACGATTATTTAAAGGGATATCTCATTTCAAAACAGATAAATTCATACAGGGGCGCTCATATAGTTCTTGATGTAAATAATGTCGGATATTTAATTTATACGGGGAAAAATACAATAGAGAAAATTCCATCAGAAGATGAACTAAAAATTTATATTTCTTTATCTCATAAAGAAGATTCAATGACATTGACAGGTTTTCTAACAAAGGAAGAACGCGATATATTTAATATACTTCAAAGTGTTTCAGGTATTGGAATAAAACTTGCACTGTTAATTTTGGATGAATTTTCCATAGCAGAACTCATAGATATAATGATAAGAGAAGATTTCAAAGAGCTTTCAAGAGCAAAAGGAGTAGGAGCCAAAGTTGCACAGAAAATTATTTTGGAATTGAAAGATAAACTTATAAACTGGTCTAACATAACTCCTGTCGATGTATCGGATATTGAAGTAAAAGAAATAGATAAAGACTCAATAGCAGAAGTTCAGAGTGTATTAATTTCTCTGGGATATTCAGCAAATGAAGCAAAAGCCGCCATAAAAGAAATTATAACTAAAAATAAAGAATGTACTAAAACAGAAGATATACTGAAATATTCTCTTGAATATTTGTCTAAAATATAAAAAGAGGCATTATATGAAAATTTTATTTGCATCATTTGAACTTGCACCTTTTACAAAAGTCGGAGGTTTAGCCGATGTAATGGGTTCCTTGCCTAAGTACCTTCAGAGTGAAGGTATGGAAATGGCTGTTTTTACACCGCTTATAGGAAGTATAGATGTAAATAAATATAATATTCAGGATATTCCAAATTCCCGTTTAAAGTTAAAATTCGGCTATGCGGAATATATTTTTAACCTCAAGATGTGCAAACTGCCGCACACCGACATAAACGTATTTTTTATTGATAATCCGAAGTTTTTTTCCTGTTTTAACCGTGTATATCCCGCAGGTATCGACTCATGGTATGAACAAGAAAGGTTTATTACTTTTTCTAAAGCCGTACTCGAATATGCAAGACTACTAAACTTTAAACCTAATATAATCCATTGTAATGACTGGCATACAGCAATAATTCCGGTATGGACAAAAACTTCTTATAAAAACGATACTTTTTTCAAAAATGCAAAAACCGTATTTTCAATACATAATCTTGCATATCAGGGAAGATATTTTCCTGAGATTCTTGATTTCGCGGGAATAGACAAAAATGAGGTATTCCACCAATACGGACTTGAACATTACGGTTCTCTGATATGGATGAAAGGCGCCATAAATTACGCGGATAAAGTTGTTGCGGTTTCCCCAAAATATGCACGGGAAATACTTACCTACGAATATGGCGAAGGTTTGGATTGGACTTTAAACATTAATAAAGATAAATTATGCGGTATTTTAAACGGTATTGACTATGAAGAATATAACCCAGCAACGGATAAATTTATAGAGTATAACTATTCACCCGAAAATATAGCAAATAAAGAAAAATGCAAACAAAATATTTTAAAAGAATACCGGCTTGAATATAAAAAAGAAAGACCTTTAATTACTATGATTTCAAGACTGGTAGAACAAAAAGGAATTGACCTTTTAAAAGCCGTCGAAAATGAGCTGAGGGAACTTGAAGCCGATATTATTATTTTAGGCACGGGTGAAAAAAGATATGAAGATTTCTTCGTCTGGCTAAGTTATAATTCAAAAAACATAAGAGCAAAAATCGAATATAGAGCTGACTTATGTAATAAAATATATGCCGGAGCAGATATGTTTTTAATGCCGTCAAGGTTTGAACCTTGCGGATTATCTCAGCTTATTGCCTTAAAATACGGTACAATTCCTATTGTAAGGGCAACAGGCGGACTTGATGATACTATAAATGCCCATCCCAGCGAAAATGCAGACGGATTTAAGTTCCACAACTATAATGCACAGGAAATGCTTAGCTGTATTAAATATGCAATTGAAACATATAAAAACAAAAAAGAATGGAATAATCTAATTTTAAATGCAATGAAGGCAGATTTTTCATGGAAAAAAAGCGCAATGCAATATAAAAAAATATATAGTGAACTGTCCGGTCAGTAATGATACTTTTGATGAATAAATTCCAAGATTCAAAGGAGTTTGTAATAGCTTGCTTTAATATTGAACATCTTTTTTAAAAACTTTTCTCATAAAATCAAAATACATGGGAAGAAGGTATATATTCGTTATACCTGTTCTTTTTTTTGTATTTATAATTTTCTTATCAGGAAAATCTTTTTGTGAATATAAATGCAAAATTACAATTTCCGGAATATTACCAAATCTCGCAGGAGCACAGTTTCCTACCCCACTCGTAATAAATATATGCTTATTATTTTCAACAACATATCCCTTAATATATCTTTGAGCATATATTGAAGAACAAAAAATACCGCCTAAGAATGGTAAATATATCTGTCCGCCATGAGTATGAGCGCTCAAAGTTAAAGAAGTATTTTTGGGAACAAACGGAAATATATCCGGATTATGTGATAAAACAATTATAGAACCTGATTCGTCATTTTCATCTATTAAGTTTTTATTATAATCATAATGCCAAAAATCACGAAGACCGTATATTTTAACTGGTTTTGATTTCACAAATTTTGAGAAAAGCAAATCTTCCAGCAAAGCCACATTAGCTTCTTTAAGAATTGTTCTTATTGACGGCTCTTTATAATCATGATTACCAAGAACGGCATATACTCCGTATTCGGCTTTAAATTGTGAAAAAATCTCGGATATATTTTTCGGATTAATTCCCGCTTTTTTTATTCTTACCGAGTCGATATCTCCAAGTAAAAATACAAAATCTGCATTTTGCTCATTCGTTTTTTTCACTATTCTTTTTAACTGTTTTTCATCCATGGCTAATCCGCCCACGTGAAAATCAGAAATTACGGCAACTTTTATTCCATTGTGCTCGGCATTCCAATTCGGAAGGTATAAATTATAGTTTTTTACTTTTAATATATTCGGTTCAATAAAAACAGCATACAAAGCAATAATAAAAATAACTACAAAAATAAATATAAAAATATTAGCAATAATACCAATAATTTTTTTAAATCTCGTCATATACGCGTCTTATTTCCTTTATATCCTGCCACATAAGCCATTTTGGGCTGCCTTTTTCTCTTGAGTCATTTCTTAAAAGATATGAAGGATGAAAAATCGGCATCATTTTAGCTCCGTACGGACCATCAAACCACCTGCCCCTGACCTTTGTAATACCGCCTTTGTCAGGCAGCAGGGAATTTAAAGCAACTCCGCCGCATATAAGAATAATTTTCGGTTTTAAAATATCTATTTGTGCATCAAGATATTCTCTGCAAGCTGATTTTTCCTCAGGCAGCGGATTTCTGTTCTCGGGCGGTCTGCACTTTATCGTATTACAAATATATACATCTTTCTCTCTTGAAAGACCGACACAGGCAAAAATTTTATCCAAAAGCTGCCCGGCCTTGCCGACAAAAGGAATTCCTTTTTGGTCCTCCCAATATCCCGGAGCTTCACCCACCAGCATTAGTTTATTGTTCGGAATACCATCAGAAAATACTACATTAGTTCTTGTTTTAGCAAGTCCGCATTTTTGACAGCAATAACATTTATCTCTAACTTCAGTTAATTCTTCAAACATATAAATATTTTAATAAATAAATAACTAAATCCCAATACATATTAAAAATATGTAACGAGATAAACATAACGAAACAGGTAAATTAATATTTAAACATATGCAACCGCCAGATTATTAACTTTTGTAAAGAAGAATATATGCACCTGTAAGTCGTTATATATGTGG
>CAZNEN010000009.1:0-63270 GCA_964572355.1 uncultured Muribaculaceae bacterium
GGATAGTTCCATCTTGATGATACTTATATCCGTCAACTTCTATCGCTAAAAATGGAGAATTATCATTAGTTCTATAAATAATAAAGTCAATATGAGTTAAATCATTAAGCGCATATTGCTTTTCTCTACCCGGTGCCAATAAAGATGTATCTCTTAAAATTGTCTTTAATTGCACATGCGGAGTTACATTAAGCTGGTTTTTATAACATTTTTCTAAGATATTACTTATAAAAACATACATTAAATTCTCACTGTCATACTGAGATACTTTCTTATGTTTTCTTAAAATTTCTTTTTTTCTTTGTTCATAACACTTGTAAAGATAGTCAAATATTGAATAAAGCTTGCTATCGTATACATCTAAATTATTATACTTTATATAATTTACAAGATCTCTTATATTTCTATTCCGGCTTATTTCATAGGGATTAATAACTAAAATCAATTGTTCAATAGCTCTTGATATAGCTACATTAAGACGATTTGGATTATCTGTAAAATCGCTTATTTTATTATCAACTGTTGAAATAATAATTACCTTATTTTCCTGTCCTTGAAATTTATCAACAGTATCGGCTTTTACTGTAGTACCTTTGAATGTTCGTTGTAATGCAACGGTCTGTTTTCTATATGGCGTAACTATACCTAAAGAATTATCATCAAGACATAAATTATACTTAGGTATAATTTCATTTACTATCATATCAATTTGTCTTTGATTATAATGATTACGGTCATGATTTCCCTCTGTCGTATAACACAATACAAGAGGTGTTTTATCAGTTTGAATATCACTTAATATAATTAATTCGTTATTATAAAATTTTCTATTACAAAATTCTATAATTTTAGGGTGACATCGATAATGTTCTTTAAGTAGTGTTGTAGGAATAGATTTAAACAAATCTGTAAAAGATGACAACAAACAATGATTTTTATATCTGTAGGCTTCATCTAATTTGTACTGTGAAAAAATACGGTCTGTATATTTACCTATTTCGGTTTTTACAACATTTGGCAATTGTTTTAAATCTCCAACAATTACAGCTTTTCTTGCACAAGCTAAAGCCAATGCTCCTGTACATATATCTACTTGTGAAGCCTCATCTATAATAACATAGTCATACATAACATCATTTGCTAAGCAATTTTTTAAAGAATATGTTGTACTTAATATTACAGGATAATCTTCTATGAATCTATGGGATTTTGTTTTAAGTTCTTCTAATGTATATGTATTTCTATTGCTATTAGAGTATTTTTCATACAAACAATGTTTAAACCTTTTAGTAGAAAGTTCAGAATATGCTTTCATTTTAAAAGCAAAATCATAATCTAATAAGCATTTATTTAAATTTTTAATTTCTAATTTTAATTCTTTTATTTTAATTTCATAGAATTTAAATTGAAATTGTACTTTCAAAAAATCTAAAGTATATTCTTTATTCTTGATAAGATTATGTAAAGTTAATATTTTCCTGTCCCAGAATTTAAGATATTCATGAATGATTAAAAGAAATTTAATTATAATATTACATTGTGAAATTTCTTTATAATTGTCACAAGCAAAAATCATGTCTAATATTTTTAATGATGATGCAGCTTTTCTAATACACTTAGGTTCTTGTTTTATTTCAAATGTTTTATAGTATTCAAAGAAATGTTTTTGTTCTAATTCAATGTTAGATAGTTCTTGTTTTAGCAATGCTAATTTATTTTGTATATCAAGTTTTTTTTGTAATTCTTTATAATCATTTTGTAATTTATAATCTAATTTCGGAATTTGCTTTTTTTCTATTCGCCAGTTTGAAATATCAGGCAACTCTGATTGAGAATTGATAAATTCTTGTTTATTTTCAAGGTTTCCTAAAAAAGCTGCAATAAAATCAACATTATATTTTTGCAGTTTATTCAAAACATTTTTTATAGCTGAATTATTACAGGAAACAACAGCAACGCTTTGACCTGACATAACAATATTTGCAATTATATTCAAAATTGTTTGAGTCTTTCCGGTACCCGGCGGTCCTTGAATTATACTTAACTCATTAGAGAGTGCTTTATTTACCGCTTGTGCCTGACTATTATTAAATTCAAACGGATAAATAATGTTATGTCTAAATTCATCACTTTTATTTGAAATCCTTTGTCCTATAAATTTAGCTAACATACTATCATTGTCTATAAAGTTAATTTTATTATAATTTGATAACAAAATATTTTTGCCATTTTTTACCAATCCAATTGTATGTGCAATGTCTTTTAGATACTCAAAACAAATTTTTGATTTATTATCTTTTAGAGCTGATTCAAATACTTTAACATTGTAATCGGCATAAGTATATTGTTTACCGTTATTAAATAAGACATTATATTTATTTCCGACTTTTTGGTATCTAACAACTTTACTGGTACATTCTTCACCTTTTAAAAATATGCGAAAATTCTTTGTCATAACACAATTATAATAACATAAATCCGTACAAACCTTTTATTTTTTCGACTTTTATGCCAAACTTGCGATAGTTTATGTCAAAATCTCCGATAAACGTAAGCATTAATTTGAATTTTGTATGAATTTTTCTCAAACTTTCCTGTTGCTTTTTTTCGAACTCGGTGTCAATTTATAAAAACGCACTAAAAAAGAGCCTATCAAGGCTCTTTTAGAAAAAATGGAGGATAGGAGACTCGAACTCCTGACATCCTGCGTGCAAAGCAGGCGCTCTACCAACTGAGCTAATCCCCCTCAGCTTCTCTGTGATTTTATATTAACATCTCAATTTTTGTTGTCAATATTTTATTTCTTTAATTCTTGTATGAATTCTTTTATTCTATCTTTTTCTTCTTTAGAAGAAACAAATTTCATTGTTGATTTTAATATAGAAATTGCTTTTTTTGTATTGCCGATAGAATTTACATAATATGCATATTCTTTTATGTATTCGATGTTCGACGGCGATAATCGTTTCATAATTGAGAAATTTGATATTGCATTTTCTATATCTTCCTTTTCAATACAACATTTTGCCATATAATATCTGTATTCGGGATTTGATATATCTATTTCGGCCGCTTCTTTGTAATAAAAATAAGCGTCCTCAAATTTCTCCATTAAAAAATAACATCTTGCTATCTTCTCATAACAAGCTTCAATGTCAGGTTTTATTGAAACTGCAGTTTTAAAATTATTTACCGCTTTTTTATATTGTTTCCGTTCATAATCAACCATACCCTGCATAAAATAAGCTTCAGGACAATTCATATCAAGTTTCAATATATATTTGGTATTATTTGATACTTTTTCATAATCACCTTTTGCAAAGTATATATTTGCAAGTAATTTATATGCCTCAATGTACTTGGGATTTTTTATAATAATTTCATTACATATTTTTATACTTTCATCAAATTGCAGAGTATTAAAGTAATATTGAGCTAATTTATAACAATATTCAACAGAGTATGCATTCAGTTCAATCGCTTCTTTTATTGCTTGTATCGCTTTATCCCATATATTTAACTTTTCATAATAATTGGCAATTGCATAGTAAACAAAATCATCTTTTTCTTTTTTTTGAATAATTTTCTCCAAAATTTTTGCAGCCTGAACAGATTCATTTCTGCTGATTAATAGAATTAATTTTAAAGAAAGTGCCTGTGTATATTCACCGTCCGTTTCCAACAAATTATCAATTACTTTTTCGGATAAAACATATTTATTGCTCATATAATATAAATAAGCCAATGTAAAATTATATGTTAAATTCTCGGGTTCCAATGTTATTGCACGGCAAAAGCTTTCCTCCGATTCTTTAAAGAATCCTTTAATAGAGAAAGCTACCCCTATTTTAAAGAAATACACCGGTTTTTTATCATTAAGTTTAATTGCATAAGTGTAATATTTAATTGCATTATCAATTTCATTTCTTAAATAAGAAATCTCGGCAAGAATATAAAACAGCCTGTCATCTTCAGAAAAGTTTAAAAGATAAGTTATTAATTCTTCTGCTTCATTAAAAGCTTCTTTTTCAAAGAGCATTTCCGCTATGAAAATTCCTGATTCAATATTATTTTTGTCAGTATTAAAAGACTTTTTAAAAAACTCCTCTGCTATATTTGTTTTACCGATTTTTAAATAAGCTAACCCTGTATAATACAAATTTATGCTTGTATTTAAAGCATTTGCCCGCCTGTTATAATACGATATTATTTTTTCATATTCTTTGTTAATCCTGAAAATTTCAAAAAGTTCTTGGGCTACACGATTTATATCATAGTCTTTATCAAACAAATCGCTTAATATTTTTTCGGATTTATTATAATCTTTTATTTGTTTATAAAGTATAGCATAATCAAATTTCAGCGCATAATCATCAGGATTTTTTTGCAATACCTGTTCATATAGACCGGCAGCCCTCTCATATCTGCATAATTTTTCATATAAGTGAGCAAGTTCACTTATTATTTCGGAACTGTCATTATCCAAAGCAAGTGCCTTATAAAAAAAATCTATGGCTTCTTTATAATTCCCGCTGTTTTTATATTCAAATGCCGTTTTTAAATATTGTGCTATATTACTCATAATTATCTATTTTATTATATTTTTAATAAATAAAATAGTAAAGTTCGTATACATTTTTTATTTTTTTATTGCTGAATATATTCTGTATAATAAATCAATATCTACCATATTATTCCGGACTGTAAAAATAATAAAGTTTAATATACAATGTTTGCATGGGAAAAGCCTTTAAAATATGTTCAAAATATAAGCCGTCGGGAGATCAGCCTAAAGCAATTAAACAGCTTACGGAAGGTCTTATTAACGGATATGATGCCCAGACCCTTCTTGGTATTACAGGTTCTGGTAAAACATATACAATAGCAAATGTAATAGAAAAAATGCAAAAACAGACTCTTGTAATTGCACATAATAAAACACTTGCAGCACAATTATATAATGAATTTAAAGAACTATTTCCCGATAATGCCGTTGAATATTTTATAAGCTACTATGATTACTATCAGCCGGAAGCATACATTCCCCGCAGTGATACATATATTGAAAAATCGGCAACAATAAACGACGAAATAGACAGACTCCGCCATAATACAACAAGAAGCCTGTATGAAAGAAACGACGTAATCGTTGTTGCCTCTGTGAGCTGTATATATGGTTTAGGGTTGCCTGAGCAATACTTTAAAGGGGCATTAAAAATAGAAGTGGGAGATGAAATAGACCGAAATGCTTTTCTTAGAGAGCTTGTTAATATTCAATACAGCCGAAATGATTTGGAATTAACCCGTTCAACTTTTCGTCCGCGCGGCGATATTATAGAAATAATGCCTGCTTATGAAAAAATGGTTACGAGAATTTATTTATTCGGCGATGAAGTTGAAAGAATAACAAGAATCAATCCTGTTTCCGGCGAAATAATAGAAGATACGGCTGCAACCGTAATCTTTCCTGCCGTACATTATATTTCCGGTGATGAGGATAAAGAAGAAACAATAAAATTAATAAGACAAGAATTACAAGAACAGGTAAAGCAATTTGAAGCTGAAAACAAACTTATTGAAGCTCAGAGAATATATCAAAGAACAAATTATGATATAGAAATGATTAAAGAAATGGGCTATTGCAGCGGTATAGAAAACTATTCAAGGATAATAGAAAGACGTCCTAAAGGAAGTGCGCCCGCAACTCTTCTTGATTATTTTAATGAGGATTTTCTTCTTGTTATTGATGAATCTCATGTAACTATTCCGCAATTAAAAGCAATGTATAACGGAGATCAGGCAAGAAAAACGGTATTGGTTGACTATGGTTTCAGGCTCCCTAGTGCAAAAGATAACAGACCCTTAAAAATAGAGGAATTCTGGCGGAAAGTAAACCAAAAAATATATGTATCCGCAACTCCCGCTGATTTTGAAAAAGAAACTTCCTCACAAATTGTTGAACAAATTATAAGACCTACGGGGCTTGTTGATCCTGAAATTTATGTAAAGCCGACGGTTAATCAGGTAGATGATTTGATATCGGAAATCAAAAAAACAACTGATAAAAAAGAAAGAATTCTTGTTACAACTTTAACAAAAAAAATGGCGGAGGATTTATGTGATTATCTGCAGCAGCTTGGAATAAAGGTAAGATATCTCCATAGTGAAATAACATCAATAGAGCGTGTTGAAATACTTAGAGATTTAAGACTCGGTTTATTTGATGTTTTAATCGGTGTAAACCTTTTAAGAGAAGGACTTGATATTCCCGAAGTATCTCTTGTTGCTATAATGGACGCAGATAAAGAAGGGTTTTTACGTTCCGAAACCAGCCTTATACAAACAATAGGAAGAGCGGCAAGAAATGTATGTTCAAAGGTTATTATGTATGCCGATAAAACCACTGACAGTATGGATAAAGCCATTAAAGAAACCCGGAGGAGAAGAACCCTTCAATTAGAATATAACAAAATTCATAACATAACTCCGCAGACAATAAAAAAACCTATAGAAAATAATCTTCTGCAGCTTGTTGCCAGCTACAGAAACATCGAAGATATTGTAGCGGAAGAAATGGCCGAAAATAATATATCAGAAAAGGATTTGCCGAAACTTCTGGATAAGCTTGAAAAATCAATGAAAAAAGCAGCCTCTATTCTTGATTTTGAACGGGCTGCCGAAATAAGAAATCAAATCAAAAAGTTAAAAAATATCCCTTTTTGATTTAATGGGAGGTATAACATCCTCATATAAATCAGCACAAAATGAAAAAAACGAGAAAAATGATACAACTATAAATATACTGTATATTATAGGAATAAATACCGATTCACCCATCATTGAAGTAAAAAGCAAATATAACAAAAATGTAAAAAGAAACAATATAAAGAAATATTGAATAATATAAGATAAAAATTGAACAACAAAATTTCCGGAACCCGCAAAGATAATATCAAGCCTGAACGCATCTTTTAATTTTCCGTCAACACTGTATAATACAGCCGGAATAAATATGAAAGGAGCAAAAAATAAACTTATACATATATATATTACATACATAACAAAAGGTTCAAATAACAGAGTTTTTTGTACCCATGAAATGCAAAAATAATATATAGCAGCTCCCGGTATGATTGAAAATGTACATCCGATTGCTTTCAGAATGACTTCCAGAACAGAGAATAAACTCGGTAATATAGGCGATTTGTTATTTATATTTCTGTGCATCATAACGGAAGCACAGCCCAAAAAAACAATTATAAGCAGCACAAGCATTAACGGGAAAGCGGATTTAACCTGACCGGTTTGTTCTTTATTATTAACTGCTATATATACAAAGAAAGTCAAAAAAGCTAATTTGGGCGCCCACCAGGAATCGCTTGATATATTACGCAAAGAATTTATTAAAGAAGCCATATAATTATTTTCTCCTTTCGCACATAAAATATCCGTTATAATTTTTCACTAAATGATTCGCCCTTAACCCTGACAATAATCTCAGTTACATCATCATTATCAAGAGTTTCTTTTTCCAATAATTCTTTTGCAATTGCATCAAGTAAATCTCTGTTTTCGGAAAGCAGCTGTTTTGCAATTTCGTATCTGCCGTCTATTATTTTTTTGACCTCTCTGTCTAAATCAGCAGCAAATTCTTCCGAAAAATCTCGGGTAGTACCGAAATCACGCCCCATAAAGACATGTTCCTGAGATTTTCCGTAGGTCATTGCACCCATTTTCTCTGACATTCCCCATTGAGAAACCATCTTTTTTGCAACTTCTGTGACTTTTTCAAGGTCGCTGGAAGCACCTGTTGAAATTTTGTCGGCTCCGTAAACAATTTCTTCCGCAACTCTGCCGCCTAATGTCATTGTAATCTGATCTAAAAGTTTAGCTTTGCTTACATGTACTTTATTATCTTCCGGTTTTGTCCAGGTTATACCAAGAGCATATCCTCTGGGTATTATGGTAACTTTATGGAGTTCATCACAGTTTTTAAGTAATTTCGCAAGTAATGCATGCCCCACTTCGTGATATGAAGTTATTTCTTTATCTTCATCCGTCATTACTTTGCTTTTCTTCTCTATACCTGCAATTACTCTGTCTATAGCATCATCAATTTCAGCCATGTTTATAACGGTTTTATTCCTTCTTGCAGCTAAAAGAGCAGCTTCATTTAAAAGACTTTGCAAATCAGCTCCCGTAAAACCGGGGGTTCGTTTTGCAAGTACTTTCAAATCAACATCTTTATCTAAAGGCTTGCCTTTTGCATGTACGGCAAGAATTTTTTCTCTTCCTTTAACGTCAGGAAGACTTACCATAATTTGCCTGTCGAAACGTCCAGGTCTTAAAAGAGCATTATCAAGGATATCAGGTCTGTTTGTAGCGGCAAGAATTATTATATTTGTATTACCGTCAAAGCCGTCCATCTCAACCAATAATTGGTTTAAAGTCTGTTCTCTTTCATCATGCCCGCCGCCTAAACCGGCACCTCTTTGTCTGCCGACCGCATCAATTTCATCTATAAAAACAATACAAGGCTGATGTTTTTTTGCCTGTTCAAATAAATCACGCACCCTCGAAGCACCGACACCTACAAACATTTCTACAAAATCGGAACCGCTAATTGAAAAGAACGGTACTCCTGCTTCGCCCGCAACCGCTTTTGCCATTAATGTTTTACCGGTACCGGGAGCACCTACAAGCAAGACGCCTTTGGGTATTTTTGCACCAAGTTTAAGATATTTTTCTCCGTTTTTCAGGAAATCAACTATTTCTTCAAGTTCCTGTTTTTCTTCATCAATACCTGCTACATCTTTAAATGTGACTTTTACTTTGCTGTCAAGCATCATTTTTGCTTTGCTTTTTCCGAATGATAGAGCCTGAGAACCCCCTGTTTGTATTATTTTAGCCAATATAATAAAAAACGCTATAATAAGCAAAACAGGAAGTGCTGTTCCCATTATTCCCATTAATGAAGAAGATTCATTAGATTTTTTTATTTCTATATTTACATTATTTTCTTCCAGTGTTGAATACAAACTATTATCATTTGAAGGAATATTCACCTTATATCTTAATGCTGCAGTTACTGCTTCTTTTCCTTTAACGGTTGACTTTATACCGTCGTCTACGGGTACTGCTATTACCGTTTCATTATCAATTACAACTTCTTTTATTTCAGCATTTTTTACTTTTGATAAAAATTCGGTATACGTTAAGATTTTTGTCGAAGTCGTAGGACCGGCAAACAGCATAGAAGCCAAAGCAAGAACTAAAATACCTACTACCAGCCATATTCCCATTGATTGATTTTTATTCATTTTAAATCCCTTATAAACATAATCTTTACAAAATTATAACATTAAATCGTGTATTGGAAAATTTATAAAACTATTTTACTCTTCCGTACATATCTTCATATCTGATTATATCATCTTCACCGATATAATCACCTTTTTGAACCTCAAGTATTTTAAGCGGTACTTTTGTATGATTTTGCAGTGAATGTTTTGATTTTAGCGGAATATCAATACTCTGGCATTTTTGCAAGACATGCTTACAATCATCCAGTATAACGGTAGCGGTTCCTTCAAGAACTACCCAGTGTTCGGAACGAAAATTATGTGACTGCAGTGATAATTTATGTCCAGGAGAAACGGTAATTATTTTAGAAAGCCAGCCTTTTCCTCCGTTAAGACATGTATAAAACCCCCAAGGACGAAAAACTGTTTTACGGGATACTGCGGAAGGGTTATTTTCTTGTTTTAGTTTTCTTACAATCTTATTAATATCTGCTGATTTTGATTTATCACAAACCAATACCGCATCTTCGGTTTCTATTACAATTGTATTTTTTATCCCGGATACTGCAACCAGTTCTTTTGATGAATATATAAATGAAGTTCTTACATTATCCGACAACACGTTGCCGCTTATAACATTACCTTTAGAATCTTTTTTGCTGTTATTATACAATGCTCTCCAGGAACCGTAATCAGACCATTTTGTTTTAAGTTCGATAAATGCCAGATTATCTGTTTTTTCCATTACAGCATAGTCTATCGATATTTCCGGAACATTTTCATAATATTCATATTTAATTTTATTATTTTCATCAAACATATCTTTAGAAAAATCAGAATAAATTTGAGGCGAATATTTTTTTATATTTTCCGATAAAACGGATACTTTGCTCGCATATATTCCGCAATTCCAAAAAAGATTATTATTTTTCAAATGTTTTTCCAACTCGTTATCGAATGGTTTTTCTACAAATTTTTCAACTTTATAGCCGTTTTTTAATTTTTTGCCTGTTTGAATATACCCGAAGCCTTCTTCAAAATAAGAAGGTTTTACGCCGAAAGTAACTATATAATTTTCTCTTGCAAGCTTTTTTGCACTGTTTAATGCTTCAATGAAAAGCTGTCTGTCTTCAATATAAAAATCTACGGGAAGAATTAACACAATTTCATCTCTCTTTGACTTAATATAGGTTAAAGCGGAAGCAATTGCGGGTGCCGTATTTTTTGACATGGGTTCCGCAATAATTACGGGGTTTTTGGATACTTTTTTTAATTCAAGTTTTATATCATCAAGCTGTCTGATATTTGTAATCGTTATAATATCATGTTCTTTAACAATTTTCGCCGCCAATTCAAAAATATTTTGAAGCAATGTATTACCGTTATATAACTTTAAAAGCGGTTTGGGAGATAATTCCCTTGATACGGGCCATAGCCTTTCCCCTGAACCTCCCGCTAAAATTATACATTTCATATAAAACTCCCGATGTTTTCCATATTCTTTATACTATCATAAATTAATATTTTTTTTAATTGAAAAGTTATGTAAAGATACTTATTTTTCTTAGACAAAAATTTTAAAAACATATATAATATTCGTAGCAATGTTCATGCTAACAAATCATAAGGGGATTGTTTTTATGGGAATATCAATGGTAGAGAAAATTGAAGGTAAAGAATTTTCACCTAAGGAAATCAGAGAAATGCTGGGAATTGATAACTCCCAAATTCAGGAATTATGCAAAATTGCGGATATTAAATTAAAGAGAAACGAAAGAGGACTCACTTATTTTACACAGGATGATGCAGATGCTCTAAAAGCGGTCTCTTCAAAAGGAAAGAACAGTAATAAATATATGACTCCTGTTCCTTCTAAAAATGTTGTTCATAAAGGAACAAATTCTATCACGGGTGCTTCTATTCTGCAGCTTGTTGATACATTAAGGAATATTGAAAAATCTATGACGGAGAGAATAACATCAGTTCTGGATGAAAAACTTGACGGGATGGATGATGTTGTTATGGAGCTTATACGTGTTAAAACCGAAAATGAAACTATGCGTTTTAAAATTAATGAGTTAAACAAAGAAAATTACAAATTGAAAAAAGAAATTAATTCATTTAAGAAGGTTCCGTTCGGATTTTATGCAAAAACAACTCCAGAAACAAATCTTTTTTAAATAAATTCAACTTTTTCTATTTTATTTAAATTATTCCAGTAAACTTTAAGATTATTATTTATATTATGGTATTTTATTTGATTTGAAGATGCAGCTTTAATTGCATCTTCAAATTTTAGAAGCTTCTTATCGGCAAGGTTTTTTACAATATCGCACAAAAGTGACGAACTGCCTGCTATTTTACCGTCTATATTTACAAGTTTTCCTGCCTTATTATAAATTTTCTGTCCGGCAAATGTGAACTCTTCTTTCTCGCTGTGAGCAAGAGGAAGTGCATCACTGACTAAAAGGAGCTTTTCTGTATTTTTTAATTTAAAAGTAATCGATAAAACTTCATCACAGACGTGAATTGAATCCGCAATAATTTCCGTATATATATTGTCATCATACAAAGCAGACACAACTGTAGAAGTATCTCTGTGAGAAAAATTACCCATTGCATTGTATAAATGCGTAATCTGATCTGTCTTTGATAAATCGTCTGCAAGTGTATGCCCTGCCGATATTTTTATATTCTTTGATTTTAGATATCCGATAAAATCGCCTGTTGTATCAAGCTCCGGAGCAATTGTTATAATTTTAATTATATCATCCTCAATTTTCTTGAATAATTCAATTTCAAGAGGCTGTATGTATTTCTTTTCGTGTATTCCGGCTTTTTCTCCGTTTATAAAAGGTCCTTCCAGATGAACACCGGCAATTTGTGCTGATTTTGCCATTTGCTTTTTCTGAGCCTGTTTTACTGTATTTATTCTTTCTTTAATAATTTCAATATTATCTGTCATTATTGTCGGAAAAAATGCTGTTACGCCGTTTTGAGAAAGCATTTCGGCCGTTTGAAGAAAATCATCAACACTGCATTTCATAAAATCAAAACCGAATGCTCCATGGATATGCTGCTCTACAAGACCTCGGGTTATCCTCATAATTACCTCAACGAATTTATTGCTTCTTTCATATCAGGACGGGAAAAAATATAATTCCCCGAAACAAGCGCATTTGCTCCCAAATTTTTGCAATATAGTGCGGTTTCATGATTTATACCGCCGTCAACTTCTATTATAATGTCCTTTTGCAGATATTTTTTAAGTTCTTTTATTTTGTCTGCACACTCCGGCATAAATTTTTGACCTCCAAAGCCGGGTTCAACGGTCATTATTAAGACCATATCAACCAGTTCAAGATACTGAATTATATCTTTTACCTCAGTTCTTGGCTTTATTGAAATACCCGCTTTTTTCCCAAATGATTTAATCATATCTATCACTTCAATTGTATTTTCTTTTGCCGCTTCATAATGAAAAGTTATAAAGTCGGAACCTGAAAGTGCAAAATCTTTAATATAATTTTGGGGATTATCAATCATAAGGTGAACATCCAGAGGAACAGAGCAAATTTTTCTTAAAGACTTAACAATGGGCGCACCTATTGTTAAATTCGGAACAAAATGACCGTCCATTACATCAATATGAATCCAATCCGCACCGCTTTGCGTTAATTTTTTTATTTCATTTTCCAAATTAGCAAAATCACACGATAAAATAGAGGGAGAAATTATAATTTTATCCATTTTTATCTCCTTCAATAATATTAAGTTTTTTAAGTGCATTTAAAGCTGCATTTTTTTCAGCTTCTTTCTTTGTTTTTGCAGAACCTACTCCAAGTTCTTCTCCTCTGTAAAAAACATTAACAATGTATGTTTTGTTATGTTCCAATCCTTTTTCATCCAGAACTTTATATACAGGTAAATCCTTTCCTATATTTTGCGTATACTGCTGTAATATTTCTTTTGAATTATATGAAAGTAATATTTCATCAATATTTATTACCATATCATCATAAATCTTATATATAAAATTTTGAGCCGTATTATAACCGCAGTTCTTAAAAATAGCACCAAGGATTGCCTCCATAGCACATGCAAGTATGGATTCTTTTTCTCTTCCGCCGTTTTTTTCTTCATGAATACCTATATTAATGTATTGTTTTATATTTAGCTTCAAAGCAATCTTATAAAGAAACTCATCACTTACAAGAAAGCTTCTTATTTTAGTCAGCTTTCCCTCGGGATATTCTTTATACTTGCTGAATAAATAGTTACTTGCTGCCAATCTTAAAACGGAATCACCCAGAAATTCCAAGCGTTCATAATCGGGAGCGTTTTCTTTATTATTTTCAAAGTTATAAGAAGGATGTGTAAGTGCTTCATCCAGAAGATTCTCATCAGTGAGATTTATATCTAATTGCTTAATAAATGCTATAAGTTGACTCTTTCTAGCTGCAGATAACATAAAATAACTTTCTTATAAATTCCATTATAGTAGGAAATGTTAGACCGGCAAGAATAAAATATTTAATATAATAATATGCAACCGGAACCGAAAATAAGTAACTGTCAGCCCTGTCTAAAAACCCGCCGTGTCCGGGAAGGGAATTTCCGGAGTCTTTAACCCCTGCATCTCTTTTTATAAGAGATTCGGATAAATCTCCAAGCTGCGCAAAAACCGTAATTAAAAGACTCAGTACACAGGAATGATATAAAGAAATTCCGATTAATTTTCCGATAATTATACCTGCTATTACAGCACATACAGCGCCCGCTGCAGCACCTTCAACGGTTTTCTTGGGGCTTATTACCGGCGACAGCTTATGTTTTCCGAATCTGATACCAAAAAAATATGCGGCTATATCCGTAAACAATATAACAAAAAATATTAATATTAAAAAATAAAGCCCTTGTTTGAATGTTATATTTAATAATGTTACTTCAGGTCCCATTTGTCTTATTAAACAAACATGACATGGCATCCAGGCAATCAAAAAACCCAGAATAGTCGTAGCCACATTGGCAATATAAGGCTGTCTGCCCCTAAATAATACTGCAAGAAAAGACCCGATTGTTCCTATTAGCAATACAAGCGGGAACAGATTATCATAACCGCATGCGGAAACTAAAATCATAGAAATAGATACAATCAGAATAACTTTAAAAAAAGGTAAAAAACCCTTATTTTTAAGAATATCAGCATATTCTTTTGCTGCTATTATGATGAAGACGAGCAAAAAAGCAAGCAGATACTTTCCGCCCAACAGTATACAGGCAAATACAACCGCACCGATTGTAAAACCCGTTACAACTCTGTTTTTTAAGAGAGAATCTAATACAGCCACTATACTGTTAATACCTCTTTTTCTTTTTCCGCAGCTATATCATCTGCTATTTTAATATATTTATCGGTAGTTTTTTGTATTTTATCCTGATTATCTTTTACGGTATCTTCAGAAAGGTTTTCGGATTTTTCAAGTTTTTTAAGCTCATCAGCCATATCTCTTCTGATATTGCGTATTGCTACTTTAGAATCTTCACATACTTTTTTAACTTCTTTGCAAATTTCTTTTCTTTTATCCTCTGTTAACGGAGGGAAAGCAAGTCTTACAACAATACCGTCACTGTTTGGATTAATACCTAAATCTGCCTTAACAAGGGCTTTTTCAACATCTTTTAAAATTGTTTTGTCATAAGGAGCAATGACCAGAGTTGTACCATCCTGCACGCTCACCTGTGACAACTGTCTCAGAGGAGTCGGAACTCCGTAATATTCAACAAGAACCTTATCCAAAATCATCGGATTAGCTCTTCCCGTTCTTATTGAGGCAAATTCTTTTTTCATCTGATTGATTGCCTTTTCCATTTTATCTGTTCCTGTTGAAAATAATGCTTCAACTGTCATTTTAACCTCCTACATATGTTCCTATATTTTCGCCTTTTAATATTTTTATTATGCTGCCTTTTGCCGCAAAATCAAATACCACAATGGGGATGGAATTTTGTTTGCAAAGCGCACAGGACGCAGTATCCATTACTTTAAGTCCTTTAACAATTATGTCGTCATAAGTAATATTGCTGTATTTTTTTGCATTATGATTGAGCCGCGGATCATCCGAATATACTCCGTCAACTCCGTTTTTTGCCATTAACATTGCTTCTGCCCCTATTTCCGAAGCTCTTAGTGCAGCGGCAGTATCGGTTGTGAAAAAAGGATTCCCCGTACCTGCGGCAAAAATTACAACACGTGATTTTTCAAGATGTCTTATAGCTTTAAATCTTATATAGGGTTCTGCTATTTTATTCATATCTATAGCTGTTTGAACTCTGCACTGTACATCGATTTTTCTTAATGCACTTTGAAGAGCAAGAGCATTCATGACAGTTGCCAGCATTCCGATATAATCACCCGTTGCCTGGTCCATACCGTATTTTGCCGAGTTTTTAACACCCCTGAAAATATTTCCTCCGCCGACAACTATTGCTATTTCGGCACCCGTTTCATACGCTTCTTTTATTTCATTTGCTATCATTTCCAACGGTGTTTGATCTATACCGAATTCCTGATTTCCTAAAAGAGCTTCTCCCGAAAGTTTTAACAGTACTCTTTTATATTTTAATTTTCCCATATACACCCGTTCAAAAAACTATTAAAACAATAAAATTATTATACCTTAAATTACGAACGAATGTACAAAAATTAAAGATTTGTAATTATTTTAACAGTATGTTTTTATTTTATTAAATTTATATTTTGCAATGACTGCCTGAGCAATTCCCATAAAGAGCAAGGAAACGGCAAGAGCTATCCAGTAACCTTTGAGCGAATAATTGTATTTTACAACAAGTACATATGCAACAGGCATACCAACAAGCCAATAGCCTAGAAATACACAGTGAGAAACAAACTTTGTCATTTTAAATCCTTTTAATACACCGCCAGCAACAACCTGAAAACCGTCAAACACCTGAAACATTGCAGCTATAACAACTATCGGCATTGCAATACTTAATACCTCAGAATTATCCGTAAAAAGCCTTATTAATTGACGTGGAAAAAGAGCAAGTATTATTGATGAAAGTCCCATAAAACCGGTTCCCATTATTAATCCTGCATAAGCGTATCTTTTTATTTCCTCGCTTTTTTCAGCTCCGTAATAAAATGCAACTTTTATTGCTACTGCTGTTGATACGGCTAACGGAACCATAAATGTTGAAGAGGATATTGTTGTAATTATATTATGTGTTGCGGATAGAATTCCGGATTCTCTTCCGACAAGAATGGTAATTATATTAAAAGCAAGAAATTCCAGCAATAATGCAGCACCTATAGGATAACCTATTTTTATTAATTGTTTCATATATGTAAAATCAATTTTTGCTTTAAAATCAATAAATCTGAATACATAAATGAGCAATATTAATCCCATTAACATTCTTACGGACAATGTTGCTATTGCCGCACCTTTTGTTCCCATGGAAGGAATCGGTCCAAAACCGAATACCAGAACTATATCAAATATGAGATTTACTACTACCGCTAAAAACAATATCATATTAGGGAATTTAACTATTTCATAAGATTGCAGAAACTCTTTGACTCCCTGATATATATACATTCCGAATATAGAAAAAGATACGATGGAAATATACTCCTTTATATACGGTACCAACTCGGCTTCAAAACCCATTTTATCCACTAAAAATTTAGTTGAATAACAAAGCATTGTAAAAATCGAAGCCATAATAAAAGCAAAAACAAGGCTTGAGAGAAGAAATTTTTTTGTTTTCTGTTTTGAACCGCGCATATTTGACAGGATTATGGAAATAGCGGCTAAAATTCCGAGTCCGAATATAAATATGGTAAATAATAATGAATTAGCAATACTTATTGCGGCAAGAGAATTAATATTATATTTAGCAACAACAAGAATATCTGTAGCTCCGATTAAGGTATGACCTAAATTCCCTATTAATAACGGAAATGCAAGAATCAATAACTCCGTGAAATAATGTTTATATCCTTTAAAAGTCTCGGTTTGCATAAATTAATTACTGTTTTTTTCTCTCATTTTGCTGTATTCATCTTTATGTATGCGCATGTCATTTGCGCGATCATAAAATTCAACATTCTTCATATTCAGTTCTTTTGTTCTTTCGGAGGCATATTCAAGCAGTTCATACATATAATCGGGTATGTTATATTTATTATTTACATACCAGCCGCCCTCAACGTCAAGAACAACACTTTTTATTCCGGCTTCAACCGTTAAATCCAGCCATTTATCAAGTTCTTCTTTGTTATCATTAAATCCCGGATAAATAATATATTTTGTTTTAGCTTTATATAAATCAGTTGTTTGAGAAGCGGCATATTTTTTAAGATTTTCCCAAACTTTATTGAAATGATTGACTCTCTTTATATTTTGATAAGTTTCCGGTGTTCCCGAATCTACGGAAACAACAAGTGTCAATTTTCCTTCGGCAAGACCTCGTTCAATAGCAGCTGAATATTTTACTCCTGAAGAATGAACTCTTATATTGTCGCAGCCGCAGTCAAGAAGCATATTGACCATGGGCTCAAACTCCGGAAGCAAAGCCGGTTCTCCGCCTCCAAAACCGATTTCTCCCCCGCCTCTTATTTTGCCCATATCCGCCAGCTTTTTTATAACGGGATACATATTATAATTTTTTCTTTCATTAAAGAAATCAGATTGTTCATTGGTAAAACAGTACTTGCATTTGCAATTACACTGTGTCCAATGATTAAATACCATATAATTTATATAATCTTCATCATCCCATTCACGTTCTTTTAAGAAAAAACAGCCTTTGCATCTTTCCAGAGTAATTCCCTTCTTGTTTAATTCGCGCATTTTGCGTTTTTCTTTAAAAAACTTATGCCAGTCAATCATTTCGCCTTTATAATTGTCAATCAAAATTTGTCTTCCGCCGCCTTCATGACAGTTGAAACAACACATTTTAATATCTTCATAATCCACGTTAAAACCGTGCTGAATGTATTCACAGCTTACATATTTACCGGTCTTTTTCTCTTTTTTCAGCAATAATTTAAGGTTTTTCAGCATACGGATTCCTCTTTATTATAAATATTATATTAATAAAAAGAATAAAATACAAAGACCGTAAAAGTATTGAACAGATAAAAAAATAACTGTATAATATAACTCTGTTATTGTTCAAGGTAAGGAGAAAATTGTGGAAAACGAAGAAACAAAGCAGTCTGAGGACTATGGAGAGAGCAGAAATACTCTTGTTTTAACAACTTTAAGCTCAATTATACTGGGGTTTATCGTTCCTCTTATAATTTGGGCTGTTAATAAAGAAAAAATGCAAGAAGGGGCTAAAAAGTATTTAACCTCTTTATTAAATTTTGAATTAACTCTTCTTGTTACGGGAATAATTTTGACCGTTATTAATGTTATTCCGATTCTGGGGCAGCTTGTATATGCTCTCGGAGGAATATTAATATGCATAACTAATGCAATAGTATTAATTATAGCTGTTTTTAAACTTGGAGGTAACCTGGAATATAAGTTCCCGTTTACTTATCAGTTTTTAAAGTAAAAAAGAGCTTTTAAGCTCTTTTTTTATTACTTTGATATTCGTAATATTTACATCCGAGAATAAACTTATAAATACCAAAAACAATTGCACAAATCATAAAACCGTATACTCCGTTTTTATATCCTTTTTTAAAAAAGAATTTTTCAAATATAATAAACAGACTTTTCCAAGAATGCACCCAGAGCTTTTTCTCAATATTTGAAAGACCTTGAATATTGATACCGATTTTCTCCGCAAATTCCTCCTGCGTTAAATTAATTATAAGATTTGTTAAGAAAAGCCTATTTTATTGTCAATTTTATTTTGTTAAGAGTTTTTTTATGGTACGAAAAGGTAAATAAAAAAAAGGGGGAATTTATGACCATTAAAATTGATCCATATAAGAAGTTAGAAAAAAGTATCAAAAATGAATATTTAACAGATGTACTAAAAAGTATCAAAAATGAATATTTAACAGATGTACTAAAAAAGAAAAGCCCGTTACAAGAATTGCGAGAAGAAGCAGCAAAGGAAGCAGCAAAGAGGTTAAAACAAATAGATGCCGGGGAAATGAGTAAAGCATTAAAAGCCTCAACAACAAGCGAAATTTCGGAATCAATTGCAGCACAGATTAAAAAAATCAAGTAAAAAGACACAAAAATTGATAACAACCGAACCGATTTAATGGCTGCACACTTCGCCGGCAAAGCATTTTTCGAAAGCTGTTTGCTTTAGTTTTATACTTAGGTAAACTTGGTAATTCATAATAATAGATTAAATGGTATTATAGCATATAGCGAAATACCATTTAATTATAGCCATTTTTTGAAAAACAGAAGTCCTGCTTTAGAACTCTTTTCGGGGTGGAATTGCACCGCAGTTAAATTATCCTTTTGAATTGAAGCGCAAAACTTTCCGTTATAATCATAATATGCGCTTATTATATCTTTATCGGACGGCTCGACATAATATGAATTAACAAAATAAAAATAATCTTCGTCAAGAAATGTATTAGCTTTTGTTAAAGTTAGTTTATTCCAGCCGATTTGAGGAATTTTGCCTTTTGTAAAACGTTTAACTTCTCCTTTTAAAATACCAAGACCGTCTATATTCGGTGCTTCTTCGCTTTTTTCAAAAAGTATCTGCAGCCCCACACATATTCCGAGAAAAGGAATATTATTATTAACACATTCCTTTATAACAGGAATAAGTCCTTTTTTTTCAAGATTTTCCATTGCCTGTGCAAAATGACCCTGACCAGGAAAAATAATTCTTTCAGCTTTTAAAATCTTATCCTTATCCGAAGTAATTTCAAACGGGACATCAAGAAATGCCAGCATATTTGCGACACTTCTTAAATTTCCCGCTTCATAATCAACAATAACAGTCTTATTCAAATCTGAATCCGTCTTCTTTTAATCTTCTAATAACTTCTTTCATCTGGTCTTCGGAAGCGACTATTGACATTCTGAACCAGCCCTCTCCGTTTTCGCCGAATCCGTTTCCCGGAACAAGTACTATTCCCGAGGTTTTTAAAACATCATCGGTAAATTCTTTTGATGTTTTATATTTGTGAGGAATCGGCAGCCATAAATAAAATGTTGCTTTCGGCGGATTAATTTTATCCATAGGCCAGCCGAGTTCTTTAAAACCGTCTACGACTATTTTTTGTTTGCGTTCAAATCTTTTATTTGCTTCAACGATATATTCATCTCCTTCTTTTGAATTTAAGATGAAAGCGGCAGCTTTTTGTATGGGTTTATATATACCAGTATCAATTGTGGATTTTAGTTTTGCAAGAATACCGACGGCATCTTTATTTCCGCAGACCCAGCCTATTCTCCAGCCTGTCATGGAATAAGGTTTTGAAAAACTGAAAAATTCAACGGCTATATCCTTTGCGCCTTCTATTTCAAAAATGCTGTGAGCTTCGGGAGCGCCTTCAAATGTTAAATCAACATAAGCAGCATCCGAAATAAGCAGAATTTTATATTTTTTACAGAATTCAACCGCTTTTTGCAAATATTCTTTTGTACAGATTGCGCCTAACGGGTTATTAGGGTAATTAATTAACAAAGCCTTGACCTTTTTCATAGAAAAACCGTCTTTCTCCATATTTGCGGCAACTTCATCAAGATCGGGCATGTAATTATTTTCGGGCATTAACGGAACAGGATAAGACATACCTCCGGAAACCTTTACCATTTCTTTATAAGAAGCGTATCCGGGGTCAGGAATAAGAATAATATCTCTGTCTTTCATTTCTTTAACAGGATTAATTAAAGCCCTTATCATATTGGCAATACCTTCTTTAGAACCTATTAAAGAACATATTTCCGTTTTTGTATCCATATCAACATCAAATTTATTTTTCATTCTTTGTGCTACTGCTTCTAAGAAATATGATTCGCCTTTTGGTGTCGTATATGTATGCATATCTTCGGTCTGCATAGCTTCAACCAGTTTATCATTTACAAGCTGCGGCGGACGTTCAACCGGAGCACCCATGGAAAGTGAAATGGGTTTTCTTCCTTTTGCGGTCAGTTCCGGTGCAAGTCTTTGTGTTTCCTGTTTTATTTGAAACATTATATAGGTTTCCAGTGATTGTACGTAATTGTTAAATAATTCCTTCATTTTACATCTCCGTTTTATTTAATTTCCGATTGCCAAGCCCAGGCATTGTGGTTGTGTATGCTTTCCTGGGCTTCAACTTCTACTTCATAAAATCTTACTTTATCATCTTTTTTCAAAAGACAAATTACATCGCGCAAAACATCTTCCACAAATTTAGGATTTTCATATGCTGTTTCGGTTACAAACTTTTCATCGCATCTTTTTAAAATTGAATAAACCTGGCTTGAACCGCAGCTTTCTATTTTTTCTACAAGATCTTCTATCCATATAATATCATCTTCATCATAACTTACTTTAACTTTAACCGTTGTTCTCTGATTATGTGCGGAATATTTTGAAATTTCCTTTGAACACGGGCAAAGTGTTGTCACGGGGACTTTTACTCCGAGAATAAATTTATAGTCATCACCCGTTAAATCTCCCTGAAAAGAGCAGTCATAACCGACAGGGAACTGCATTTCACTCACGGGGGCTTTTTTATTTATAAAATATTTAAACTCAAATTTAACATGTGCGCTTTGCGATTCAAGCCTTTCTTTAACGGTATAAAGAAGTCCTTTTATATCAACACCTAAGAGATTACGGCTTGAATATTCGCTTAATACCTCAATAAATCGCGACATATGGGTTCCTCTGTAATTATGCGGAAGTGTAACACTAAGCCTTGCTTTTGCGGATACAACCTGACTTTGCGCATTTTTACGCTCTATTATAAGAGGAACTTCAACACCGTTAACTCCGACTTTTTGTATATCTATTCCTCTGATATCATTTTGATTTTGAATATCTTTTAAACTGCTATTCATTACCTTCATGTTCCAAAGATTCTATATTATTGCTTTCTATTGCAAGCAAAAGTTTTAAAGCAGCTATTCTTTGTGTTTTTGGTGATGCAACACGCAATAATTCTATAGCCTTAAGCATTACGGGATCAGCATCATACCAGCGGTTACCTTTTTGCCAAAATTGCTGTGTTATTTTATAAATTCTTTCAATGACATCCTGTGCCACCTGCTCTTGTAAAGAAATTATAAACTCTGCAGCAGCCGTTTTCTTATCATCGGTTTGAAGTTTTAATAATTCCAAAGCTTCTTTTAATATGGGGTCATTATCATACCAGCGTCTGAAACCTTCAGGCATTTGTCTTTCCTCTTTTTTTCGTCACTAAATTAAGTATAATATCTTTTGCTTCATTATACACGGTTTCAATAGAATTATTTGCATTTATTAACTTAATCCTTTCGGGATTTTCTTTAAGCAGTTCAAGATAGCCGTTTCTGACTTTTTTATGAAATTCCATGCCGGCAGCTTCCATTCTGTCTTTGTTTTTCCCTACCCTCTCCTGCGCAGTTTCCGTTGAAACGTCAAAAAGAAGAGTAAGATCCGGAGTTAAACCGTTAACGGCAATTTTATTAAGTTCTTTTAATAATGCAATGTTTTGTCCTCTTCCGTATCCCTGATAAGCAATGGTTGAATCCGTATGACGATCGCATAATACTATTTTCCCTTGTTTTAATGCGGGTTTAATGAGCATTTCAACATGCTGGGCACGGTCTGCCAGAAATAGAAACATTTCACATCTGTCTGCGACAGGAGCTTCGTTATGAAGCAGAATATTTCTTATTTTTTCTCCTGTTTCGGCAGCTCCCGGCTCAAAAGTTGTAACAACATCAAAACCGTTTTCTTTTAAGAGAGTTTTAATCCTGTTTAACTGTGTAGTTTTGCCTGAGCCGTCAGCACCTTCAAATGTTATGAAAAAACCGTTCTCCATTTTACAGTGTATCCCAGCCGGTATATTTTCTTAAAACTTCGGGAACCGTAACAGTGCCGTCTTCATTCTGGAAGTTTTCCAAAATAGCTGCAAATGTTCTGCCTACTGCCAGCCCCGAACCGTTTAATGTATGAACAAAAACAGGTTTCCCCGTTTTTTTTGAACGATATCTTATATTTGCTCTTCTTGCCTGAAAATCACCGAAATTAGAACAGCTTGAAATTTCTTTATAACTGTTATATGAAGGCAGCCACACTTCAAGATCATAGCATTTTCTTGCGGAAAAGCCTATGTCACCCGTTGAAAGAGCAATTCTTCTGTATGGAAGTTCCAGAAGTTCCAGTACCCTTTCCGCATTTCTTGTTAATTTTTCGTGTTCTTCAACGCTTGTTTCAGGTGTACATAACTTAACAAGTTCAACTTTATTAAACTGGTGCTGTCTTATCAATCCCCTTGTATCCTTGCCGGCAGAACCCGCTTCTCTTCTGAAACACGGAGTATATGCCGTCATATATTTTGGAAGGTCATCTTCATTCAGAATTTCATTGGAATATATATTTGTAACGGGAACTTCTGCAGTCGGTATTAAGTATAGGTCTTCTTCTTCACATTTATACATATCTTGTGCAAACTTAGGTAATTGTCCCGTACCAGTCATAGCAGCGGCATTCACCATTACGGGCGGAAGTATTTCCTGATAGCCGTGCTGTGTTGTATGGGTATCAAGAAAAAAGTTTATTATAGCTCTTTCAAGCTGCGCCCCTTTGCCTTTATACAGTGAAAATCTCGATTGAGCGAGTTTAACACCGCGCTCAAAGTCGACTATATCTTTTTCCGTACAGATATCCCAGTGCGGTTTTTGCACAAAATTAACTTTTCTCGGTTCTCCTACTCTTTTAATTTCAACATTATCGGTATCTGATAAACCTATAGGTGTTGTTTCATCAGGAATATTAGGCGTGGATAATAAAAGATTTTTTTGCTGAATATCAAGCTCTTGTTCTTTTTCTTCAAGTGCTTTAATCTCGTCAGCTGTTTCTTTTACCTGAGCTTGAATATCATCGGTATTTTTCCCCTGCTTTTTTAATATACCGATTTCCTGCGACATTGATTTTCTCTTTGAACGCAGTTCATCCGCCTGTGTTTGAACTTTTCTTCTTTCGGCATCAATTTCCAAAATCCCGTCTATGGAAAGTTCGGGATTTCTTCTTTTTAAAAGTTCATTAACCTTATCCGGATTTTCTCTTATTAATCTGATATCAAGCATTATATCCACCTCTCATTTCCTAACAAACATTGTATTAAAAACACATTTAAAATAAAAGTTATTTTTTTGTTATAATATAAGACAAAGGAAAACTCGAGTTGGAAAAAAAATATCAAAAACGAATATTGTTTGTCGGAATGCCTGATATGGCGCTTGTTTGTTTGAATAAGCTTGCCGCAAAGGGTATTAATGTAGTAGGTGTTGTGCCGCCTGCGAAAGATGATCCTACAAATAAACTTATGGTTGATACAGCGTCTTCTCTCGGCTTTGATATTATTGAATATAACAGCAGCCTCAATGATAAAGGATTTTTGCAGAGAATAAAAAATCTTGATGCCGATTTAGGCGTTGTTGCTTCTTTTAACAAAAAATTGCCAAGAGAGCTTTTGCAGCTTACAAAAGACGGTTTTATAAATCTGCATCCTTCAAAGCTGCCGCATTACAGGGGTGCAAATCCGTATTCGCACGTTATAATTAACGGTGAAGAAGAATCTGCCATAACCCTTCATTATATGGATGAAAATTTTGATACCGGAGATATAATTTCGCAGTATTGCTTCAGCTTAGATCTTAATGAAACAATGGGAACACTGTTCTACAGAACAAATCTTATGTGTGCTTCTATGCTTTATGAAGCACTGGATTATTATGAAACACATGAATTTCCGAGGAAACCACAGCCGTCAGACGGTGAATATATTAAAGCAGAAGCTTTAACATTTGAAAAGAAAAACATTTTTATTGACTGGAATAAGTCTGCAGAAGAAATAGAAAGGTTTATAAGGGCTTTAAATCCGTATATCGGGGCTTTAACATGCTATAACGGTACTATATTAAGAGTTAATTCCGCTTATGTAATAGAAAGAAATCATAAATATACGCCCGGCATGATATGTGATACCAAGGGTTCTTTAAAAATAGCATGCGGTGAAGATATTCTGGAAATTGACTCTATTCAGTTCGGTTCTTACTTTATTTCAACCGGAAGAGATTTTATAGAACGAATTAATCCAAAAAAAGGAGAAATTTTATACAGTGAATAAACTTCATTTTCTGACGGCGGGTCTGCCTTTATCTTCCGAAAATAAAGGCTATAAAAGAGGACTTGAAATTATTAAAGAAATGAATCTTGACGGACTTGAAGTTGAATTCGTTCACGGTGTCAGAATGAATGAAGCAAATCAAAATCTGGTTAAATCTTTTGCCATTGAAAATGATTTGAAAATAACCTGTCATGGTCCGTATTATATTAATTTAAACTCAAATGAAGAAGAAAAAATTCAAGCAAGTATGGTAAGAATACTTGAAACAGCAAGAATGGGAAAAAATATCGGTGCATACTCAATTACATTTCATGCCGCCTTTTATATGGGTAAAAATCCCGATGAGGTTTATAAAACCGTTTATAACTCAATGGAGAAAATTTGTTTAGAACTTGAAAAAGAAGAAAATAATATCTGGATACGTCCTGAAACAACAGGAAAAGGCACGCAGTGGGGTACACTTCAAGAAATTGTAAAACTGTCAAAAGAATTTAAAAATGTACTTCCCTGTATTGATTTTGCTCATATGCATGCCCGCAGCAACGGCCTTTATAACACATATGATGAATTTTCAAAAATTATGGAATTTTTGGGAAAAGAACTTGGCAGCGATATATTTAATAATTTTCATGCACATCTTGCAGGTATTGAATACGGAATAAAGGGAGAAAAAAACCACCTTATACTTGAAGAAAGTGATATGAACTACAAAGATTTATTAAAAGTATTTAAAGAATATAATGTTAAAGGCGCGCTTGTTTGCGAAAGTCCCAATATTGAAATAGATACAGGGCTTTTAAAAGAATATTATCTGAGTTTATAATATGGATTTATTTTATTTATTTACCGAAAATTTTGATTTTGGAACAGAATCTGATTGTACAAAACAGCATAAGGCGGGCAGATTTACGGTTGAATATGCTGCAAAAAACTACTATAACATTGAAAATCCGGAGCTGGAAATAATAAATAAAAAACCGAAATTCAAATATTCTGATATACAGTTCAGTATTTCTCACTGCAGAAATATTGTATGCGTATGCTTTGATAACAATCCGGTAGGTTTTGATATTGAAGAAATAAAACCGCGTGATTTTGAGGCCATAGCAAAAAGAATGAATTTTAAATTAAAAGAAAATTCACTTGAAGAATTTTATAAAAATTGGACAATGTATGAAGCGGAAATAAAATTGCAGGCTGCCGCTAAAAGCAGATACTGTGCGAGCTTTCTTGATAAATATATTATGTCTGTTGTATCAGCAAAGTCTGATAATATAGAAATAAATTTCATTGAAATTACGAATTCTAAATAAAACCTCTGAAATAATTTCAGAGGTTTTATTTTTTTATTTCATCAAGATTATTTATTTTTTGGAAATTACGTAAATTAAATGCCAACCGTAAGGAGTTTTAACAGGCTCTGAAACCTGTCCGTTAGGTAAGTTAAAAGCAGCTGTTTCAAATTCAGGCACCATATCACCTTTTCCAAACCAGCCAAGAATACCGCCTGCTGAGCCTGACGGACATTTTGAATATTTTTTTGCCGCTGCCATAAAGTTATTAAAGATTTCCGCTTTGTCTTTGCCCGTCATTATTTCTTCTCTTATTTTAACGGCTTCCTGTTCTGTCGGAACAAGAATATGCAAAGCCTGTACCTGTTTGTATTCGGCAGCTTGTGCTACAATTCCGGTACTAATAACAGAAGCATCGTTTAAAACAATATTTACCCCTAAAAAAGCTGCCAAAACAAATAATAAAGCAATAAAGTTTTTCATAATTATATCCTTTCAATATTTTTATTACTGAAATTATATCCTAATATATTATTTATTTAAATTAATAAACTGATTTTCTCTTGTTATGGCAACCATGCCGGAACGTACAAGCTCTTTTATACCCAGAGGTCTCAAAAGTGCTATTATTGCCATAACCTGCCTGCTGTCGCCGCTATACTCAAGTGTATAGGTTTCCGGTGATACATCTATTATCTTTGCTCCGAAAATTTCGGATATTCTTAGAATTTCGGAACGCACATCATCTTTAGCACTTACTTTACAAAGCACTAATTCTCTGTCTATGCATTTATCGGCAGATTTTGGAAGCTCAACAACTTTAATTGTGTTTATTAATCTGTTCAACTGCTTGCAAATTTGTTCTATAACTACATCATCGCCGCTTGTAACAATAGTAATTCTTGAATACGTAGTATCGACGGTTGAAGCAACCGTTAAACTTTCTATATTATAGCCTCTCGTAGAGAATAAATCACATACACAAGAGAGAATACCGGGTTCATTTTTTACTAAAACAGAAATTGTATGTTTCATATTATTCCCCCATTCCCGTATTATTTGATAAAAGAACTTCATTTAACGGTTTACCCGCAAGTACCCAGGGGTATACCATTTCAAAAGGTTCAACTACAAAATCCATAATAACCGGTCCGTTATAAGCTATAGCTTTTTCAAGAGCTTCATCTATTTCTGAATCCTGAGTAATGCGCATTCCCAATATACCGTATGCATCCGCAAGTTTAATATAGTCGGGAGATGTTATATGTGTCTGGGAGTAGTGTTTATCAAATAATTTTTCCTGCCATTGTCTTACCATACCGAGATATCCGTTATTTATAACAGCAATTTTAACAGGAATATTATAATCAACACAGGTCATTAATTCCTGAATATTCATCTGTATACTTCCGTCACCCGCAATATTAAAAACGAGTTTTTCCGGTGCTGCTATTTGAGCTCCCATTGCGGCGGGGAACCCGAAACCCATAGTACCGAGACCGCCTGATGTTACAAACTGCCGCGGTTGTTTAAACTTATATAATTGAGCGGTCCACATTTGATGCTGACCTACTTCAGTCGCTATAATTACATCTTTGTCTTTTGTTTTTTCATATATATGCTCTATTACCGTTTGAGGACTCATAATTCCGGATTCTACGGCACGGAATACTCTTTTTGACTTCCAAGATTCTATCTGAGCGACCCATGCTTTTCTCATTTCAAGGTTATATGTATATTTACCCGAATTAAATTCTCTTATCATAATATTAAGAACATTCTTTGCATCACCTACAATTGGTATATCAACATGAACATTCTTACTGATAGAACAAGGGTCAATATCAACATGTATGACCTGCGCATCGCGGCAAAAACGTTTTAAACATCCGGTTATTCTGTCATTAAACCTTGTTCCGACCGCAAATAAAACATCACAGTTACTTACCGCTAAATTAGCCCAGTAATTACCATGCATACCGAGCATGCCAAGAGACAGTTCATCATCCTGAGGATATGTTCCTATTCCCATTAATGTTGTTGCAACCGGAATATTCAGTTTTTTAGCAAGCTCTCTTATTTCTTTCCAAGCTTCGGAGTGAATTATACCTCCGCCTGAAATTATAACGGGACGCTGTGCTTCACAAAGCAATTTTAATGCTTTTTTACATTGCATGGGGTGACCGTCGTATGTCGGGTTATATCCCGGAAGATTAATTTTTTTAGGATATACAAATTCATCTTTTGAAGTTAATACATCTTTAGGAAGTGAAACAACGACAGGTCCGGGTTTCCCTGTTCTTGCTATATGGAATGATTCTTTTATTACTCTCGGTAAATCTTTTATATCTTTTACAAGATAATTATGCTTACAGCAGGTACGTGTAATTCCGACTATATCCGATTCCTGAAATGCATCATTTCCTATTAATTTAGAGTCAACCTGCCCCGTAAAAACAACGAGAGGGTAACTGTCATAATAAGCATTTGCAATACCGGTAATAGTATTGCAGGCACCGGGGCCTGATGTTACAAGAACAACTCCGGGTTTTCCGGTAATTCTTGCATAGCCTTCGGCAGCATGTACGGCCGCCTGTTCATGTCTTACAAGATAATGCTTAATAAAATCACACTTATAAAGTTCATCATAAATGTGAAGTATAACACCGCCGGGATATCCGAATATTTTATCAACACCCTCTTCCCTGAGACATTCCAAAAACATTCTTGCTCCGGTCATTTTGTCGGTTTTTTGAGCTTGTTCGGCAGTCATATCTTACTCCATCCTTTTCTGTTTAACAAAAGGAAAAAGAAACATTCCTTTCCATTATATTATACTAAATTTTAATTTAGTAAAGATTTTAGCTGAATTTTTTTGAATTTTTTGAAAAATTTGTTAATTTTTTGTATAAATTTTTATTATTGACTATGAATTTTTTAAGGTTTACACTAAAAAATATTATTAATAGTCAGAAAATACAGAAAACGAGGTAATTATGGCAAAAATTTATTATGCAGCAGATTGCAATCTTAGCCTTTTAAAGGGGAAAACAGTTGCTATTATAGGCTATGGCAGCCAGGGACATGCACATGCTCTAAACCTTCATGAAAGCGGAATTAATGTAGTTGTAGGTTTATATAAAGGTTCTAAATCATGGGAGAAAGCTGAAAAAGCAGGACTGAAAGTAGCTACGGTTGACGAAGCTGCTAAAATTGCCGATTTTATTATGATTTTATTACCCGATGAAAAGCAGGCCGATATATATAAAACACAAATTGCCCCGCATTTAACCGCAGGAAAAACTCTTGCATTTGCCCATGGATTTAATATTCATTTTAATCAAATTGTTCCGCCTTCGGATGTTGACGTTGTCATGATAGCACCAAAAGGACCGGGACATACCGTAAGAAGCGAATATGTTGAAGGCAAAGGAGTTCCTTGCTTGGTTGCCGTTTATCAGAATGCTACCGGCAAAGCTTTAGAAACAGCTCTGGCATATTCTGCAGGTATAGGCGGAGCAAGAGCTGGAGTTCTTGAAACAACCTTCAGGCAAGAAACGGAAACGGATTTATTCGGAGAGCAGGCTGTTCTTTGCGGCGGTGTTACCGCATTAATGCAGGCAGGCTTTGAAACACTTGTTGAGGCGGGGTATGATCCTCAAAATGCATATTTTGAATGTATTCATGAAATGAAACTTATTGTTGACCTTATTTATCAGGGCGGATTTGCTAAAATGAGATATTCTATATCCGATACTGCTGAATTTGGCGACTATGAAATAGGAAAACGTATTATAACGGATGAAACTAAAAAAGAAATGAAAAAAGTTCTTAAAGAAATTCAAGACGGTACTTTTGCAGGTAAATGGATTACTGAAAATAAAGCAGCAGGCAGAGCTCATTTCTTAGCTTCAAGAAAAGTACACGCAGAACATCAACTTGAAAAAGTAGGTAAAGAACTTAGAAAAATGTACTCATGGAATGAAGAGAAATAGAAGATATTAAATAATATTAACAAAAAGGGCTATATAGCCCTTTTTTATTGACAATTTCGTCCGGGGGGGGGTAAAATCACAATAATAGCTACACAAAGGATTCTTTTTTAATATTGTGAAAAAATTTCTTAATTTATACTATGTTGGTTCTAAAGGAATAAATTTCGGCGATTCAATGAACCCGATAATATTTGAAAGAGTATTTAATATTCCCGTAAAAAGAAGTTATCCGACTAATGCGGATGTTATAGGAACCGGCAGTATTCTGCATATGCTGCAATTCAGAAATATTATAAGATATAAAAAATATTCATATTTTTTTAAGTATAATTCAGCACCGATAATTACATTTGGCTGCGGTTTTAATACAGACAGCAATACAGGAAAGCTTTATAAAACATATAGAAGCTTGGAAGCTATATTGTTGAGAGGGAAATTGACGCATAAAATTTTGGAAAAAGTAAATAATACCCGATATAATTATGTTTCATATGGTGATTTAGGATTGTTAACTGAATATTTGTTAGAAAAATCTCCGGAGAAAAAATATGAACTCGGGATAATTCCTCATAAATTTGATTATAAAAGTGAAAAAACGGAAATTCTGAAAACTTTAAGCAAGAACCATATTGTAATAGATTTAAAAGATGAACCGTTAGAAACATTAAATAAAATTTCTGAGTGTGAAACTATTATTTCTTCAAGTTTGCATGGCTTAATAGCGGCAGACAGTCTGCATATTCCAAATAAACGGTTTAAACTTTCCGATCACGGTCATTTTTATAATGTGGATTTTAAATTTAATGATTATTATTCAATATATGAAAAAACACCAGAATATGCAGACTTAACAAATGATATTACCGATGAAAAATTAAGAAAATTGACTCCCGATAATATTGCAAATGATTATATTATTCCGGCGGATGAAGTAGAGATGTATAAAAATACAATATTAAAAAAGGGAAAAGAACTCAAAAATGTTTTTTCATAAAATTAAGGCGGCTTTCTAACCGCCTTAATTTTTTATATACTTGTAACAGCTCCCTTATCGGAGGATGAAACAACTGCCGAATAACGTTTTAAATATCCTTTTTTGACCTTGGAAGGGTGAGGGATAAAAGTTTTTCTTCTTGTTTCAATTTCACTTTCCGAAACTCTTAAGGTTATTTCTCTATTCGGAATATTAATATAAATTTCGTCGCCGTCTTTAACAAGACCTATTAAACCGCCTGCGGGAGCTTCAGGTGAAATATGCCCGATACAAAGACCTCTTGTGCCGCCTGAAAATCTTCCGTCTGTGATAAGAGCAACTTTGCTGCCGAGTCCTTTCCCTACGATAGCTGAAGTAGGCGAGAGCATTTCCCTCATTCCGGGGCCTCCTTTTGGTCCTTCATATCTTATAACAACGACATCGCCCGCCCGGATTTTATCATCCATAATCGCTTTCATTGCATTTTCTTCGCCGTTGAAGGTTTTAGCTTTTCCCGTAAAAACGAGAGCTTCTTTCTCAACACCCGAAATTTTTACGACAGCACCGTTCGGTGCAATGTTTCCATGCAGTACGGCAAGTCCCGGGTTTGATGTAACAGGATCGGAAACGGGTTTTATAACTTCACTGTCACACCAGATGTCAGCTGCTGCAATTTCAGAAAGTTTAATACCTGAAACTCCCTTTGTATCAGTCATTTCTTTTATATTACCGTAAATTGTTTTTAAAACCGCAGGAATTCCGCCTGCATTATCTAAGTCAGTCATAGTCTTTGCTGCAGACGGGTCAAGTTTAATAATTTGAGGTACTTTAAAACTTAATTCTTCAAAATCTTTTAATGTAATATCAGCACCTGCTTCATTTGCAATGGCAAGAAGATGAAGTATTGAATTTGTAGAACCGCCAAGGGCAAGGTCAACAATTATCGCATTTCTTACGGAATCTCTTGTAATAATTGAAGACGGGCGTATATCTTTTTCAATAAGCTCATTAATAATAGCACCCGAATCGAATGCAATACGTTTTGTTTTTGCACTCACGGCTGCTGATGTAGCACATCCGGGCAGACTCATTCCCATAACTTCCGTTAAACAAGCCATTGTATTTGCGGTATAAAGCCCCTGGCATGAGCCTGCAGTAGGACAGGATGTTATTTCCATTTCTTTTAATGTCTTATCATCAATATCTCCGTTTGTATATTTCCCTACGGCTTCAAAAGTTCCTCTAATCATTGTCAAAGTATTATTATGGCACTTTCCGTCCGACATGGGACCCACAGTAACAACTATACACGGAATATCAAGTCTTGCAGCGGCCATTAGCATACCGGGAGTAATCTTATCGCAATTTGTTAAAAGAACAAGACCGTCTAATTTATGAGCAATGGCAACTGATTCAACACAGTCGGCAATTAAGTCCCTTGAGGGCAGCGAGTAATTCATACCGCTGTGTCCCATTGCAATGCCGTCACATATTGCGGGAACTCCAAAGATAAATGCCTGTCCTCCGCCTGTATGGATACCTTTTTCAATTTGACGCTCAATTTCCCTCATGCTGCAATGTCCAGGGACTAAATCGGTAAAGCTGCTTGCAATACCTATAAATCTTTTATCCATCTGCTTTTCACTTACACCCGAGGCATATAATAATGCTCTATGCGGGGTTCTTTCCAATCCTTTTTTTATTTCATCGCTTCTCATAAAAATCTCCCTGTAAATATTATATAGATAATAATACCAGAGAGATTTTATTTTGTTAAAAAATAATTTTTATTCTTTTTATAACAAGTTGACAAGCTTTTTTGTGCGGGTTAAACTTTATTCATAATGTGTTATTATACATGTGTGCAGAAAGGTATGCCGTTTATAAATGCTCAAGGCTACGGCACCTCAAATGAAAGGAATAAACAAAATGTTCGCAATTATTGAAACAGGCGGAAAGCAATATCAGGTTACTGAAGGACGCTACGTTGATATTGAAATGCTTGAAAATGAAGCAGATTCTAAAGTTATTTTTGAAAATATCGTAATGCTTGTTAACGGCAAGAAATCAAAAGTCGGTCAGCCTTATGTCAAAAATGCCAGTGTTGAAGGTACTGTATTAAAACATGATAAAACAAAAAAAGTTATAGTATATAAACAGCGTGCAAAAAAAGGCTACAGAAGAAAACAGGGACACAGACAAAACTTTACAAGAGTTATGATTAATAAAATCAGAACCTCATCAAAGAGTAAAGCAGAATCAACGGAAGAATAAATTAATTTAAGGAGAATTAAAAATGGCTCATAAAAAAGGTGTCGGTTCGAGTAAAAACGGACGTGACAGTGAAAGTAAACGATTAGGTGTTAAAAAATTCGGCGGTGAAGCCGTTAAAACAGGTAATATCATCGTTCGTCAAAAAGGCACAAAATTTCATCCCGGAAATAATGTGGGAATGGGAAGTGATTATACCTTGTTTGCGTTAACGGACGGAATCGTTAAGTTTGAACCGCATAAACGTTTTAGAAAACAAGTCAGTGTATATGCTGAATAATTAGTTTTTAATAAAGGGAAAGAACAACTTAAGTTGTTCTTTCCCTTTATGATATAAAAAGGACCTTAAATGATTAATTCCAAAGGCTGCATTTTCTTAGAAGAAGGTATAAATTTTGATTTAACAACAGTCTGCGACTGCTGTATTTCACATAATGACGGCAGAGGACAGCCTGTTTTGATAGAAAATTATCACGGTGAAATGATAGATTGGAATGCTCTGTTTGATAAAAAAGCCGAAAGAGTTGCCGCCCAAAAACAAAAAAACATATATGACTGCGACGGCTGCTATCATCTGTTCGATTATAAATATACAGGAGATAGAAAAATATCGGAATTTCATTTCTCACACAGCAGAGTATGTAATGCAAAGTGCATATATTGCAGTGATTTGTACAGTTCGGGAAATACAAATTATAATGCATATCCTGTTATTAAAGATTTAATAGAAAAAGGATATTATAAGCCCGGCGGTGAAGCGACTATGCAAGGCGGCGAACCGACATTAATGCAAAATTTTAATGAACTTGTTGATTTATTTATCGAAAACGGAACAATTATAAGAGTTCACACAAGTGCTATTAAATACAGTAATACCGTAGAAAAAGCATTACGCTTAAATAAAGGTTCGGTTGTAGTTTCTCTTGATTCCGGATGCAGTAAAACATATTTAAAAATAAAACAAGTTAATGCTTTTGATAAGGTTTGTGATACCATCTCAAAATATTCTCTGGCGGCAAGAGAATATCCCGATAATGTAATAATTAAATATATTCTTATCCCCGGAATTAATGATACAACAAGTGAAATTGATAATTTCTTTAAAATAATTAAAAAATATAGTATAACAACTGCAGCAATTGACTTGGAAGTTCAATATGCCAGAAAATACGATAATAAAAATGTTTCACCTCATATTTTTCTTTTGTATGATTATTTTAAATTAAAATCCGAAGAAAATAATATAAAACTTATAACTTATAGTTTTTTCTCTTATGTTTTAAATAACAGAAAAATGAAAACTCCTTTTTATATTAATAACAAATTTTTATTTGATTTGTTTTTAAAAAAGTATAATAAAAAAGAAAAAAATATAATATATCGGCGATAATAATAATTTTTTTGTAAAAAGATGTTAAATATAATGTACCGTTAGTATTATTTGATGTAGAATAATATAGGCAATCGAATGAATTGTAATAAAACCGCACACCGGAATATCAGAGAAAGATAAAACAAAATTATATTTATTTCTCTTTCGTAAATAAGAGTATAAGGTAAAAATTTTATATATGATTAATTCACTAATAAATAAAGATAATAAATCCAAATTATCTGCCGAGAATTTAATAAATGAAATTTATTTACTTCCCAAATGGGAAAAAATAAAGACCTTTTCTATTATTCAAAAGAAATTATTCTTTATAACAAATTCATCCGATTTTAATTTATACAGGAAATTTTCATCCAAAAATATGCTTGAAAAATATACAATAAAGACAGGGGATGAAAAGGTTTGTGCCTTAATGGATTTAAAAATTTATAAGGATTGTGTTTATATAATAAATTTCGATATAAAGTCATTATTATATTTTGACGAATTAGCGGAAAAATTGCTGCAAACGGCTGTAGAAAAAGCTTTATATAATACAACGGAAGAAGAAGTAAAAATAAATCTTACCCAATCTCTGATTATAAAATCAAAATTAAAGAAAATTCTTATTAAAAGTGAATTTTTTCCTGAAGAAAATCAAAGTAATTATGAAAAAAATATGTTCGGCGAAACTTTCTGTATAAAAGTAACAAATAATTCAATATGGCAGAAGAAAATAAAGCAAATGCCTGTTCTTATTAACAGATAAGTATAATTTTCCTGAAAACATCATTTATATATATGATTTGATAATTATGCTATACTAATACAATTGTAATAGTACGGCAGTTTCAATTTAACTTTAGGAAAATTGATGAGAGAAAGTATTGAATATAATTCATATAATAATATAAAAAGACTTTCGGATACAGAACTCGAAAGTCTTTGGGCTGCTTATCTGTCTGATAAATCAAATAAAAAATTAAGAGACGAAATTATTGTTCAATACATATATCTTACCAGATATGTAATAGGAAGAATAAAATTAAATCTGCCGCCGAATTTTGCCATTGAAGATATAACAAGTTTTGGCGTTGAAGGTTTAATTAATGCAATAGAAAAATTTTCACCCGATAAAGGTGCTCATTTCGAAACTTATGCCATTATGAGAATAAGAGGAACAATAATAGATAAAATTCGTTCTCAAGACTGGCTCCCGAGAAGTACAAGAAAAAAAATAAAAGATATAAAAACGGCAGCCGAAAAATTAAAACAAGAACTTGGACGGACTCCTTCAATTCAAGAAATTGCCGATTATCTCGGAATGGAAAAGGATAAAATAAACTCCCTGCTGTCTGAGGATACCTCGGTTGGTTCATTATATGATAAAAAATATTCAGGTGAAGATGGTATAGAATTAATTGATACAATAGAAGATACAAGATCCGTAAACCCATTGGAGAGGCTTGAAGAAAAAGATATTAAAAATGAACTTCAAGCAGCTTTAAAAAAGCTCCCCGAAAGAGAAAGATTAGTTATGGTGCTTTATTATCATGAAAATATGACTTTAAAAGAAATCGGAGAAAGTATAGAAGTTTCCGAATCAAGGGTCTGCCAGATTCATGCTCAAGCTATTATGAAGTTAAGAAATATTCTTAATGAAAATAAAAAAGAGAAATATATAAGACGATAACTTACAGCATATTCTCAAGAGAAGTAAAATTATAACCGGAGTTCTCAAGCAAACATTTATCATATATAATTTTCTTGCATGAAAATTTCTTTATTTTATTTTCAAATTCATAAGGTTTATTAACTTCCAGAAAATCCAAATTAAACTTTCCGGCAATATTTTCCACTTTAATGTCATAACTTAAAGGAAGAACTTTTACTCCAGCTTTTATGGCTATTAAACAGGCATGATAGCGCATTGCTATGATTTCTTTAAGTGATGATATTTCGTCAATAATCATACTATTTGAAATATTTTCTATAACCGTAGATTTTATGTCAGGATTGATATTAATTAAAATATCATTAAATTTATGACAAGTTTCTAAATCCAAACTATTTTGAAAGGAATAAATTTTAATTTCTTTATCAGCATAAAACTTATTTATATTATTTGCCAGTATATATAAAGTATCTTCATTTAAGGAATGCCAGCCTCGTAATTGTATACCAATTACGGATGTTTTTTCTTTTTGAACAATATTTAAATTCCATACGGGATCGTTACATATTTCGGCATTAATTCCTTTATCATTTAGTAATTTAAGACTTTTCTCATCTCTGACCGTAATATAGTCAGTTTTTTTTAACAAATAAAAAGTTAAAAGCGCCATAAGTTTATTTTGCACAGGTCCTATTCCCTGTGCAAAGATTATTATTTTTTTCCCGAATAATAAAGCAAGAAAGATAATTCCAAGATAATATACAAGACTTTTTATACTTGTTGTATCCTGAAGAAGACTTCCTCCGCCGGATATAAGACAGTTACAATTTCTAATTTCTCTTAAAACTTCATTTAATTTAAAAGAGTTCACACTTTTGACGGAGTATAAATCAGAAGTTTTTTGCGGATTAGAAGAAAAGACCGTTATTGACGGCTTACATTTGAATTTTTTCAGGTTTTCAATAAGGATTTGCAAAATAACTTCATCACCGAAATTATCAAAACCGTAATAACCTGAAATACATATTTTTTTAGTCATATTGACCTTTAAATATTTTATAAACTTCTTCTTTAGAAGGAATAGATTTTATGGCACCGAATTTTTTTACCTGCAAGCTTGCGGTAATTGCCCCGAGATTAACAGCTTTAAACGGAGTCATACCAGAAACTATTCCATGCAGCACCCCGCCGTTAAAAACATCTCCTGCCCCTGTTTTATCCATAACAATATTATCCGGATATTTAATAAATTCAATCTTACTTTGATAACCGATATAATATCCCTTTTCAATTGAAGATTTAATTATTACGGTAGAAACTCCTCTATCCCACAAATGTTTAATTATATTATTAACGGATGCGGAATCAATAATAATTTTGGAGTCGTATCCGGCATTCAAGAATATAATATCGACATATTCTATAATTTCTTCAAAAGCTTCTTTTGCTTCATCTTCCGACCATATCTTAGAGGTATAATTAGGGTCATAAGCTGTTAATATGCTATTTTCACGGGCAATTTCAAAAGCTTTTTTTACCGCTTCTCTTGCAGAAATAGATAATGATTGAGTAATACCTGTTGAATACAGCAGTGAAGAATTTTGTATATACTCTGTTTCAATATCATCAATAGATAAATTTGTGGCAGCTGTCTTTTTTCTGTAAAAAGAAAATTCTATGGACTTACAATCCTCAGACTTAGATACCAAATAAAGACCGTTTACGCCCTGAACAGGTTTAACATGAGATATGTCAAGCCCTTCTTCCTGCCAGCTTTCAAGCAAATAATTCCTAAAACAGTCCATACCTATTCTGGAGATAAAGCCTACTTTAGAGCCGAGTCTTAAAGCTGTTATGGCAGCAGCTAAAGTATCACCGCCGTAATATTTATCCAGAGAAACAGCATCCGTTAAGCTTTCGCTTGTAGAAAGCTCTATTAAGCTTTCTCCTATTGTTATTATATCAAGTTTTTCATTCATAATCTTTTTCTTTTCACTTTATCAAAAAGATTTTAAATAATCAAACTATTCTTAAAGTATTGACTTCATTTTTTCTATTGTTAAGTCCGAATATACGTTTTTCTATTTCATTATAGTTGCTGCAAAATCTGCACATTTTAAGATATTTTCTGTAAAATCTCTTTGCTCCGGAGTAATTACCTAATTTTTCATAGCAAATGCCAATGGCAAGATATGCTCTGAAATACTTTGGATTCAGTTTAATTACGGTTTTAAACATTTTAACGGAATTTAAATAATCCCGTAAATGCATATATAAAGCTGCTTTTTGTATATATGCCCTTAAATAATCGGGGTTGGCCTCAATTATACGCTGGTATATCATCAGCGACATGTCCTCTTCTTCAATCATTTCATGAACTAATGCCAGCTGCATTTGAATATTAATATTATCGGGTTCCAGTTTTATGGAATTTATCAAATATTTAATTCCGTCTTCAAAATCACCGTTTATAACCGAACAAATTGCAAGCTCTTTTTGTATATTGCTGTCATTCGGATTAAGCATTTCTGCTTTTTTCAGGTTAATAACAGCCTTATCGTATTTCTTAAGATTTTTATAGGCAATTGCTATTCCTAAATAATATATATAATTTTCTCTGTTAATCAGAATAGAATGAAGATAATTTTCAACAGACTCTTTATATCTGTTTTCAAGTCTGAGTTTTTCGGCAAGCATAAAATATCTCTCAGCCAGAGAAACATCTTGATTAACAGTCTTTCTTATTATTTCAAATTTGCCTGTTATCCCCAATTTAATTTCCCCTTTTATAACAAATCTCATTTTAGTCAATATGTTATAAAGGGAATATAGCCTAAAGGTCTAAATTTATAGACCTAAAGATTAATATTCTGTCAACTTATTGCAATTTGTTTCGCTTTGGCTCCGTTATTAAATTTTGTATATAAGTCCTCAGGCATTTTTCTGAACATTTTTCCTGTTACGGAATCAATAACAACTATTGTTGTATGCGCAACTACTCTCAGCTTATTTGTTTCTTTTTCATAAACTCTATGTTCAAATGTTATACTGACAGGTTTTACTTCAGTAATATTTGTTTTAATTATAATTCTTTCATTCATCTTTGCAGAAGATTTATATCTTATGTCCATTTCTACCACAGGAAATAAAATATTATTTTTTTCGAGAGTTTCAAGAGAAACACCGAGTTTTTCAACCAGTTCAACACGTGCTGCTTCAAACCATTTAGTATAAGCTCCATGCCATACAACACCGTATGAGTCCGTATCACTGTATAAAACTCTAATTTCTTGTATATATTCCAATTATGTAATCTCCATTTTATGTGAATAAGTCTTGAATTTTTTCTTCTATATCCGCAGGATCAAGTTCTTGTGTATATGTATTAATATCTAATGCAATTTGATACAGCTTGGCAGCTTCTACTTTGTCTCCTGTAATAGCGATAGATCGGGCAAGATTATAATGTGCAAGTGCATAGTTCGGATTATATCTTTTTGCCGCTTCAAATAACTCTATTGCTTTTTTTACCCTGCCTAAATCATCTAAATAAATAACCCCGAGATTATTATAGGCTATATCATAAGTATTATCATATTTAATAGCTTTTTCATATTCTTTTATGGCTTCTTCTATGTTGCCTTTACCCCAGTATAAATATCCGAGATTACAATGCAGCCTGGCATTATGAGGAGATGATTCAAGTGCTTTCTTATATACAATAAGGGCATTATCATATGAGCCCTTTTCAAAAAAGACATTACCTAAGTTTAAATAAATATCTATATCATTCGGATTTAAATTAAAAGCATTTTGATAAGAGCTTATAGCCGCATCTAAATCCTTTGTATTTTCCTGGAAAATAAACCCGAGAGTTTGAGCGACAACACTGGTCCATTGAGGATTCGGATTTAATGTAACGGCTGTTTGATAATGTTCTATTGCCTGTGTTATTTCTCCTTTTAGATAAAGATACTGTGCGATTCTGCAATGAAAATCCGCGACATGCGGCTGTAATTCAATAAGCTTTTTGCAAGTTTCAATTGCATTATCAAAATCTCTTACTTCTTCATAAAGCTGGCATAAATAGTAATAAGCCCTTAAATTTAAACTATCAAGCCAAATTGCCATTTTATATTCACATATGGCATCATCATATCTTTTAAGTTCGTAATATACTCTTCCGAGATTTATATATAATTCAACAAACCCGGGAGCTTTATCTATTGTTTCTCTGTATATGTCCAGTATCTGCTGATTGAACCCTTTCAGAAACACCATAGCGGAAGTTTTTAAAAGTACCGGAAGAAATTTTAAATAAGAAAGCCGTCTTATTACTTCTTTAACTGCATACCTGTCAAACGGCAATGTCAATAAAGATAATAATAATTTGGAATATCTCTGATACCACTTTGTTTTATTGGACAAAGAAAGTATACAAAAAATTAAAAAATTGGCTCTGGAAGACGTAAAAGGAGCAATATTTATAGCTTTTTGAGCGGCTTCTACAGCTTCCAGGAAGTCCCCTTTTTTCATTGAGATTTCCGCTATCATAAACTGGGCTTCCGCCAGTTTTGTATTATGTTCAAGTGCGAGTTTAAAATAGTTTACGGCTTTTTCAAGTTCTCTTTTATAGTAAAAAGCCATTCCGATTTTATAATAAATTTCCGCAGAATCAACACACGACTCCAACGCTCTTTGATACTCGGTTATTGCATCGTCGGCATATTGTTTTATTTGATGAATATCAAGATGCCATTCCATATATAAATCCCCGAGTTTTATATGAAACTCCGGATTATTCTCATCTTGAAGAATAGCCCCCTGACAAGCTTCTATTGCCTTTTGTATATTTCCCGATTTATGAAACTTATCAATTTCTTTTTTTAATTTTATGGTTTTTATATTAACTTTGCTCATAGTACATGAGTTGATTTTAGCATAATTTTGTTTATTTTTCACTACTAAATCACGGAATATCTTATAAATTTTGAATCGGGTTTAATAAAAAATTGCTATTTAAAAGCTCTTGCACTTTGTGCCAGTTTTTCAAGACTGCCTATCAGTTCTTTTTGTTTTGCGGCTGTTTTGGGAATTTGTGTCGCCGCAAAATTTCCAAGTTCGGATAAATTCTGGGATAATGAACTTTTAACTGTTTTTTGTAAAGCCAAAATTTCAGGCGATACATTTGCTGCCTGAGCCGCAGTTTTTTTTGAAATATTTCCCATTATCTTACTTAAAAGCATAATAAACACCTTTTCTATAGATATAAAAACAAATTGTTTGTTAAAATTGCCTATTTCCCCGAAAAATAAAAAGACAAATCTTCAAAAACGGTTTGATCTTTTATATATGAATCAAGCATTTTTTTTGAATTTTCAGTCTTTTTAATATCTTTATAGATTTTATCCAGTAATATAGGATTATTAAAATTAGCTTTAGCAAGTTCCGTCAAATAATATTGAATACAATCAATTATATATTTTGGCTCCAAGTTGTTTTCAGTTTGATACATAAATAAAGAGTTTGCAAAGTCGAGTGCATTTTCAGGATTAAATACAGGATATGAATCAAAATATTTTTTTAAAAAATCTATATTATAGTTTATGTATTTTGTATCTGCAACATAAAAAGCCTGCGAACGGGAAACAACGGTTTGCAGTAAATCATTCTTATTATTAGTCAGAAAAATAAATGTAACATTAGAAGACGGTTCTTCAATTGATTTGAGCATTGCATTTGCCGCAACCTGTGAAAAACATTTTTTATTTATTCCGGAAGGATACCATTCTTTTTCTCCGATATGTTCCTGAGGAAGAGAAAATCCTGTTTTTCTGAATTCTTCCATTTCTTTTTGTTCCGTTTGAGAAAGGCTTTTCATTTCGGCATCACAAAAGATAAATACCCTATTATAATCTGAAGAATTTATTAATGTATCTAAGACGGCATTAATTTGTTCTTCTGAGATAACCGTTTTACTGGAATCCGTTTTATTGTCTATTTTAGATATTGTCATTACGGCAGGATGTTTATTTTCTCTTATCCAGCGGCAGTTTTGACAGCTGCAATTTTCGCTTTTATCACCGATACAGTTCAGCCGGCGGGCAATCTCCATTGCAATTGCATATTGTATCAGATTATTGCTGCCATAAAAAATTAAGGAATGAAAAAGTCTTTTTAAATCGATTGCCGTTTTAAAAAAGTTACTTAAATATGGAAATTTTTCATCAAGGAATTGATTCATAATACTAACTCAACAATGCCAGTTCCAGTATAATATCACTTAAAACAGATTGTCCCGTTTTAATTTTATATTCAGCATTTAAAAGATTTTCTCTTATTTTTAACAGACTGTCAAAAGAAATATTTTTTAATTTTTCCTGTGTTTTCATTACTATAAATTCATGAAGTTTGAGTTTTAATGCCATATCTTTTGTAGTCATACGATTTTGATAATTTTTTATGAAAATAAAACGCTGGAAGTTACTTTGTAATATGGAAAAAATCTCAAGCGGGTGTCGTTTTTCCGTAAGCAGATTGTACTGCTTTAAAATTTCATTTTTATTTCCCTGTAACATCAAATCGGCAAGAATAAATATATCTTCCGATGCAGAGCAATATTTTTTTATTGTATCTGCGTCTATATTTTTTTTAGGATGAACGGCTACTTTTAGCTTTTCAAGTTCCGAGTCCGTTAAAGTTAAATTAGCACCGAGCTGTTCAATAAGAAGGTTTATATTATCGGAACTTATTGTTAAATCTTTTTCCTTTGCCATTTTTGCGATTTGGGCATTTAATTCTTTTTGATATGTTCTAAACTGCACAAACTCTTTTACTTGCGAATATTTGGAAATTATTTTATAAAGTTTTTTTCTGGAATCGGGTTTTTTATTTTCGTCTCTCGGTATTTTGCAGACAAAAATAATATTAACGTTTTCATTGATACTTGATAGTGCCGCATCAAAGCATTCCAGCTGTTTATCATCAAGACTTAATTTATTACCCGTAAGGTACTTATCCATATAAATAAGACTTAACGTATTTCCGAACATCAACGGAGCAGATTGAACACATTCAAGCAGAGTATTAAAAGCAGGATTATCAAAAACTTTATATGCCATAGATATAAAAGAGTTATCAAGAAGCTGTGATTTAAGCTTCTTGATTTCTTTCTCCATTAAATATTCTTCTTGTCCGTAAAATAAAAAAACAGCCATATACTAATTTTCAATTAATAAACTTGCTCCGATAACGCCTGCGGTATTGCCGAGTTCCGCATGTACAACTTCTACGGCAGCACCTTGAATAGGCATCGTGCGTTTTTTTATATTCTCTTTTATGGGTTCAAACAATAAATCACCTGCATCTGCGACGCCTCCGCCTATTACAACTTTTTCAGGGTTTAAAAGATTAACAACGCTTGCAAGCCCTATACCTATATAACGTCCTACAATTTCAAAAATTCTTTTTGCAACAACATCTCCCTGTTTTGCTGCCTCTGCTACAATATAAGGCGTAATTTCAGGGTTGGCAAGTTCTCTGTATTTTGTAGATTTGCCGCCTTTAATATATTCTTCTGCAAGTGCGACTATAGCAGGTCCTGATGCAAACGCTTCAAGACAACCCGTATCTCCGCAGCCGCATATGGGTCCGTTTTCCATTTGCAATTTTATATGTCCTAATTCTCCCGCAGCATTACTTGCACCGCGAACAAGTTTACCGTTTAATATTAAGCCTGAGCCTATACCTGTTCCTACGGTAATACAAATCATATTTTTTGCACCTTTTCCGGCACCGTAATTTAATTCGGCTAAAGCTGCACATCTTACATCATTATCAACTTTTACGGGAATTCCGAATTCTTTTGAAACAATATCTGCTATAGGAATATTTACCCAGCCGGGAATATTTGGTGCAAGACGTACAATTCCGTTATCACAGTCTATCTGTCCGGGAAAACCGAAACCTATTCCTTCTATCATGTCTTTTGTTGTTTTAGATTCTTTCATCAGATTTTGAATTGCTTTTATTATATTAGAGATCGTGTATTCATATCCCATTTCCGCACGTGTGGGAACAGTATCGGAATATACAATGCTTCCCGATTTATCAACCAAAGCAACCTTAACATTTGTACCGCCTACATCTACCCCTATTTTGTATTTCTTTGCCATTATTGACATCTTAACTCCTTAGAAAAATAATTACCTGAAAAAATAATAGCATAAAAAAACTATTGCTAAAAAATATTTTGCCGTTCTTTGTATTCTATTCTTTTAAATAATCTTCAAATAATGTGTCCCAGACATTTATATATTTTTCAGCCCTGTGATAATTATCTATTATCGCTGGCAGTCTTTGTTCATAATCTTTCTCACTGCATTGAGCAATAATTTTATCAATGTTATCATAATCCTCGGGATTTATTATTATCATTCCGTCTGTATTGAAAAAATCCCGGATTTTTGTTGCGCCTATATATATAGGGACAGTCATTGTTCTGAAACTGCTTGTTAAACGCTCGGTAAAATAATAAGGCTTTCTGTCATTTTCAATGGCAAATGTGTATCTGTATTCCTTTAAAGTATCAAGAATATTACACCGGTCATGCGCAAAAGTGCCGTAAGTATCAACTTTTTCACTATTTTTATATTTTTGAGCAAGTTGTAGTCTTAATTTATGTAAATCCGTCATTGTTTTATCGGAAGAAAGTATTGAAATGTTTTTTGTTTTCTTTTCATAAATTTTGTCGTCACTTCCTTTATACCAGCTGCTTGCAAAGGCAGGAAAAAATCTCGCATTATCAACGGAATTCAGTATCTTTTCCGAGAAAGTGAAAATATAATTAAAATCTTTTTCTAATCCTTTATGTCTGTTAAATATTTCATAATCTCTTTTCTTTATAATTTCGGATTCAATTAAAAAACCGTATTTTCTTTTTGGCGAACCCATTTGCTCCAGCATTGCATGATGAGAATAAAAATGTGTACTTAAAGCAAAATTATAAAAATCCTAGATAAAATATTTAGATTGATGATGAGTGGTATAGTTAAAGTTAATGTGCGCATCTCTGATAAAAAATTGGCGCATTCTTTGACCTTCTTTATTATATATTTCATATTCTTCATCGGGAGAGGAACCTGCAATTTTGTTTCTTAATTCATATATAGGGCAGTATACTTTTCCGTAAACTTTACTATACATCGGAGTATGCATTATCAAAATATTTTTTAAGATATTCGTAACCCTACTCTTTGTATATTTCTGCTTCTGCATTCTCCCCCCCCCCGAGCTTTTTTATCTTCTATATAACTTTATCAATAAGCCCGTATTCTACTGCTTCTTGTGCAGACATATAATTATCTCTTTCTGTATCAGCATATATTTTTTCAACAGTCTGACCTGTATTTGCAGCTAAAATTGTATTTAATTCTTTTTTCATTCTTAAAATTTCTTTAGCTTCAATTTCAATATCCGTAGCTTGACCTTTAGCTCCGCCTAAAGGCTGGTGAATCATTATTCTTGCACTCGGAAGTGCCATTCTTTTTCCTTTAGTTCCGGATGAAAGCAGAAATGCTCCCATTGAAGCGGCTTCCCCCAGACAAATAGTGCTTACATCAGCTCTTATGTGCTGCATTGTGTCGTATATTGCAAGACCTGACGTAATAACTCCGCCCGGACTGTTTATATACATCATAATATCTTTTTCGGGATTTTCAGAATCCAATAAAAGAAGCTGGGCAACAATTGAGTTTGACATTTCATCATCAATTTCTTCGCCCAAAAATATTATTCTTTCTCTTAACAGTCTTGAAAAAATATCAAAAGATTTTTCACCTCGGGATGATGCTTCTATAACGGTAGGAATATAACTTAATACAGTTTGTTTATCCATAGAAAATTAAACCTCAAATCTTAATATTGACATTATATACAAAATAACAGAAATTATAAATATCTGTTAAAATATTAATGGTGAAATATGATAATTGATATTGATTTAATTGCATATGATTTTATGACGGATTTCAACGGGCCGGAAAGGCATTATCCTAATCCGTTTTATCCGGCAGGAGTTTACGAAGAGGATAATCCGAAATACAAATACGGACCTGAAACAACAGAATATCCGAATTTAACACTTCCCTGTAAACTATATGATGAATGGGGAAATGCAATAGACGACGGGTATTATATGGTTGCACTTTCAAGAGATATGAAATATCTTGAACTATATCAAAGTAATAGATTGAAAGCCCGCGTAAAGGTGATTAAACTTGTTGAAAAAATGTATACGGATGAAGAATTGAGCGAGGAATCAGCCATAATTGCACGTATGCAGGAAGCAAAAACAAAGAAAAAATTAAAAAAATACCGTGAAGCAGAAGAAGATTTAATTGCATTTAAAGAACGCTCTGCCGCAAACACTTATGCCGATATAGAAGACTCAGGCAGAGGATATTATATTCTAAAATATAATTGCAACGGTAAAAAAGCAACGGGTGTTATAATGAAGTAATGTATTATTTACTTAAAAATGTTATCATGATTATATTAAAAAAAGGATTTATAAATGTATAAACCGACAAGAAATATATATACAATAAGAACTTCACCGTACAATGATAATGAAAAGCTGGAAAACCTGCTCAACGACATGTCAAAAGACGGCTGGGAAATATATTCCATGCAGGAAATTGAAAATGATGACGGATTTTTCTATAATTGCATATTCATCAAAGAAATTGAAAATGATGAGACTGCAGCAAACAGTAATTACGACATATTAAATTTTAAATCCCGTATTGAAAGAATTATAAATCCAGAACTTGATCCTTATGAATTATGTATTGATATACAAAAGAAAATTAAAGAAAAAAGACAAAAAATAGCACAGGTTAAATCATTAATAGATGAAACCTCTGAAGATTCAAGAACTATTTTAAATGATGAAATTTCAAAACACATTAATGAACTTGAAGATTTAAAGAAAAAACTTGCAAAGGTTATTAATCCGGATATAATGGAGCAAAAACTCGGAGAGCAGAAACTTACACTTTCTTTATCCGAAGAATTAATGGATATTTTAGATAATAATAATGAATTTAATATGCTCTCGCAAATTGTTTTAATAAGACAGAATCTAACCGAAAGTCTCGGATATATAATTCCGAAAATTAATATTGAAATGGACGATTCTTTGGAAGAAAATGCGTTTGCAATAAAAGTAAGAGGAATACCGGTTATAGTTTCCCATGCATATTATAACCATACTATGTTTTTTAAAAATGAATTAAATATTGAAAAACTGCCTTCAGAAACCTTTGAAGATATTGATAAAATAACAGGCTTAAAAATTTTATGGATAAAGGAAAATAAAGCAAAGGATTTTTGGGCAAAAGGACTTGATACAACGGATTATATTGCAAGATTAATAGAAAATACAGTTGTAAAATATATTGATGATATTTTTGATTATTCTGATATTAATCGCTACATTGAAATTGTCGGTAATCAAAATCTTTATCTTGTTGAAAATATTATTCCGGATTATATGTCAGTGGCTGAATTAAAATATATTCTTTCAAACCTTATAAAAGAAAAAGTATCAATAAAAGATATTGTCTATATTTTTGAAAAAATAAACGATTTTGCGGACGAAACGGATAAAGAAAATCTGCTTGAAAGAATAAGAATTTCTCTCGCCAGACAAATAAGTATGTCGGTATATGATGATAATAACAAAGCAATACTTGCATATGAACTCTCTGAAGAAAGTATAAATATATTCCTGAATACAAATCAGGATAATGAAATAATAAGAATTGAAAGTAATAAAATTGAAAAAATTATATCTTCTTTAAAAGAAAAAACGGAGAAATATACACCTGACAGTAAAGAAATAATTCTTATTGCGCCTATAAAAATCAGACATATTATATATTTGGTTTTATCAAGAATCATGCCGAATCTAAGAGTAGTAGCAAGAGAAGAGTTATTATTTGAATATCCGCTGCAGATAATAAGTAAGGTATAAAAGTTAAAGGAGCCTTTTTCAAGACTCCTTTTTATTTTATCAGAAGAAGAAATTATTTTTTGTTTTCTGTTTTGTTATCTTTTTCTTCTTTTTTAGCAAAGAATTTTGAGCTTATTTTATTAGCTATCGGAGTAATAACAACAGGACCTATGAACCTGTAAATTATACCGAGAATTATAATTACTTTAAGTTTATTAATTCCGGGTAATATTTTATCGGCTTCTCCTCTTGCAGCAGAAGCATTATAAACATCATCAACCAGCCCTTTAACTGCCTCTTTTGCTTTTTCCGCATTTCCTGCATTTTGGGTTATCGACTCTTTAACTGCCGACTGAACTGACGATAATTTATCACCCGTAATCTGGAATGCTTTTAGTTTGCCTTCCTCACCGACAATATTTTTAAGCTGTGAACCCATCTTAGAAGCAACTTGTTCGAGACCTTCCGTAAATTCACTGCCCTTTTTGCCGGCAACTTCTGCAACTTTTCCAAGCAAGTCATCCTTTCCTGCTTTTGCGGCCTTTTCTCCGAGCTTTACATAAAAATCTTTATGTCCGCTAAAATATTTTTCTGCCCCCTTCATAACAGCATTGGTAATTTTATCTTCAACAAGATAAGCTCCTGCAGCCGATACACCGAGAGTTAAAGTATCATTTATGAGCATTTGCGGTTTCTGCTCTTTTTCAATTTTTTTGTTACGCAAAGTATTTATCATATAAAAACCCGACAATAAAACACTTTCCGCAACCATTAAATGGGTAAATGTATTGTTCGACCGGCTGAAGCCTTTGATAAATTTCTGGAACGGATTTGTCTTTGCTACATTCGTGTAAAAATTAGAAAGTCCGTTTATAACAGGTGCAGGAACAACACCTTTAAAAGAAGGATTTGTTTTATTCCTTAAATTATTATTCCTTTCCGGAACATTATTTAAATTATAGCCTACATTATTTATTTTCATAATTTGCTACCCCCGAAAAAGATTGGAATAATTCCCTCTCATTACTATTCTGGAAAACGTTATAGTTCATTATATCCATTGGTGTTGGCTCCTGTTCTTTTGGTTTTGAACCGGGTTTTTGTTTACCTATAAGCCCCAGAAGAATAGGTACCAATGCAATTGTAATTGTTGCTCTTAAAGGCATAAATACCGGCTGGAACAGTTTATCAATAACATTCTTACCAGTCTTAGCATAATTATTTATAATCTGCTGCTGAGTTAATGCATTTTGAACTTTATCTGATATTTCAGGTGCCTTTTCGGATATTTTATCTTTAAATATTTGTTTTGCTCCTTTTCCGGCTTTATCAAGCACGGAAAGATTTATTTTTCCGCCTTCGGTTAAAGTTTTTATTTGTTCAGCAAGCTCTAAATCTTTACCTTCGGCAGTTAATTTCTTTGCCAGACCCGATAAAGCTTCAACACCTTCTTTAACAATCGCTAAAGATTTTTCTTTCAACTGGGGCGGCATATTAAATGCACCATTTTGGTTTGCTTTTTTAGCTGCTGCTGCAACAGGCATACCGATTAAAGCCGTAGTGCCAAGCCCTACAAGCCCGGAAGATATTGATTTCGCTGCTTGATAAGAGCATTTTTCTTTATCTTCTTCATTTTTTGCCGTTGCCATAATTGTTAACGGTCTTAAACCGCATGTGATTAAAATAGCGAATAAAGCTTCCGCAACCAGAGGGTTTTCCGAGGTAAAGTTTGCAGCACGATGGAGGAAAGGAATCCCCCCTTTAAAACTCACACGACCATCAGAATTCATCTTGATGGTCGTGTTTATTTGGTCATTATTATCTTGTTTTAAATTATGTCGCTCGTGTGCCTTCGGTTTTCCTCCTGACATCGGACATTCCATTCCTCTGCCCTTTAGATATCCCCTATTCGCTGTGATAGAATTAATTTTCATAATCTCTTTCCATACACTCTTACATTTTTTCTAAATCATCTAAAAAAAATTTTTGCTACCTTGAAGTTTTGATTATAGCAAAAAATACCATACCAAATTTGTCCGTAATTCTTATTTTTTTATGAATCGCTTGCGGGAGTGCCAATTTCACTGTGAAAATTCAATTTAAAGAAACTTAATATTAAAAAATCCTAACTGTTTACATGTATATATATTTAATGCCTAAATTGTTTAATTTAGAAGGGTTATACTGATTTCTTCCATCAAAAATTACTTTATCATTTAACATATTTTTTATTTTGTCGAAATCCGGATGTCGGAACTCGTTCCATTCCGTCAAAAGCAGTAATGCATCCGCATTTTCAAGTGCATTATAGGATGATAAAGCATATTTTATATTATTTCCGAAGATTTTTTTTGCATTTTTCATTGCCTGCGGGTCATATGCCTGTATTATGGCACCATGCTCCCTAAGTTTATTGATTATGGTAATAGAAGGAGCTTCTCTCATATCGTTTGTTTTAGGCTTAAAAGACAATCCCCATACCGCAAAAATTTTATTTTTAATATTTCCGCCGTAAAAATTTAAAATTTTATTTACAAACAGAACTCTTTGCATGTTATTAACATCTCTTACAGCCTCAAGAATACCGCTTGAACAATTATTTTCTTTTGCTGCCGCAATTAATGCACTCACATCTTTGGGGAAACAACTTCCGCCAAAACCTATTCCGGGAAATAAAAATTTATTACCGATTCTGTTATCGGTAGAAATACCTATCCTTACCTGATGGATATCGGCACCTAATTTTTCACAAATGTTAGAAAGCTCGTTAATAAAAGAGATTCTTGCGGCAAGAAAAGCATTTGCTGCATATTTTGTCATCTCAGCCGATTTTACATCCATAAAAATCATTCTGTCTGCGGTTTTAAAATAAGGCGAATATATCTCCTTCATAATTTGAGTTGCCTTATCGGAGTTTGAGCCGATAATAACTCTGTCGGGAGATAAAAAATCATCCACTGCCGCACCCTGCTTAAGAAACTCAGGATTAGAAACAACATCAAAAGGTTTATCCGTTATATTTTTTATGATATTCGTAAGTTTTTCCGCCGTTCCTACAGGAACTGTCGATTTGTTGACTATAACTTTATACTCATTTATATTTTTCGCAATATCTTTTGTTACATTTATAACAGCATTAAGATTGCAGGAACCGTCATTATCCTGGGGAGTTGCAACTGCAATAAAGCAAACTTTTGACTCTCGCACGGCATTGGCTAAATTAGTTGTAAAAGACAATCTTCCTTCTTTAACGTTATTTTTTATCAGTTCTTCAAGACCGGGTTCATAAATCGGAATAATACCATTTGTAAGCTTTTCAACTTTTTCTGTGTCATTGTCACAGCAAATAACGTTATTCCCCATATCTGCAAGACAAGTACCTGCAACCAATCCTACATAACCTGTTCCTATTACACATATTTTCATATTATAAATTATCTCCAAACGGCATTTTATCATAAATTATTATAAATTATTTCATATTGTAAAATCCAATTTTGAAAAGAACAACAAAAAATATTTACGTGTATTATTAGAATATGAAAATCCCGTCTTTAAAATATTATGATAACGTATCGCAAAGTTCTTATACATTGCCGTTTAAAGCCGCAAACGTAAGTATAAATGCCTTATCGGATACTCATGGGGAATTGTTGCTTGTAAATAATGCACTTGAAGAAATGAGAAGCAGAAAACAAGATATTTTTTGCAAAGAAGAAAAAGGGAAAGCAAATGTTATGGTAATTTGCGGCGATTGGTTTATGGATGGAAAACGAAAAGGCTATTCCACTAATCCTGATTTGGAAAACGGATATTTTCAACTTGCCATGCTGAATGAATTTATTAAGCAGATTAAAAACATTTCACAAAATACCATTACTTTATTTACTCCGGGAAACCATGAATTTGACGGCGGAGTATATCTTCTTGATGATATATTGTCTAAAATTGATTCTGAAGTGCTGATATCAAACCTTGATACGGAAAATTCTCCCGGTTTTGAAAAAAGTATAGCGGGAAATAAGATAATTAATCAAAAAATTGTTGAAATTGACGACGATAAAAATCCTGATATGAAACACAAAATGCTGTTTCTCGGTATATGTCCGGTAAATATGCAGGTATACCAGAAAAATCTTACGGGTGTTAAATTATCGGATAATATTAATAAACCTCAAAAATGTGTGACAAAAGAAGATTATCAAGATACTTTGGAAATATGCAAAGAAAAAATAAGCAAATTCAAAGAAGAAAATCCTGACGGAATAGTTGTCTTTTTATCGCATACAGGAGTGGATTTTGCCGATAATCTGGCAAGAGAATCCCATGTTGATATAATCTTTGACGGGCATGAGCATAAAGATAATACCAGAATAGTTAACGGAACTCCGATAATTCCTCTGTCTCAAAATTTTAAGAAAATAGCAAATGCAAAAATTCAAATTGATGATAACGGAAAAATAAATAAAATTGAGCTTAAATCATTTTCTCCTTTAGCAAATAAAACAAAAGGAATATTATTAAAATTCTATTGTAAACTATTCAGAACCGATATAAGAAAAAAATATAAAATACAAGCATCAGCCCCTGATGTAAAATTGCTTGATACAAACGGAATAAGACAAGGAAACAACTATCTCGCCAATTTTGTAACAGATGCCGTTTTAACCGAATTAAAAAAACAGGATTCTGACATAAAAGTATTTGCCCTTAATGCTTCAGCAATAAGAAGACCTTTACAAGTTTCCGATAAAAATTCCGTTTCTCTTTTTGATATTATGAATGTTCTTGCAGGAATTAAAGACGATGACGGACAGATTATGACAACTGACGTTACGGGGCGGGAGCTTGCATATATTGTTTTGGATAATCTTTTGTTTAACAAAGATTATCCCGAAAAAAATCCTATAATTCATTATTCGGGTTTATCCATAGATAAAACTAAGATATTGGAAGAATATTCCGGTGTTGAAGATATTGCTGATTTGGCTGAATTTATAACAGACACAGACACACAAGAACCTATAATTCCGGATAAAATATATAGAATTGCGAATGTTGAAAAATATTTTAATAAAAGCACAAATCCTCAAATCAGAGATTTAAAAAACAAATCTCAATATATTAATAAAAGTGTTCAAGAACTTTTTAGACAATACTTTGAAAATAATAAAGATAATCTATATGCTAATTGTGATATTCGAATAAAATAATTTATTTATTGAAAAAATTTTTTGAGAATGATAGAATTGGTTAAGAATTTAAAACGCAATGCAGTTCTATTCTATCGTCAAGAAAGGTGGCAAGATATTACATTTAAAGAGTGTTATTAAAAGTCCGCTCATATTAATTGAAGATAAAATCAAGATGTGTATGCAGCACTACTTTGCAGAAAGAAAAAAGACTAAATACATATTTGAGAACAGATAGTAAGTATTGAGTTTAAGTTAATTGAAAATTGAATAAAATAAAATCGGGACGTAGCGCAGCTCGGTAGCGCACTACCTTGGGGTGGTAGGGGTCGCAGGTTCAAATCCTGTCGTTCCGATTTTTTGTTGTATTTGCCATTAAAGCAATAAGTAATCTTTTCATAATTCCGGTATAAAAAGAGGAGGCGGTTTTGCCTTTTCTAAAATCTTCGTCGCGGGAATATATTTCGGATACATATTCATGAAAATTCTCAATAACGGAGCCGTCAGCGAATTTAATAAGTTCTATTTTATTATTATCGTCAACGAAGTAGTTGCCGATGGAGATAATGTCATTTTCGCAGCCTTCTATATCAAACCAGATAACGAGGTTTTCAGGTTCTTTGTTAAATCTTATATTATCTTTTGTAATGCCTTCACCAAAGATAATGGCATCAATACCGCCGTAGTCTTCGATATAGTCGCAGCCGTCGTCCGGGTTATATATGTAGCGTTCGGGGGTTTCGCAATCATCGTAGAAGCTGTCGTTGCCTTTACCGCCGATAAAAGTGTTATCGCCTTCATTGCCGCCGAGCCAGTTATCGTAATTATTTCTAACGGACATTGTGTGGCCTTCGCCTCTTAAATGAGCTTCTTGTATGTTGTCCGGCAATATTAAATCGGAATAATACCCTGAAACGTATGCATTAATATATGGTGTTACGTCTGTTATAGTGCTTCTGTCGGCGAAATAAATATACGTTCCAATTTTTAATGCACTCCTAAAAGATTCTTTGCAAATGAGGTGGATTCATCATTTATTTCACCTGCAGCAAGAAGAGCAATGGCTTTTATTCTGTTATCATCTTTTAAATTATAAACTGTTACTTTTGTTGTTACATCCTGCTGCTTTTTTACGTAAAAATGCTTTGCTGCTTTTGCTGCTATTATTGGCTGGTGGGTTATTAATATAATCTGATGTGATTTTGCAAGGCTTACTATTTCATCTGCTACTGCCTGAGATGCTTTACCTGAAATTCCCGTATCTATTTCATCAAAAATTACGGTATTTGTTGAATCCGCTTTAGCAAAAATTGTCTTTATTGCAAGCATTATTCTTGATATTTCACCGCCTGAAGCAGTCTTTGCAAGAGGCTTTAACGGCTCGGATATATTTGTTGAAATTAAAAATTCAACTCTGTCAATTCCGTTATCGCTTATTGGAATTTGTTCAATATTAATTTCAAATCTTGATTTTGGCAATTCAAGTTTTTCCATTTCTGCCGTTACTGCCTGTGATAAAACCTTTGCAAGTTCCTTTCTTGCGCTGCTGATAGTGTGTGCCAGAACTGTAAGTTCATCATTTAATTCTTTTATTTCAAGCTCAATTCTTAGTGTTTCATCACTTGAAGATTCAATGGTTTCAAGTTCTGAAGATAATTCTTCATATGTTTTTAGAACATCTTCCAGTGTATTACCGTATTTTCTTTTTATTCTATCAAGCAAACTCAAGCGTTCCTGAATGAAATCCATTCTTTCTTCATCATTTTCTTTGGACTCTGCATAGTCCCTTAATCGGGAAGCTAAATCTTTGATTATTTCGTATGTATTTATAAATTCTTCTTCTATACTTACAGTTGTTTCATCAAGCTGCGACAGCTTTGAAAGATTGGATTTTATATTGCCCAATGCGCTTATTATATTATTATCATCTCCGTATAAAGTCCAGTATGATGAAAAAGAAAGTTCTTTTAACTTTTCAATGTTAGATAAGATATCAAGTTCTTTTTCAAGTTTTTCACACTCCTGAATATCTTCTACGGAGGCATTTTCAATCTCTTGTATTTGAAATTTCAAAAAATCTTTTTGTTGTTCTGCTGACTGAAAAAGATTTTTTAGGTCTGCCAGTTTTTTCTGCAAGGTCTGAAATCTGTGATATTTTTCTTTGTATATTGTTATATTATCTCTGTGGGGCTTTAATGCAAAGTTATCAAGCAATATTATATGGTTTTTTTGTTGAATATAATTATAATTTTGGTGCTGGGTATGAATATCAAGTAATTTTTCTCTTATATCTTTTATAAAATCAAGTGTAACTATAATCCCGTTAATTCTTGAACGTGTTGAAGATGGTGTAATTTCTTTTGATATTATTAATTCATTCCCGTTTATATCAATACCGTTTTGCGTAAAAATTGATTTATCAAAGTCTTCGTTAAGTTCTACCAAAAGCTCAATATAAGCTCTATCCGAGTTGGTTTTTATTACTTCTTTACCTGTTTTTGCTCCAAGAACAGCATCAATTGCTCCTATTATAATGCTTTTTCCAGCTCCCGTTTCACCTGTAAAAACATTGAACCCTTTATCGAACTCAAGAGTTAATTCATCAATTAATATATAGTTTTTTATATTAATTAGTTTTATCATATTAACCTTTCCAAGAGAGTCCCCAGTGAAGTTTTTCTTTTAATACGGAGTAAAATGAGTTTTTTTCAAGATTTAAAAGTAATAAACGGGTTTTATATGTGCTTTTCTTTATTTCAATGAAGTCATTTTCGCTTAAATCAAAAGTTTTTTGTCCGTCAGCCGAAATTTTTAATAACGGTTTATTTTTGCTTGATGTTACTTTTATTATTTCATCAGACGGAATTACGATTGGTCTTGCATTCATTGTATGGGGGCATATAGGAACAATCACTATTGCATCCAACACGGGAGATAGTATGGGACCGCCTGCTGACAGTGTATATGCCGTAGAACCTGTAGGAGTGGAGATAATTATTCCGTCAGCAAGATAATCACACACTATGTTGTCGTTTATGTGAACATAAAGTCTTGAAGTTCTTGAAAAGCTGTCACCTTTTATAACAATATCGTTTAGTGCATTCATTTGACCGTCAAGTGCAGTAAGCATGATTCTGTCTTCTATTTTAAAAGCACCGTTCAAAATGTACCTAATAGCTTCCTGTATTTGTGTCGGTTTTGCCTGAGATAAAAACCCTAGCCTGCCAAGGTTTATACCGAGAATAGGAACGGAATATTTTGAATAATATCTTGCTGTTTTTAATATTGTTCCGTCACCGCCCAACACTATTGCAAATGTTATTTCGGGTAAAAATTCATCAGTTGTTAAAATTCGTGTATTTATATTGTTTATTTTCAAAGATTCCGCTAACTCAATAGCAGTAGTAGCAGCTTTTTGATTTTCTTTGTTATAGAAAATTCCGGTGCAAAATAAATTTATTTCATCACCGTTTACGGATTTAATTATACTTCTTTGCATAAATTCTCCTGTAATTTATATGCTATTAAAAGCCCGTCAGGTAAATCCAGTATCTGTGTTTGATATTCATTATGACAAGATACAGCATCAACAAAAGGTTTTACTTTATTTGCATGCGAGATTATATTATCTGCTAAAATTACCCCGCCCTTTCTTAATAAAGGATGAACCGCATCAAAAAATTTTATATATTCTTGCTTATTTGCATCTATAAATACCATATCAAATTCTTCATTTATTTCATTTGTAATTATATCGTAAGCTTGACCCGTTTTAAAAGTCACAATATCGGAAAGTCCGCAATATTTAAAATAATCTCTGGCAAGGCGTTGTCTTTTTTCCCAAAATTCAATAGTTGTCAGATGTCCGTTTGTAGTTTTTAATGCATCTGCAATCCATAGTCCGGAATATCCGTTTGATGTTCCTATTTCAAGGACATTCTTGGCCCCCGTCAATTTTATCAATATATTAATAAAATTACCGGTCTGATGTGACACATTCCAAAATTCATCTGCCGTTTTTTCCAGTTTTTCAAGAACTTCTATGGTTTTACTGTCCATTTCTTCTTTCCAGTATAGTAATCATATTGATATATTCACTTATAGGTAAAGTTTGAATTGCTTTTTTCTTGTCCATATCAAAGACAACATATTTCAGGTCAGCCATATTTGTAATAACAGCCAAATTAGAACCAGGAACATGAGCAAAAGCCTTTGAAAAACCACCGACAGGAAGTTTTGCTTCAATTAAACTTCCGTCATTGTTATTGTATGTATAAACCGTATTATTTCCCGCACATAAAATATATATATTGCTGTTATAAGAATACATATCTATAGGTTTTTTACCTATTTCAATATCTTTAATACTTGTGGAATATGTTTTTAAATTTTGTGTCAGTTCTTCTATTTCCTGCTCTTCTTCTTCTATATAATCATATTCCATATATAAATCTTCAGTTATAGCTTCTGCTATATCCTGTTTATCTTCTTTCTTTCTGAATTTCTCTTTCAGAATATCTTTTTTACTTTTTGCAATACTTATATCCTGAAGTAAATCAAAATGTATAATTCTTAATTTCGGTTTAGTTCTTGAAATTAAATATATTATATTATTGTCGAGAATTAATTTTGTTGTATTCGGATAATTTGAAATTAATTTATTGGAGTAATTGTCGGTCAAATCAAGAACATATATATTAGATGTTTTCATATCAACATAAGCAATTTTGGTTCCGTCTTGAGCTATTGAAAGCTTTTGAGGGGCACCTACAAGTTGAATTTTTTCTTTCATTGTCATAGAATCTAAATCAATTACAAACAAAGATTCATCGGTAATACTTGCAACATAAGCTTTTTTATTTGTATCATCAACAGCTATTTCAGAAGGGAAAGCAGTTAAATCTATGGTTTTTGCAACATATTCATTCGTAATGTCAATAACATCTATATTCTTTTTATTGTTAGTTGCAGCTAAGAGGAACTTTCCGTTTAATACAGGTTTTACATCTTTCATTACTCCTGATGTTTTTAGGGAGTATAAAGGCTCTGTTACGGTAGAAGAAAAAATTTGAAGGTATTCCGTCTGAAAATTGTTGACAAAAAATAATTTATTTTTCAAAACAGCAGGAACATTATAATTTCTTGTATTTTCAACTCTTTTGCCCGACGGAAGCGGTGCTGTTTTTCTGCGCGATATAAAACCCGAAGTTTTTGCACTTCCTATAAGCGGAATTTGCACATCTCCCAGTATTCCGGCATAGCTTTCCGGTAAAACCAATCCTCTGGGGACAACTATATCTTGAGGCAAAGCGCCTGTCTTAACTTCAACCGGTAAATTAGGTATTTCTCTTATAGTAAGAGTATTTGCTCCGGTTCTTATTATTTTAAGCAAAGAAAAATTATTGTTAAAAAGAATTAAATCAGGAAGTTTCTCTATAGATTGATTTTCAGGATATGTTCGGACTATTTCTATTTTTTCTACTTTTTCGGGATATGCCGGAAAAACGGGAATATACATAACATCATCATTATATACAACTATTCCGTCAAATCTTATTGCAGGTACTTTTTTCTGGGTTTGCAAAAAGTCTTTTATTTCTTTTGGCAGCTGCTTTGCATATGAAGGCATTGCTGCTGTCAAAAATATTACCAAAATAGAAATAAATATTTTAATTTTCATACGTCCTCTATTAATTATGAAGTACATTCTTCATTTTATCAATGAATTTAGAAGATGGCTTTTTGTTACAATTAATTTCATAAAGTTTTTTATACAATTGTTTTTCTTCCGCATTCAAATTTTGAGGTGTTTTAATTTTAACAACAAAATTATGATTTCCTCTCTTATTGGAGCTTCCGAGATGAGGAACTCCGGCCCCTTTTATTTGAAGTATTTTATCCTGTTCAACCCCTGCGGGTATGTTCAGCTCCTGTTTGCCGTCAAGAGTGTCTACTTGGATAATATCACCCAATGCAGCTTGAGGAAAAGTTATTTCTATTGCCGAATATATGTCAAAACCTTCCCTTTTAAATTCTTCGTGTTCTTTTACATAAATAACGACAATTAAATCCCCCGGCCTGCCTCCGTTTTTTCCGCAATTGCCTTCTCTTGCAAGACCTATACGTGAACCGTTATCAACACCGGCCGGAATATTTATATGAAGTGTTCGTTCCACTTCAAGCCGTCCGTCACCCTTACATTTCGGGCAAGGATTAACATTGATTTTTCCGGAACCATGACATTTCGGGCATGTTGTAATCTGTCTGAAACTGCCCAGAGGAGTTTGTGTTACCTGTTGTACCCGTCCGCTGCCACCGCAAGTCGGACACGTTTCAGGGGAACTTCCCTTTTTAGCACCGGTGCCGGCGCATTCATCACATGTTTCAAGATGAGATATTTTTACTTCTTTTTTTACACCGAATACAGCTTCTTTAAATTCTATTTGCAAATTCAGTCTTAAATCCGCACCGTTTTGAGGGCTGTTTGGGTTCGTTGCACGTTCGGAAAATCCAAAAGCACTCCCAAAAAAGCTTTCAAATATATCATTTAAATCTCCAAAACCGGCATCAAAAGGTCCTGAAGTACTAAAACCTGCGTCTCTGAGTCCATCTTCGCCGAATCGGTCATACGTTGCACGTTTGTTATCATCCATTAAAGTTTCGTAAGCTTTTCCTAATTCTTTGAATTTTTCTTCCGCATCCGGTGCTTTATTTACATCAGGATGATACTGCCTCGCCTTCTTTCTGAAGGCGGCTTTTATTTCATCTTTTGTTGCATTTCTGCTTATCCCTAATATTTCGTAAAAATCACTCATTTTTTCTTTTCTTTCAGCTAATGTTTTATTTAACGGCAACGGAAACCATTGCGGGTCTTAACACTTTATCACCCAATTTATATCCTTTTTGAAGTTCCTGTATAACTGTTTCTTCCGGATATTCATCTGTCTGTGTCTGCATTACCGCTTCATGTAAATTGGGGTCAAATTTTTCCCCCACACTTTTTATATGTTCCAGTCCTAATTTTGATAAAGAATCAGTAAGCTGTTTATTTAATATAAAAAATGTTTCTTTCATTTTGTCTATATTATCAATTTTTTCTACCATGTCAACGGCTCTGTCAAAGTTGTCAATAACTTCAATAACTTTTTTCATGCATTCTTCAGCACCGTATTTTAAAAGAGCTTCGCGTTCCTGCACTTGTCTTTTTCTGTAATTCTCAAAATCGGCAGCCAATCTTAAATATTGATTATTAAGATTTTCCAAATCCTGTTTCATTTTTTCGGTTTCACTGTCAGACGTTTCTTCGATAATTTCTTTAGTTTCAGAATCTGTTTCTGGCTCATCCGTTATATTTTCCTGTTCATTTTCTTTTATTTCTTCTTCTGCCATAATATTTATTTTATCTCCTTTTTTATTATCCTTATTTACAAAAGGATTATTTTTATTTAATTTATTTTCAAAAAAGTTTTTCATAATTTCTCTGACTATTTTAACTCTCTTTTAATTATAAAATATCAATTCTGTTACTCAATAGTTATTAATTTTTTTTTAATTTTTTATTTCCTTTTCACTTGTTCGTATTAAAAAAAATGTTATCATAATAATATAAGGAAGAATGAATTTATGGCTAAAATAAAAAAAATCAGCTATGGAGATATTCTCCACGTAAAAAAACTTATATCTGTTGTATGTAATGATAATGTTATGAGTTACAGACGTTTATTCTTTCTTTCGGTTCCTGTGACATATATTCAAAATATTATATACAATGTTCATTTGAGAAAATTTCCGGAAACATATGTTGTTTTCGACAATAATAAAAATTTAAAAGGTGTAATAAGTGTTAAGGCTCAAAACGGTAATCCCTACAAATGGCAGATTAAAAGACTATTTCTTGACAGAAATTCTCACGAAGAAGGCAAACAGCTTATAGAATATATTGTTGCAAAATTCGGTGCAAGAGGTGTGGATACTTTTTATATTTCAGTTGATGATAATCAAAACGAACTGATAGATTTATTTATAAAAGGCTGCGGGTTCAGATTCTGCTCAACTGAAACTTTGTGGTATGTTTCAAATATAAACTTTATGACCGATAAAATAGAAGAAGGTATGTTCAAGTCTTTTAAGAATTCTGATGCACAGCAAGCAGCTGATTTGTTTAATGATAATTTAATAACTCATTATAAGTATTCTCTTTCAAAAGAAAAAGATGAATTTAATGAGAATTTTATTCAAGGTTTTAATTCGGATTTAAATTTTAAATATATTATTGAAGATGAAAGAAAAAAAGTTTTAAAAGCCTTTATTGAAATCAAAACCATTGATAATAAAAATTATTTTCTGGATACAATTCTTCCTTCTCAATATACGGATTTATACCCGCTTATATTATCTTTTGCTGTTAAAAAAATTGTAAAGCGAAATAAAAACTTTAAACTGTATATTAAAAATAGAAAGTATTTGCAGGGCGGAGAAATACTTGAAAATTTCTTTAAAGAAAACCGTTTTGAAATGCTCCAAAATAATGCAATTCTTGTAAGAGACTTCTTTAAAACAATAAAAGAAGATGTAAGAAGTTTTAATAATGCTGTTGTTTTAAGCGGTTTTGAAGTCTAGTGTTTTTAAAATTACATTTATTCCGGAATTATATTTTGTTATATTTATTTTTTATTCTATGCTGAAATAATTATGCATATCAGAATTTTAGCGGAGCAGAGCAAAGAAGCTGAAATAAACGAAAATAAAAATAAACAGCATATATTGCGAATGAAAACCTACAAAAAACCTGTCACTTTTATGCTTACAGTCCGATTTTATATTTTATATAATTAATATGTTTATTTTTTTGTTTTCAATTTTTTTCATCAAACTCAAAAAATACAGTTTCATTG
>CAZNEN010000010.1:0-1677 GCA_964572355.1 uncultured Muribaculaceae bacterium
AATTGTTAACTTTTGTAATTCGAGCAAAACGCATGTCCTGTCATGCTTTCCCGTATTTAACCAAGTCATTTAAAAAGTTGTTAAAAATTGTTAAATTGAATTTAAAATCATGAAAACGCATGTCCCGTCATGCTTTCCCATGTTCTTTCCTTTTATGGATTATGAATATACTATAGCCCTTTACTGCCTTAAAATTTATCATTTTAAAGGTAGATAAGAGGCTAAAATACTCATTCTTATGCAAAATGTCAATAATACACCTTATATAAACAAAAATAAAATAATAAATATAAAATCTGAAATACTTTTTAGAGAAGCTGAAGATGATTTGTTTTATTTTAATAATATAAATTCCGCTTTTAAAAAGCTTAAGATAGCAATATATCTCACTCCGCATCATTATAAAAGTCTGATAATGTATGCGGATATTTGCTTTATGAAAGGCTATATTAAAAAAGCATTAAAGTATTATTTAAAAGCAGCAGAAATTATGCCGCGCGATGCTAAAGTGCAAGCGGGAATTTGTAATTGTTATAATGTAATGCAAGATTTTGATAAAGCATTGAAACATTGCAAAAAAGCTGTTTCTTTAATTCATTATGAAGATTTCTCACTGTTATCCCAATTAATTGAAATAAAAATAAATATTCTTATAAGTCTGAAAAAATATAAACAGGCATATATTACTTTTATACAGGCACAAAATATATTGGATAATAATTCTTTAAATATTATTCATAATATAAATTATGAATTAATAAATGAAAAATTTAAACTGCAAAAAAAACTTCAACATTCTCACCTGCAAATTGTATAGTATAATTGTATAAGTTCAGGGAGTTAAGAATACAAAAGAATGAAAGCAGTTTTCTTTGATAATGAAATAAAAATAACTAATGATATTAAAAAACCCGTGCCAAGAAAAAATGAGGCATTAATTAAAGTCATTATATGCGGAATTTGTAATACAGATTATGAAATTACAAAAGGCTATATGGGTTATAAAGGTATTTTAGGTCATGAATTTATCGGCATTGTTGAACAAGTTAATTCCGAAGACAAATATTGGGTTGGTAAACGCGTTGCAGGAGAAATAAATAACGGATGCGGAGAATGCGAATGGTGCAAAAAAGGACTTGAAAGACACTGTCCGAATAGAGAAACCCTTGGAATTTGGAAAAAAGACGGATGTATGGCAGAGTATGTAACAATTCCAATTAAAAATTTGGTTGAAATTCCTGACAATGTTCTGACGGAAGAAGCGGTATTTATCGAACCTCTGGCTGCAGCACTTGAGATTCTCGAGCAGCTGCATATTAAGCCGTTTGAAAAAATCGCGGTTTTAGGAGACGGCAAATTGGGTCTGACAACCGCTCTGGCTCTAAATGCAGCAGGACTTGACGTTTTATTAATAGGAAAACATAAAAATAAACTTGATATTGCAAATAAACAAAATGTAAAAACATTATTGCTTGAAAATATCAAATTCCAGAAATATTTTGATGTTGTAGTTGAAGCAACAGGTTCTTTATCCGGATTTGAAACTTCAATTTCTCTTGTCAAACCGCGCGGAACTCTGGTATTAAAAAGTACTATTGCTGCTTCAAAAGAATTTAATTTTGCGCCTGTTGTAGTGGATGAAATAACGGTTTTAGGCTCAAGATGCGGTCAGTTTAA
>CAZNEN010000010.1:1777-51946 GCA_964572355.1 uncultured Muribaculaceae bacterium
ATGTAATAAAAAGGTTTAATATTCTGTATATTCCGCTGCTTTGTTTATCAATAATTACATCATTAACATTCAGAGGATTATGTTTCAAACATCTTATATCGAAAACGGCAGTAATACCGTTATTTGATGCAGCACTGCTCTGTATAACAGGTGCAGCATTAAATGTTTTTCTGCCTGCAAGAGCAGGTGATATCTTTAGAGCATATTATTTCGGGCAAAAATATAAAATAGATAAAATAAAAGTTTTTGGCACAGTTATGCTTGAACGTCTTTTTGATGTGATAATTATTTTTTGTTTAATATTTATGGGAGTTCTTCTCTATCATAAGAATCAGATTGCAATAAATTTATGCATTTTTGCGGGGATTTTATTGATAGCCGGTATTGCTTTTGCTGTTTTCACTTATAAATATAATCAAACAGATAAAATTTGCTATTTTATGGAAACAAAGAGTAGAAATTTACCTTTTGCCGAAATATCAAGAAAATTCATTAATTTTATAAATAAACTTTGTAATTCTTTTTTTGCGGGATTTGAGGTTATTGATTCGCCGAAACATATTATATATGCATTACTTGCATCATTTGGTATATGGGTTTTTGAGTGTTTAAATTTCTTAATTGTAATATACGGCTTCGGTTACAATGTACATTGGTCAGTAACAATATTTATAATAAGCTTTATTGCCCTTGCTTGCATGATTCCTTCAACTTCCATTTTTATAGGACCTTATCAGGTAGCTGTTATTACAGCATTTTCTATTTACAATATTAACAAAGAAACAGCTCTTGCCATATCATTTACGGAACAGGCTATTGTTGCATTAACAACGACTATTATTGCATTTTTATTCATGATTAAGAATAATATTTCTTACAAAGAATTAAAAGAAGATATTAAAGAAGAAATGGAATAATAAAAAAAACCTTCTTAAAGAAGGTTTTTTTTATGCTTTTATTTTGCAAGAAATTCATTAATTGCTTTTGCTGCCCTTTTTCCTGCCCCCATTGCATTGATTGCAGTTGATGAACCGGTAGGAGCAACATCGCCTCCGGCGTATATTCCCGGAACTGATGTTTCACCTGTATCGCCATTAATAATAATATATCCTTTTGGATTTGTTTCGAGATTCATATGGTCTTTTAGCATAGATGCTTGAATTGTAGGATTCGGACCCGTACCGAGAGCAACAATTACCGTATCAACATCAAGATCTACCGTTTTACCTGTCGGAACGGGTTTTCTTCTTCCTGACTCATCAGGTTCACCGAGTTCCATTATCTCAAATTGCATTCCGTTTACATAACCGTCTTTATTATATATTTCTTTGGGTGCATGCAAAAATTTAAAAATAACACCCTCCTCCTTTGCATGCCGGATTTCTTCAAGCCGTGCAGGAAGCTCATTTTCTGTTCTTCTGTATACTATATATACTTCTTTAAAACCTATTCTTACGGCAACTCTGGCAGCATCCATAGCTACATTCCCGCCGCCTATTACGGCAGCCTTTTCGCCGACTCTTATAGGTGTTGCGGCATCTTCATTATTTGCCTGCATCAAATTCACTCTTGTTAAAAATTCATTAGCGGAATATACCCCGTTTAAATTCTCGCCCGGAATACCCATCATCTTAGGAAGCCCTGCCCCGGAACCTATTACAATTGCATTAAATCCGTCATCCAGAAGCTGCTTTATGGTAACAGATTTACCTACAACAACATTTGTTACAAATTTAACTCCCATATCTTTTAAATTAGTTATTTCTTTGTCAAGGAAAGTTCTGGGAAGTCTGAAAGGAGGAATACCATAGCGAAGAACTCCTCCAAGTTTATGTAATGCTTCAAAAACAACAACTTCATGACCTGCGCGCCTTAAATCCGCAGCTGCCGTAATACCGGCACATCCCGAACCGACAATTGCCACTTTTTTACCGGTTTCTTTAATTTCTGTAGTTTTTAAAGAAGTAGCATCACCTACATAACGTTCTAATGCCCCAATAGCTACCGGGTCTGATTTAATACCGAGAATACATTTTCCCTCGCACTGGCGTTCCTGCGGGCAAACCCTTCCGCATACGGAAGGAAGCAGACTCGATTCTCTTATTATTTCACCTGCTTTTTCAATTTCTCCGTTTTTCACTGCCTGTATAAATTCGGGGATTTTAATGTTAACAGGACAGCCCTGAACGCATCTGGGATTTTTACAATTCAAACAACGGCCAGCTTCAAGTTTTGCCTGCTCATCTGTTAAATTTGATTCAACCGCATCAAAGTTTGTACGTCTTATTATAGGGTCTTGTTCATGTTGTCTTTGTCTTACTGCCATATTTTATATCCTTTTTGTTTAAAAATATCTAAACCAATTATACTATAAGTATTTTTATTTTTAAAAAGAATTATGTTTATGTATAATGTTTCTAGAAGATTTTTTACGGGAGAAAGTATGAATATTAACGGAAACTATTTATTACTTAAAGACAGTTATTTATTCTCGACTATAGCCAGAAAAGTTGCTCAATATATTGAGTCTAACCCTGATTCAAATTTGATAAGGCTCGGAATAGGAGATGTAACACTGCCTCTGGCGCCTGTTGTAGTTGAAGCTATAAAAAAAGCAGCTGATGAAATGGGTGTACAAGCAACATTCAAAGGTTACGGACCGGAGCAGGGGTATGAATTTTTAAAAGAAGTTATAAAAAATTATTATTTAACAAAATCCGTTAATATAGACTCCGATGAAATTTTTATATCTGACGGTGCAAAAAGTGACTTGGGTAATATTCTTGATATATTCGGACTTGAAAATACGGTTTTAATCCCGGATCCTGTATATCCTGTTTATGTTGATACAAATATAATGGCAGGAAGAAAAATAATTTTTGCAGATGCTGATGAATCAAACGGCTTTCTTCCTATGCCGACTGATAATATTAAATGTGATATTATATATATTTGCTCGCCTAATAATCCGACAGGAGCTGTATATACCAAGGATGCATTAAAAAAATGGGTTAATTATGCGATTAAAAATAATGCCGTTATTCTTTATGATGCGGCTTATGAATGTTTTATTAAATCAAAAGAACTTCCAAGCAGTATTTTCCAAATAGAAGGTGCCAAAAAATGCGCAATAGAATTTTGTTCATTTTCTAAAACAGCCGGCTTTACAGGTACAAGGTGCGGTTATACGGTTGTTCCAAAGGCACTTGAAAGACAGGGAGCTTCACTTCATAATTTCTGGCTGAGAAGACAAACTACCAAATTTAACGGGGTTCCCTATATTGTACAAAAAGGTGCCGAAGCCGTATTTTCCGAATTAGGACAAAAACAAATAAGAGAAAATATTGATTACTACAGTGAAAATGCAAGAATTATAGCTGATACTATGGATAAAAAAGGTATATGGTATACGGGAGGCAAACATTCTCCTTATATTTGGCTAAAATGTCCGAATAATATGGCCTCGTGGGATTTCTTCGATTATTTACTGCATAATATTGCCGTAGTAGGGACTCCCGGAGCGGGCTTTGGTAAAAACGGAGAAGGATATTTCCGCTTAACATCATTCGGTAACAGGGAAAATACAATAGAAGCTATGGAAAGATTTTCAAAATTATTTTAATTAATAAGCGGAATAAAATTCCGCTTATTAATTATCTTTAAATCTTTCTTTTGTAAGGATTTTGAACTCATGACTTACCGAAGGCCGCTCAAACCAATCTCTTATATATCTTTCAAGTCCGTAACAACTCCCGCGTTCCTTTAAACCGTTATTAATATTAAAAGCAGCCTCCATCATACCAATTTGCACTGTGAAAAGAACTTTTGTGGCATCTTTTTTCATATTTAACGATAAAGATCTTAATCTTCTTGAACCTCCTGCAACCTTTTCTTCAATATCTTTTTTAGTAAGTAAAAAATTAATTAATGATTGTTCCAATCCGCTAAGCTGCGGGTCTTTGCCTTCGCTCATGATATTTTCCTTTATTTAAAATATTCCATATACAATTCTCTATTAATTAATATACCCTGTTTTGTTGCCGCTAAACCTCCTTCTGAGGTTTCTTTCAACAAAGGCGACATTAATTGTCCCGTTTGCACCATTGCATCTACAATTTCATCGGGCGGGATTTTACTTTCCACTCCGGAAAGAGAGAGTTCTGCCCCTGTTATTGCATAAATTGCGAGAAAAGCATTTCTTTTAACACAAGGTATTTCAACCAGTCCTGCCACAGGATCGCAGGTTAAACCCAAAATATTTTTCAAAACAAGAGCCGCTGCATTAATTATTTGTTCATCGTTTCCATTCAATAAGCAAACCGCAGCAGCTGCACTCATAGCGCTTGCAACTCCGCATTCCGCCTGACAACCCGCAACAGCTCCCGCCATTGCTATTTTTGCAGATATTATATAACCGATTGTACCTGCTGTTATTAAGGAATTTATTTCATCTTCCACATCCGAATTCAGTTTCTCGGATAAAGCAACTATAACAGCAGGTACGATTCCGCAGGATCCCGCTGTAGGACAAGCGACAATTTTATTCATTCTGAGATTTTCTTCCATAGTCGCAAGCGCATATGTTGTAATATTTTCAAATAAAGAACCAAAAAGGGAAGGATATTTTTTAAACCTTTCTTTTAATTTATTACAATCATCGCCGCATAAACCGCTAAAGGATTTTTCTGTTGAATTAATACCATTTTTTATTGCGGATTTCATTGCAATAATATTTTTAAGAGTTTTTTTTCGCACCTCTCCTATTGCTATTTCACTGTCATAAGCTTCTTTTTCCTGCATTATTTCATAAATTCTCTTTTTTTCATTTTTGCAGGACGCCAACAGTTTACTAAATGTACTTATTGAATATTCCACTCTACTCCTTAAGTTTTTTAATATTCCTTACAAAATAAACATCTTCAATTGTTTCGATATTCTTAATTATATTATCCGATATTCCGCCATCAAGGCAAATACACATTGATGCGGTCTGTCCCCTTGCATTTCTGTCGCAATCAAGCGAAGCAATATTTATATTTTCCTGCTGTATGAGAGCGGAAACTTTTGAAATCATTCCTGGTTTATCTTTATAAAAAAGAATAATCGTATTATATTCTCCGGATATACTCGTAACAAAATCATCTATCTTAATTATCTCAACATTGCCGGCACCAACGGAATTACCTGATATTATCATATTAATATTACCCTGCAAGATGAAATCAACGGCATTCGGATGGCGGTCTATATTTTGTTCATATTCATACGAATAATCAATATTTCTTGATACGGGCAGCTCAAATATATTTTTTATATTCTCGCTGTCTACATTAAAACCCAGAAAACCAGCCAATAAACCTTTATCCGTCCCGTGACCTTTTCCCGTTCGCGAAAAAGAATTATATAATTTAAAAATAATTTTATTGGGAACATCCTTATAAATATTCCTGGCAAGCAGACCCAATCTTACGGCACCTGCTGTATGAGAGCTGGAAGGTCCTGTCATTACGGGAGAAATTATATCAAATAAAGATCTTTGTTTCATAATCTACAATTATATGATTTTTATTATTTTTTTGCAAAAACCCGCAATCAAAAACTTTTAAATTATATTCCAAATAACAACAAATTTTATTTAAATCCGTTTTTTAACAATTCATAAATTATCATATACTTTTAAACCTGCTCAGTGCTTTTAATTACATTATATAAGTTGCCGATCATATATAAACTTCCGGTTATAATTTTCAATCCGTTCCGATTTAAAATATCATCAAGTTCTTCAATTTTAAAATTTTTTATATCTTTTATGAAGTCAACTTTTTGTATATATTCATCATAAGTAACGGCATTTTTATTATTAAACTCATAAAAATAAACCGTATCATCGGGATTAAATAAAATATTTGCAATCTGCTCATAATTTTTTGTATTCAGAGTCGAATAAATAAATGTTCTTTTCTGCCCTCTGAAATAATAATCAAGACTTTTTTTTAATTCGTTTGCGCCGTCCGGATTATGAGCACCGTCCGCTATAAGATTTCTGGATTTTATATATTCAAGTCTTGCACACCAGTTTACCGTTCTTAATCCTTCCTTAAGAGATCCAGGGGTTATTTTAAAATACTCAAGAGCCTTCATAACAAGTGATAAATTACTCTTTTGATACAAGCCCAAAAGAGGAAATTCATACTTTTTATCATGTATAACGGCATAATTTACTCCGTTTTTATAATTCATTTCAGTATAATTTGCAACAACAACAAGCTTTGCTCTTCTTGCTTCTGCTATTTCTTTTATCACTTTAAAACCTTTATTTGAGATTTCAGTTATTACGGCGGATTTTTCTTTAATTATTCCCGCTTTTTCAAACGCAATTTGTTCTATAGTACTTCCCAGACGATCCGTATGATCAAGAGATATAGAAGTTATAATTGAAAGAAATGTTTTTTTGCAAACATTTGTAGCATCAAACCTACCGCCCAGCCCTGTCTCTATTACCGCAATATCAACTTTTTTATCATAAAAATATTTATATGCACATACAGTCAAAATTTCAAATTCAGTTAAACGAACATCATTTTTATCCGCAATATTGCAGATTTCATTTATATATTCAGAAAAATCATTTTTTGATATTTCTTTATTGTTAATTCTGATTCTTTCAGTATATTCAACAAGATGAGGACTTGTATACAGTCCTGTTTTATATCCGGAACATTTTAGAATATTTGCCAGTATTGCTGCAGTTGAACCTTTTCCGTTAGTGCCGGCAATATGTACAATTTTTATTTTATCCTGCGGATTACCGAGAATTTTTAATACAGCCCGTGTTCTTTCAAGACCGAGACATATATGAAACTTGCTTTGAGAAGTAAGCAGATTTTTTGTATTTTCATAAGTTGAAATCATTTTATTATGCTTTTTAATTGTTTTACTATTTCGTCAGCAGGATTATTTTTTACATATAGTGCGGTTTTTTCACGCATTTTAAGCAACATTTCCCCGTCATTAAGAAGTTCTTTTATCATTTTTAAAAGATTTTCCGCATTACAGTCTTCATCTTCAATATATAAAGAAATACCTTTCTCACACATTTCTTTAGCATTTTTTCTCTGGTGATCCTGTGCTGCATATGGATATGGTACAAGAATTGAAACCGCATTACAAACAATAATTTCAGTTAAACTTAAAGAACCTGCCCTTGCAACCACTATATCCGCAGCTCGCAACGGATATACGGTTTCGTCAAAATAAGGACGTATCATTATATTATGACTTCTTACAAAATCAGGATATATTCTTTCAAGCTCAAGAACTGCATCATTATAATTTTTTCTGCCGGTTTGGAGAATTACATAAGTATTCAAATCTTCCGTAAGCGGTTTTATAAGATTAATCATTGTTTTATTTATAGTTTTTGCCCCCTGAGAGCCTCCCATTGCAAATATAACTTTTTTATTTTCAGGAATCTGCAGTTTTTCTTTTGCCGTGACTTTTGCAACAGAATAAAAAATATCCCTTACCGGATTACCGTTAAAAATAATATTATCCGATTTTAAAATATTTTCTGCATTTTTAAATGCAATTGATACTATTTGAGCTTTAGGCGCAGCAAGTTTTGATACAATCCCTGGTACGGAATCACAGTCATGTATCATATAAGGCTTTTTTAAAGTGATTGCAGCAAAAACTATAGGAGCAGAAACATAACCACCCGTTGTAAAAATACTATCGGGATTATATTTTTTTATATAACTAAGGGCTTTAAAATAAGAAAATATAAATTGAAACGCCCACTTTGGAAATTTAAAACTCAGCTTTCGAGGCATTCCCGTAACATTTACGGGAAGAAATTCGATTTGCGGATATTTTTTTGCCATTTCAAATTCCTGATTCTCAGGATTGCCAATAAAATATATTTTATCTGTATCTTTTTCTTTTAACAGTTTTTCCGCAATTGTAAATGCCGGATATATGTGTCCTCCCGTACCGCCGCCTGAAATAAAATAAACCTTACTATCTGACATTTGGAAACCTTCTTATTCTCTTTTTTGAAATATTTAATAAAATACCTATCATACACATTGTTATAAATAAAGATGTTCCGCCGTAACTTATGAAAGGCAGCGGGACACCTGTTGCAGGGAGCATTGAGCTTGCAACCGAAATATTAATAAATGCCTGTAAACATATTGAAACAGTTATACCGGCAGATAAGAGTTTACCGAAAATATCCTCACATTTAGCAGAAACAAGCAGTCCTCTTTGTAAAAATGCAAGGAATAATCCTATAACCAAAACACACCCCAGAAAACCGAATTCTTCACCAAAAACCGCATAAATAAAATCGGTATGCCCCTCCGGCAGCCAGCCGAGTTTTTGCCTTGAATTACCGTATCCTTCGCCGAAAAACCCTCCCGCAACAAAAGCAAGCATTGACTGAATAATATTATATCCCGCACCATACGGATCAGATTCGGGATTCAACCATATCATAATTCTCTGTTTCTGGAAAGATTGTATTGCAAAACTCAAACCAAATATACCTGCAGCAACAGCGGAAGCTATTACTTTGATTGAACCTCCTGCAGCAAAATACATAAATAGTGATGACATCAGTAAAATTAAAACCATACTTAAATTAGGCTGTTTAAATATTAATGCCGCCATTATCACTATAGGAATATAATATTTATATAATTTAACATTTAATAAATTCACATCTTTTGAAAAGGCAGTGGCAAGAAGCATAATAACTGCAAGTTTAGCAGCTTCTGAAGGCTGAAATTGAATAGGTCCCATAGCAAGCCATCTTTGCGCACCGTTAACCGTCACTCCCCAAAAATGCACACCTATAAGGAGCAGAATAATAATCCAAGCAAAAGGTAAAGCAATCCTACTTAGGATTTTATAATTTACATGACTTAAGAAAAACATTGCAATACAACCGAGTATAAACCACACAAACTGCCTTAGAACAAAAAATGTTGAATGTGTTCCCTGTATAATACATTTAGGGGCGCCTGCAGAAAATATTGCAAGAAATCCTATTATAATCAGAAACAAAACTATGAATGTCAAAGTAGAATCGTACGATGACAGAATTACAGAGTTATTTTTATTTTGCTGCTCTTTATAATTTGGATCTGACATAGTCTTTAAACATTTCTCCTCTGTGTTCGTAACCGTTAAACATATCATAGCTTGCACAAGCAGGCGACAGAAGCACTATTTCATTATCAAGCGTAAGAGAGATATCAACAGCCTGCTCAAGTGAATCTGCTGATATTATATTTGTAAAACCTTTTTTCTCCATATTTTCTTTAAATCTCTGAGCAGCTTCTCCTATAAGAATTACTGTTGATACATATTTATTTATATAATTTTGACAGAATTCGGTCAAATCCGTATTTTTATCACGTCCGCCCGCAATAAGAGTTAATTTTTTTCCCTCAAATGCTTTTATTGCAACAAAAGATGCTTCAGGATTTGTAGCCTTTGAATCGTTATAAAAGGTTTTACCTTTAACTTTTATAACATATTCAATACGATGTTCTACAGGCTTGAACGTTTTAATCCGCTCTTTTATATTTTCATTTGAAACGCCGGCTAATTTGGCTGTAACAATTGCACACATTATATTTTGATAATTATGTTCTCCCACAAGAAGAACTTCATTAAGATTTATTATTTTTTCTTCTTCTTTTCGTTTAAAAAATATAGCACCATCTTTTATATAGCAGCAATTTTTTTCAAGTTCTTTCGCATATATGAATTTTTCGCCCGTATACGTTTGCGCAAATTCGTAAATTTTTTTGTCTGCACCCGAAAAGACAGCATAAATTGGCTGTTTATAATTTTCAAACAGACTTATTTTTGCCTTGAAATATTCATCAATACTGCCGTGCCAGTCTATGTGATCCGGAGTAAATGTTAAAAAGCAGGCAATTTGCGGTTTAAACGCAGGGGAAAATGCAAGTTGAAAAGAACTTACCTCACATACAAAATAATCAGGATTTTCTTTAATTAAAGATGTAGGGGGAATTCCGATATTACCGCATACAGGTGCTTTATATTCACTTGAAAGTATATGCGAAATAAGAAGAGCTGTTGTTGTTTTACCGTTTGTTCCCGTCACGGCTATAAAGGGCGCATTTGCTTCTTTATATGCAAGTTCAATCTCGCTTATAATCTGTATATTTTTTTCTTTTAATCTCTTAATTATCACGCTTGAAAGAGGAATCCCCGGACTGGTAATTGCAATATATGAATCATTGATAAATTTGTCGCTGTGTCCTCCCGTTTCAACTTGTATTCCTGCCTTTTTTAATTCTTCAATCGTTTCAACATCTTTTTCTTGTAAAGGTTTTGCTTCGGAAATACAGCAAAGTGCGCCCTGTTCATTCAAATATTTTGCCGCAGAAATACCGCTTTTTGACAAACCCAATATCAATACTTTTTTATCACTCCATTTTATTTTCATAAAAATACCTACCATAAAACAATAAATATTGTACAAGCTATTATACAGAAGATTAACGTTACAAGTGAAAACACAGCAACTATTTTATTCTCGCTCCAGCCGCATAATTCAAAATGATGATGTACGGGACTCATTTTAAAAACCCTCTTACCCGTCAATTTAAAGCTTGTAACCTGAATAATCACGGATAAAGTTTCTAAGAAGAATACAATACCTATAAAAAGAATCCATAATTCAAATTTACCCGTAACCGCAATAGCGGAAAGCAGACCGCCCAGAGCAAGAGAACCGGTATCCCCCATAAAAACCTTTGCGGGATATTTATTATAATATAAAAACCCGATAACTGCTCCGACAGCGGCAGCTGATATTATAGCAAGATCTATTTGGCGCGTTATTGCACATATAATTGTGCTGGCAGTCATTGCTACGGCGCAATTAGATGAAGCAAGCCCGTCGAGTCCGTCCGTAAGATTTACCGCATTTGATACACCCGTCATAAAAAATATGGCAAACAAGGGATATATATAGTGCAAATCCAATATATATTGGCCTATACTTAAATGTGTCTGTCCAGATATTGTCATATATATTACGGGAAGTGCGGAAATTACAATTTGTAAAAAAAGTTTATTTCTCGGAGTCAACCCGGCTTTATTTTCTCTATGTTTTATTTTCCCCAAATCATCAGTCAAACCGGCAAGCATAAAAAAGAAAAAGGTCATCAAAACTATTAAAGCTTTTGTTGTAAGACTCTGGTTCATAGTCAAGGCTGCCAGAGAAGCGGCTATTATGGGGAGTACTATAAATACACCTCCTGTTGTGGGTGTCCCGGATTTTTTTGTATGATTTTCAGGTACATCTTCCAATATATACTGTGTGTACATTTTTTTCTTCAGAAAATCTATATAGAAGACTCCGAAAAGAAGTGTAAGAACAAATGCAACAAGCATAGAAACCACAATTAATATGTTAAAACCCATAATCAGTTTTTTAACTCCCCAATAATTTCTTCAAATTTCATAAATCTTGATGCCTTAAGTAATATATTTGAACCGGCAGGCAAATTATTTTTAATGAAACCAGCTAAATCTTTTTTATTTTCAAAATGTTTTGTTTTAAGATTGGAAGGCCGGATATATTTTGCAAGCTCCCCTTCCGTAAGAACATAATCACATTCAAATTGTTCCAGAAACTTACCTGTTTCTACATGGTATTTTTTTTCATCTTTTCCAAGTTCGCCCATATCACCCAGTACTAAGGATTTTGGAAACGGAGTATATAAAAGAAACTGTTTAATTGCGGCTTTAACAGAATCAGGATTTGAATTATAACTGTCATTTATGATTTTAAATCCTTTTATATTCTGAACTTCCCATCTTTTCTCGATAGGTTCATACTCTTTAAGTCCCTTAGCAATAATATCGGGACTAAGTCCGGCATACAGAGCAGCTTCTATAACCCCAAGCGCATTTTGAATATTATGTTCTCCGCCGACATTTAATGTATATTTATTTCCTTTATATTCAAAAATACAATAATTTGATTTCATTTCTTTAATCAGTAAATTTTTATCATTAAGACTGAAATATATTGTCTTATGTTTATTATTGTTAATTTGTTTTAAAAGTTCGTTATCGTGTGCAATTAAAACTCCCTTTAGGTACTTGACGATTTCAAATTTTGCCTTTGCAATATTTAAAAGAGAGCCTAATCTTCCTATATGCGCACTTCCGCAATTTACAATAACGGCAATATCAGGTTCGGTATATTTTGATAATAATTCAATTTCACCAGCCGCTCTCATCCCCATTTCAACAATCAAATATTTTACCGAGGGTTCAAGTGCAGAAAGAGTCTGGCACAAACCTATTTCATTATTATGATTTAAAACGGATTTCACGGTAGTTCCCGCATTTTTAAATACACAATACATCATTTCTTTAACGGTTGTCTTTCCGCTGCTTCCCGTTATTGCAATTGTATAAGGATTAATTTTATTCTTGTAATAATTAGCAAGTTTTAAATAAGCTTCTTTGGTATCCTTCACATATAAAATAATTTCTGCGCCATTAAAAAATTTATCTCTGTCAGCAGTAAAATATCCGGCCGCACCTGAATTTACGGCATCTTCAATAAAATCGGCGCCGTTAAATGCTTCTCCTTGCAAAGGAATATATATCTGTCCCGGTGTGATTGTTCTCGTATCGGTAGAAAATGTATAAAAACTTTCGGACTTACTATCCGCTTTTATAATTTCTCCTCCGGAAGATTTTACAATCTCACTTAAACTAAGTTTCATATTATCCCCAATCCTCAAATAATTTTATCATAAAACAATATTTTAAGAGAATTATATTTGAATTGTTTATAAATAAAAAAATTTACAAAAATAAATGTTATAACAATAAAACGAAGTGGAATTGTTTTTATATAAGCAGCAGGATTTATAAAAAGGGGTTTTTATGTATACAGGTTTTGTAATGGTTCCGCAGATGATTAAATCGCCTTGTACAGCACTTATTGCAGGCGAAGATAAAAAACAGCTTCCTATGATTATTGAAGAAATGTGTACTGCTTTAATAAACAATTAATTTTTTCGGGTAATAATTCATTGCTGCATCGACTTCAGTTAAAACAGATAATCTGAAATACTAAGCTTCATTGCAGTAAAATAGACTCAATTGCTTTCTATAGTCCGGAATTTCTCTTTATAAAATAAATTCAGAATGACAAATTAATTTTTGTCATTCTGGACTTGTTTCAGAATTTAAAAATTTTGCATAAGCCAATTTCCGCAACAAAATATAATATCGAAATTTCACAAAATTAAAAATAAAAAATACTTTAAATCTTTTTTTTATATCAGATAATGAGAATATAAAAGATATAAAAAGGGAAATATTATGACAAAGAGAGTATTACTTTGTATCATGGACGGATGGGGAATAAATAACGACTGTCCTAAAGATGCAACAAAAGAAGCAAAAACACCGAATATAGACAGATTCTATAAAGAAGAGCCCAATATGCAAATCTTTGCAGACGGCGAACACGTCGGACTTCCCGACGGACAAATGGGGAACTCCGAAGTCGGCCACCTGAATATCGGAGCAGGCAGAATTGTTTATCAGGAACTTACTAAAATAAATAAAGAAATAAAAGACGGTGATTTCTTTAAAAACGAAAAATTCTTAAATGCGGTAAAACATGTTAAAGAGAATAATTCGGCTCTGCATATGTACGGACTTGTTTCAACAGGCGGTGTACATTCATCATTAGACCATATTCTGGCTTTAATTGAATTTGCAAAGCAGCAGGGTCTTAAAAAAGTATATCTTCACGCATTTTTAGACGGGCGTGATACGCCTCCGCAAAGTGCCGTAGGATTTTTAGAAACAGTTGAAGCCAAATTAAAAGAAGCAGGATTGCCGCCTATAGCATCGGTTACCGGCAGATATTATGCAATGGACAGAGATAACCGCTGGGAGAGGATTGAAAAAGCATATAATATGCTGGTTACAGGAGAAGGAAATAAAGCCGAAAGTGCCGTTGAAGCAGTAAAAAACTCATATGCAAAAGGTGTTAACGACGAATTTGTTGAACCTACCGTCATAAATGTTCCAAATTCAAGAATAGAAAACAATGATGCAATAATCTTCTTTAATTTCAGACCTGATCGTGCAAGAGAGATATCAAAAGCAATAAATTTTGAGAATTTTGACGGATTTAAAAGAAAAACAGTAAGAAAAAACATTTATTATGTCACATTTACTCAATATGATGCGACATTCCCGTTTCCTGTTGCATTTGAACCGCAAAAATTAATAAATATTCTGGGTGAAGTTCTCGATAAAAACCATATTAAACAGTTTAGAACCGCGGAAACCGAAAAATATGCACATGTAACATTCTTCTTTAACGGCGGAGTCGAAACGCCTAATAAACTGGAAACAAGAGTTCTTGTTAATTCGCCGAAAGTTGCAACATATGATATGCAGCCCGAGATGAGCGCTTATCAGGTTTGTGATGAGGTTTTAAAAGCACTTGATAATAAAGAATACGGCTTTATTCTTGTTAACTTCGCAAATCCGGATATGGTAGGCCATACAGGAGTTATGGAAGCTGCAGTAAAAGCCTGCGAAACTGTTGATGAATGTGTAGGCAAGATTGTTGCAAAAGCAAAGGAAAATAATGTTGCTGTTGTATTGACAGCAGACCATGGCAATGCGGAATGCATGGAAGATAAAGTAACCCATGCTCCTTATACAGCTCATACAACAAATCCCGTCCCTCTGTTTGTTATTAATGCAGGGAATATTAAGCTCAAGGAAACGGGTGCTTTATGCGATATTGCCCCTACTGTTTTAGATATAATGGGAATAAAAAAACCGGAAGAAATGACAGGAAATTCTTTGATAAAATAAAAGTTTTTATATAACAAAAAGCCCTGTTTAAACAGGGCTTTTTGTTATAAATCCAATTCCTTTGCCAGCGCAGGGACAATAACCTCCCACGCTTTCGCATTAGGATGCATATTATCATTTATCTTATATTGTTTATCCAGAATGTCAAATCCCAGTATATTATTTATCTTTATAACAATAATATTTTCATCGTTAAGTTCACTCCAGTCATCGTCGGAAAAATCACCATAAACCAGAACAACAAGTTTTGACGGAGAGCCATAATTATCAAATTTATTTTGAATAGCTCTGTTTATTTCTTTTATATACAGTTTTAAATCATTAAAAGCTTTTTTCTTATTCATAAGATGATGAGTATAAAAAAACATTGCCTGATAGTATAAAAAAGATCTGTCATTAAAGAAGTTTCTGTAATATTTCAATCTTGTATTATTATTAACAGGTTTAAAGACAGGAACAAATTGTCTGTAATTTGCATATAATCGATTTCTGTGTGAGGGGATATTAATATATATGAAATATTGTGCTTTTCTGTTTTTTAATAATCCTGAGTTTAAAAATTTTTTATTTCTGAGCATATATAACATCTCTCTTGGTGAACCTCCTATTAATGAAAGATTATACACACTGCGTTTTGTATATTCAGATAGCTTATAATGAAAAGTTTCTTCATTTTTTAGAGTATATCCATATGAAAAAGAACATCCCATGATAATAATTGCGGATTTATCCGGACTTTCAGCTTCATATTGTAATCCTGCAGGCGTTCTGAATTCACTTTTTGAAAAGTATTTAACGGGTTTTATATGTAATACAGCCATTTCATATAAATTTTTTATATGCTCTTTTAAAGTAATTTTTGTTTCCTTATTTAAGATAATCTTGTTATAAAACACAATATTCATTACGGTTTGCTCATAGGTCAAAAAAAATCAAATAATTTCAAGTACAAAGAAAACTAAAATCAAACATACAATATTTATTATGAATATTTTGAAAAATTTCTTCATTATTATAATTCTATCCGTCAAAATAATGCTTTAATTTTTAAATTTATATCAGATAATGTTATTATAATACTGTATTACTAAAGGACAATACAATGAGTTTAACAAAAATTGAAGACTTACCTACCGTATATAATGCAAAAGAAACAGAAGAACATATATACAAATTTTGGGAAGATAATGAATGCTTTAAAGCTGATGCAAAATCAAAAAAAGAACCGTATTCAATAGTTATCCCGCCCCCAAATGTCACGGGAGTCCTTCATATGGGACATGCCTTAGATGAAACCCTGCAGGATATCTTAATCAGGTACCACAGAATGTCCGGATACGAAACCTTGTGGATGCCCGGAACCGATCATGCAGGTATCGCAACGCAAAATGTTGTTGAAAAACAATTAAGGCAAGAAGGAAAAACACGTTTTGATTTAGGAAGAGAAAAATTTTTAGAACGTACTTGGGAATGGGCAAATGAACATAAAAATGCTATTTTAAATCAATGTAAAAGACTTGGAGCTTCTTTTGATATGTCAAGAGTTCGCTTCACTCTTGATAAAGGATGTTCTGATGCCGTAAAAGAAGTTTTTGTTAAACTATACGAAAAGGATTTAATTTATAAAGGCGCATATATTGTTAACTGGTGTCCCAGATGCCGGAGTGCTATTTCCGATGTTGAAACCGATTATGAAACAGAAAAAAGCAATTTATGGGAAATAAGCTATCCGCTTAAAGATGAACAGGGTGCAATTGTTGTAGCAACAACAAGGCCGGAAACCATATACGGTGACGTTGCGGTAGCAGTTAATCCTTCCGATTATAAATATAAAGATTTAATAGGGAAAACGGTTCTCATTCCTTTAACGGGCAGAGAAATACCTATTATTGCAGATGATTATGTAGATAAACACTTTGGAACAGGTGCATTAAAAATCACGCCCGCTCATGATCCTAACGATTATGAAGTAGGCAAACGCCATAATTTAAAACCAATCTGGGTAATAAATGAAGAAGGAAAAATGAAAAATTGTCCGGAAGTCTATGTTGACATTCAGGGTCTTACAAGAGAAGAAGCACGCAAAAAGACGGTTGAACTTCTTGAATACAATAACCGACTTGTAAGAATTAAACCTATAGAACATAATGTAGGAAAATGCCAGAGATGTAATACTACAATTGAACCGCTTTTATCCGAACAATGGTTTGTAAGAATGGAACCTTTGGCAAAAGCTGCTATTGCAGCAGTCGAAAACGGCGATATTAAATTTGTTCCCGAACGCTGGACTAAAAATTATCTGGGATGGATGACAAATATCCGAGACTGGTGCATTTCAAGACAATTATGGTGGGGACATCAAATTCCGGCATATTATAATAATGAAACCGGAGAAATGGTTGTTGCAAAAGAAAACCCTGACCCTTCAAAATATACTCAGGATTCTGATGTGTTAGATACCTGGTTTTCTTCGGCTTTGTGGCCGTTTTCTACAATGGGCTGGCCAAATACGGAAAGTGACGATTTTAAGAAATTTTATCCCACTTCAACCCTTGTTACGGGATTTGATATTATTTTCTTCTGGGTTGCAAGAATGATTACGATGGGTGAAGAATTTACGAAAAAAGCACCGTTTTCCACTGTTTATATCCATGGACTTATAAGAGATGAATCAGGACAAAAAATGTCAAAATCAAAAGGTAATACAATTGACCCTGTAGAAATAATTGACAAATACGGATGTGATGCATTAAGGTTTACACTTACATCTCTTTGTACATACGGCGGACAGGATATAAAAATAAGCGACGAAAAATTTGAATACGGCAGAAATTTTGCAAATAAAATCTGGAATGCTTCAAGATTTGTCTTAATGAACCTTGACGGTATTGATGACAATGATATAAATTATAATACTCTTACACTTGCAGACAAATGGATTTTAAATAAATTAAACGAAACGGCCGAAGAAATAAATAATAATATTAAAAGCTACAGAATAGGAGAGATGGGGCATACCCTTTATGATTTCTTCTGGAATTCATATTGCGACTGGTACGTTGAAATTGCTAAAATTCAGCTGCAAGACAATAAATTAAAACTCAATACGCAAAGAGTTTTAAAATACGTGCTTGATATGACATTAAGACTTCTTCATCCCGTTATGCCCCATATCACGGAATCAATATGGCAGATAATGCCGGGCAAAAAAGATTTTAAAGCCATAATGCTTGCTGAATTTCCTGTTTATATGGAAAACCTTTCTTTTAAAGAAGCTGATAAACAAATGGAATTCGTTTTTGAAACAATAAAATCTCTAAGAAATTTAAGACAGAGCTTTAACATTCCAGTTTCAACAAAAATAAACATAGAAATACTTGCTTCCGAAACAGAAGAAGAAATATTTAAAAAGGTAGAGCCGTATATTCATAGACTTGCAAAAGTTGAGAATATAAAATATGTTGATGAAAATCATAAGACCATTAAACAATCGGCATCTGCGGTTGTAAGTAATTCAAAAATAATAGTTCCTCTTGCCGGATTAATTGATATTAATGAAGAAATAAAAAGACAAAATAAAAAACTTGAAAAACTCTTAAATGAAAAGAACGGTTTAAATGCAAGAATAAACAACGAAAAATTTATGTCAAATGCAAAACCCGAACTTATAAATCAAACAAAAAACAGAATAGAAGAAATAGACATACAGGAAAAAACAATTAATGAATTGATAAATTCCTTAAAAGATTAAATTAACCGTATATTGTTTTCTTTTTATTTTGTTGAAAAAGTGAAGAAAATTTGTTATATAATAAGAAAAGAACATATTTAAAAAGTTTTTCGGTTTAGAAAATAATAGTACAAAATTTGTACGGAGGATTATTATGAGTGAGACTTACACATTATATACAAGATCAAATTTTGACGGGCTTGTCTGCGCTGCTTTGTTAAAAGAAATCGGTATGGTTGATCAGGTTAAATTTGTTCATCCTAAAGATGTTCAGGACGGTAAGATTCAATTAACGGAAAAAGATATAACAGCTAGTCTCCCCTATTCAAGCGGTGTATTTATGGCTTTTGACCACCATTCAAGTGAAGCAAAAAGAACACTTAATGTAAAAGAAAATTACATTATAGAACCTGCTGCTCCTTCATCTGCCAGAATTATTTATGAATATTTTGGAGGAGAAGACAGATTTTCCTCTAATTTAAATGATTTAATGGAAGCAGTTGACAGAGCAGATTGCACAAGTTTTAGCAAAGAAGATATTTTAGAGCCTAAAGGCTGGGTATTATTAAATTATTTGATGGATCCCAGAACAGGACTCGGTCGTTTTAAAAATTTCAGAATTTCAAATTATAATTTAATGATGGATTTGGTTGATTACTGTTCTAAAAAAACAATAACAGAAATTATGGAAAATCCGGATGTAAAAGAACGCATTGACTTATACTTCAGTGAACAGGACAAATTTAAAGAACAAATTAAGAAATGTACAAAAACAGAAGGAAAAATAGCAGTACTTGACGTAAGAAAAGAAGATATTATCCATGTAGGCAACAGATTTATGATATATGCCCTTTTCCCGGACTGCAATATTTCCATACATACTTTTTACGGAAAAGGAAAACAAAACACGGTTTTTGCGGTTGGTAAATCAATTATTAGCAGAACATGTCCGATTGATATCGGAGCCTTAATGTATGAATATGAAGGAGGCGGTCATATGAATGCCGGTACTTGTCAGGTTGATAATGATAAAGCAGAACAAATCTTAACTGATATAATTGATAAGATAAACAAAATTGAAGAAGAAAATTAATAAACAACAAAAACATCCTCTTAAAAAGAGGATGTTTTCTTATTTCCTTAGCTCCAACAATTTCTTTTCCTGCAATAAGTATTCCTCTTTTTCTATCCAAATTTGACGTGTGGTAAATCCTTTTTGTTGTATTATAACTTTTTTGTATATAACATATGGAACATCCGTAAAATTAATATTATTCAGTTCCTGAATATAAAATTCCGAAGCTCCGCAATTAGGACAGTATTTTGTATTTGGCTTTATATCACCATATTCGTAGTGTGCAGCCCTTTTTATATTACAACAGGCGCAGCGCACAAGATACCATTTATTTTTTACCAAAGCTCCGCAATCAGGACAATATGTTTCATCAATATCAACACGAACATTTATATGATGACATTGATGCTTTTGTTTAAGAAAATCCAACAACATATTTTATATGTAATGATATATTGTTTAAAGTCAAAATTTTATTATTAATTTTTATTTGCCAAACAGCTTCATAAGTTTATCAATAAATCCTTCTTCCTCCATGCCTGTTTCTGCAGCAGCGGAAGGCGGAATCATTTTTGTAATTTTTTCTTTTAATTTTTCAGTATCAGGCGACAACGGTGCTTTTGCAAGATATTTTTCATAACATTCTTTTGCCCGCGGAATATCTTTTAATTTTTCATAACAAAATCCCATCTGTTTATAAACTTCATAATCATTATCATTAATTTTTATAAGTTTATTATAATATTCCAGAGCACTTTTAAATTCATACATATTGGTATAAATATCACCTAAACCTTTTAGTGCTGTTAAATTGTCAGGTTCCTGCCTTATAAGTTTTTCATAAAATTCCATAAGACTTGTTGAATCACCGGTTGTTTCATTAATCTTTATTATTTCTTTTATCGCTTCAGCCCTGTCGGGTTCGATTCGATGTGCATGCAGATATTCGGCTTGAGCAAGTTCATAATCCTGTTTATAAGAATAACATCTGCCCATATAATAATGATACCCGTACATATCATTGTTTTCTTCATGTACAAGTGCAAGCATTTGATATACAAGCGGATTTTGAGGTTCAAGCTCCCTGAATTTATTTATATTTTCACGGCAACTATCCCAATCCCGTTTATTAAAATAGTATTCCGCCATTAATACATAATAATTTCCGTTATTTTTTAAATCTAAAGCATTCAGTAATTTAAATGCCGTATCATTATCACCTTTCATTAAATATGCTTTAATTTTGGTATAATCGGTTTTGGCATATTCCAAGGCCTTATCAAATTGTCCTTCTTTCATATATAATTTAGCAAGATATTCATTTAGTTCAATAACTTGCGGAAAAGCTTTAACACCGCGATCAAGTATATTTATGGCAGAATAAATATCATTCATATCTATATATAAATCTGCAAGTTTATAATAAATGGCCATATCATCTTTATGTTCAATAATTCTGTAATATTCATCAATTGCATTCTGAATTTTTCCGGTAAATTCATATGACTTAGCCAATAAAAATCTGGCATTAATTATTTCATCTTCTTCAGTTGTTGAAGAAATAGCCTTTTTATAATCATCAATCGACTGTGTAACCTTTTGGTTAAGAATTTTATATTTAGCTCTTGTCAGATAATATTTATATTTATTAGTATTAAGATAAATATCAAGTAATTCCGAATAACCGACCATAGAGTTAGGATCAACCTTGACAAGTTCCTCCCAATACATTGCCGCATCATCATGTTTTTCAAGTGTTTTTGCCAGCATTGCTATTTTTTCAAGATATTCTGCTTCCGTTTTCATTTTTTCATAAGATTTAAAAAGCAATTCATATGCTTTCTCATATTGTTCCTGATCCGTAAGCATCTGAGCCTGTGCAAGTATACCGTTTGTACTCATTATTTTTCCTTTATCCCTATATCTATTTTTCATTATATAACATAAAACCGATTAACAATACCACCATAACATAATATATTGTCTGCTTTTTATCTGCTGATAACATATCTCTCCCTGTAATTACTGATATCTTAATATAGTACATACTACTTTTATACGAAAAATAATAAACACAAAATTAATTTATTCATAATTATGTATGATTTAAAAACAAGTTTGTATTGCTAATATTAACCTATATTCCTTGGAAAAAACGATGATACACATATCCCTAATCTACAGCTATGATTAAATCATAGCTTTTTTCTTATATAAATATTATTTAACGTTAAAATAAATAAAATTTGTTTGTTTTAAAATAAAATAAAGGATAAGATAATATGTCTATAGAAAAAGTAAAAGAATATTTTAAACAATTCGGAATCGAAAACAAAATAATGGAATTTAATGTTTCAAGCGCAACAGTTTCGCTTGCGGCAAAAGCTCTTAATTGTGAAGAAAAAAGAATAGCAAAAACCCTGTCCTTTTTTGTCAATGAAAAACCGATTTTAATTGTAACCGCCGGAGATACCAAGATAGATAATCCAAAATATAAAGCACAATTTCATGCTAAAGCAAAAATGATTCCATACGAAGATGTTGAAAAAATAACAGGACATAAAGCAGGCGGAGTATGCCCTTTCGGAATCAAAGAAGGAATTGATGTTTTTCTCGACAACTCCCTCAAACGCTTTAATACCATCTTTCCTGCCTGCGGAAGTGCAAACAGTGCAATAGAACTGACAACGGAAGAACTTGAAAAATATTCCCGCTCAAAACAATGGATTGACGTATGTAAAATACAATAACATTTTAGAAGAATTCATCCATAAAGATAACATCAGATTTTTCTTTATTTATCTTAAACATTTTTTGAAAAGTTGTAAGCGCGTCCCGTACTCCGGAAACTATACCTGACCACATATCAATAACAGCAGCATCTTTACCCCAAGTTGCAGGATTTTTTGTTTCTGCATTATCATCAAGACCCACAACACAAAATGTGTGACCACCTGTTGAATATTTTGTATTCTTCTTATAAATATTCATTGAAATAACTTTATTCGGAATATTTTTTTCATTTAAAACCTTGCTTACAAGAATTGCCTGTTCTCCGCAGTTTGCCGCCCCGGTTTCTTTAACAGCATATTCAACCGCTTCATACTTGCTAATCCCCAATCTTTTTCTATAATTTATTATATTTCTGGCTTGTTCTATTTCCTTTTCGTATTGGGATAATACACTTTTTGCAGGTGCAGGGTCAAACATTTCATAATAAGAACAGGAATGAAATCCGTCAGGAAATTCTTTCCTGACAGTCTTTATTGCTTCTCTGCCTATACATATATTTTCTTTTAACCCGCAAAATCCAATATTCATTACATAAACTTCACTAAACATAAAAACGTCTAAATTAAATTTTTGCTAATAAGAAATAAAAAGAGCTTAAAAGCTCTTTTTATTTCTTACATTTATTATAAATTTTTTTCTGGTCATTTGAAATTGTGGCTTTAAACTGATTTTCATAGCATTTGCAAATTTCTTTTTTCTTCTTTTCAAGTTTCTTTATAAGACGTTTTTGTTTTCTCATTTCACTGCCTTTAGTACAGGTTTGCTCAAGCCGGTACAGATTTTGTTTTTCACATTGGAGCCTTTCATCTAAACTTAATACTTCCTGTTCATATTTACCTTGTATTTTCATTGCAGTACATATTTGAGCTTCACTCAGATTCATTTCTCTAAACAAAGAATTCATATTCTTCTTAGTACATAAGAAACACTCCGAGCGACTTGGACAGCATGACATAGACTCAGGCTTTGCACAAGGATTTTGGCAAGGTTTTGTACATCCTTTTTTGCAATCATTAGGACAGGGATTTTCATAAGAATGCGTCTTTTGAACAGGAATTTCATTATCGCACGGACTTTGCGCAAAAACAGCCGTTGAACAAAGACAAATAAATGACAGAAATAAGCAGATTTTTTTCATTTGTATTCTCCGTTATAATTTATTACCAGAATTAGTATTTAATATAAACTGGTATTTGAATATTAGATAAGAGAATAATATAATCCGGCAATATGTATTAGTTAAATAAGACCTAATAAAAAGGGGAAGCCTTTATCTTACTTTTTGCTTCCCCTTTTTTAATTATGCTGAAATTTCGTTATTTAATTTCAACTGTGGCGCCTGCAGCTTCAAGTTGTTTCTTAATAGCTTCAGCATCTTCTTTTTTAACACCTTCTTTGATTGCTTTAGGTGCACCGTCAACCAAATCTTTAGCTTCTTTTAAGCCAAGACCCGTAATGGCTCTTACTTCTTTAAGAACTGCAATTTTGTTGGCACCTGCAGAAGCCAAAATAACGTTAACTTCAGAAGCTTCTTCTTGAGCAGCTTCACCGGCGGGAGCAGCAGCAACTGCAGCAACTGCAACTGGAGCAGCAGCAGATACGCCGAATTTTTCTTCCATAGCTTTTACTAATTCAGCTGCTTCAATTAATGTTAATTTTTCAATTGATTCTAAAATAGATTCTACACTCATTTTATTTCTCCTTTTTAATTAATTTCTACTAATGCTTATGCTGATTTTTGTTTTGCAACTTGATCCATTGCTCTGACCAAACCGCTCATTACGGCATTAACCGCTCCGACAATACCGGTTGCGGGCGAATTTATGCTGCCAAGCATTTTGGCATAAAGTTCTTCTTTTGAAGGAAGATTTGCAAGAACCTGAGTTTCTTTTGCATTCAGCAGTTTTCCATCTAAGGCTGAAGCAACAATCTCACCTTTCTTAACATCTTTAATGAATTTGGTTAAGATTTTAGCCGGTGCAACTTCATCATGAAAACCGAAAGCAATAGCAACAGGTCCTTTTAAAGTTTCAGAAAGAACTTCAAATTGAGTTCCTTTAGAAGCAATTTTTGCTAAAGTATTTTTAGTTACCATATAATCACTGTTTTCTTTTTGAAGAGCACGGCGGAGATTTGTTATTTCTTCAACCGTAAGTCCTCTGTATTCAGTAACTACTGCAACTTTAGCCTTTGCAAAATTTTCTTTCATTGCTTCAATTTTATCTTGTTTAAAGGCTTTTGTTGACATTTTAAGCTCCTTATTTTGTAATATATCGACCTTTTTTTGACATAAAAAAATTTACGTCAAACCGTAAATTTCGCAACAATTTATTTAAAACCAATCCAGAAAATTGACTTATACTACTTTGTTAGCCTGAGCGGGGTGATATATTAAGGAACTGTTTTTGAAGTTTCTGATTCTTGACCTTTCACGGCTATATGAAATTTACCAGAATAGCCGGTTTAATAAAAACCTCTAACCTTAAAGCAGTTCCCCCTGCCTTCTACGGTTATGACATAAGTCTATTAAAAACATATTTTAAAATCAATATGGTATTTATAATATTTAATAAAATTATTAAGAATTATAAAAAATTTATTTTATTATTATATTTGCAAAGTAAAATCTTATTTGATACAATAATTGCGTTAGATTTAAGGAGGACATAGTCATTAGTAGAGATAATAACCAGCCCAACTATTTATTGAACGAAAATATCAGAGCAAAAGAAGTAAGATTAATAGATGATGAAGGCAACAATCACGGCATAATAGCAACATCGAAAGCTCTTTTGCTTGCAGAAGACAAAGGGTTGGATTTAATAATTGTTTCTCCTAACCAAGAACCGCCGGTTGCCAAAATTCTGGATTACGGAAAATATAAATACGAAATTGAAAAACGTGCTAAGGAATCTAAGAAGAAACAGCATATAATTGATATAAAAGAAGTAAAAGTAAGATATAAAATAGATGTTCATGACTATAATGTCAAAATAAACAGTATTAAAAAATTCTTAGCAAACGGAAATAAAGTTAAAATAGTCATTATGCTCAGAGGCAGAGAAATGCAGCATAACCATTTAGCGTATGATTTAGCTAACAGATTTCTTACGGATTTAGAAGGTGAAAAGTTTACTATTGAAAGAAAACCGTCTATGGATGGCAGAAATGTTATAACAATACTTGCACCATAACATGTTTGTTTTACAATATTATTTATAAGGCTTGAAAATGCGGAGGCATGTCGTATTTTCGGTTTGTATCACATAAGTTAAGAAGGAGATAAACTATGCCAAAAATGAAGACTCACCGCTCCGGTGCTAAAAGGTATAAAATTACTGCCGGCGGAAAAATTTTAAGAAGACGCGCCGGTAAAGGTCATTTACTGCAGCATAAAAGCGGTTCAAGAAAAAGAAGACTTTCTTCTATGGTAGAAGTTTCTGCTACACACAAGAAACTTGTATTAAAAGAACTTCCGTATGCAAAGTGTTCGGGTTAAGGTATTAAAGAAGAAAGGATTATAAAATGAGAATTAAACGCGGTAATGTCCTAAGAAAAAGACATAAAAAAATATTAAAACTGGCAAAGGGCTTTAAAGGCGCAAGAAGCAGAATTTTCAAAGTAGCCAATACTGCTGTAATGAAAAAACTTAAATATCAATACAGAGACAGACGCCATTTGAAAAGAAACATGAGAAGACTCTGGATTATCAGAATTAATGCAGCAGCAAGACAACATGGTTTAAGCTATTCAAAGTTTATGAATGCACTTAAAAAATCTGACGTAACCATTAACAGAAAGATGTTAGCTGATTTAGCCGTTAATGAACCTGAAGCATTTTCGGTTATTGTTGAAACTGCTAAATCTTCAAAATAACATGTTGTATATGTATTTGAGCAAGAAGAATCTTTAAATAGATTCTTCTTTTTTATAATTAAAAAATGTTAATATATATTTAATATATATGTTATATATATTACAATAAGGGAATTAATATAATATAAGTTAATTTTTATTACTTATTTTCCTTCACTCCTTTTCTCCATAACAAGACTGTGGTCGCTATGCGACCTTTTTTTTATATTAAAATTGTTATTTTAACAAAAAAACAAAAACCTTAATAAATTTCTTCTGTAATTTATTTTATTAGGATATAAAAATTTTTGTCATGTTAAAAATATATGATACATAAGAAAATATCACTTCAAAAATAAAACACAGCAATATTTTCGGCATACAAATCTGAAGTTTTCGCAGAATGTATACCGAAATTTACTTTAATATTTTATTCACATCTTAACATTAAACGATGAATGCGGCTGACCTTCTCTCATAACTTGACCTAAAGAATACATTTGTGCCTGATATTTCCTGATCTCGTTTGCCACTTCTCCCGAAAAAACTTTGTCATTTTCTTCAAAATATTCTACAAACGGATTTACGGTAATATTATCAATTTCTTGTTTTGCAACTTTCTGTACTTCCTGTATTGACTTTTGGGGAAGTGCAATATTTAGACCAAAAGGATTTCTTGATAATATTTGTTTTTCTTCCATATTTTTTCTTTGCCTGCAAATACTATTTATATTTTTCTATACGGTTTTTTTTTATTAAACTTTAATGTTTTTATTTAATTTGTAAAGAAAATAAATATTATTGTTACAAAGTAAATATACTTCTGATAGAATGATTAACGGTATTAAATTAAAAAAATTAGGGATTAAATAGCAAATTTTTTTTTGACAAACTTTAACAATAAAAGAAAAGATAAATAAAGCATGATAGACAAGGTTGTAAATCAAAGCAAAATAACACACCAAGCCGGACAAAAAAGTTTTAAAGGAGGACCATCTACTGCAGTTTTAACAGGACTCAGAGGTCTTAATAACAGTCCTGCATTAGGAGCTTGCGCGGTTGACCTGTGTTCCATGGTAATACCAAGAACAATAATAGAAGCAAAAAACAGAGGAAAACAATCCGGTATTGAAACCTTTTTCCGAGAAGTATCAAGCTGCCTGATACACGCATGCGTCGGCTTAATCGGGCTGGGTGCCGCATCTGCTATTTCCGGTAATTTTAATAAACAGCATGGAGTAAAAGCACAAAATATTTTTGCCAGTGCCGATACAATAAAAAACATGTCGGAAATATGGCAAAATGCTCAAGGTCAATCAAAAGGTTTTTTTGAAAATTTCGTTCAGAATATTAAGGGATTAAACGGAAATGAATGGAAGAGCGTTTCAAAAGATGTTTCCGGAGAAATCGTCGACGGTTTGGTTGCTTTATCCGATAAAACAAAAGCAATAGCAACTGCCACCGGAAGCAAAAAAGCCGAACTCGGAAAAGAAGCAAAACAATTAAAAGATGTTATAATTTCAAAAATAACAAAGGATACCGGTGCACGAGCTTCATTCAAATTAAATGCAGTTAACGGAACTAAAGAAATTTCATCAAGTTTGTCCGAACTTGTAGATAATGCTGTTGTTCTTTCAAATTCCTTTAAAACAAAATCAAAAGAAAAACTGCCGTCATTTGTTAATGCGCTCACAAAAAATAAAACAGCTTCAACATTATTAGGACTCGCCGTTTGTGCTGTTTTATGTATGTCTGTTCAACCTTTTAACAGATATCTTACAAAAAAACGTACGGGACAAGACGGTTTTGTTGGGGTTAAAGATAGAAAAGCCGATGAATCCAAAGAATTCAAAGCTTTAAAAACAGGTGCCGGTATAGCATTTCCAATATTTGCAATCAGCACAATAGGTAAGTTGTCTGATTTTACCTCTAATGTGCAATTTAACAGCAGAATACCTACAATAAATCAGTTTAAATTCTTATACGGTCTAACAATCGGCAGCCGGTTCATGTCTGCAAGAGATAAAGATGAATTGAGAGAATGTGTTATTAAAGATACTTTAGGATTTACAAACTGGCTAATTCTTGGCGGTATGGTTTCTAAACTTACCGCAAGAGCTTTAGGCGGCAAAGAACTCATAAATAATCCCGCTGCAAAAGAGACAGGAAAAAAAGGTATAAAATATGCCGCAAACTGGCTTACAAAGGCTTCGGTAAAATCATTTGACGAAGTACTGCTTCCTAATGCAAAAGAAATTATAAAAGACGGAAAAGTTATGAAATTTTCCGAACTTCTTAAAAATGCGGATGCAGCAACAAAATCTAAAGTATTCAAAATTGCGACTTCTCAAGTAGCCGGTTATTTATATTCCGGTCTTGTTCTCGGTATGGGCATTTCAAAATTAAATATATTCATTACAAAAAAATTAAATGAAAAAAGAAATGCGGATAAATTGCAAAATACATATAATTTTCAAGACGAATTAAGTTCCGTATTTAAAGATTTTAAGTAATTTGATATAATCACTCTTATAAATACTTGAGGGAAAATGAGTGGCTTTATCTTTAAAAAAGGAATTCAATAATTACCTTTCTGCTGAATTTAAATCTGCAATAAATAATGCAGCTTTTTTTGCTGAAAAATCCGGAATAAAAATATATTTAATCGGCGGTATCGTGCGGGATATAATTATGCACAATACCGTTAAAGATATTGATATAGCAGTAGAAGGCAATGCGGTTGATTTCTGCAAATTACTTGAAAAAAGCTTAAATTGTAAAATAACAGCCATACAAAACAATTTGTTAACGGCAAAAGTCCGATTTCAGAATGGTGTAGAAATTGATTTCGCTTCAACAAGAGAAGAAAAATATTTAAAATCCGCTCATTTGCCGGAAGCATATAATTTTGGATGTCCCATAGAAAAAGATGTTATAAGGCGTGATTTCACCATTAACACTTTAGCAATCAATTTAACGGGTAAAGACAAATTTTTCCTTGTTGATTATTATAACGGTTATAGTGATATACAAGGCAAAATAATAAGAATTCTGCATAATAAAAGCTTCAATGACGATCCGTCCAGAATTATAAGAGCACTGAAATTTAAAGTAAGATTTAATTTTGAAATTGAAAACGAAACATATTCTTTAATGCAGGAATATCTGTCAAAAGTTAATAAATCTATACCAATGGATAGAATTAAAAATGAATTATATCAGTATTTTTCAATCACAAAAAAAGAATTATATAAAGAAATACTAAATACAAATATATATAAACTGATTTCAAACAATCCATATAACAAATTTAACGAAATGAAATTATTAAAAATACAAAGATATAATCTTATAGATAATATTTGCTTTTTTTATACTGCCTTACTAATTATAAATGACAATGAAATTTATTTAAATCTGACCGCAAAAGAAATGAAAATAATAAAAGAAGTTAAGGAGTTAATTTCATACGGAAAAAGCAGCAAAAAATTTGAAATATACAAAAAATTTATAAATAAAGAGAATCTATCATTGGCAATTTATTATACTATTACGGATGATGAAACATTAATACTATTTTTGGAAGAATTAAAACATATAAAAATATTTATTAGCGGAAATGATTTAATAAATCTTGGGCTTAATCCCTCTCCTGAATTTAATAAAATTTTTGACAAAGTTTTAGAAGAGAAAATTGAGAACAGAATAAAAAATAAAAAAGAAGAAATTGATTTTGTAAAACAAATTATAACAAAAGGAGAGTAATAATATTACTCTCCTTTTCGTTTTATCTATGTACTTATACTCCGCAGGTCATTCTATTAGCAGCTTGTTCTCTAAGTGCTTGAACTTTATCTGTATGTTCCCAGGGAACATCAAAATCTGTTCTTCCTAAATGTCCGTATGCAGCAAGTTTCTGATAGAATTTACCGCCATTTTTTGCGGGAAGATTTCTTAAATCAAATTGTTCTATAATTGCAGCGGGACGAAGATCAAAGTTTGCTTCAACCAGTCTCATAATTTCATCATCCGAAATTTTACCCGTTGAAAATGTTTCAACATAAATAGAAACAGGTCGAGCAACACCGATAGCATAACCAAGTTCTATCTCGCATTTATCTGCAAGCCCTGCAGCAACAATATTTTTTGCAACATATCTTGCCGCATAAGCTGCACTGCGGTCAACTTTTGTAGGATCTTTACCTGAAAATGCGCCGCCGCCGTGTCTTGAGTATCCTCCATATGTATCAACAATTATTTTTCTTCCTGTCAAACCTGCATCACCCTGCGGTCCGCCTATTACAAATCTTCCCGAGGGATTTATCAAATATTTTGTAGCAGCATCAGGCTTCAACGGTTCTTCTTCAAAAACGGCATTTATAACATATTTAATTATATCTTTTTTTATAATCTCTTGAATTTGAGTATTATCGCTTATTCCGTTTATTACATCATCATGCTGTGTCGAAATAACCACGGTATCAATTCTTACCGGTTTATCATTTTCATATTCGACAGTAACCTGAGATTTTCCGTCAGGTCTTAAATAATTTAAGATTCCTTGTTTTCTGACCTGTGCCAATCTGTATGACAGTTTATGAGCAAGACTTATAGGAAGAGGCATTAATTCGGGAGTTTCATTACATGCAAAACCAAACATTATTCCTTGATCACCTGCGCCTATATTATTTGTTTCATTTAAAGAAACTGCCGCATTATTATCTCTGGTTTCAAAGGCTTTATTTACACCGCCTGCTATATCCGTTGATTGCTCGTCAATACTGGTTATAACAGCACATGTTTTACTGTCGAAACCGCCTGATCTTTCACCCGTATATCCGATATTTTCAATTGTATTTCTTACAACATGCGGAATATCAACATAACACGATGAAGTAATTTCACCCGATACCAGAACCATACCTGTTGTAACAGATGTTTCGGCGGCTACTCTTGATTTCGGATCCTTCATTAAAAACTCATCCAATATAGCATCCGATATCTGATCGCATACTTTATCGGGATGACCTTCGGTTACCGATTCAGAGGTAAACAAATATTTTTTTGAACTCATTTTTCCTTTCTCTCCTGTTTTTCCTGCTTTTCCATGCTTTATATTATTTTACAGTTAACATGAAATAAGGTCAAATAAAAACCGCTCAAATGCGGTTTTTCAAATAATTATTTTGTTTCTCTGATATTCAATTTCTTAATTAATTTTCTATAATCGTCAAGATTTCTTTTTTTCAAATAGGAAAGAAGTCTTTTTCTTTTTCCTACCATCATTAGCAAACCTCTTCTGCCTTGAAAATCTTTCGGATTTAATTTCAGATGTTCGGTTAATTCCAAAATTTTTTCCGTAAGTAATGCGATTTGAGATTCAACACTTCCGGAATCCTGTGCATTTTTACCAAATTTTTCAATTATTTCAGCTTTGTTTTTTAAATTTATTGTCATTTTAGTTTCCTTCTAAGTTTAGTTGTGACTTTTTCGGTGGGTAAGTCTTTTATATTGTAGTATGATGATAATAACATTTCAAGGTTAAAATGCAATCAGTATTTCAGAGTTATTAATTTTTCTTAAACATGCCGGATTTATTTTTATAAATCTTCATCTTCAAAACCGGGTGAGCGGGTCGGCAAATTTTTATATCCCGGGTTTGTATATACGGCTTTTTTTATATATTTACTTGTATAGTCGCCTTTTTCAAAAAGTTTTTTAAGCATGTTTTCTCTTGTTACAAGAGGTGAAGGATGTCTTAATACCGACGGATTTTTTTCCGTTAATTTCATCCATACGGCAGCTTCCAGTGTCCAGGCATAAGTTTCTTCATTCAACGAAGCGAATTCATCCTGATGTATGGCTTCATGAGCCAATAAAGCAGCTATTGCTTCAGGCGGAGCATTTCTATGTTTCTCGTTTATATAAATATATAATGTATTTTTCTTTTTCCAGCCTAATGCATCAAAAGAAGCATATTCGGGTCTTATTTCGGAAATATTTCTGAATTCTATTTTAACGGGTCTTTCCGTTAAATTATTTCCCATTAATGCATTATATGAATATTTTGCAATATTAACACTCTGCATTAGTTCCAATGCCTGCATCACAGCCCCGTCTTTAGTTACTCTTTTATATTTTTTTGAATAAGCATCAGTATCAAATTCGGGCTTATTTACGCTAATCCCATCCTCAGACTGAGTAGCTTTTAATTTATTTTCATCTATTCCGGGAGGCGGGAAATTATCCTCAGCATATACACACTTATTTAACAATACCAGACTAAATACAATTACAAAAAACTTTTCTTTTCTCATATATCCACACTCATTTTAACTTCATAGTATTTATTATTACCTATTTATTTTTTAAGGACAAATTTTTCAGTTTCAATATAAGAAATTTAATTATAAAAGTATTGATTTTAAAGCATTTAAGCCTATTTGTAAAATTAAGTAAAGCTATTCGTAAATAAAACTATACATTACTGCTCATTTTATTTGAAAAATTATAAAATTTAATATATTCTTTTTATGTACGGATATGGGTGTACAGAGAAATCCTAATAAGCTTGCAAGACAGGGAAAACGGTAATATGGAAACAATTCTTGAAGATAATATGTACATGGTTGATTTGGGGAATATAAATACTGCATCCGAAGTCATATTTGAGCTGAGTTCAATTTTAGACAAAGATGAAATAAGAAATAAAAAGATATATTTGAAACTTGGAAGCGTGGACCTCAATCAAGCGCAGCTTTTAAGTATAAAATCTTTAATAAGCGGTATTGAATCATTTCTGACTTGTATTGATACAAAATCGGTAGAAACAGAAAAGGTGGCTTTATCCCTGGGTATAATAGTTTCAAATGTTTCAGCGGAGAATATAATAGAAGTAACACCTGAAATGCCTTATAAAACAGCAGACGAATTAAAAGATAAAAATAAATCATCTGCAATTGTCGAAGAAAAAGAAGATGAAAGTTTTGATATTATAGAAGAAGAAACGGAAGAATCTCCTGACAAAACCGCAGAGAATAAATTTATCGATAACAATGAGTCTTACGATATACAAACAGAAGAAAAATCCGTTTTGCCATCCAAAGAAACAATAACTTCGGAAAATTCAGTACACGATGAAGGTATAACCGAAGAAGAAACAATAGAAACGGAAACAGAAAAAACTACTGAAAGTTTTACTGCCGATAAAAAAGATGAAATAAAAGATGAATTAGACGTAATTTTTAGTTCAAATCCATCTAAATCAAATATATTTGAAATGGCAGTACCCGAAGTAGCATATGAAGAAAAAGACGGACTTGATGATATTGTTGTTCCCGAACACGAATACACCAAAGAGGACATAGAACTTGAGGCTTCCCCGACAAAATATATAAAACAAACAATTCGTTCGGGGCAGGTAATAAATTATGAAGGCAATATTGTTATAATAGGGGATTGTCATCCCGGCTCTGAAATAAAAGCATTCGGAGATATAACGGTATGGGGAATATTAAGCGGAATTGCGCATGCCGGAGCGGGCGGAAACCAGAAAGCCAGGGTTCGTGCATTGAAAATGAATGCTATACAGCTTAGAATTGCAAATTGTTATTCAAGAAGACCTGATTCTTTAAATACCGTATTTGTCGAGAAAACAAATTCTTTTACACCAGAAGAAGCAAGAATAATTAATAACGAAATAGTAGTATTTAAAATAAATGATTAAGGAGCGGATTAGATGGCAGGGAGAGTTATAGTAATCACATCCGGAAAAGGCGGTGTAGGGAAAACTACAACAAGCGCAAATATCGGCAGTGCACTCGCCAAGAACGGACACAGCGTTGTTCTTATAGATACCGATATAGGTCTTAGAAATTTGGATTTACTGCTGGGACTTGAAAACAGAATTGTTTATACTCTTGTAGATGTTGTGGAAGAACGCTGTAAATTAAAACAAGCTCTCGTAAAGGATAAAAGAAATCCTAATTTATGTCTTCTGGCAGCAGCTCAAACCCGTGATAAATCTTCGGTAAGTGCGGAACAGCTAAAGAAAATAACCGAAAAATTAAAAAAAGATTTTGAATATATTCTCGTTGATTGTCCCGCCGGAATAGAACAAGGTTTTCAAACCGCAATTGCTGGTGCTTCTGAAGCAATAGTTGTTACTACTCCAGAGATGTCTGCCGTACGTGATGCCGATAGAATTATAGGTTTACTTGAAGCAGCTGACGGCATAGAAAGTTATAAGCTTTTAATTAACCGTGTACGTCCAAAGATGATTAAATCAAATGATATGATGAGTGTTGATGATGTTGTTAATATTCTATCATGCCAGCCTATAGGAGTTATTCCGGAGGATACGGGAATCATAACTTCAACAAACAGAGGTGAACCCATTGTTAATAATGAAAAATCCCTTGCGGGGAAAGCTTTTATAAATGTCGCAAGAAGAATTAACGGTGAAGATGTTCCTTTCTTAGACATAGATGAACCGAAAGATATTGTAGGAAAGTTGAAGAAACTTCTTTCAGGTCTTAAAAAGAAAGGAAAGGAGTAGAACATGAAAACACTTTTCGCTGATATTTATAATAAAATACTGGAACTATTCCAAATAGAAAGATCGGAAAATACCGGTACTTGTGCTGCAAACAGACTCCAAGTAATTCTTATGCACGACAGGACAAAACTTGATCCTTTAATTATGAATAAAATGAGAGAAGAATTAATAGAGGTATTTTCTAAATATGTCGTTATTAATAAAGAAGAACTTGAAATAGGTTTAAAGCAGGAAGGCGATGCAGCCGCACTAATGCTTAATATTCCGATTGTAAGAGCAAAAACGGAAGAGGAACTTACCGCCTTAAGAAAGAAACTTCAGGAAGATGAAGAAAAAATCTCTGATAAAGATGATGAAAATAAAGAAGATGAAGAATCCGAAATTTTAGAAGGCGAAATAACGGAAGTCATTGAAGAAACCAGAATAGAATCACCCGTTGAAGAAAATGATATAATTGTAGAAGAAGATGACATAAAAGAATAATTAATGATTAAATTCATTAGATTTATCCTTTTGTTTACGGTAGTTTTTCTTTTGTATAGATTGCTCTTAATACACAGGTAACAAATTAGCACTGTACGCCTATTTGTAGTACAATATTATACGAGAGGCAGAGTTAGGGTATAGAACATGACAACACAAACAAATAATTATGATGCAAGTAATATAAGGGTTTTAGAAGGATTAGAAGCCGTTCGTTTAAGACCGGGGATGTATATAGGCTCAACAAGCCAGAGAGGACTTCACCACTGTGTATATGAAATTGTAGATAATTCAATTGATGAATCATTAGCCGGATATTGTAAACATATCAAAGTAACGATAAACAGAGATGAAAGTGTTACTGTAGAAGATGACGGAAGAGGTATTCCGGTTGATATAAAACCGGGTACCGATAAGTCAGCACTTGAAATTGTACATACCGTTCTTCATGCAGGCGGCAAATTCGGCGACGGAGGTTATAAAGTATCCGGCGGTTTACATGGTGTTGGTGCTTCTGTTGTAAATGCATTGTCAGAAAAGATGATTGTAGAAGTTTCACGTGCAGGTTTTGTCCACAGGCAGGAATACATGAGAGGCGAACCTACAGGCCCCGTCGAAAAAATCAGAGAAACAGAGAAAACAGGAACAAAAACAACATTCTGGCCCGACCCTGAAATATTTAAAGAAACTGTGGTTATGGACAGAGATGTTATCTCAAACCGTTTAAGAGAGATGGCATTTTTGAACAAAGGACTTAAAATTACTTTTATTGATGCTAAAACGGAAAAAGAAGAAACTTTCCATTACGAAGGCGGTATCGGCAGTTACGTTGAATTTTTAAATAAAAATAAAAACGTAATGTTTGAAAAACCGGTATATATGGATAAGACTGTGGACGGTATTGCGGTTGAAATTGCCATACAATATACGGATGCTTATAATGAATCAGTATTAAGTTTTGCAAATAATATAAATACTCACCAGGGAGGAACTCATTTAACAGGGTTCAGAAATGCCATAACCCGTGTTCTTAATGACTATGCAAGAAAAAATAATATGATTAAAGACTCTGATGCAAATTTCTCAGGTGATGACGTAAGAGAAGGATTAACGGCTATTGTCAGTGTAAAGCTTTCAGAACCGCAATTTGAAGGACAGACTAAAGAAAAATTGGGAAATTCAGAGGCCTTAAGTGCCGTTAATGATGTTGTAAGAGAAAAATTTCAAGAATGGCTCGAATTTAACCCAAAATCCGCAAAACTTATAATAGATAAAATTATACAAGCACAAAGAGCAAGAGAAGCAGCAAGAAAAGCAAGAGATTTAACCAGAAGAAAATCGGCTCTTGAAAATTCAACTTTGCCCGGGAAGTTGGCAGACTGCTCAAACAGAGAACCCGAAAAATGCGAGCTGTATATAGTAGAGGGAGACTCGGCAGGAGGCAGCGCAAAACAGGGCAGAAACAGAATGTTCCAGGCTATTCTTCCTTTAAGAGGTAAAATCCTAAATGTTGAGCGTGCAAGACTGGATAAAATATACGGAAATAATGAAATACAATCTTTAATTCAGGCTATAGGAATTAATATAAGCAAAAATGAAGATGATGTTAATCTTGAAAAACTAAGATATCATAAAATTATATTTATGACAGATGCCGATGTTGACGGAGCGCATATCAGAACGCTGCTGCTGACGTTCTTTTTCAGATACGCAAAACCGCTGATTGATAACGGCTATGTTTATATTGCACAGCCTCCTTTATATAAACTTACAATAGGTAAAACCTCCGAATATCTCTATGATGACAGAGCTTTAGATAAAACATTAAGAGAAAGAGGCACTGCAGGTTTATTACTATGTGACAATTCAAAAGATAAAGTTTGTTCAAATGAATCTTTAATTTCTTTAATAGGAAATATGTCAGGATATTATAATTCATTTAACAGTCCTATTATTAATGCTGTTCCGTCCGTTGTTATAAGAGGTCTTGTAAGAGCAAATATTCAGCCTGAAGATTTCGATAATAAGGATAAAATGGAAAAAATACATGCTTATCTTCAGCACTATGTAAAAGACCATGCTGAAAATTACGGTATTACGGAAGCTAAAGATTATTCTATTTCATTAAAACAACATCCTGAAACAGGTAAATTTGCAATAAAAGTTGATTTGGGCAGTGATATTGAACCTGTTATGGTTACACAAAACCTTGTTAAATCTTCCGAATATAACAGAATTAAATCAACTTATCCCCTTATAAGAGATTTCTTGTTTGAAGAAGAAAAATCTCTATACTTAAATACGGGGAATGAAGATTTAACGGTAACATCATTTGCGGAACTCCAAAGAATAATTGAAGAAAGAGGTAAGAAAGGAGTCGGCATTCAAAGATTTAAAGGTTTAGGCGAGATGATGCCGCAGCAATTATGGGAAACAACTATGGATCCTGCAAACAGAACTCTGCTCAAAGTTACAATTGAAGATGCAATGCTTGCGGATCAGTTATTTGATGTTCTTATGGGAGATAATGTTGAACCCAGGCGTGAATTTATTGAACAAAATGCCGTCTATGCAACCAATATTGATACGTAATTGTAGGGGTAAACAATAGTGAATCTTATAATAAAACTTTTAAAATTGAAGATTACAAAAATTATACTGTGTCTTCTTATGGTTTTATTTCTCGTATCATTATATTTCTACAGAGATTGGTATTTAAGACAGTATCATAAATGTATAGGTTTTTATTATGTACATAAAGGTGATAAGGCATATAAAAAAGCGAAATATCAAAGGGCTGTTGACTATTACAAAATTGCACTGAGGCACTATCCCGGACATTCAAGAGCAAGCTGTAATCTTGGGAATATATATGTAAGTTTTGAAAATTATTATGAAGCTGTTAATGCATATGAAAATGCATTAAGATACAGTCCCGATTTTATGGTCTGCCGTATGGATTTAGGAATTATTTTGTCCGAGAAAATGGCGGATTATGATAAAGCAATACAGGAATACGGCAGAGTTATAAATTCAAATCCGTTTTTAATACATATACCCCTGATTTTTAATAATAAAAAACCTGCCCATATAAACAAAGGTCTTGCATACTATAATATGGGACTTGCTTATAGAGGAAAAGCTGTTTATATGGGAGATCGTTCCAGCACTGCCGTAAAATACCTGAAAAAAGCAAAAGAATCATATACGCAGGCAAAAAAATATTTAAAAAATGACTACGATAATACATATAACCTTGCACTTACAAATCATCTTCTAGGCGACTATAAAGAAGCAGGTTTGGAATATTGCAGAGCTATTAATATAAAACCCAGAAATTATGAAGCTCATTACAATTTTGCCCTTCTGCTAAGATCTATGAATCTAAATAAAGAAGCACTGACGGAATTTGAAAAAACTACTATTCTGCTTGATTATGACGGAAATCATGAAAAAAATAAATATGTATACGGAGTAATTAATGAAATTAAAAGAAGAATAATAAATGAAGGAAATTACGAATACTTGAAAGAAAGAGTTGATTTAACAGCTTTAAATGAAGATGATCTTGTTTATTCAAAAGGCAGAATAGTATATTCAAAACAAAAAGAATTTAAACTTGATGATCTCCTTAAATGTACTTATTTAAAACAGTTAGAAGAACTTTAATTATGACTGCAAGTGAAAAAAACATAGAATTTTTAAATAAACTATCAAATATTCTTGTAAAGAAGATTTCTCCTTCCGTTACAACAGCAGCTATTAACAAATTATTTATAAACTTCTTTGATATAAAAAATGCAGAATTTGTTATCTGGGACAATAATAATATGCTGCTTAAAAACTTTGGTCAGGATTTAAAAATTTTCGATAATAAAAATCAACCGGAAGAAAACAATTATATATACACGAATCTGGCACTTTCTGGCGGTTCAAAATTTTACTTTAATGATTCCGAATTTGACTGTGAACTAAAAGATAAAGAATTTTATTTAATTATTGAATTAACTGATGAAATTAATAATATTATTTTTCCGCTTGTCTCTAACGGTGAAGTATTCGGATTGATGAAAATAATTGCCAAAGAAAAAGAATTTACAAAAGAATTTTTTGAATTATTAAATATAACCTCAAAACTTGTTTCAGGAGCAATCATAAACTACATATTAAATGAACAAATGGAAATAAGTTTAAACTTTTACAAAGCAATGAAAGATATAGCTAAGATAATAGAAAGCCAATATGAACTTTCATACATTATTCCTCTTATCGGAGAAATGATTGACAGATTTATTACTTCTCATTTGATTTATATTTTTGTATATAAGGATAATAAATATACTCTTGTATGGCCGAATGATTGCAGAGACAAGCAGGTTTATAAACTTTTATACGAAATAAATAATAAAACGGAATTCATACTTTCGGAAAATTCCCAAATAGGCATATTCCCGATTGTTAATGAAGATAATATACTGGGAGCAATTGTTGCATACAGCAATATAGAAAAACTCCTTCAAAAAGATATAGATTATTTATTGCAGCTTACAAGACAATCAGGTCTTACTATACAAAGAGCAAATGTTTATGCTGAAGTTCTTAAATATGCGACACTGGATGCATTAACAGGCTTAAATAACAGAAGACAGTTTGAAATAAGATTAAAACAGGAAGTTGCAAACAGCAAAAGAAATTGTATTCCATTGTGCTGTATGATGATAGATGTGGATTATTTTAAAAAAGTTAATGATACGTACGGGCATGCGGCAGGTGATTGTGTTTTAAAAAATGTATCACAGGTCATAAAAGATGAAATAAGAGAATATGATATAGCATGCAGATACGGAGGAGAGGAATTTTTTATAATTCTTCCCAGAACCAATCTTCAAGAAGCGGTATTGGTAGCACAAAGGCTTAGAAAAGTAATAGAAGAATCAAAAATGGACATAAAAGAAGCGGATATCGACGGGGTTTCTTATCTTAATATAACCGCAAGTATCGGCGTTTGCGAATATGAGAATTCTCTGTCAGCACCTTCGTTTGCACAGAAAGCAGATAAAGCATTATATAAAGCAAAATCATCAGGAAGAAACAGAGTAATTGTTGTATAATTATAGTATTTTGATATTATAAGGGATTTAAAGAATAGTAATGAAATATATAAAATATTTAATAGGATTTTTAATTATACTTGTACCATGTATTGTTGCAATACTTATTTATAATGATAAAATTACACAAAACTCACCGTTATATTACAAACAAGGAGTTAATTTTTATAATAACGGCGATTATCAAAATGCATACTATAATTTTGGTAAAATAAACCGGATTAGTCCGCTTTATCCTATGGCTTTATATAAGCAGGCAAAAAGTGCGCAAAAAGTAGGTGATTACAGCATGGCAGCCATAAAATACAAATTATTTTTGGAAAAATCACCTAATTCTATTTTTGCAAAGACTGCAAAAAAAAATCTTGCTAAAAGTTATTTTTATTCTAAACAATACAACGAAGCAAAAAATCTTTTTGAAGAAATAAAACAAAAATCAAATAAACAAGGAGCGGAAGAAGACTATTTTTTAGCACTGCTTGAAAAGAATACAGATAAAAATAAGGCCGCAGAATATTTAAGAAACTATCTGAAAGAAAATCTGAAAAATGAAAATACCGATAAATTATTTACCTTAAATGCAGCGGAAGAGCTTGCTACACTTAATACAACTTTAAGCAGCGAAGATAAAAAAATTCTTGGAATAGTCTACTATAAAAACGGAAAATATGATAAAGCGGTAGAATATTTTTCAAAGCTTCCTTTAGACATGTGCTGGGATTATCTTGTTCTCGCAAATCACAATACGGGCAATAAAGTTATAGCAAAAAAATTAATAGAAAGCGGGTTAAGTTTATATTCGCAAAAAGCAGATGAGAATAACCTTCACAATATTTACGATATTTATACATCATATATGCCGGGTACAAAATTAAATAATTGGCGCAAAATGCATAAAATTATAAAAGATAATGCCCTGAAAGGTGAAGATTATGTTATGTATAAACTTGCAAGTATGGTAAATAAAGAAAATGCCCTTATTTTATATAAAGAGATTACGGAAAAATATTCTGACGGCAATTATGCTCCCGAATCCTTATGGCATATTTTTTGGGATAAATATATAAAAAAAGATTACAAAAATGCGGAATTATTGGCTATAAAACACATACAAAAATATAAACAGGTAAAATCTTCCCCCAAATTGCTTTTCTGGTTTGCAAAAACACTTGAAAAAGAAGGGAAAACAGCCGATGCTCATAATTATTTATCAAAATTGACAACAAAATATCCCGATGATTATTACGGATTAAGAGCCGAATACATATTAAACAAAAAGAATAACTTTTGGAAAACGGATAAAACAAAAAAAATTCCGATACAAAAAGAAGAAATTGAATTTCCTATTATATTGTCGCATCTGGATATAAAAGATTTAAAACTTATAAATACTATTTTAGAAATGGGGGACTATGATATATGGGATGATGCGGATTTTGAGAATCCTATTATCAAAAGCTGGATTGAACTTAAAAAGAATAATAAAACCCGTTCCATTGTAATTGCCCGTAATGCAATAGCAGAAATGGACATAAAACCGCCTTATATGAGTGCTTCATATAAACTGGCATACCCGAGATACTGGATTGAAGAAATAAATATTGCCGGAAAAAAACTTGAACTGGATCCTTATCTGATTATTGCATTAATAAGAGAAGAAAGTTATTTTAACGAAAATGCAAAAAGTATTTCAAATGCAACAGGCTTAATGCAATTAATGCCTGCAACCGCAAACTACATGATTTCAATGTTATCGGATAATATTCCGTCATATACAAATCTTGATGATCCGAGGATGAATATGTATCTCGGCTGTAATTATTTAAAATATTTATATGACAAATTTAAAAATGACATATTTGTTGTTGCCTCATATAACGGAGGTGAAGGCTCCGTAAGTAAGTGGCTAAAAACATATTCAACGACCGATTATGATGAATTTATTGAAAATATTCCTTTTGATGAAACAAGAAACTATGTTAAAAAGGTTTTTAGATCTTATCATTTATACCGAAAAATATATGAATAAAAAATCATAAAGAAAAATCATCCGTTTGGATGATTTTTTTATATATAAATATTTGTAAAAACATGAATAAATAAACTGATAATAGCTATTATTTTATCCTATAAATATATCGAAAATTAACTTTTTATTTTTTAAAAATATATAAATTTGATATATTTACAAACAATAAAAAAAAGACTATTATTAGATAACTAAAAATAAGGGATTTGAAAAATTTAATAATTCTTGGGGAAATGTAAAAGGAGAGGATATATGAATAAGATTGTCAAAAGGGACGGTGCAATCGTTGTTTTTGATGCATCAAAGATAGAGCATGCAATTTTAAAAGCAGCAAAAGTTACTAAAGAATTTAATGAAAAAGAAACCAAAAAAATAACAAATAAAGTTGTTTTGATGGCTCGGGAAATTGCCGATAAAAAAGAATCAAACTTAAAAGCACCTACAGTAGAAGAGGTACAGGACGCTGTTGAAATAGCATTATACTCTTTCGGCTATACTGCCACGGCTAAAGCATACATTCTTTACCGCGAACAAAGAAAAAGAATAAGAGATTTTGCCTCGGGATTAAATAATGATATGGTTGATGATTATTTGCAGCAGCTTGATTGGCAGGTTAACGAAAATTCAAACATGTCATATTCCATACAAGGTTTAAATAATTACATAGCATCTAATATAAGCAAGAATTACTGGCTCAATAAAATATATCCTGAAGAAATCAAAAATGCACATCTAAACGGCGATATACATATACATGATTTAAACATAATTTCCGTTTACTGTGTGGGGTGGGATTTAAAAGATCTTCTGCTTGAAGGATTTAAAGGAGTAAAAGGTAAAGTTTCAAGCGCACCTCCTAAGCATTTCAGAACAGCATTAGGGCAGATGGTAAATTTTCTTTACACTATGCAGGGTGAGAGCGCAGGTGCTCAGGCATTTTCTAACTTTGATACACTGCTGGCTCCGTTTGTAAGATATGACGGATTAAACTATAAACAGGTAAAACAGGCACTGCAGGAATTTGTATTTAATATGAATGTTCCGACACGTGTAGGCTTTCAGACTCCGTTTTCAAATATAACAATGGATTTAAATGTTCCTTCTTACTACGCCGATCATCCAGTTATAATAGGCGGTGAATACAAAGAAGAAACATATTCACAGTTTCAAAGAGAAATGGATATGATAAATAAAGCCTTCTTTGAAGTAATGATGGAAGGCGACAGTATGGGCAGGGTATTCACATTCCCTATACCAACCTATAATATTACAAAAGATTTTGATTGGGATAATCCTAATATTGAAGGTTTATGGGAAATGACCGCAAAATATGGTATTCCGTATTTTTCAAACTTTATTAATTCCGATATGAAACCGGAAGATGCAAGATCCATGTGCTGTCGTTTAAGAATCGACAACAGAGAACTTGCTTATAGAGGAGGAGGATTATTCGGTTCTAATCCATTAACCGGTTCTATCGGTGTTGTTACAATGAATCTTCCCAGAATTGCGTATCTTGCAAAAGATAAAAACGAGTTCTTGTCTTTACTGTCAGACAGAATGGAAATTGCAAAAACTTCTCTTGAAATTAAAAGAAAACTGCTTGAAAAATTAACTGATAACGGCTTATATCCTTATACTAAATTTTATTTAAGAGATATAAAAGCAAGATTCGGTGTATACTGGAAAAACCATTTTTCAACAATCGGACTAATAGGGATGAATGAAGCCTGCTTGAATTTATTCGGAAAAGGTCTCGAATCGAAAGAAGGTCAAAATTTTGCCCTCGGTGTAATGAATTTTATGAGAGATAAAATAAGAGAATACCAGATAGAAACCGGCAATAATTATAATCTTGAAGCAACTCCGGCAGAAGGAACAAGCTACAGACTGGCAAAACTTGATAAATTTAATACTCCGTCAATAATTTGTGCTAATGAAAAAGAATATGATGAGGGTGCCGACCCTTATTATTCCAATTCAACTCATCTTCCGGTTAATTATACAGACGATATATTTGAACTTCTTGATCTTCAGGATGAACTTCAAACAATGTATACAGGAGGTACTGTAGTTCACGTATTTGCAGGAGAAAGACTTACAAGTACGGCAGCAATGAAAAACCTTGTAAAGAAAATCTGTTCAAATTACAGGCTGCCTTATTTTACATTTTCGCCGACATTCAGCATCTGCCCGAATCATGGATATATAAAAGGCGAACAATTCAATTGCCCCGACTGCGGCGAAGATTGTGAAGTTTATTCAAGAATTGTTGGATATATAAGACCCGTACAGCAATGGAATAAAGGGAAAAAGGCTGAATTTAAAAACAGAAAAACTTTTGTTATTGATGAGGCAAAGTGTGAATGCGGTTTACAATAGGAGGAATAAAGAAAACCTCCCTGCTGGATTACCCCGATAAAATCAGTGCAATTGTCTTTACCCAAGGCTGCAATTTTAACTGCGGATATTGTCATAATCCTGATTTATTAAACAAAAATTCAAACAATACTATCTGTAATACAGATTCATTCTTTAAGTTTTTGGCTTCAAGAAAGAACAAGCTTGACGGCGTTGTCATAACAGGCGGAGAGCCTGCACTGCAGCCGGACTTAAAATTATTTATACAAAAAATAAAAGAACTCGGTTTTCTTGTAAAACTAGATACAAACGGCAGTTCTCCCGATACAATAAAAGATTTATTATCGGAAAATCTTCTTGATTACATAGCAATGGATATAAAAGCACCATTATATAAATATTCTTTAATCACAAAAGTATATACCGGAACTGATAAAATATTCGCAAGCATTAATCTTATCTTGAATTCTGATATTGACTATGAGTTCAGAACTACGGTGCTTGCTTCTCAACTGTCTGTCAGGGATTTTGAACAAATAGGAAAACTGATTAAAGACGCAAAAAAATATTATCTGCAAAAATTTGAGGCAAAAACAAAAATAAATGATGAATCCTTAAAAAATGAAACATCTTATACTAATGAAGATTTTGATAAAATAATAACTATGCTAAAAAAATATATCAAACATGTAGAATTAAGGTGAACATTACAATTCTATAGAATTCAACTGGCAGAATGTTTTAAAAGAAGAACGTTCTCTTGTTGTAAGCTCAATAAGATTATTTAATCTTAATTCTTTTGCTAAATTTAATGCTTTGGTATACATTTCGGAAGTAAGCTTAATATACTCAGATGAGTATGTTTTTTTGGAACTCATAAATGCTTCCATATATTTACCGTATGCAATATAAAGTTCTATCAACTGATATCGTAAATTATATTGTTTTGCAAGCATTATAGCTTTTTCCAAATACATTTTTGCGGCAGTGAGATCACCTTTTCTCATATAAATTTCCGCAATAAATTTCTGGAAATATATTATAAAGAAATAATTATTAATCTTAGGACTTTGTGCTATTTCAAGTGATTTAGTCGCAGTATTAAGTGCTTTATCATCATCACCTGTTTCCATGGTAATTTTAACTATCAAAGCCCATGATAATAAAGCACCTATTGCAACTTTCTCTTTTGCAAAATAAGTAATTTCTTCATTAAATATTTCAAGTGCTTTTATCGTATTTCCTTCTTCTTTTAAAACATAACCTAAAATAAGCTTAATTATATTTTTAATAAAATGTTCATTAATATTGTTAGTAAAGGCAGCCAGTTCAAACAAATCCACCTTTAGATCCTGTTTTTGTCCGGATAATACTCTGTTAATAATATTAATCAAATTCCACTCCGCAAGCAGACCTGTTTCCATATTCTTATTCTTATAACTGCTTGAAATAATATTTAAAATTTCATTTGATTTATTAATATCTCCGCTCACTGTATTTGCAAAAGCATCTATTAAATTAACTCCCGTTAAATAATATCCGCTGTTATATTCATATTTTTCTATAAATTGTCTTATTTGACCGATAACACTGAAGGTCTCGGAATTTCCCTGAAGAGCATATGCTTTAGCAGCGGAGAATTTAGCCAAAAGCCAAGCATGAATTAAAAGATTTTTATACCTTGTACTAATCTGTCTTGAATGTAATCCCTTTTCAAGATACGGCATAATATCCTCATTAACAAGATTAATTACCTGCTCGCTGTTTCCTATATTAATTAAAGCATTTAATTTCCTCGTTTTAATTAAAGCAATATCCGAAGGAGAAATATTAACATCAGCTGAGCTTATCGCTGTAGTTATTGCATCGACAGCTTCATTTGCCCCAAAATAATTTCCGATAAGATGACAGCTTTTTATAAAATATCCCGATAAATCCACAATTTTACGTATATCAGATTCTTTTATAACGGAATCCAGAACATTTGCAAGATATGTAATGGCTTCTTTTGGTGATTTTTCACATAAGAGTTTGCCTATCTCTTCATAGATTTCGGCTTTTAATTCTTCAGCATTATCAAGTTCAATCTCTTCAAGCAATTTTAAAGACTGTTTCTGGGCTATTACATATAAATTCGTATCCCCGAGTTTAGCCGTAATACTTGCAGTATTCTGCCAGATTAAAAATTCTTCGTTTTTACTTAAAGCTTCCGAACAGGATATGAGTTTTTGTAAATTACTTGATAAAATTAACGGTTTCAGCGACATATATAATCTTTGCGAATTTTCCTTATACAATAAATCGGCTTTCGCTTCTTTATATATAAGCTTCCATAAAGTTAAACTCTTAAATTCACATGTATAATTATCTACAGATGTAATAAATAATTCCTGTTTTAAAAACTCAACAATTTTTTCAGCTTTTTTTGCCGGCATAGTAACGGAAAGGCATAGAATACTCAATGCAAATCTGTAGCCCATAATCGCAGCCATAAACAGTACATTTTTTGCACTCGGCGACAAAGCATTTAACCTTAATTTTATAAGCTCCTCAAATGAAGCAGGATTAATTTCTGGTTTATTTTCTTCTTGCAGCAGAATTTCATTGCCCTTTATTGAAATATAATTTGTGTCAAACAGAAGAGCAACTTCTTGTTCCATTCTTATAGCATTTCCATCTGATTTTTGAACCAGCTCTTCTATATAATTTTCATCAAGAATTTCTTCAATATTAATAAATGCGGTCTTATTAACAGCTTTTATTAAATCTTCCTTCCTGAATTTTTTAATAACTATAGTTTCAAAAATATTTTCATCAATACCCGTTAAATCAAAATAACTTTGTATGGACTTATTTTCCTGATATGCCACAAACAATCTTAAGCGATTATTAAAATAACCTTTCTGCAGCATATAAACAATAAAATCATAAGAAGCACCGTCTAACAGTTCAAAATTATCAATGGTTATTATAAGATTATTGTTCACGAGAAATGATTTAATTACTTTTTCCAATATTGAAAATATTTGCATTTTATTATCGAGAATATTTTCAAAACTATCTTTTTGTGAGGGATAAAAAATATTCAGAAAACCTGTCAATTCACTTCCGGTAAGACAGGCGAACACTCTGGCAAAATTACTTTTTTTAAAATCTTTAATAAATGATTCTGTACTGTTTGTATAAGGAGGAAAGCCCATCATTCTGAGAAATGCATCCTGAAAAAATCCAAAACTTGTTATTTGCACCAGAGGAGTACAGCTTCCGTATAATGAAGCATAACCCTGACTTGCGAGATAATCGCAGGTCTGCTTTAATACCGCAGATTTACCGCTTCCTTCCGCACCATTAACAGCTATAATATGCTTATTTATTGATGTCTTTATTATATGAACAGCTTTGTTAACAGCTTCTTCTTGAATTTCTATAAAAGAAATGTCTTCTGATTCAATTTCTGCCGATTCTTCCGAAACATCAGTTTCCGCAGGTTCCTCTTCTATACTGTTACTGACATCTATATCCGTAATTTCTTCAAGCGGTTCTATTTCAATATTTTCATTAACAAGATCTATACTATCTTCGTCAGTTTGTTCCGATTCTTTTATTTTTGTTTCTTCTTTTGTATTTTCTTTGTTATTATCCTGTAATACTTTATCCGAAGAATCAACAGAAACAAATTCCCCGTCTATATTAAAAATTCTTTCGGTTCCGTCTTTTTCAAAATTGTAAACGGAATCCGTTTTATAAGAATTAATGCTTGTAATCTCAGGCTCAAAATATTCCGGATTATTGAGCGAATTTTCCGTATCAATAAAAGGAGTCTGTCTCAAACTAAACGGACGGACTATTTCAGGTTCTGATGAACTATTTTTTATTTCCTTCTCTTCAATATCTTCTTTGTTTTGTTCAAACGGCATATGGCATTTGCGGCATTCTTCAGCAGAATACATATTGGAACTGTTACAATAAGAACAAATCTTTATAAGTTCAAATCCGCAGTTTTTACAGGTTTTTGTTCCAAAAGCATTAAGAGTCCCGCATTTAAGGCAATGCATGTTAACTTTTATTCCGCAATTACTGCACCTAATAACATTGTCAGGTAGTTCGGTTCCACATTTACGGCAAATCATATCTTGACCTAACTCTTGCCATTATCAAGGAAATTACTTATCAGTTTTGATAATTGCATTAATCTTTTGCTTACTTCGGACTGTGATAAATTTAAAGATTTGGATATTTCAGTCTGTTTTAATCCTTTTACATATCTCATATAGAAAATATCCAAAAACAACTGCGACGGCAATTCTTTGTGTATTATACAAACCGCATCAGCTATTTTTTGCAGACAATCTTTTGTAATAAGTATTTCTTCCGCACTGTCTTTAGGATCGGGGAAATCCAATATAAAATCAGGTCCCAAAGGCTGAATTTTGACGGTTACAGCAGAATTAAACTCCGGAACTTTTATTTCCTTTGTAGGTATGTAACCGTCATTAGTTCTTCTTATCCTGCCTGAATTTTTAAGAACACTTAAAATAGAGGTATGCACTACTTTTGAAACATAGCTTTCTATTTTTTGGATATTTGAGGAAGAATTAAAAATCATGTAAGACTTTTGAAAAGCCTCACTGCAGAAGTCTTCAAACAAATCTTCATTGCCTCGGAAATTCTTGTTTCCTCTGACAATTTTTTCTATTAATGATCTTTGTTCTTCAACTAAAAGCACTAGCCTTTTTCTCTAATCTCGCATACCCAATCAATATAATAACATAAATTACAATTTTATTACCACTTTTAGATAATACATGTCGGATTTCATTGCGCTATCACTAAGAATTTGGCTTTTTTCACCTTCAAAAGTTTCATTAATACTTTGTAACACAATATTATCAATTTGTTCAGAACCTGAAGAATCTGAAACTACAACTTTTTGAAGATTACCGTCATTATCAACCGCCATTTTAATTGATAGAGAATTATTTTCTGGCATTTCCGTTGCATTTAAAATGTTTTTCCTCAAGTTTAATTTCAAAATATTATCTAAATTCTGCAAATAAGCTTTAAATGTTTTATCCATAAAAAGTTCAGCACTGCACAACCAGTTTATTCCTCTCAGAGATACCGGCGAACCGCCTTTTGAAAAAGCATTAACAATAACTTTATTTACATCGCCTGTCGGTGTATTTTGTATTTTTAATAAGTCTTGTTCCGTCAAAGGCGGCACCTCTATAGAACCTGTAACAGGAACATTTTGTTCATTAT
>CAZNEN010000010.1:52046-61087 GCA_964572355.1 uncultured Muribaculaceae bacterium
ATTTTGTTCATTATCTTGTTCATTATTTTGGTCATCAGCCGGAATCAGCTCATTTTCTGACAGTGTATTATTTTCTGCAGGGATATCAATATTATTTTCTTCAGCCTGTGCAAACATATCATCCGTTTGCTGTTTTGTCGGTATTTCAAGGACATTATCCGGCTGTTGATTTACCGCAACATTATTATTTTTTGTATTTTTCATAAAGAAGAATGCACCGCTGCCTGCAAGCCCTAATATCAGTAATAAAGATAATATTAATAAAACTGCTTTTGACGAAGATTTTGCAGAGTTTTTTGTACGGTTATCATCATGTTCTTCTCCGTCATATTCATCATATTCATCATATTCTTCTTCACTTTCTTCATGCTCTTCTTCTTTATCTTCATTTGATTCTTCAATATCCTGAAGAGAAGAAACATTATCCGTATTTTCGGCTGCTTCATATCCAACAGCATTATCATCATTAATATCCGAATTTTTACTGCTTAAATCCGAATCAGTTTGCTTAATCTTATTATCATCTTGTTCAGAGATTAATTGTTCCTGACTGTCGTTATAGTCTATATTATTATCTTCAATGTTGTTATCATCATATTTTTCAGAAATGTCTTCCAATATTTCAATATTATCATCTTTTGCAAACTGTGCTTCTGAATTATTATCCTCGGGATATTCATCAAAAGTGTCGTCTTCTATAGGTTCTATTTCCGAGATTATACTTTCGGCATCTTCAGGATTAACATTTGTAATATATGAATATACCGGATTACCTGTTTCGTCATAATCTACTATTACTTTTTGTACATTATCTTCAACAGCTTCATTTTTCTCCGTAACAGGTTCAATATCATCGCTTAATATAGAAATATCTTCAGAAAAATCATTATCATCATTACCCAATATCTCTATATCATCTTTTAAGATATTTGTATCAGCTTCATCAACAATTTCGAAATCTTTTTTATCGGAAACAATTGAATTTTCATCATAGATTATTTGCATTTCTTCATCAGAATTACTATCAGATACAGAAATATCTGCAGAATCATCATCTTCTTCTATTATATTTAAATCGCTGTTATTTTCTCTTACAGGTTCAACAACAGATGCCCCCATCGGTCTGTCAAGAATCATATCATTAGCAATAAATTCTTCTTCATTATTATTGAACAATTCATCAAGTATATCAGAAACCGTTTCTTCCGTTTCTGATTCATCATTTTCAGTTATAATGTCATCGTTTTTATCAGCACCGATGTAAATAGTTTCTTCCTTGCCTTCGTATTTTTTATCATCAACATTTTGAGCACCAACTATAGTTAGAGTTTGATCTTCCAACAAATCCGGATATCTGCTCATATTACAACTGACCATTTCAAATCCGGTAAAGCAGCAAAACTCCGTACGACACTCACTGCAGTTAAATAAATGTTTTAAAAGTTTATTCTTTAATTCTTTATCAAGCTCATTATCCATTAAACTGAGATATGATTCCCTGAATAACTCATGTTCCGACGGAGAAAAACTGCATTGTTTTTTATTCTTAATTCTATTCAAAAATTCGTCATAACCTATAAGATTATTAAAAGCAACACTTAAATAATGATAATCAAAAGCTTCTTTTTTAACCGAAGAAGTATCTGCTATACCTATAAGCTCTGCAGAAGAAAGATTAGAATTAACTTTAATTATAATATAGAAATCGGCAGCAATATCACTGTCAAAATGTATTTTTGGCAGTAAAACGGCATCACCGCCGGTTACGACTCTTACATCTAAATGCCAGTTATTAACATATAAATCAGAAATTTCATATTGTTCATTCAGCATTGGATTTCTGAAAAGAGTCATAGCTTTTTGTATGTCATACGGCTCTTTCTCTAAAAGATTTATAAATGCATATAATGCGACAATTGAGGCATATGCTCTCTTTCGTTGAAACTCATCAGATAATAACGAGGCATATATTTTTGCATAACCATGTGCTTTTTCATCTATATTCAGAGTAATTATATCTGTAGGACTCATCTGTTATTCTCTCTCCAAAATCTAAATACTTCTATTAATACAGATAGCAATTAACAATAAAATATTCCAATTTTTTATAACAACTTTATTTTAAATGTTATATATGGTATAATATTTGTGGCTCTATTTGTGAATTAATACTTTAAGAAATGTAACGTTTTATAAAATTAAATCGTTAAAATAAACAATTTTTTTATTTAGTTGTTTTTTAAATATACCAGTGTGAAGGAGGTAATTATGAATATCAGTCCGGTAAGTTTCTCAAGTACAGCAAGTGCAGGAAATGCAGCAATATCAAGTTTTCAAGATAAAATAAACCAGCCGCAGACATATATTACGAAAGAACAACCATCTGCCGCTGCAAATTTAAACGGAAAAAACGAAAAAGAAAAGTCCCCGCTTAAGACCTTAGGAAAAATTGTTTTAGCAGCAGGTGTTGCATTGGCAGCACTGGGTATTGGTGCTAAAAAAGGAATCTTTAATGAAGGAAAAAGTGAACTTCTTAATAAATTCAAAGCACCATGTAAAAAAATAGGAGATTATGTTGCAGATAAAGCCGGTAAACTTGCGGCTTCTATCAAATCCAGATTTCCTGCAGCAGCAGACGAAGCTGCAGATGATGTTGCGACAGCAACAAAAGGAGCAGGTGAAAAAGTAACGGCAGCAGTGAGTGAAGTAGCAGATGATGTTGCGACAGCAACAAAAGGAGCAGGTGAAAAAGTAACGGCAGCAGTGAGTGAAGTAGCTGATGATGCTGCGACAGCAGTAAAAGGAGCAGGTGAAAAAGTAACGGCAGCAGTGAGTGAAGTAGCTGATGATGCTGCGACAATAATACAAGAAGCCGGTGATATAATAGTATAACAGGTTAAATAATTGCCTTATAAAAAAGGAACTTATATAATAAGTTCCTTTTTTGTTTTATTCTTATAAACTGGTATAAAGCGAATATTTGTAATAAAATAATTAATATGGATACAATGCGGGTATTAAAAAAGTGACAGAAAAACCGGTAGTAGCAATAGTTGGACGTCCGAATGTAGGAAAATCTACATTAGTAAACAGGCTGCTCGGTGCAAGACATTCCATAGTTGATGATCAGGCAGGAGTCACACGGGATCGTATTTATTTTGATGTTGAATGGATGGATAAAGAATTTACTGTTATTGATACAGGCGGCATTATTCCTGGTGATGAAGATGAAATTATGCTGAATATTTTCACGCAAGCTAGGGTTGCCTGTGATGAAGCCGATAAAATTCTCTTTCTTGTCGACGGTAAAGACGGTATAAACCCCATTGATTTTGATATAGCTAACATATTAAGAAAAAGCGGGAAGAAAGTTTTTCTGGTTGTGAATAAAATAGATACACCTGAGAAAATTCCAAATATTAATGATTTTTATGCTCTATCTCTTGGTGAACCTTATGCCGTATCGGCATTACATGGCTCGGGCGGTGTCGGAGATTTGCTTGATGCCGTTACCGGAGATTTTGAATTTGCTAAAGAAGAAAAAAAATCCGAAAATATACGTATTGCAATTGTTGGAAAACCAAATGTAGGAAAATCTTCCATAGTTAATGCTCTTTTGAATAAAGAACGCGTAATAGTATCGGATATATCAGGTACTACAAGAGATGCAATAGATTCAAAAGTCAAATACGAAGGCGAAGAATTCATCCTGGTTGATACAGCAGGTATAAGAAAAAAATCAAAAGTTGACTGGGGTATAGAAAAATTTGCGGTTGACCGTTCTATCCGCACTATAAGAAATTGTGATACCGCGGTTCTTGTTATAGATGCAACAGAAGGAATAACGGATCAGGATAAAAAAATTGCTTCAACGATTATTGATGCGGGAAAATCTATGATTCTTGCCATAAATAAATGGGATTTAATTGAAGATAAACAATCATCCACAATAAATAAATTTGAAAAAGAAATAGAAAAAGAAATGCCTTTTATAAGTTATGTACCTAAAGTATTTATAAGCGCAAAAACGAAACAAAGACTGGTGAATATATATAAATTAACAAAAGAAGTTTATGCGGAATCCGTAAAAAGAATCTCAACAAGTTTGCTGAATAAAATTGTTATGGAAGCAGTATCCATTACCCCTCCTGTCAGTGTTAAAGGAAAAAGACTTAAAATTTTTTATGCCGCGCAAATAAAAACTCAACCGCCGACTTTTGTATTGTTTATCAATAATGAAAATTTCTTAAAAGATAATTATATTAAATATTTGGAAAATAAATTAAGAGAAGCTTTTGGATTTAAAGGCAGCCCTATAAGAATTTCCGCAAAAGAAAAAGGAGAAAAGAAATGACCCTGATAATTATAAAATTAATTATTTTAGCTATAGTATCATATCTTATCGGTTCAATACCTACCGGATATTTGATAGTAAAATGGATTAAAGGCATTGATATAAGAGAAACCGGTTCCGGATCAACCGGTGCAACAAACGTAAAACGTGTACTCGGAACAAAATGGTTTTTTATAGTTATGCTGTTAGATGCAATAAAAGGAGCTCTTCCTGTTCTTTTTGCAATTCGCTGGTTAAATTTTGTAGATTATAAAGGCTTATCGCCTGTAATTGCAGCTTTTGCGGTTATAATAGGCCACAGTAAATCAATCTTTTTAAATTATACCGGAGGTAAATCGGTAGCAACCGGAGTAGGAACAATACTTGCTTTATGCTGGCCTGTTGGCCTTATTGTTGCTGCCGTATGGGGAATTATTACATATACAACAAAATATGTTTCTCTCGGTTCTGTAGTTGCAATTTCCATAGCCCCGATTTTAATGAATGCATTTAATCAAAATGTATATTATATATGTTTTGCCGCTGCCGGAGCAATTTATGTAATTATAATGCACAAAGAAAACATTAAACGATTGCTGCACGGAAAAGAGAACAAAGTAAGAAAATAATGCATAAATTTAACGGAATAAAAATTATATCTAAAGTAAAAGTTAAAGACAAAAAAACTCTGGCACTTGTATATACTCCCGGGGTTGCAGCTTCTTGTCTTAAGATACAAGAAAATCCCCAAACTGTTTATGATTATACAAATAAAGAGAATTCTGCCGCCGTTATTTCTTTCAACTATGAAGAATCTCTGGAACGTGCTGTTTTTCTAAAAAGCTCTTTAGGCGTAGATGCTTATCCGTTTGAAATATCTTCTGAAAATCCCGATAAAATCAAGTTAATTGTTGAAAATATAGAGCCTTCTTTCGGGGCAATTGATTTAAGCTTGATAGAAAAATATGTAAAAGATATTGATTTTAATGTTTCAATTCCGATAATAAAAGGGAGGGTTGAAAATATTAAAGAATCATTAATGTGTGTATCTAAAAACCTGTTTATGCCTGATTTTGATAATTTAGAAGGAACAACTGACGAGAAATCACTCCTTTTAAGAAGAATGGCAGGCGGAGTTATAGAAACGGAACTGACGCAAGAAAAACATAAAAAACCTGTTGGTATAGTATCCGACGGAAGTGCAATACTCGGTCTCGGTGACATCGGAGGACTTGCCGGACTTCCTGTTATGGAGGGTAAGGCTGTATTATTCCAAGAGCTCGGCTCTGTCAGTGCCATGCCGTTATGCCTGAAAACACAGAATCCTGATGAGATAGTTGAAATCGTTCTTCTTCTGCAAAATTCTTTTTCCGGCATAAATTTAGAAGATATTAAAGCACCAAGATGTTTTGAAGTTGAAAACAAATTAATAGAAAAAGCAAATATTCCTATTTTTCATGATGACCAGCATGGAACCGCAATTGTTGTTTTAGCTGCATTATTAAATGCTCTGCATCTGGTACAAAAAAATATTGAACAAGTAAAAATAATATTTTCAGGGGCTGGAGCTGCAGCAATTGCAGTATGTAAACTGATTCTTGCCGTTGGTGCAAAAAATATTATTATGTTTGATATTAACGGAGCTATATATAAAGGCAGAGAATATAATAATTTTGCACATGAAGAAATCTCACTATATACAAATTCCGAGTCTTTTAAGGGTTCTTTACAAGAAGGCATAAAAGGAGCAGATGTTTTTATAGGTTTAAGTGCTCCAAATCTTATTGATGAAACAATGATAAAATCAATGAATATCAAACCGATAATTTTCGCCCTTGCTAATCCGACTCCTGAAATTATGCCGGATAAGGCAAAAATTTACGGAGCTTTTATTGCAGCTTCAGGAAGGAGTGATTTCCCCAATCAAATAAATAATTCACTGGTGTTTCCGGGATTATTCAACGGTATTTTAAAACATAATATAAAAAGAATAACAAAAGAAATTAAATTAAATTGTGCGTTTGCACTTGCATCTCTTGTAAAAGAAAAAGAGCTTTCAACAGAATATATTCTGCCTGATGCATTAGATACACAAGTACCTGAAACAATTTCCGATTATGTTGCAAAAGAATATACGGTTTGATTGCGCATTACAGATGATATAACTTTTTTGATAACTTAAATCTTAAATTTTTTTCAATTTATTCACGCAATTTTTTAAAAACGTCAATAATTTACTCATTGTGGTTTTAGAATTAAATACAAAACATATTCACGAAACAGCTCTTGATGTAATATCAAGAGCTGTTTCATTTTAGTCAGTTTCATATTTTGAAAAATCAATTCAGTAAGTTTCAATTAAAACATCTTTTTCTATAGACTAAGCTCACCGAGAACTTATATTTGCAGATATATCAAAAATTTTATCAAGTTCTTCTTTTAATTTTGTAACGTTTTTATCCGCAATATCCGCATTCTTATGATACGTTATGATATAAGCCTTAACTTTGGGTTCTGTTCCCGATTTTCTTACAAGAACGGATGAACCGTCCGTCATATAAAGCTTAACTCCGTCTCCTCCTTTTTTGTAATTTTCCATTTCCGTCATATTTGCTTTTGTTTTGTCAATGTCAATTTCAAAATCACCAAATTTGGTATCACCCCTCAAGGCATTTGTATAAATGCCGTGCATTTTTTTCATTATTGTTTCTTTTGAAGCTTCATCACTAAATTTTTTGTCAAAATTATAAGCCCTGAACTGAACACCCGAAACTTCTTTTGTTTCTTTTAAAATTTGCGAAATGGGCTTATTTTCACTCGCAACCATATCAAGCATAAGCAATAATGCAATAATACCGTCTTTTTCGGGGATATGTCCGTTTACGGTTAATCCGCCGGATTCTTCACCCGCAACAAGGATATCGCTGCCTTCTTTTCTTTTTTCTATTATATCTTCCGCAATATATTTAAACCCTACGGGCGTTTGAATTACATTAAGTCCTTTATTTTTTGCAAACAAATCTATTTCGGAAGAAGTTGCCTGGCTTCTTATTATATCACCCGTTCTGCTTTTATTATCATAAAGGTGGTGTGCGGTAAGCAAAATAACATCATTCGGCGAGACAAATTCTCCATTTTCATCAATTATTCCGAACCTGTCGGCATCGCCATCATTTGTAAGTCCTATTTTTAAATCTTTCAAATCATTTTTAACAGCTTGTTTAAGTTCAGTCAAATTTGAATCCGTAGGGTTCGGACCTTCCTTATCACCTGAGGATACAACGGTATAAGGTATTCCGTGTTCTTCCATAAGTCTAGGAAAAACAAAATCACCTGTGCCTTTTAATCCGTCATAATATATTGAAATATCAGCTGCTTTAATTTTATCCCAGTTTATTAAATCATATGAATTTATCATTTTCTTATACATTTCATACGGGTGTATTTCGGTTGAGCTGCCTATTTTTGTTTTATCCGTTGTAAAATACCCTTGTTTGGCATAATCCACAACATTATTTGCAATTTCTTTTGTAACAGAAGGCGGCGCAATTGCTCCATCATTTGTAACAAGGTTAAAACCTCCGTCTGCCCAAGGATTATGGCTTGCCGTTAAAAGAATTGAGATATGGTTTCCGGTCTTTTGTGTCATTTGCGCAAGGAGCGGAGTCGGAACGGGTTTTTCAATATAAAGAACGTTCACACCTTGTTCTGTCAGGGTTTTATTTATTAAAGGAAGTGATTTTCTTGTCGCTTCTCTTGTATCACCGCCTATTATAACGACGGGACGCTTATTTTCTTCCGATGCCTTATCTTTTGCGTATTTTGCAACACCAAGCGTTAAAAGTTCCACAACCTTGGGATTAAAAGTTTCGGAATTGTATACTGCTCTATGCCCCGAAGTTGAAGTCGAAAGACTGTTTGCAACAAATTCAGCCGTATCAACATCAACGTCAATTTTATGTGTTTTAATGTTTCCCGTGAATGAAATCTTGTCTTGAATCGGGTTTACAGCTTTACAATTAATCGGGTTATTTGCCGTTTTCATATTTCGTACAGCAAAAGAATTACGGACCCCGGCATCCAAATTAAATAAAATTCTCATAATACCTCTCTTTCCTGTTTTTACTAAACGGGAAAATACTCCTATTAATAGACCGTCATATTTATAAAACCACTAAAAAAAATATTTGTCAGCTATTTTTTTTATATTTTACATTTTTTAATAATTTTTTAAAATGCAAAATACACTGTACTGCAATGTTTATATCATTATACCGGCATACAATTTATCAGTTAATTTTGAAATAAGTTTTACTGTGGCACTTTTTACTTTTTTACTTTTAGAACTTATTTTAAATTGGAGCTTTTTTAATTATTTTTAGGGTTAAATTTTCTTAAGAAGATCCGAATCCCTAAAACCTGATACATATAAAAAAGCACAGAAACCGGCATAGGAAAACATTAAGTTTTAGTATAGCCGCAGAAACAAAACTGAAAGCCTCTTACACCTTCCTGTCAGCATAAAAGAAACATAAAAGCGTTTAATAAATAACACCATTTTAGTAGTATATGATTAAAGTGTCTACTCAAATACAATTACATCAGACAAAAATTTCTTTAAAACAGTTTAGCGATAACACATATATTTTAACATTAAAAGAGGACTTCAAAAAACTTGAAACCCTCTTTTGATAATTGGTTGCGGGAG
>CAZNEN010000011.1:0-53201 GCA_964572355.1 uncultured Muribaculaceae bacterium
AACGCTCCGGCAGCTACATCCGCAAATGCCGGCACTACACTCATTGATGCAAAAACAGCCATTGCAGCCGCAGTGGTTAAAAGTTTTCTCATTGTGTTCTCCATTCTCTAATATTAAATAAAAACATAATATCTGACCATTTAAAAATGACCGTAAAAAAATAATTTGCTACTAATTTTATTAAATGTTAATAAATTGTAATATAATTATAACTGATAATGAAAGAAATATTCAAATGTTAAGATATGTTATAAATATTGTAAAGTTTAAGCAAATTTAGTTATGTTTTGATTTCATATGTTTGAATTATGAAATAAAAGGGAATGATAGTATAATATTTATGTTGTATTATTTATTTCTTTGGTATCATAATATAACAAATATGAAAGCAGTAAGTTTTAATACAATTATATAGAGAGTGAAACGATGAAAAACCTATTATTTAAAACATCTTTAATATGTGCTTTCACTGTTCTGGGAAGTATTGCTCTGGCAGTTGACGGTACAACATTTGTGAATCAAGGCGGCTACGATGCAGGTCTTATAGATAATACAAACTTTATCCAGGGAAAACAATACCGGGAAAGAGTAAAATATGAAGAAACAAAAGACCCTGCCGTAATTGAGGAAGAAGTCAGACAAAAAATGGAACTTCTTAATACTGAGCAGGTATCATTTAAATTAAAAAATATTAATATTACAGGAAACACTGTTTTTCCGACTTATATATTAATGAGATTGGTTGATTTTAAAATAGGACAAGATGTTACGATTAACGACTTAATTATGTCGGCTAATGATATCACCGACTATTATCAGGCAAAAGGATATATATCAACAATTGCTTATCTTCCGCCGCAAAAAGTTAAAAACGGCTCTGTTGAAATAAAAATTTTGGAAGGGAAATACGGTAATATAGAAATTAATCCGGGAAAATGGGAAAGAGCTTCTTATTTAAACAAAAAATATCTTATAGACTATAATATAGAGCCCGGTAAAGTTTTAAACGTAAAAGACGTGCGTAATGCATTAACGGAAATGAACTCTGAAGAATATATGAAAGGTGCCGTTTCATTCTCGGATAATGAAGAATCCGAAGAATATTCAGATGTCACTTTGGATGTAAAAGACAGATTTCCGCTAAATCTTGACCTCAGATATGATAATCAGGGAAGGGATGCTATCGGTACTCAAAGAGGTGTTTTATATGCCGGGTTGCATGATGTAACCGGACACGGCGATACGTTAATGGGGACACTTGCTTTTTCAAAACGTTCTCTCGGTGTCGGCGGTATGTACTCTCTGCCTATTGCAAAAAATGATACAAGATTAAATATCGGTTATTCATATTCTAAAGTTCGTCTGGGAAATGCACTTGAATGGCTGAACATAAAAGGTGAATCACATGATGTATTTGTCGGTGTTTCAAGAAGATTAGCCCAAGGTGATGATTTTAGATTATACGGTGACATTACTTTAGATTTGAGAAATACGGAAACAACATCAGGATTATCGCCTGAAATTAATTCGTCATACAGATCAAGAGTTATAAGAGCAACATTAACTGATATCAAAGATGACTTTTACGGAAGATGGTTATTTAACGGCGGTATATCCGGAGGTATTCCCATTGACGCATCCGATTATAATAAGGCGAGGGATTTATCCAGCAATAATTTCTTAAAATTAAATGCAAGTGCTGCCCGTTTGCAAGTGTTACCTAAAAACTTAATGGCAATTTTGCAGGTTAACGGACAATATGCAAACAGACATATGTATGCTTCTGAAGCAATGCAAATCGGTGGTATAGCATCCGTAAGAGGTTATGATGAAGGTTTCTTCCTCGGTGATTACGGTGTAACCGCAAGTTTTGAGTTAAGAACCCCAATCCCGGGTTTAAAAGCAATACTACCCGAAAAATATAAATTTATTAGCGACAGCATACAACTGGCTGGTTTCTATGATTTCGGCTGGGTCGGAAACAGATTCCAGACCGACCAGTTCGGAAACAAAACCCAGTACTTAATGAGTGCCGGACCGGGTCTTGTTGTTAAATTAACAAAATATATTTCTGCAAATATGTATTGGGGCTTCCCTATCGGCAAGAGCTTCTATGATTATGCGAACGGAACTGATACATATAACAGAAGAAATTGCAGATTCCACTTCACTGTTACATCAAACATATTATAGTTTAATAAAATTAATAAAAAGAGAGGAAATAAATTTCCTCTCTTTTATTTTGATATAAAAATAATTAAAAACTACAACTTAACATTATAATATTGCTTTGCCGTCATACATATATCTGGTTCTTTCATATTCCGATTCTTTATAATATTGTAAATCTCTTTCAGCTTCTTGTTTTGTTGATTCTTCTCTCGGTTCTAAAAAAGGCCGGCTTTTATCTTTTCTTTTCCAGTTAATTTTAAAACCGTCCAGAAGTCCGTATTCCGTTTCGGTCTTATAAGTTCCAATGTTTATTGCATAACATGGCAAAACCATAGCAGATAATATAACAAAAATATAAATACCGGATAAAAACTTTTTCATATATACTCCTATTCCATAATAATATATTACTATATTTTAAAAGTTATTTTCAAGAAACCTCTGCATACAATTCAAGTTTCTTTGCATATTCCAATATTTCCTGTTTTTTAGAGCGGACATATTCTAAAGTATTTTCACTGTCATCTAAAAACTGCTGTCTTAACACATTTTCTTCACAAGTTTCGGGAATGTTTATTGCATCAAATAATTCACATTTAGCCGAAATCATATCTTCAATATCCGCAATAGAATCCAAATTTGTATTTATGTCCTCCATAATATAACTAAAGGCATCATAATTAACTGATTGCAATAATGAATCAATCATAGAAGAAGATATATTATTTAATGAATTTGAAGATTCAATGGAATTCATATATTGAATATATTTATTAAATACATCACTGTTATTATACTTACTTGATTTTCTCTCAACAAAGTTTTTCAAATGTGCAACAGCTTCAGAAAATGATTTATAAGAAATTTTACTTTTTTCAAAATACTTTGAAACAATATCTTTAAGTTTTTTAACATCATTTACGGAACTTGTTATAATTTGATATTTTTCATCTACTAATTCACTTACTTTTTTGAGATCAAAATTATTAAGTAAAGCTCTGAGAGCTTTGCTTGCCAGTCCGGACTGTTCAAGGAATAATTTTAAGGTAACGTTATTGTCTCCTGCATTTTGGAGCTGTTCAACTAGATACAACATCCCCGTATCACTTTCCATCGGAGCGGTTGAACCGTCTGAAAGTACTACATTAAATAAAGGAAGCATTTCTTTTAATTTGGAGGTAATTCCGCTATGCTGGTTTTGAACAAGTTTATATTGTATTTTTGTCAGTTGTGCAACTTTTAATGCCAAAATAAGATAGATACGCAAGCAAGAATATTCATCAGAATCTTTTTTTCCTTGCATTAAAACTTCTGCCGCCTCTTTTAAAAGAATTTGAGGATTTTTTATAATATGTTTGTCTACAATCAAATCTTCTATCCCGTATGCAAATTCGTCTATTTCATCAGAAGAAGCACCACTTCGATATAATTTAATATATTTATTAATTTTTTGCAAAAGTTCATCTCTATATTTAGGCTCAACATTACAATCGGCAAATAACTTAATATTTTTTCGCATATTTGCAAGTTCTTCTTTTTTGATTTGTACAAATCTTTCTTTAGTGCTTCCTGCCTGATACATATCGTTAAACGCATTTGAAAGTTCTTTAAGACATTTACCCGCCTGTATTCCCGAAACAAAAGTTTCTGAATTTCCTAACAGTTTAATCAATTTTTCAGCAGGTAAAGTAATCATATTTAAAGAAGAATCATTCTTTGTTTTATTATAAAGATTTTCCAACAATTCTTTCATTAAATTAATAGCCTTGATATTTTCGGAAGTTATTTGAACATCCTGTGATTGTATCAGGGCTTTATATATGTCCCCTTTGGAAAATTTAAAAATAAAATCATCATATGCAGATAAAATTTCTATAATAAAATTACTGGACTCTATATTATCAGAAGAATTTCTAACCGCTTCAAGAAAACCGCTGACGGTATCAGCAATCGCATCATCAGACAATACAACAGGCTGAGGAAATGCTTGCCGTACTTTATATTTTTGAAAAGCTTCCGCTTTAAAAGCTTGTATATACTTTTGAACATCCATTTCGGCAAGTTTGACATATAGACTTCTGTATATTTCTTCCGGCGTGGCTTCTTCATCATCGGAAGAACTATTTAAATTTGAATATATTTCTTCCGTGCCTGTTACTTCGGTAAATGCTCTTGTTACATCACTGCTGCCTGCCTTATACTTTACAACATAATCATACGGTTCTTTAATTCTTACCCCGACATCTTCAGGAGTTAATAAATCAATAAAAGCATTAGCCTTATCATAATCGGCATTCTGTAAACCCTGAATTAATTGCAATAACTCTTCATCCGAATGCGGATTTAAGTATTTATCAACGGCATCAATAAATTCTTCCAGAAGAAAAGAGTCAGCAAGTATAGGACTATCAAGTGTTTTTATTCTTACTTCTTTATCAATAACATCAAGAATTACAGATTCTGCCGTTTGAATAAAATATTCAGACGCATCTTCTTTTTCTATACTTTCTCCGGCTTTTTTTATTTGATTTTTAAAATACTCTTCTAAAGAAGCCAGCGAACCGTCTGTTTTTTTAATATCTTCTTCGTTAACAAACACTGCATTAACCAATTTTTCTTTTTCTTCTTCGCAAAAAGAAAGGCCGAAGCGTTCCTGCAGATCTTTAAACAATTGTTCAAATGTACTATGGGAAGCTAAAAATATAACATCAATTACCGCATCCGATTTGGCTATTATTTTCCTTATCTCATTAATATGTTCCTGAATGATTTCTTCTTTAATTTCATTTAATTCTTCATTATCGGAAGCACAACAAATCTCGTCAGAAAGTGCTCTGTCATCCGTAGATAAATATAATGCAATTTTTGAGAAAGCAAACTTTAGTTCATCATTATCATCAAGTTTATCAAAATCAATACGTGATTTTATTTCTTCATCAACACGTTCTGCAATCTTCCGGGTTTTAGCTTCAGCAATATCATCCAGTGACTCCAGCTCCTTAATACTGAATTTATACCCGTCAGATAAAGAATCTTCTAATGCTGACAATAACTGTTCACCTTCATTTATGTTAAATATATAATTGAACATTTTATAGAGACGCTGATACGTATTGACGGGATTTCCGGGTAAAATCATATCAGTAAATAAACCGAATTCATCCTGTTCTTCTTTGTCGATACCAACAGCACCGTGTATTTCACTGACAGGAAGTCCGATTGTATAATTATCCGAAAGAATAAAACCGTTTTTCCATCCGTAGCCCTGACCGTAGTCAGTATAAACTCTGCCGCCAGCAGCACGCCAGTAATTATCTTTTTCGGCCCTGCCCCAGGAATTATCCATCCACAATATATCCTGTATAATTTTTTCTGATGTCAAAGGATTAATATATGTTTCAGTCGTTAATCCCGGAACATACATAGCGTGGAATGCATAATCCGAATCATCAACACTCATTGATATAATACCGCTGCCATCGCCTTTCTTTATTATTTTGGCGGCTTCATTTATATCATACTCAATATGATAAGCCTTTCCTGTCATTTGCTCTATTATTCTGAGCTGTTCGCTTGCGGAAAGACCCGATGAACCTTCTTCCCTGACCCAAAATTGACCGTTCAGCATGCCTATATAAGAATATTGATTTTCAAGTTCTTCAACCAATAATTTGTTTAAATTATGGTATTGTGTTTTAGAATATTTTTTTATATTTTTTAATGATTTTTCAATCTTTGTAAATAACTCAACAGCTTCTCCATCAAATTTATAGAGTTTTTCGTTAGCTTTTCTTCTTTCTTTTACATTATAAATATTTTCATTTTGTATTTTGCCTAATTCAATGGTATTCAGACAATTTTGCAGATAATCAAGCTGACCGCGTGAAAGTATTTGATTTTCTTTTTCAAGAGCTTTTAATATATTCTCTCTTGCGGAAGGAACAGACCATTTGCCGATAATTTCCGAATACTGATTACATATTTTTATATACTTTAATCTTTGTTCTTCAATACCGTTTAAAACATTGTTTTTTCCGCCAAATTGTTTTGCAAGATAGTTATACTGCTGTTCGGAAATACCCGATTGCAAAGCATTAATATAAGTCGAAATATAAGCATTCATCATATGAAAAGTATCTTCATAGCCGAGAATTCTTATTGCATCAGAACATACTTGCCTTGAATTTGATTTTGAAAGTTCATCAATTTTTTTATTTAAAATCTCCAAAACTTCCTTTTTACTCTTATTTTGCAGACCCATTACATTTTTTGTATTTTCAAATATTTGCATATCTCCATTTTCAATAGAGTTTGAAATTTCTTGAAACGTATCAATCACAATGCCTTTAATATTTCTTCCGAAGAGAGTTTTTGCTATATTATCCAGTTCTGCGGGAAATATTGACTCTATTTTAAAGATATCACCCGAAATCATTTTCTCAATATCAGAATCAGAGAAAACGGCATTATCATGCTTTTCGACACTATGCCTTATCGCTTCAGAAGGCAGCTTAGACTTGATTGATTGCAAATATTTTATTACCTGCACATCTCTCGGAGGCAGCCCAACCGCTTTTTCAAATCTTATAACGCCGTCCGGAAGATTAACATCAGCTTCCAACGCCAGTCTGTGAGCCGCTGCAGTATTAAAAAGTTTTTTATAATATGTATACTTCCCTCCGGGAGAATTAAAGCCTTGAAGCCTTGCTATATCACTTTCGGATTTTAAATATTCCTCAGCTAAGGAACATAAAATAGGAATTTTTACTTTTAATCTGTCTTTCGTTTCACTGTCAGCTCCGTGAACGGAATCAACAATAAAGTCTGTTAATAATTGCTGCTTAACTTCCGAGGAAAGCGAAATACCGATATTTCTTTCATTATTTTCATTCTTAGCTCTATAGAAATTAAAAATTGACTTCATAAGATTTGATATTTCAGAATCTGACATATCAGGGAAAATATATCTCAAAATATCATTATATTTACCATTAATTTGCGCTTGAGTGCCGAAGGCTTGCCTTTTAACTTCTAAAACCTTTTTACATGATGTCTTTAATAATTTTTTATATCTTAATAAGGAATTCAAACATTCTTTTTCTTTTATTAAAGCTTGCAAAAGGTTTTTAATTGAAGGAACAGGTTCTTCAAGACCTTCATACCAGCTTGAGTCATTATATATTCCGTAATTTTCTTCATCAAAAGGAATATATTTCTCGGTAATTATAGAACCGTCGCCGCTTGCATGGGCATTTTGCATCCAGTTATGAGCAGAAGCATCTATAATTCTGTATCCTTTTAACAGTGCCGTTTTATAATCAATATCCGCTTTGGGAACATCAATTTTTTTACCGTCTTTAAGTTCGGTAACATCAAAAACTGACATTACGGGTGAAGCACTTAATTCGTCCAAAATTAAATCCGTATATCTTGCTTTATCTTCATAAGCAATTGCTTTACGGCATATTGAAATAGCCGCACACATACCCGATTGCCTTTGATCTACGGATTTTATTGTAAGAATATCATCCTTGGGCGTTTTAATTAACATATCATTCAGCATTTCATCAAGGACCTGTAATTTTTTATCTTCCAGCTGCGGATTAATTTTATAATCAGCACTCATGAAATATATAAATCTATCCAGACAATACTGCTTCTGATTTATCGAAATTTCTGACGAGGCAATAAAATAATCAATATTTTCTCTAACTCTGACTATTTTCTCAAGCTTTTCTTCATCTTCTATATCAGAATCTCCCAAAATGATATTTGTTAATTCTCTTCTTTTTTCCAGCAATTTTTCTTGTTCTAAAGTTAATTTTTTTTCAGTAGAAAAAATTCTATAAAATTCATATTGAAGATCACCCGCATCTTCGCCCGTATAATCTCTTAAAATCCGTTCTAAGGTATCCTCCAAGAGTTTTGACCAGTTTGTATTTTCTCTTTCAGCCGGAGTAAACCCATCTTCATCCAGTATCCTCTTAAATTCCGAATTTCCGTTTTGACCGTATGCCAGATTATCTGCTACGGAAAGTAAAAATTCTATATTTTCACGGGAGGGTTCTTTGCCTAAATTTAATAATGAATTATATATATTTAATTTGTTATTCGGTAATATCGACTCGGTTCCCGTTTCAAGAAGAGAAACCGTTTTTTTATCGGTGCGTATACTCTTAAATCCTGCATTATAATTATTTTGTAATGCTCCGGCAGCATGTATTTTCATTATATATCCTTTTAATATCTCAAAGATATTAACAGGCATAGTAATAATTTTTGTTACTATACAGACAAAAATTCAAATAATATTTACATTAGTTTACCTTTATTTTAATAATTTTGCTTCAGTCAATAAAACCGACAATTCCCGTTGTATGGTCAAAGTGGCACTTTGCAATATATAAGTTATTTTCTCTAACCGCTTTTCTTATTATATAGGACGAAGTCAATAGAGTTTCTTCAACCCATTTAGTATGTCTTCGTGCAAACTCATTATTACATATATTTTTCTGCTCGTTTTCTAAAACAGGATAAACACAAGACAAAATAGATTTAAAATCACCCGTCATATCAGGATAATGTTCTATGGCATATTTCATAACACCGCAATCATCATGACCGAGTAAAAGCAATAAAGGAACTTTAAGCTTTTTTACTGCATATTCAATACTCTCAATAACATTAGGACCTGCAGTAATACCTGCAACCCTTACCACAAACAATTCACCTATTCCGCAGTCAAAAATTATCTCAGGCACTACCCTTGAATCCGAGCAGCTTAAAACCACGGCAAAGGGTTCCTGATACAATGCATATTTCTGCAGTGTAGCCAGTGTCATATTTTTTGTCGTAGGATTACCGCGGACAAAATTCTTATTACCCTTTAATAAATGAACTAATATTTTTTTTGCTTCAGAAGGTATATTTTCAGGTATATTGATATCCATAATCTATTTTACCTTTATTATAAATTCTTTATCCTTGCCGTTTGTGATATGTGAAATAGTTACTTTACCTTTTTTGGGAAGATTAATAAGAGGTTTTATATTTTTATCCGCCGCACATTCATTAGGTTTAACAAAATAGCTGCGAAAATTAAATTCAGTATCGTTATATATTAAAATTGTTTTGGGTTCATTATTGCTTAAAATTGTATATGTATCCTTATTAAAATCAGAAAGTTTAATAACATCTACATCAGAGAATATCTCTTGTACCTGCTCATATGATAATAATTTCTCTTCAAATTTACATTCTTTATATATAGTTTCATAAAATTTAAATTTTTCGTTATCAACACCTATCAATCTTAAATTAAATATAAATTCAAAATCAGAACTTAATTTAAGTTCTTTATCACCATAAGTATAGAAAGAATAACTGCCCGTTTGAGATTGCATATTTCTGGTGAATACAACAGAATCAGTATTAGAATCGGAACTTGACCAAGCATTTAACACCGGAGAATACACTACTTCGGTATTTACTTCTACGGGCTGATATTCAATAGCTAACCCTTTTGAATAAAATAAGCAAAAAACTGCTGTTAATAATATAAAAATACTTTTCATAAATATTGTCTTTCAACATATTAAGATAGATGTATTGTAAAGTATTTCTTTATTTTATACAATATCTATGATATGTCCGCAGATACAAAAATGAAAAATATAAAAGTACTTGATTGTACACTCAGAGACGGAGGATCTATTAATAATTGCGAATTCGGATACTCAAATATTCTTAATATTCTGCAAGGATTAAATGATTCAAAAATCGATATTATTGAAACAGGCTTTTTAGATGAAAATGTTATTATATCTGAAAATAAAATGATTTTTTCCGACATATCTGCTATTCGTAATTTATCAGGAAAAATAAAGAATAGAACATCCAAAATTGCCGTTATGATAAATTATGGCAAATTTAATCTGTCAAAATTACCGGAAGCCGAAAAAACTCCGATTGATATTATAAGATTGATGTTTAAAAAAAATAATGCAAAAGAAGCAATAACTGCCGCTTATATTATTAAAGAAAAAGGATACAATATAAGCTTAAATCCCGTATCCTTAACAACATACAATAAAGAAGATATTAAAACACTAACAGATTTAGCCAACAATTTGAATCCTCATATTGTATATATGGTTGACACATACGGATTAATGAATAAAAAAGAGACTCTGGAATATTTCAAAACTTTTAATAAAAACCTTAATCCCGATATTATTATAGGATATCATTCTCACAACAATCTGCAGCTTTCTTTTCCTAACTCAATTGAAATTATTAACGGCAGCGAAAACAGGAAGATTGTTATAGACTGTTCACTTTACGGAATGGGAAAAAGAGCAGGCAACACAAATACAGAACTCATTACCTGGTATTTGAACAATAATTTCAACAAAAAATATAACATAAATATATTGTCACAATTGATAGAAACAACCATAAAACCTCTGCATGAGAAATATAAATGGGGATACTCTCTGCTTCATTATATTGCTGCCGTTAACAATTGCCATTCAGATTATGCTTTATTTCTTTACGATAAAAATATGCCGGTATCAGATATTGATATCTTTCTAAAAAGAATTCAAGATAATGACAAATTAACTTTTAGTAAATCTTGTATAGAAACCCTTTATAATCAATACAAAAATCAAAAACAACATGATAAAATCTAATAAAAGGAGATTCGGTTATGGTACAAAACATATATATACAGAAAAGGAATGAAAAATTAAGCGAACGAGTTGTACAAAGCTTGAAAAAAAGATATTTTGAAGCATATTTTGTTGAAACAAAAGAAGATGCCCTCAAAAAGGCAATTGAACTGATTCCAAGAAATGACACAATTTCGTGGGGCGGTTCAATGTCTATAGTTGAAACAGGTCTTATTGATTATATTTTAAAAAATGAATACAAAGTAATTAATCGCGATACTGCCCAAAATGCCGAAGAAAAAATAGAAATGCTTAAAAAGGCTTTATTCTGTGACACATATTTAATGGGTACAAATGCAATAAGTGAAGACGGACAGTTGGTTAATATAGACTGCATAGGAAATCGGACCGCTTCATTAATGTTCGGACCAAAAAGCATTATCATAATAGCAGGAATGAATAAAGTAGCATCAACATTAGAAGAAGCAATAAACCGTGCAAGACAAACAGCTGCTCCGATTAATATGCAAAGGATTGCAGGAACGGGCTTAAGACAAACCCCATGTTTCCCGACAGGAAAATGTTATGATTGTTTATCTAAAGAATCAATATGTTCACATATTGTCATTACAAGATTATGTAATCCGCAAAAAAGAATAAAAATAATACTTACAGGCGAAGATTTAGGATTTTAATCTAACTTTTCACATATGGAAAATATTTTTTATTTGCCTCTATAGCTTCCGGGGTAAGCAACAATGTGGCAGATTTCGGAAGCATGTCATATTGTGAATTTTCAAGACAAAGTTTTATATATTTATCAGTATTTTCGTCAATAGCTTTAAAACCTAATTTATAAAAAAAGGGTATCGGATTCTCACGATTGTAAAGTCTGTTTATAAATTCATTGTCAATTATCCTTGACTCTAGCCATAAATACCCTTTTTCTCCTAGCTGTTTGCTTTGGTTAACCGCCGCATTTATTAAGGCAATACCAACTCCCTCATATTTCTCACCTAAAAAAGATTTCAGATAATAAACCTTGGGAATTACATTATCTGCTTCCTGAAGAACATATATATCTTCAGGAAATACATCACCATCGCTCATAAGCATACTGCCGACTTTTGTATTTTTATGCATAACTGTATAAGAAGAAATATAATCTTTGGAAGATACTTTCATTATTGAAGCTTTTACGTTCTCTCCGGTATTCTTATCCTTTAAATATACTTCGGCAACTTTTCTTATGCTTCCGAAAGACGGGCAAAAATTTGCCTGTAAGTTTTCTGAAGAACATGGTATTTCTCTGATATTTTGGCTATGTGATTTATTTACCGGTTGTTTTTTATTTGATATTTTAAAACCATTTTGAAGCGACAGTCCATACTGCTTATTACTATGTATATTACTATTATCTAAAGAAATACGCATATAATATCTCCTTATATAAAAAGTAAAAACAAAACAAAATATTTTTTGCCGTATAAAAATAACAACATTTAAAATGCAGAATTGCAGAAATAAATTTTAAACACCAATTATTAGCTGCTCATAAGCTCGATTGCATTTTCAAGCAGCTGTTTATGAGATTTAATTAATTGATTTGCAAGTTCAAGCTGCATTTGAGCCTGTTGATAATATGCGGTATTCATATCAAAATCTACATTAGAAAGTTCAATTAAACCGCTTCTTACTTCACCTCTTCCAACAACAGGACGGCCCGATTCCGCAGTTTCAATAAACTGACCGTCAGTAACTTCATACAGCATTTGCGGATTATGAAAATTAATTATGGCTACTTTATATAAGGGCGTCATTATTCTTCCATTGTCGGCTTTTCCATATAATATGCCATCATCTTTAAATTCAAATTCTTCATATTTTCCAAGATATTTACCGTTACTGGGATCAATCCATAACTTAATATTGGTTGTGGGAATTGATGCGGCCCCGCCGTCAAAAGCAGTATCAACAAAAGATTCGGCATCAACAGGTTTTGCTCCGTTCATAATTTCACCCTTATCATTAAGAATGTATCCCTGAACAGCCTGTCCATCAGAACTTCTGTATACACCTTCACCGTCAAACTTAAATTCACCCAATCTTGTATATACTATCCTGCCTTTGTCATTTCTTAGAACAAAATATCCTGCACCTTCAAGAAATATATTTTCATCCGAAGTCCCAGGAGATGATTGTCCCTGTCCTATATTTCTTAATCTTGTTTCTGCAATAGAACCGTCTAAAAAAGTTTTAAACGTAAACTTTTTTTCTCTATATCCGGGAGTATAAGCATTAACAAGATTTTCTGATATATCGGTCACCCATTCACTTGTTATCTTTTGAGTATTTAAAGCATTAATAAATGCGTCACGCATTATTTTTCTCCTCTATCATTTTTGTTTTTATTTTTGTTTTGTCTGCTGCTTTGCCTGTACAATAAATCATTGTATGGCAAATTTTGTTCGTCAAATTTTTGTTTAAGCGAAGCAATATTATTTCTTAAATAATTTTCTGCTTCCGTATTTCCGGGAATAAATTCTGCCGTTATTTTTCCGTGTTTATCAATTTTAATAACCACAGAAACATTATTATCAAATGAAATTCGGACGGGTTTTTGCGTATTCTGAGCCTTTTCTATTAAAGAAACAAGTTGATTTGTCACCTCAACCGATTTTTGAGAAACCGTATTTTGAGCAATCTCCGTCTGAATTAAAGATTGAAATGAACCCGTTTGCGTATTTGCAACAGAGAAATTAGCATCCTGTGTTAAGTTCAGAAAAAACATCGCATCTTCAAAATTCATGCTCACGGAATCATAATTATAATCAATATTAAGAGAATATAAAGTATTCAATTTACCGGAGCTTTCTCCTTCAGAAGTTTGCTGTGCCAGTATCTCCGAAAAAGGCATGCCGGCCACTGCAAGCAATTCAGACTCATCAGTCTGTATTTGGACTAAAGCATCCTGATTATCTATATTGTTCTTTGTACTTTGTGTATCTACTTTCATTAATATACCTTTTCTATATTTCTTCGCCTTCTTCTTCTTTTTTTTCCTTATTTCTTTGATAATACTTTTGAACTGCGACTTCCGATAATAACTTGTTTTCTGCTTGTTTTTCTTCTTCTTTATACACCTCCAAAGCTTTTTCTTTATGTTTTTCAAGAACTTTAACTTCTTTTTCACATTCAACAAGTTTTTCTTTTTCTATTTCCAATAATCTTTCCGCTTCTTTTTTCTGATTTTCGAGTTCTTCTCCTTTTTCATATAGATGTTTAAGATATTTATCATAAGAATCCATCATCCTAAAATCCGTAGTCATGCGCATTGTTTTTATAACACCTGCTATTTCATTATTATTTGCATCTATAAGCCCTTGTATTCTGTCCACCTCATTTTTTGCTTTAATAACTTCCTGAAGTTGTTCTTCCTTTTTTCGGATTCTAAAATCAAGTACCTTTTGTAACCTGTATCTGAATGGCATATATTTTTACTTATACTTACACATAAAAATTATGTTATTTTTTTATGGAACAACATACCTCTATATGTATGAATTTTATTTCTTATTAATGTTTAAATTTAATATGTCAAAATATATTCCAAAGTTGTAATAAACTGGACTAAATACAATATTGATATATAATATAGGAGTAGTATAGGTATTAAATGAATATTTTTTGTAAAAGGGGATTTTATGCCGGCAAAACATATTGATTTCAACATTGATGCAGCCCAGGGCTTCGGTATATACAAAAATGACAAGGAAACCGGACTATTGGATTATGTAAGTTCCGTTTATATTTCTTGCGGTTTCCATGCCGGAGATCCTTTACTTATAAAAGAATATTTGCTGAAATGTAAAGAAAAAAATTTGACAATCGGGGCTCATATAGGTTTTAATGATATCTCCGGTCTCGGATACAGACCGATGGAATTATCTGATGATGAAATTGAAGCTATAGTCATATACCAGATAGGTGCATTAGCTTCATTTGCCAAATCATACGGTCTTACTATTGATTATGTAAGGCCCCATGGAGCAATGTATAAAGAAGCAAGCGAAAATGTAAATTTTGCAAAAGCAATAGTTAACGCAATACAAAAATTTGATAAATGGCTCGGATATACCTGTGCGGATAATAAAATTCTTGACGAAATTTCCGCAGAAACATCCGTTGTTGTTAACAGGGAAATTTTTATAGATAAAACATATACAACAAACTTTAATATAGAATGGAACACAAAAACGTATATAAATGAAGATGATGCCTTAAACAGAATAAGAACAATATTGCATTCGTCACAAATAAAACTCGGGAATGGAATATTCATGCCTGTAAATTGTGACACTTTACATTTTGACACAAAAAATCCAAATGTTTTGCCTTTAATAAAAAAAGCAGTTGATATTATAATACCGACTCCTCCTAACTATAATAAAGCCGAAATATCAGGCTGGGTATAAAAGGAGAGAAAAATTGAAAATAAAAAAATTGTTTACAAGAATGCCTAAAGACGCAGGATGGCTGCTTCCCGGCTTAGAAGTAAAAAGGTGGTTTCTACTTCTGATTACAGGTGCGGTTATTTCTGCAATTGGTCTTTGCATTATTTTCAATTTAAAGCCTGTTTATTCATTAATAAATATGATAATGAAAATAACCCAGATGCTTCCATCTGAGATTATCGGTTGGTTATTAGTGGCATCAGGTGCCGTATTTTTCCTAACTGGCTGGTTGAATGCAAATTATTCCATACTCGATGTTAAAAACGAAAGAAACAGGCATGCCGTTTTAGAAGATTTATACAGACGCAGAAAACTTAATCGGGGTCCTAAAATAGTTGCCATTGGAGGCGGTACAGGATTATCTACAATGCTTAAAGGCATAAAGAAAATAACAAATAACATTACTGCGGTTGTAACAGTCGGTGATGACGGAGGAAGTTCCGGGAAACTGAGGGAAGAACTGGGAGTGCTGCCTCCCGGAGATATAAGAAGCTGCATTACCGCATTAGCAGATGATGAAGATCTTGTAACCAAATTATTCCAATACCGTTTTAAAGACGGCGAAGGTTTAACGGGACACAGTTTTGGCAACTTATTTCTTACAGCTTTATGCTCAATAACCGGCGATATGGTCAGGGCTGTTAAAGAATCCTCAAAAGTTCTGTCTATAAGGGGAAGAGTCCTGCCTTCAACTCTTGATGATATGAGATTAGTTGCGGAGATGGACGATGGTTCAATTATTAAAGGAGAATCCAATATCCCGGAATCAGGGAAAAAAATTAAGAGATTATTCTCTAAACCCGATAATTGTAAACCTCTTGAAGATGTTATATGGGCCATTCATGATGCCGATTTAATTATTTTAGGTCCCGGAAGTTTATATACAAGCGTAATTCCGAATTTACTTATAAAAGACATTGCAAAAGCGGTAAACGATTCAAAAGCAAAAAAAATATATGTATGTAATATAATGACTCAACCAGGAGAAACTGACAATTTTACAGTATCGGATCATATAAGAACGCTTATAACACATGCCGGCTACCGAAAAATTATGGACGCTGTTTTAGTTAACAGCAACCTGCCTGCAAATCTTCTGGCTCCATATAAAGATGCCGGCTCAGAACCGGTTATTGTCGACAATGAAGAAATTAATAAAATGGGAATAGAAATTGTACAAAAAAATCTCATAGAAGATAAACGATTTGATGACGGGCATTCTTCATTTGTAAGACATTCACCGGGAAAACTTGCCAGAATAATATATTACTGGTACAGAAAAAAAGAAAAGGAAAAACATTAATGATTAAAGAACTAAAACCCGTATCTTCAAAAACTTTTAAAGATATGAAAAAAAATAAAGAAAAAATCTCTATGCTTACCGCATATGATTTTTCTACTGCCAAATATATTGATGAATGCGGTGTTGACTCTATTCTGATAGGTGATTCCCTCGGAATGACAATATTGGGTTATGATACAACTCTCAATGTAACAATGGATGATATGCTCATTTTTACAAAAGCCGTTTCAAGAGGTGTAAAAAGAGCATTAGTCATTGCAGATTTACCATTTCTTTCATATCACATTTCAAAAGAACAAACTACATTAAATGCCGGTAAATTAATACAAGCAGGTGCAAAAGCAGTAAAGCTTGAAGGGGCTTCGGATTTTATATTGGAGGAAGTTAAACACTTAACACAATCAGGAATTAATGTTGTCGGACATTTAGGCTTCACTCCACAGTATATTAATACAATAGGAGGCTACCTTGTTCAGGGTAAGTCATATGAAAATACAATAAAGGTGTTTGAGGCCGCAAAAAAGCTTGAAGATAACGGAGTTTTTGCAATTGTTCTTGAAATGGTTCCGGAAGAATCCGCCAGATATATAAGCGAAAATCTATCCATACCCGTAATTGGGATAGGAGCTGGTAAATACTGCGACGGACAAGTGCTTGTAATTGATGATATTCTTGGTAAATATCCCGGAAATATTCCAAAATTTGTTAAACAATATACTAATATTAAAGAAATTATGATAAATGCAATTTCACAATATAATGAAGAAGTTAAAAATTGCGAATTCCCATTCAAAGAGAATTCTTTTAATCTTAATGAAGAGGAGAAAAGTAAACTTGGATACACTCTTAGCAAATAAAATAGATACAGTCAAAGAATACATTAAAAATTGGAAGAGCGAAGAATTTAAAATAGGTCTTGTCCCCACAATGGGCGCCTTGCACAAGGGTCATTTATCCTTAATAAAAAAAGCAAAAGAAACAGCAGACAGAATAGTTGTAAGTATTTTTGTAAACCCCATACAATTTGGACCTAATGAAGACTTTGAAAAGTATCCCAGAACATTGGATGAAGATAAAAAAATTTGTGAAGCTCTGGGTGTAGATATAATTTTTGCACCGTCGCCGAAAGAAATGTACGGAGACAATATTCGTTTTTCCAATACTGATTTAACATTTGTATGTCCGCCTTATAATTTTACAGATTGTCTATGCGGGAAATCCAGAATAGGACACTTTGACGGAGTGGCAACAGTTGTATTAAAACTGTTTAATATAGTAAAACCCGATTACGCATTCTTCGGTCAAAAAGATGCCCAGCAGCTTTTTATAATAAAAAAAATGGTTAAAGATCTTAATATCGATACACAAATTATTGCCTGTCCCATAGTAAGAGAGAATGACGGACTTGCTATAAGCTCAAGAAATATATATTTGTCCGAAACAGAAAGAAAAAAAGCATTATCAATTTCACGTGCTTTAAATAAAATAGAGCAGTTATATGCTCAAGGAATTACAACTGCCGATATATTATTTGATACGGCAGTTTCTATACTTGATAAAGATGTAGAACTTGAATATCTTGATTTCATAAATTATGATACATTTATGAAAACGGATAATATTAATAAGAACACACTTGTTGCAATAGCAGCAAAAATAGGAAATACGAGGTTAATTGACAATATAATACTTTAAGGATAGATGGTATATAGTAATAATGATACATTAATAAAACTAAACACATTTGCACAACTTTTATACTGTGTAAAGTTTTTTCGTTTTGTATTTTTCTTTTATTCTTTTTTATCATTTGTTTTCTGGTTTTTAAACTGTTTTGAAGTTGATTGGCTATATTTGTTTAACTGGCTGTTTGTAATTCCTTATCAAATAGTCGGAGTTATGGGATACCGTGTAGACGGTATATCCGTTGACTTTTCTCTTGCAATAATAGGAGGTGCATCCTTAATACTTGGATTTGTTTTTGACTTTGTCGTAAATAATTTATATAACAGAGTTCTTGAACTTCAAGAGGAAGAATCAAGAAAAGTCAAACAAAAAAGAATGAGGGAAAGAAAAACAGTAAGAAGACCCGTATCTGCAGAAGGTATAATAAGTACAGAAAATCCGATGGAAAATTCAAAACTGTTATTTATAATAATGCCTCACACCCATAAAATTAAAAGAAAAAAAGAAGATTTAGAACTTACTTTTCAAGAAGTTGAAATATGGAAGCAGCGAATTAATAAAAAACTTCTTGAAAATGTAAGTTACTCAAAACCAATGCAAAAAGGATATTACAGGAAAAATTTATTTTTAATGTATAAAGATTTTAATTATGTTGATGATTTTATTTACTATATACGACCCACTTTAGACTCAATAATTTTAGAATTCAGAAGATATGGTATTTCCGTATCATTTTGTTATGTACTTAGCGCTTTAGCACAAATGCAAAATCTTGAAAAAGAACTTGATTGTATGGACACAATTCTTTCATTAAATTTTATCAACGACATTATAGTAACTAACAGATTTAAAGTAACCTATGATAATAAAGCCACACACCAATATACAATGGAGTTTAAAGGAGAATATAATTTATCCAAAAACTTATCTATATCAAATAAACAACCGTTATATTCATTGTTAGACAGAAAAGCAGGAGAGTAGAAAATGAAAATGAAAATAACAAGAATGCCTCACAATAAATTTCTTCCGGAATATAAAACGGAAGGCTCATCAGGAATGGATTTATATGCCGCAATAGAAAATGAAATAACTCTAAAACCTTTGGAACGGGTACTTGTCCCCACCGGTATTAAAATTGAAATCCCGATAGAGTATGAAGCTCAAATTAGAGCAAGATCGGGACTTTCTGTAAAACACGGAATAACCTTAATAAATGCAGTCGGAACCGTTGATGCCGACTACAGAGGTGAAGTCTGCGTAGGGTTGGTCAATTTATCAAATGAAGAATACACAATAAAGCCCAATGACAGAATCGCACAAATGGTTATTGCAAAAGTAGAAAAAGCACAATTAGAAGTCACTTCAGAACTTGCTGAATCAACCAGAGGCGAAGGCGGTTTCGGATCAACTGGATTTTAAAAAATTCCTATACTATAAATCAATTTAATCCTGCAAAATGCTTAGAATAGCATATGCAGGTTTTTTTAACCGAATAAATGATAACCGGTAATGAATGAGCATACAAGAAATATAGCAGAAAGAACATAAGTAAAATGATTTAAACCTTTTTCAGCACTCTTTTGTGAAGTAAATAAATTTGCAGCACCGCCTATTGCTCCGAGACCGTCTCCTTTCGGCGAATGTAAAAGCACGAGTAAAATCAAAAGAACTGCAGAAATTATTTGAATTATCCATATTGTAGTAAGCATTTTTATTTCCCTTATTATCTTTTATTTTCAGAGTCTAACACAAACATAAGTTTTTGTATAATATCATCAATACTTGTACTTTTAATAAGAATCCTTTTTAATTTAGATTTCTCACCCGAGATAATTTCTATTTTCGACTTATTGACACAAAACAATTGAGAACAAAAAGAAATCAATTCTTTGTTTGCACGATTCTCTAACGGCGGTGATGTAATTTTTATCCTTATATATTCATTCGTATAATCAATAATTTTATTAAATGATGAATTAGGTACCAATTTAACGCAAAAAATTATACCTTTGTCTGTTTCTTTAATAAAAGCAAAATTTTTTTTCATACGGCAAATTATACATCAATTGAAGTATGTATTACAAACAAACTGGAAAAAATAGCAAATACATTGTAATATAAATGCATAAACGGGAAAAATTATGGAACAGGCAAATTTATTTACCGGTCTTGAAAAAATACTAAGAGAACAAAACAGGTCGGAAGAAGATATACAGGAAATTTATAAAGCATTTAAATTTGCGGAAAGATTGCATGCTGGACAATACAGGGTAAGTGAAGAACCTTATATAATCCACCCTGTGGAAGTTGCCAAAATTCTTGCAACACTGAGAGTAGATAAACATACATTAATGGCGTCTTTATTACATGACACAATTGAAGACACGGGTGTAACACCAGAGCAGCTCGGCATGGAATTTGGAGAAGACGTTTTAAATCTGGTACTGGGAATAACAAAGCTTGATAAACTTCGTTTCAAATCAAAAGAAGAAAGACAAGCTGAAAACTTCAGAAGACTCTTTATTGCAATGGCAAAAGACGTAAGAGTAATACTTCTAAAACTTGCCGATCGTTTGCATAATATGAGAACATTAAACTACATGATACCGGCGAAACAGGTAAAAATAGCACAGGAGACTTTAGATATATTTGCTCCTCTTGCTAACAGATTAGGTATCGGTAAAATTAAAGCCGAACTTGAAGATCTTTCTTTAAGATATTTAAATCCCGAAAAATATTTCGAAATAGCTCAGCTTGTTGCTCAAAAAAAAACTGAAAGAGAAAACACCGTTAAACTTTTAATAGATGAAATTTCGGAAAGTTTAAAGAAAAACGAAATAAAAGCCGACATAACAGGCAGAGCAAAACATTATTACAGCATTTATAAAAAAATGCAAAGACTCAATGTGGCTTTCAATGACTTATATGATATAACAGCCGTAAGAGTTATTGTTGACACAGAACGTCAGTGCTATGAAGTATTGGGGATTATCCATTCTTTATTTAAACCGATACCCGGAAGATTTAAGGATTATATAGCGATGCCAAAAGGAAACGGCTATAAATCACTACATACATCGGTAATAGGTCCGAAACAAAAACCGCTTGAAGTTCAAATCAGAACACACGAAATGCACAAAGTTGCGGAATACGGGGTTGCAGCTCATTGGAAATATAAAGAAGCCGGTTCAATTAAAGCAGCTTCGGATGATGATATTAAATTTTCATGGATGCATCAAATGATTGAACTGGATAAAGAAACTTCCAATGCCAATGAATTTGTTGAAAAAGTAAAAATTGATTTATTTGGAAATCAGGTTTTTGCTTTTACTCCCATGGGTGATATTATCGATCTCCCCTTAAATGCAACTCCTATTGACTTTGCATTCAGGATCCATTCCGAAGTGGGATACAAAACAACAGGAGCATTAATTAACGGCAGAATAGCACAATTAGATACTAAATTGAATAACGGTGATATAGTTGAACTATTTACATCTAAAACAGGAACACCAAAATTACACTGGTTAAAATTCTGTGTAACAAAACAAGCCCAAACAAAAATTCGACAATGGTTTAAAAAACATAATAAAGAGGAACACGCGGCAACGGGTAAATCCATGTTAGAGCAGGAACTTACAAAATCTATATTTGATGAAAATATGAAAAACGGTAATTTCCTTGAAATCGCAAAGACACTTAATTACATAAGCGTTGAAGACTTATTCGCAGCCGTAGGAAACGGTGAAACAACAATAAATAAAGTAACCAGCAGAATTAAAAAGCCGGTTAACGAAGAAACAAATCAATTTGTTTCCACAAGAAAGAAAAAACAATATAAAGACGAAATTGCAGGTCTTGAAGGAATGCTCTACAGTTTTGCAAAGTGCTGCTCTCCTGTTCCGGGGGAACACATTGTAGGAGTTATAACAAAAGGAAAAGGTGTTTCCGTTCACAGAATTGACTGTCCGTCATTAGATACTGTTCCTGAAGAACGATTAATGAAAATCAGCTGGAAAAATAATGAAAATCCAAATAAAACTTATGTAACTTCAATAAGAATCAATGCTCTTGATAAAATGGGAATGCTTAAAGATATACTTATAAAAGCAGCTGATTGTGATACTAATATTACTTATGCAAATGTTAAAACAAGCACCTCGAAAAAAATAGGTATAATTGAATTAGGTGTTGAAGTAAACGGAATTGAAAAATTAAATGCGGTTATCAATGCTTTTCAATCATTGCCTGACGTTTATTCAGTTAAACGAATACAAACAAACACAAAAATTAAAGCAGTACCTGAACCAAAAGTAAAAAATAAAAAACAAAAAAACAGAAATTAGTTTTTTGTATTCTTAAATAACAGTTTCTCAAATTCAGTAAGTGCTTCTATTCCGACCAATTGTTCAAGGGCAGCTCTGTTTTCAAGAAATTCCAGCTCCAGCTTTGCTTTATTGTCTATTGCCGAACGATAATAGGCATCCGCTATTAAAAGTTGTTCTTCATTTTCATAAAAAGAAGCATTATATCTGTCTTCCCTTTTTTTTAAATTTGTTTCAGCCATAGCAAGAAGGTTATATGTTGTCATATAGTCATAATACTTATCTATAACTTTTTTTTGCATATTGTCAACTTTTGTTATAAGAACAATCATATCCGCATCGGTTACTTTTGTATATTTATAGTTTAAATCTTTATCGTTAAAAGAAAGAGCATTAAGAAAATGCCCGCCTACCAGTGCTGCCGTAGCACTAAAAGGATCGCCCAAACCGGCTCCCGCAATTGATGAAACAGTAGAAAGAGGTCTTATGATTTTCTTTATGATTGTTTCATCAGGTTTATCAGCATCAGGATTTGCAAGTTTATACAGAGCAAATTTTATTGTCTCGCTTTTTAATGCCGCTCCTGTCCACAGGATTTGAATATGTTCAAGCATTTCTTCTTTTTCAACAGTTAAAAGTTTTGATATTTCATTCGATAAATCTTTTAAAGAACTATCCGCATAAGTTAAATTTTTTATATATTCTTTCTCGTAAGATGCGGTTTTTTCAGATTGTCTTTGAGATAAATCCGTAATTTTATACTCTTTTTCTATATCATACGTAACGCCGAGACGATATGCGGGTTTTTTAGGCTCTTCAAGCTCCTCTTCCAATTCTGCATATACATTTTCCGTAATCAAAAATAAAAATATCAAGCTATATATTATTTTTTTCATCATTTTTGTTTACTCATATTTTCCGTATCAATTAACTGATTTTTTAATGCATACTGCGAAAGAATAAGACTGTCGACAGCTTTTTTCCCCGCTAATCTTTCAAGAGAAAGGTAATATTTTTTTGCTTCCTGCTCCTGTTTATACTCTTGCAGCTGCATATCCTCATATAAAGCGGAAGATACCACCAGCTCCGTAACAGAATTACTTTCAAGTGCTCTTGCATAGTTTTTATTATAAAGAATAATTCGAGCACGGGTATCTTTTAGCTTATTTAAAGCTCCTTTATATTCATAATAAGAAGAAATTATCTTTTCTTGCAGCTCCTCTATAGTACCCGCAAGCTGAATTAATTCCGTATCCGTAATAGGGGCCTGTTGTCCCGCTGAAGAGTCCTTATTTAAAAAATTATTAGCCAATCTGCCTGCGGAAAATGAAGCAGATTGAATCATAGCATCACTTCCCGTAAACATCGGAATAAAACTTGCACCATATATTAAAGCAGATAAACTTTTTGCCATTAAAGAAGAATGCAAGCGTCTTTGTGACTCGGGTGTATTCAGTTTATTCATTGTAAACTTTATTAAAGTATTATTATCTATCGTGGCACGCCAGAGGAGTTCAATATCTTTTATTTCCTCTTCTTTTTGCATCATTATTAAATCTTCAACAACCTGCCTGTCTTTTATTACAAGATTTTTCTTGAGAACTTCTTTATTATCATGCAGTTTTAATTTATTCTTTTCTACGGATTCAAGGTGCACAACCTCCGAAAAAGCAGACTCGGCAAAAAACACATTGCCGAAAAACAAAGAGAATATTAATGCTTTTATAAAAAATAATTTCAATTACATATCCCTCTTTTATTTTTATATCACATAAATAATTCTCTTTCCAATCAGAGATTAAAAAATTAACCGGATTTTAAATTCATTATTCGTTTATGTTTCTCCATAATATTTTTTATACCGTATGAACCGACAGCCAGAGTTCCCTTGCCGTATTTTTCGTCAAATTTATCTATTACAGACGATATCTTATTACCTCTTGTAATTTTTTCACAGGTAAACAAAGAAAGCTGGGGATTTTGCAAATCCTTTAAAGTATTGGCAAAAATTCCCGATGAACGGTAAATAATATCCGGCCTATAAATTGAATTAAAGAGTTTTTCTACAGTCTTTACCAGTAAAATTTCACTGTTGACTGCGTTATCAAGCTTTTCTTCTTTGTAAAAAACTCTGAAATCTTTAGTTCTAAGCATTACCGCAATTGTAAATGTTTCCAGATTATTATCTCTCAGCTTTTTGCAAACATTATGGAGATGAAAATATAACTCTGTCATAATATAATCTCTATCGGATGAAAAAGAAGGGAAAGCACGGGTTTTTTGTACGGACTTAGGTTTTTCGACAATTCCTGTAAGCAGCATCACACTTTCTCCCATAAGCTCATATTTTAATTCCATTCCTCTTTTTCCGTAATTTCTTTTATAAAATTCATCTTCTTTTAATAAAATTTCATCGGCATAAAAAATCCCGAATTTTTTCAAACTTCTTGCCGTGTTTCTTCCCACTCCCCATATTTGTTCAACCGGAATATTTTCCAGTTCTTCCCTTATCATATGTCTTTCTATTATATAAACTCCGTTCAAGTTTTTTGCTTTATGAGCCGCTATTTTTGCAAGAATTTTTGAATTTGCAACACCCGCAGACACTGAAATACCTATTTCACTTTCTATACTGTTTTTTATGTTCCGGGCAAGTTCCATAAATGACATATTAAAAATTTTACCGGAATCCGTAATATCCAGAAACGCTTCATCTATTGAATAAATATCTATTTTATCAGAATAACGTTCGAGATAATTCATCATTCTCTGAGATATATCATGGTATAAACCAAAGTTTGCACTCAAGTACACAACGCCTCTGAAATTCTTTTTTGCCATAAAATACGGTATTCCCATTGGAATGCCAAGTTTTTTAGCCTCATAAGAACGTGCTATGACACATCCGTCGTTATTACTTAAGACACATACCGGTTTATTTTTTAAAGAAGGATTCATAAGTATCTCACAGCTTGCAAAAAAATTATTAGCATCAACAAGTAAAATTATTTTTTGTTTCATACCGTTACCTTTAAGAAAAATTTTGCGGGGACTAATATTGGAGGAATGAAAATCCCCGCAATTTTTGAAGAATAAACTTTATATTTGAATAATTTATAATTTTCTTACTATCCCCTGAGCAACTCCAAATATAATTAACTGCTCTTTTGGATATAAATTCGGATAATTTTGATTTGCAGGCTCCAGCCATATTTGATTTTTCTTATTTCTGTAAGTTTTAAGAGTATATCCGCCGTCTATATACGCAATAACAACATCTCCGTCTTTTGCAATATTAGTTTTTTTTACAATTACTTTATCACCTTCAAATATTCCCAGATCAATCATAGAATCACCAGAAACCGTAAACAAAAATGTGGAAGGGTTATTTATATCGAAACTTTCGTCAAGAGAAACTCTCTTTTCCGCATAGTCATCCGCAACCGAAGCAAACCCTGCTTTTACAACAGAAGAAAACAAAACGGCGCCGAACAGCTCCTTATTTATATAAAATCTGTTATTTTTTTCCCGTATTAAATCTTCCTCTTTCAATTTATTAAAATACTGCCATACAGAATTTTTATGCTTAAAACCAAAATCTTTTGCAATAATGTCAAAACTCGGCAATACATCCTTTCCGTATAATTCCTTTAATTTCTCAAAGAATATTTTTTGTTTTTCAGTTAGCATATTTATATTATAGACAAACGTCTATAATATGTCAAGTAATATTAAAAAATAATATTTTTTATTAAATACACCTTCAGAAATAATTTCCAAATTAACATAATTATTTATAAAAATTGACAAAAAAATATAATTAAGTTAACCTTATAACAAAGAAAAGGGAATTTAATGTTTTTTAATAATGCGCAAATTATTATGAATATTATGATGCAAATGCAAGGCTCAGGGTCAGGCAGTCATTATTTGTTGCGAATGTGAAAACTCGTTTAAAATAAATCAAAAGCTGCCTGAAAAAAGGGCGGCTTTTTTAGTAAATACAAATTTTTAAACGAAGGAAACACTCAAAATGATAACATTTAACGAACGAAACATTAATAATAGAAAAAATAATACAAATCATACTTCATTTAAAGGCGGAGAAACAACGGCTTTAAGAGGTTTAGCGAAGGCCGCCGATATATTTATAAAATCACAGGAGAACTTATCTTCAACAAGATTTATTCAGGATACTGCCACAAACTGGGCGCCCAAAGCAATTTTTGCAAGGAGTAAAGCCGATTTTGCGGAAATGAGTTTTCTTGAGTTTCTGGAATCAGGAATTTTCTATTTCGCATCGCCTCTTCTTGGAGAAAAACTATTCAGAAATAAAATATTTAAACATTTTTCGCCCGATGCAATAAAGGATAAGGTAAATGAACAAATTCCGAAATCAGTTGAAGCAATTACAAAAAATACTGCTTTAACAGATGAGGTTAAAAAACGTGCCATATCAACAAAAGCAGGAATCGTTCTTGCTTGCGCCGCTATCCCCGTTGCAGAATATACTTTAAGTTTTGCTAAAAATTTATTTACACTAAAAACCTTTAAAAAGAGTAATTTTAATAACATTGCAAATTTAGATAAAAACAATAACGAAAAAGAAGATACCGAACAGCAAAAAAGAGTCGAAAGGAATTCAAAAAAACAATTAAAAAAAGCGGCACTTATCTCCGTTGCAGGTATTGCGGCAGGCGCTGCACTTGCTTTAACGGGACATAAATCCGATGTGCTTCAAAAAGTAAGCAAAACAATACTTGAACCCGGCAAAGCAGCTGCAACTTTATTAGATAAAGCAGGTGTTAAATCTGATAAAATTAAAAATACCGTTAGTAAGTTTTCACTTGATTTTTCAAATAATAACGGCAAGCTTGCTTTAAGTAAAGGACAGCTTGCTCTGACGGCAATACTCGGACTTTTTGGTTATTCAAAAGCAGCGGAGGACAGAGGCAAACTGGATGTGGCCGAAGTATGGACGAGAGTTCCGCTTGTTGTATTCTACACTATCTTTGGCGGAGAACTCTTTGAAAAAGGATTTACAAAAATTCTTGAAAAAACAAACAAATTCCCGGATATTGTACAAAAAACAGCAGACGGAAAATTAAAAACTCCTGCAAGAGCAGAATTGCCCGCTCTGGCAGAAAAAATTGCAAAAGCTAAAAATTCTTCACCCGCAAATGAATTAACACGTTTAACAAAAGAAAAAGCTTTCATTACTGCCGTTCCTTATGCTTTCAGTTTGTTGTTTATGGGGCTTACACTTTCCGCTATAACAAGATTATGGACACAATACCGCTATAACCGCCAGCATAAAGAAATCGCACAAGAAAATTTAGACATTTACACTTTTTCAAGAAAAATCGAAACTCCGGAAATCTATAAAGAGTTTGAACAAAGTATAAAATAAATTATAATTACTAATATGAAAGCTCTTGTATATAACAAAAACTCAAATAAAAAGATTACTTTTACACAACGTGCATATCCTAAAATAATTGACGGAAGAGATGCAATTATTGAAGTCAAATTATCTTCTATATGCACAAGTGATTTGCATATTATACACGGTTTTGTTCCTCGTGCAAATAATAATATAGTTTTAGGACATGAATTTGCAGGAGAAATTATTGAAATCGGAGACGGTATCAACAATCTGAAAAAAGGTGACCGTGTTGCCGCAAACTGTATAACATTTTGCGGGGAATGCTATTTTTGTAAACGTGGTTATATTAATAACTGTATTAATGGGGGCTGGAAACTGGGATGCAAAATTGACGGAGGTCATGCCGAATTTGTAAGAGTTCCTTATGCAGATACTTCTCTTGCAAAAATTCCGGATAATGTATCTTTTGAAAATGCACTGTTCACTGGAGATATTTTATCAAGCGGATATTTTGGCGCTGATATGTGCGAAATAAAAAAAGGAGATACAATTGCAGTAATTGGAGCCGGGCCGGTAGGACTCTGCTCAATGATGTGTGCAAAATATATGGGAGCATCAAAAGTTATAGCAATTGATAAAAATATAAAAAGACTTGAAATTGCACTAAACAAGAAACTCGCCGATTATGTTCTTTCGACCGGCAAAGAAAATATTGAAGAAAAAATAAAAGAAATAACAAATTCAATAGGAGCAGATTGCGTAATAGAAGCTGCCGGCAGCAATGAAACATTTCAGCTGGCCTGGAAGATAGCAAGACCCAATGCAATAATAGGAATCGTAGCAATGTATGAACAAGAACAAATGCTTCCTCTGCCTGAAATGTACGGTAAAAATCTGACATTTAAAACCGGCGGGGTAGATGCGGTCCACTGTGAAAAACTTCTTAAGCTTATTTCTGAAGGCAAGATTTCAACTGATTTTTTAATAACTCATAAATTTGATTTTAATGAAATTGAAAAAGCATACGAATTATTTGAAAACCGACCCGACAATTGCTTAAAAATTGCAATTTATAAATAATAAAAGCCAATGTAAAAACATCGGCTTTTTTATTTTATTTGATATTTTTTATTACTTAACATGTGCATTATAAATCATATCCGCCGCTTGATATATATTTTCATTTCCTTTTATTTCTTTCATATCTTTTTGAGATAAAAAGCCTCTTTCATTAGCTGTTTTATTGGCTTTATGTACATTAACCATGTTTATAACAGTACCTGTTAATAATAATCCAATAGAAGCATAAAGCCCTATTACACCTTTTTTAGTTTTACTTGCAGCCTTTTCAATAAACTGAAGCGCCTGTTCTTCTGTTTGCGAAGTTAAAACAGCTGTTTGTGCCTTTTCTGAAATCTTTGTCAAAGAAACAAGAGAAGCAAGCGTACCAACAGTTCCGGCCAAATTCGCCAACATTGAAGCTGACTTATACTTACCGTCTTCAACTTCTCTTCCCACAGACATTTTTAACGCATCGTTTGCCTGATTTTGGCTTACCCACTTATAATAATCAGATTTATCATTTTTTACAGATTGAGCCTGTCTTTTACTTTTATACAAAACATCATTAACCGCATTTACACGCATAAATAAACCTCTCTACACCTTATTATATAAGTCATAAAACATATAATTTTATTTTTTGCTATTTCAATACAAAGATATAATATCCTTTATTGCAGTATATGCTAAACTATATATTTCATCAAGCTGTTGCTTTGTAAAAGGCGCACTTTCTGCCGTTGTTTGAAATTCAATAATTTTAGAAGATTTAGTCATTACTATATTGCTGTCAACCTGAGCATGAGAATCTTCAAAATAGTCAAGATCCAGTTTTATTTCCCCGTCAATTAAACCTACAGATACGGCAGCTATCGGTTCTGTTATGGGATTTTCTTTCATAATACCTTCTTGAACAAGTTTATTAAATGCAATATTCATAGCTAAAAAACCGCCGCAAATTGAGGCACATCTTGTTCCGCCGTCTGCTTGAATTACATCCGCATCTATTATAACCGTTCGTTCGCCGAGTTTTTCCAAATCAACACAGGAGCGCAGGCTTCTTCCTATTAATCTTTGTATTTCCTGCGTTCTTCCCGATATTTTTGTCCTTTCCCGCTGACATCTTGTCTGTGTGGACGAAGGAAGAAGAGAATATTCAGCAGTAATCCAACCCCTTGTATCCGATTTATCCATCCATTTTGGTTTACCCTCTTCTACGGAAGCCGTAACAAGAACTTTGGTATCTCCAAACTCAACCAAAACAGAACCTAACGGATACTTGGTATAGTCTTTTGTTATTCTAATATTTCTTAGTTCATTGTTTTTTCTGTTATTTAAACGCTCTGTCATATTAAAAACCCTTTTTTATATAATACATTTGTGTTAGATTTATTTTATCACATATGTTTGAAGGTGTATTCTTATGCAGGAAAAATTTTATTTAACAACGGCTATAGATTATGTGAACGGTGCCCCGCATATAGGGCATGCTTATGAAAAAATTCTTGCCGATGTAATTGTAAGACATAAAAGACAGGTTTCGGATAATGTATTCTTTCTTACAGGAACGGATGAACACGGTATAAAAATTCAAAAAACCGCAGCTGAAAAAGGTACTACACCAAAAGAGCTATGTGACGAAAATTTTTCTAAGTTTGATAAAGCCTGGCATGAACTTGAAATAAACTATGACAGAATAATAAGAACAACTGATGAGCAACATACAAAAACCGTAAAACAAATATTCAAAAAACTTCTTGAAAACGGTGATATATATAAACATAAATATACCGGTTTATATTGCAGCGGATGTGAATCATTTTTAAACAAAAAAGACTTAACCGAAGACGGTCTATGCCCGGATCATTTGAAAAAACCTGAAGAAATAACTGAAGAAAATTATTTTTTCAGATTATCCAAATATAAAAATAAACTGATTGAATATATAAAATCTCATCCTGACTTTATAAAACCGGCATACAGAATCAATGAAATATTAAATCAGCTTGAAAATATAGAAGATATATCAGTTTCAAGAACTAAAGATTCCGTTCAATGGGGTATTGTTGTTCCCGACGATAACACACAAACAATATATGTATGGATAGATGCATTATCTAATTATATTACTGCTATAGGTTTTGACACACAAAGTCCTTCGGACGAATTTAAAAATCTTTGGCCTGCTAATGTTCAGGTAATCGGGAAAGATATTATTAAGTTCCATTCCATTTATTGGACGGCAATATTAATGTCACTAGGACTGCCATTACCTCAAACAATATATGCACATGGCTGGATAACAATTGACCAATCCAAAATGAGTAAGTCATTAGGTAATGTTATTGCACCTCATGATGTACTTGAAACATTTCATTTGGAAAAACCTGATGCTTTCAGATATTATATGGCAGCAGCGGCATTGAACGGGAAAGACGGAAACTACTCAGATGAAGATTTTAAAGAAAAGGTTAATGCGGATTTAGCTAATAATGTCGGAAATCTTTTAAACCGTACATTAAATATGCTGGTAAAATATTTTGACGGAGAGATTAAAGAAGAATTTATTACCGATAAAAATTCTCAAATTGCTCTTCTTGCCGAAGCAACAAAAAATAACATCATAAAAAGATTTGATGTTTGTGAAGTTGCAGAAGCTGCAAATTTAATTATTTCTTTTGCGGATTCCGTCAATAAGTATGTAACGGACAGCGCACCTTGGTCTCTTGCTAAAGAAGAAAAAATGACTGAATGCGGACAGGTTTTATATAATGTACTTGAGGCAATGCGATATATTGCCGTAATGATATACCCGTATTGTCCTAATATAGCAGCTGATATTCTGAAACAATTAAATGAAGAAATTGATTTTAAATATACAAAGCTCGTATGGGGCGGCTTAAAACAGGGTAAGATTATTGAAAAAGAAAAAATTAAACCTGTCTTTTTGAGATTGGATTCTGAATTTGCTTCAGGGAAAAAGAAGGGTTAAATAAATTGTTATATGAAGAAGCAAAACAAATCTATACTCCTGTTAAGACAATGTATAACAAAGCATTGAAGGTTTTTAATGTTGAATCTTTAAAAAAATCCATAACCGAAAATGAAAGTAAATTGCAGCAAAGCAATGTATGGTCAAATCCTGAAATTTCTTCTAAAATTTCGCAGGAAATAAAAGAAGATAAAGATAACCTTGAAAAAATTTCACACTGGGAAAATCTGATAAGCGATATAGATACTCTTTTTGAATTATATGAGGAAACAAAAGATGAATCCATATTGCAAGAAGCTGAAAAAACAATTAAAAATCTAAAATTGGAACTCGAAATATGGGAGATTGAATCCACCCTAAGCGGTGAATATGATAAGTCCGATGCAATAATAACCATTAATGCCGGTGCGGGCGGCACTGATGCTCAGGACTGGGCGCAAATGCTTTTAAGAATGTATATGAGATGGGCAGAATCAAAACATTGGAAGGTTGAACTAATAGAGAAATCGGACGGTGAAGAAGCCGGAATAAAGTCCGCTACAATAAAAATATCGGGCAAATATGCATACGGTCTAGCAAAAGCGGAAAAAGGGGTTCACAGGCTTGTAAGAATCTCTCCTTTTAATGCAAACGGGAAAAGACAGACCAGTTTTGCAAGCCTTGAAGTAAGTCCTGTAATTGAAGATTTCAGCAAAAAAATAGTTATACCGCAAGAGGATATTGTTGTTGATACAATGCGCTCAGGCGGTGCAGGCGGTCAGAATGTAAATAAAGTTGAAACGGCAGTAAGAATTCTGCACAAACCTACAGGAATAGTAGTAAGGTGTCAGCAGCAGCGCTCTCAACTTCAAAATAAAGAAACGGCAATGCAAATCCTTGCTTCTAAGCTGCTCGCAATCAAACAGGCAGAACATGAAGAGAAATTAATGAAATTAAAAGGGCAGAATGTAGATATAAATTTCGGCTCGCAAATACGTTCTTATGTTTTTCATCCTTATAAAATGGTTAAAGATCACAGAACCGGATATGAAGTCGGAAATGTAGATTCCGTTATGGATGGAAATATTGACGGCTTTATTGAAGCTTTTCTTAAACAAAATATAAAAATAGAATAGTTATTATCTTATGTGTTCTTAACATAATTTCAACTTTTTTCCTTTTTTGATAAAATGTGTACCAGTATATCCATGAAAGGAGAAGTATGGAACAATTTTATACATTAGTTCAAAACAATGCAATGATAATTTCGGCAGTAGTATTAATTCTCGCTTACATTTTTATTGCACTTGAAAAAATACCGAAAGTTACTATTGCTCTCATAGGTGCGGCTATTGTTATTTTTTCCGGACTGGTAAGCCAGGAAAAACATACGGGAAATATATTAAATGAGTTTTATTTTGTTAATTTTATTGATTTTAATGTGATTTTCCTGCTTGTATCCATGATGATAATAGTAAATATTACAACAAAATGCGGAGTTTTTAAGTGGATTGCAATTGAATTATTAAAAATGACAAAAGGCAAACCAGTAATGGTTTTTATAGTTCTTGCTTTCTTCACTGCAATTGTATCAGCATTTTTGGATAACGTAACAACAGTTATATTGATTATGCCCATTACCTTTGTTGTAGCAAAACAACTCGATATAAATCCCGTTCCTCTTTTAGTTACGGAAATTTTTGCCTCTAACATCGGCGGTACCACAACTTTAATCGGCGATCCGCCTAATATTATTATAGGAAGCGCAGCCGGATTTTCTTTTATGGATTTTATAAAAGAATTAACCGTAATATGTTTCATTATTATGGCTGCAGTTCTGGTGTTTCTTTATATATGTTACAGAAAACAATTGCAGACAACACAGGAAAAAATGGCTTCAATATCTCAAATAGACAATTCAAAAACAATAACGGACTACCAGCTGTTAAAAAGGAGCATGATAATTCTTGCTCTGGTTATTATCGGCTTTCTTACTCATGATATAACACACATTGCAACCTGCGTCATTGCTTTTATCGGGGCAAGTATACTGCTGCTGTTTGAAAACCCGGAAGAAGCTTTTAAAGAAGTTGAATGGAATACAATATTTTTCTTCATCGGATTATTCATAATAATAGGAGGACTGGAAGCATCAGGCGGTATCAAATTAATGGCGGATTGGCTTTTAAAAGTAACGGCAGGCTCTCAAAAAATTACTTCTTTTGTAATTCTATGGGCATCAGGCATCTTATCGGGTATTATTGATAATATTCCTTATACAGCAACTATGGCTCCAATGATACAAGAAATTGAATTAATTAAAGGACGCGATTATGTGCTGCCTTTATGGTGGTGTTTGTCCTTAGGAGCATGTCTTGGCGGAAATTTAACCATAATAGGTGCTGCCGCAAATGTTATAGTTTCGGAAAACTCAGCAAAACAAGGTTATCCCATTCTGTTTTTAAGTTTTATGAAATACGGAACAATAGTTGTTTTAATTTCACTTATTCTCAGTTCAATATATATATGGATAAGACACTTTATATAACAAAAAGCACCGATTTATCAACCGGTGCTTTTATTTCATATTTCCTATATTTGGAATTATTGATTTAACATTGCCTTCCGCTTTAAAATCTTTAGGATTCAGCGTTATTGCAATCCTATCCGCTTCAATTGTTCTTCCTTTTGTTTCTATTTTAGAACGTCCGACAAAAACAGCTTCATTGAGTTTTTTTGTATTTTTATCCGGATAAACGTTAACTTTGGGACCTGTTGCCAGATAATCTTCATATTTTATTTTTGTAGAACCCGATGCGGTTACTACATTTGACTTTTTATCATATGACTGAAAATCAGACCAGACCTCTAGTCTTTTATTGTCCTCGGTTCTGACATCCGTATAAACATCACCAAGTGCAACGGCTTCTTCTTTTATATTGTCATATACTAATTTTTTTGCATTTATGAAACTTTTATCCTGATTTAGTTTTGCATTTCCTATAAGATGAATTTTTTTTACATCATTTTCCTCATTCAGATCAACAATTGCCTGATCTGAAAATGTTTCTATATCTTTATAAAGAATATTTACCGAACCGAATGCTTTCATAACGTTTGTATTTTTATAATATTCCTGTTTGTCTGCAGTAACAATTACAACAGGTTTATCTTTTTCCGTTATTGAAGAAATTGTATTTCCGTCAGCTTTAAAAACTTTATTTAATAAAGACATCTCAAGAATCTGCGCTTTTATCTCATGTTTCTTACCGTCCTGCATCTGATATGAATATGCATTTTCTTGAAATTGAACTTTATTAACCTTATTATTTTTAGGATCAACTTCAACAACCGCTCTGGGGCTTAGAACATCAATATCTCCGGTCTTAACTTTAACATTACCTTCCAGATATATTTTATTTTCATTATCTTTAAACTCCTGCTTATCAGACTCAACCGTTAAAGATGATGCATAAGCAAAACCTGCGGTTGCAAAAGTTATTACTGATATTACCAATAAAAATTTGTTCTTCATACTCTGTCCTACTTTACATATAAAATTGTGTTTTTGTTCTTCCCTGAATATTAAAATCCGAAAAATCACCTTTTAGTATTGCTTTGGAACCATATACAACAGCTTCTCCGGGTTTTTCTATTCTGATATTGCCTTGAGCAGTAATATCTTTATCCTTTCCCGGATATATAAGCCGGTCTGTTGATATATTTGTACCATCCTCATATACAAGCAACACATTATCATACAATATAATTTCTTTTTTTACCGAATTATACGTTCCTCTATCTGCTTTAAAACTTGCCTTTACAATTTTATCATCATAAAAATTACCTATTAAATTTTCAAGTAATACAATACTGTCTGCATCATTATACATACCGGAATCCGCATATAACTCCCATAACTTTTGACCGTCTTTTGTTTCCGTAACAAGAAGACTCTCTATATTTGCTTCTTTATTCTTATATGTTTGATCCTGAATTTTTGCTTTAAAAGATTTAGTAATCATCCCCGCAGCTACAAATGACCAAATACAAGCTATAGCAATCACCAAAAATAATACAATATATGCAATATTCTTTTTACTTTTGAATAAATTTTTTAATGCCATAACATATAATTATCATATAATTAAAATTAAAATGCAATTATTCTTATTTATCGGATAATTAAATTATGGAAGACTACAATATTGAAGAGGAATCATACAAATGCTCAAAGTGCGGACTATGTCAGTGCATATGTCCTTTATATCTTGCCACTAAAAATGAAATGTTTCTACCGAGAGGCAGATATATTATTATTAATAACTTTTATAACAATAAAAAAAATTTTAATAAAGATTTTATCAAAGCTCTGGATATATGTTTAAACTGCAATTTATGCAAAGATTTCTGTCCGAGCGGTATAGATGCATATAAAATCTTTACTAAACTAAAATCAAAATATAATTATAAATACGGCATATTAAATTTTTCTTCCGTTCTGAAAATAAGACTTTTAATTCATAAATTTTTAAATATTATATTTAATGTCTTACATTTAAATATCTTTTTCAAAGAGAACATATATAAGTTAAACATAAAAAGAGAAAAAAATAAATCCTACAAAAACAGAAAAGGAAAAGTTATTTTTTTTGAAGGCTGCTATAACAGATATATTAATCAGTCAGATAAAAATGCCGCTGAAAACATAATTGAGTCATTAGGTTATGAGATAATAAAAAGCAAATTCTTCTGCTGCGGCTATCCTTATATAAATGAAGGCAACTTTAATAAGTTTATGGAGAACGGAAAAAAGTTTATAGACTCTGTCCCTGACATCTGTGATTATATCATATTCAGCTGTGACTCCTGCTTTGATACAATCGAAAGATTAAAAGATTTTATTCCTCAAAATGACAAAATTACAAATAAGATTATAAGATTTGATAAATTTATGGAATTAAATAATTATCATACCGATATTGGACAAAATTATATTTATCACAAGCCGCTCATAAGAAAAGAAAAGTTCAATTCGGATGTTCTGATGTTAAATAAAAAAGGAGCATGTTCTCTAACGGAAAATTTCTTCCTTTCAAAATATAAAAAAATTACAAAATTACTTCTTAAGAATGTATTTTACAAAAATGAAGATACTAATAATAAAACGGTATTTACGACCTGTTTAATTTCAAAATATGGTTTGCAATACGGTCTTAAAAAATTAAAGAATCCCTCCAAAGTATTATCATATCCTGAACTTTTATTTTTAAAGAAAAATAAAAAATGGGTTGACTAATAGTTTTTAATTGATATTATTTATTTATAGCTAAGCCACAATAGCTCAGTTGGTAGAGCAAGGGACTGACAATCGCTGTGTCCTTGGTTCGATTCCGAGTTGTGGCACCATTTTTAAACAGGCATTTTGCCTGTTTTTTATTATTTTAATTTTTACGAACAAGAAATCACCTGCTGATTTACAGAGTAAATCAGCACTCCGCTTCGCCACATTCTCGTATTTTTATTATTTTAAAACTTTTAAATATAATTGTGTATTATAACTACCCGCTATATTTACAATATTCTATTGTAAAAAAATATAAAAAAACTTTAAGAAAAAATATAAAAAAATATAATTATAATTTTTTCGAATTATAATGAAAAAGTATACTTTGGAGACTTTCTTTGAAAAAGATAATAGCAGCCGTTACGATATCTGTTCTTACCGCCGTTTCCTGCTTCGCAATCATTGATACAGACAAGATTACGATAAAAGAAGCAGTTAATATTGCAAGTAAAAATAATTTAGACATTCAATCATCCAGATTAAATATCAATATTGAAAAAAACAATATAAGAACGGCAAACAGACTTCTGAATCCCGGAATAGGAGTTTTTTATAATTTTGGCAAAGCCGGAAAAGGCAATCCGCAGCAGATAGGAGTATCTCAAACAGTTGAACTCGGCAAAAGAGGAGTAAGAAAAAGTCTTGCTAAGTCTACTTTTAATCTTGCGGAAAGAAATGTTGAATATCTAGAGTTTGATTTGAGAATGGATGTAAGAGAAGCCTATACAAATCTGCTTGCAAGTAAATCCGTATTAACAACAATGCAGGAGCAGGAAGAATTATTAAATACAATGCTGCAAGTTGCAAAAGAAAAACATAAAACCGGTGATGTTACACAAATAGATGTTCTTCAGGCGCAGCTGCTTTTGAATCAAATTATAACCCAAGTTAATTCGGCTAAATATGATGTTAAAACTGCGCTATATGAATTTAATAAAGTAATTAACAGTCCTGACAGTTTTTATGACACTATTGAAGACCATTTTACGGATGATTATAAGCCTTTGTTAATTCCGAAACCGGATGCAAAAATGCCGGATTTTGATATCATTTCAAATGAAGCAATAAACAATCGTTATGATATAAAAATTGCCCTGCAGGAGATTGAGGTTGCAGAAAAAAATCTTCTTGTAGTATTAAGGCAAAAAGTTCCCGATATAGAGGTTGAAGGCGGATACAGTTATCAAAATCCCGGACAATCGGGAGAAGGTGTATTTAAAAACGGAGCTTATGTAGGTGTTAATCTTGTTAACCTGCCGGTTTTATATAATTATAAACCGGAGATAGAAAATGCAAAACTTAAATTACAGCAGGCTCACTTAAATTATGCATCAGTTGAAAATAAAGCAGTAAACGACTTAAAAAAGACTTATGAGAAATTTCTTACTGCTCAAAAAAATCTGAATTATTATAACGAAGAACTTTTATCAAGCTCCGAAGAACTTATTAACGCTTCAAGAAAAAGCTATAAAGAAGGGACTACGGATTTAACAACATTAATTACAATGGAAGAATCGTACAGAATGATTACTATAGCTCATACTTATGCTCTTGCCGATTATTACAATGCCTGGAATGCCTTTATAAGAGAAGTTAATAATGAAGAATTTACGGTTAATTCGGACGATGTTTAATTATTAACGAGTATAAACCCTTGATAATCTGGCTTTTAACCGGCAGACAAGTTCATAATTAATGGTTCCGAGTCTTTCTGCCCATTCATTAACGGAAATATGTTCACCGCCATCATTTCCGAGAAGCGTTATTATATCACCTTCATTTACATTAAGCCCCGTGATGTCAAACATCATTTGATCCATAGTTATATTACCTATTTGAAGAACTTTTTTCCCGTTTATTATTCCGTACATATTATTTGATAATTTTCTGTCAACGCCGTCGGCATAACCGACAGGAATCGTAGCAATTAATGTTTCTTTTTCGGTCACATACTTGTGAGAATAGCTGACTCCCGAGTCTTTATATGCAGTATGTATATTTATAATTCTTGCTTTTAAACTCACAGCGGGTATTAATTCGGGGATTTTTTTTGTAGAAGAAGGCAATTCAGGCAGCAGTCCGTATACAGCCAACCCGAATCTTACCATATTGCAATTACTTATGTTATAACCGGCTATCGCAGCGGCGGTATTACAGCAATGCAGGATTAAATTATCAGTATTAACCTGTGATAATATATCATTCCATATTTTAATCTGCTGCTCGGTCTTTTTCACATCTTCACTGCACGCAAAGTGCGTAAATATACCTTGAAGGTCGATTGCTTCATTACTTTGTACTTTTTTTATAAAGCCTACAGCTTTTTCTGGTATAACCCCTATCCTATTCATGCCTGTATCCAATTTAATATGAGCTTTGGTTTTTAATCCTGTTTTTTTATAAGTGAGTTCGGCCGCCTGAATATGATTATCCAAAAAAACAGATAAAGAAATATTATTTTTTGCTGCATAATCAAATGCCCATACGGGTGCTGCTCCGAGTACGAGAATCGGGCATGTAAATTTATTATTTCTAAGTTCCATTCCTTCATCAATAGATGCAACACCCAGACAATCAACCCCCGAAGCAAGAAGAGTCGGTGTTATCATTGTACTGCCGTGTCCGTATGCATCCGCTTTGACCACGGCAAGTATTTTTGAATAAGGCTTAACAAAAGATTTTAATTCAAGAATATTATGTTCAATCGCGTCAAGGTTTATTTCAACCCAGGCATCCCGTTTTGTATTTATATTTGATAATCTCTGAAATTTCATATTCACATAATAGTCTAAAAACAGTTATTTTGATATACTTAATATAAATTTAATTTGGTATGGATATGTAATGTACAATAATAAATATATTAATTCTTTTAATTTTTCCATAGTTTGTATTTTTGTTTTTTGTTTGATTCTTTTTATTTCGGGATATGCTCGTTTCGGAACGTTTTTTATAGATACTTCAAGAGAAGCATATGTACCTATGGCAATGAATAACGGAAATATATTATACAAAGATATATTTAACGTGTATGCTCCTTTGGGATATCAATTAAATGCATTTTTATATTTTTTATTCGAAGAAAGCCTTAATACACTATATATTGCGGGATTTATTAATTGTATTTTATTCCTTACGGGATTTTTTATGATATGCAGATTATTTTTAAAAGAACATACATTTCTGCCTCTGTTAATGACATTATTTATATCAAGTGCATCCGCATTTTGTATATCTTTAGACAATTATATTTTTCCTTATTCATATTCCATTGTTTATGCAATGACAGCCTTTATATGGTCATTATTTTTCCTTCTTAAATATATACAAAATGATAATTTTTTTAATCTTGCACTATCTTTTTTCTTTTTCGGGATGAACATATCTTTTAAATATGAGTATATTTTTTTCGCATTAGTAATTTTTTTAATTCCGTTTATAAAACATATCAATATAAAAGAGAAAATAATATGTTTCTTATGTTTTCTTTTTGTACCCTCAGTTTCATTAAGTATTCTTATTTTTCAAGGATGCGAATTATCCGATTTGCACAGTGCAATTATATATATGCTGAATCTTTCCGGACTTGAAAGCGTTAAAATATGCTATGAAACTCAAGGTTTAATTCCTTCCCAATGGTCTTGTAAAAACTTAATAATATATTCTATTAAAACCTTCTCTTTTCTGGTTATTTCTTTCTTGCTGATTTATAATATTTTGCTTAAATTCAAAATTAAATATATAAAAATATTTTCTATAGCCGTATTTTCAGTTTTATGTATATATATACTTTTTCCCGTTTTTTATGAAAGTAATTCTGCCTTTTTTTGCCAGACAGGTATTTGCAGTTTTATAATCCTTCTTCTTTTAATACTAAAAAAGAAATTTAAATACGATGATTTTGATAAAATGTTCTTAATATTAAATATATCAGCGGTTCTTATATCTTTTAAAAGTATCTGCTATATATCTTTTGCCAATTACGGAAATTTTTTCTTCCCTTTTCTTTTTATTGTATTAATTGTATTCACGGTACATTATTTTCCGAAATTTTTTAAAGAGCAAATTGCATTAAAAGAATTTATAATAACTTTAAATATATTATTAATTTTAGGCATTATATTATTTTCTTTATCCAATTATGCAAGAAGACTATTCGCTTTTCCTTCGCCCATAAATACTCAAAAAGGTACAATATATGTTGATAAAGAAAAAACCGAAGCAATAAATAAAACTCTTTATTATATAAAGAACAATACGGCAAGAAACGATAAAATTACGGTTTTTCCTGAAGGAGCAATGATAAATTTTTTATCGGACAGAATGTCAGATAAAAATTACTATTATCTGATTCCGCCGAACATTGAAATTTTCGGAGAAGAGAATATAGTAAAAGATTTGGAAAACAATCTGCCTGATTATATCATAATACAGCCTATGTCATATAATAATTACAAAGAAACATATTTTTGTGAGAGCTTCGGTACGAAAATATGTGCATTAATTCCCAAATACTATGAAAAACCAATCGTATTCGGCAGCGATTTTTGGATTGCCGTATATAAAAAGAAAGAAAAAAATGGAAAATAAATTTATAAAATTTATAAAAAAATATGATATTTTACATATTTTAATAATTTTAGCTTTTGCTTCAGCCGGCTTTATATTATTTCATAACAATATTTATTCGCCGTTTTCCGATATAGGCAGAGAGTTCTATGCGGCAGAACAAATTCTGAGAGGCAAGGTATTATATAAAGATATATTTAATGTATATGCACCTTTAGGATACCAGGTTAATGCCGCTGCATTATTTTTATCGGGAAATAAATTAAGCACATTTCATATTATGGGATTTTTAGGCTCCTTAGCAGGTGTTTTTGCGATTTTTTTAATTGCAAAAGAATATACAAATAAATATACTGCCGTATCCGTCTGTTTATTTATTTTATCATCCTGCGTATTTTTCCCGTCAATTTCAAATTATATAACTCCCTATTCATATTCCATAGTATATGCGGCAGCAGCCTTTTTGTGGTCATTTTACTTATTTCTTAAATTTATAAAATCATCAAAATTCTTGTTTTTATTTTTATCCTGTCTGTTAATGGGATTTTCTCTTTCATGTAAATATGAATATTCGGGTTTTATAATTATAATTTTTATCTGCTTAATTTATAAAAAAACCGACTTTAAAAACATACTTTTTTCAATAACATCACTGCTGATATTTCCCTTTATTTCCGTTTTAATTCTCTTTGTGCAGAATATTTCAATACACAATTTGATATACGGTCTTAAAAATATGATTGCACTTTCCGAATCTTTTTCCGTGCGGTATTTTTATTATTATTCGGGATTTATTCCCTCGGCGGGATCTTTCAAAAACGCCGTTTTATCAATCATACACCCGCATTTTCCAACTTTGTTTAACTCTTTCGGATATATAATTGTTTTAATATTTTTATTTTACTGTTATAAATTTATATTCCATAAAAATACCCGTACAAAAGAAGATATTGATATATTTATTCTTATATCAACCGCAGCTGTTATATCAATAAAATGTGTCGGCTGTATTTCTTTGGAAATATACGGAACTTACTTCCTGCCATTAATATTTACAGCAGTTATTGCTCTGATTTATAATAAATCGGCTAAAAGCCGTAAATATTTAGCCATAATATGCATATTACTGTTCATTTCTTATTCAATATATGATATCAGACACAATAATTTCCCTGCTTTAAGAACAGAAAAAGGCACGGTAAAAATCAATAACGTTTTTTATGATTCAACAAAAGAACTTATTTCATATATAGAAAACAACACTAAATCTTCGGACAGAATATTAATAATACCCGAAGGCAGTATTATAAACTATTTAACGGACAGAAATTCCGATAATAAATATTATTATCTTATTCCTCCGAATGTTGAAATTTTCAAATCACAAAACATAATAAACAGCCTTAATACAGAAAATATTGAATACATAATCATATCAAATATCCAATACGGATGGTTTAATCAAAGCTCGTTTTATAACAGCTGGGGAAAAGATATATTTGAATTCATAAAGAGAAAATATAAACTTGAATGTATAATCGGGGAAAAATTTAAGTTGTATGTATACAAATCAGACTCCGGAGTAAATTAGGATAATAAACGGTTTAATTGAAAATAAGCTGATATTTTGAATATATTTCAGAATAAGTGAAATATGGTATACTGGGAATATAGGCGGGAATAATATGAATAAAGAAGAACAATTAAAAATAATAGAGGATATGCAGGCTGTTGCGGAACAAATGCGTCTTGATGATTTGAAAGAAGACCCGTCGCTTGCGGAAGAATATTTTGAATGTTCCTGCTGCGGAAAAACAAAAATGCTTGCAGGGTCAATTCAATACGGCAGATACAGGCTCTGCAATGATTGTGTACTTCTTGCGGAAACAGGTTTTGCTTTAGGCAAATTCAAAAATGCGGACGAACTTATAAAAGCAATGGAAGATACAAGACTTGAAGAAATGTGCGAGTTTATAAAACGGGAAGAAAAAAGAGAAAATAACTAAATGCACAGACTTACATATCTGAATGAAAATTTAAAAAACGGTAAATTAATAAGATGGCCTGAGCAATGTTTTCCTATGCCTGTATATATAGCGCCCTGCAGCTGGTACTCAATGACAACGGCCGACAGATATGCATATATGAATATGGTTATCGAGGCTTTCAATACCTGGGAAAAAGTCGGAGAAGGGAGATTTTCTTTCTTTCTGGTAAATAATTTAAATGAGTCGCAAATGAATATTGAGTGGCGCCGAGTTGAAAGAAAATCTTTAGGCAACTGTACCTTCAGCTATGATAAAGAATCAAGGCTGTACTCCGCAGAAGTTCAAATAGGAATATCGGACGGGATAATCCACCGCAAATATATGGATGAAAACGAAGTGTTCCATACAATACTGCACGAAATCGGTCATGCTCTGGGTTTGGGACATTCCAAAAATCCCGAAGACATAATGTATACACCGCATCAATACGGAGTCGTAAGGCTGTCAAAACGTGATATAAACTCGATTAAATGGCTTTATTCTCTTCCGTACGGAGCAACGGTTACATCGTTAAATAATACATACTCTACACATTTCGAAAATATTGACGACATAATAATGCATATAGCCTCCGGCGGTGCGGAATCTGAATTCCAACGAACAATGAAGAACATAAAAATACCGAAACGAAATCTTGAAGAAGAACAAGACAAGCTGGCACAAATGAAAAAGTTTCAGATGTCAATACAAAATATTAAACTTCCTAAAGAAATAGCGGATAAATTTAAAAAAATATAATTTTGTGTGATAATATAAAACAGAGCAGGCGAACAATCGCGTATAAATTTATTTTATATGAGGAAAGTCCGGACACCTAAGGGCAGAACGACGGATAACATCCGCCGGGGGCAACCCCAGGACCAGTGCCACAGAAAAGTAAACAACCGTAAGGTTCAGGTGCAACGGTAGTGTAAAAGACTACCAGTGGTATTGAGAAATACCGGCTCGGTAAACTCCGTTCGGGTGCAAGATTGACTAAAAGGCTAAGGTGACCCGCCGTCTTTTGAAAAATCGCTGGAGATAGAAGGCAACTTCTATCCAAGACAGATGATTGTTTAGAAACAGAATCCGGCTTATGTCCTGCTCGCTTCTCAATCGCCAAAAGCCATACCTCCGACCATTAACATATATTCGGTTAATTCTGCAATTCTGGCTTTATTTTCATTAAGATTAGGGAAATTTCGCGTTGCATATTCACATATATCAATTTTTTCTTTATCCAATTCTTCAAGATTAAACTTTGGTCTATTTGCCGCACTTGTTACGAGGTCAAGTTTTCTTTTCGAATCAAGTACATCTCGTATTTTTGGAGATAACAATTTATACATCCGTATTGAGTAATCACGATTTAATGCAGCTGTATACGCATTCTCAAGCAGATATCTGGTTACTGCAACTTCAACTTCTTCAATTTCTTTATGTGCTTTTTCTATTACTGAGTCTTCACCCAAATCCGGATCCGATCTTCCCGCTGATTCCAAAATCTGGAATTTTTTATCAAGAAGTTTTTTATGTACTTCAAATCCCGCCTTTATAGTATAAACGAGCGACGGATTTAAGGAAAATTTAGCAGTAAGACCTATAAAAACGCCATATTCTGAATCGGGATATATAATCAAAGGTACTGCCGTACATTCTTTATCATGGGGATTTATGGTCACAATATAACGATCATACATATCTAAAGTAAACAATGGAACGTCGACAGGTTTTTCTCTATATTCCAAATACGGACGTTTTAATATTTCCCCGCGTTTTATAAAACAGTCCTGATTAGGATAATCCTGAGCAATCTCATTTAATAATAATGCATCTCTTTTCGAAAATTTAAGTGTTGTGGCATATTCTGCCCCTATTCCAATGTCAGTATTATTTTCAAGATAAATTGATTTAAAAGACACTGTATTTTGTTTTTTTTCATTTTTTGCAGGAATCTCACTTTTTCCCGAATTCAATGATTTTTTACTGTTTTTTAAATTTTTTCCATACGAACAATATGAATTTGAGATTGCGGAAATTTTCATAAATATCTCCTATAGTAATCATTTCAAATATAAACATTTTAAAAATTGCGGTTTAGTTAAAAGTTGTAAAAAAAATTTAACATTTATTAATATTATGTCAATAATATTAATTTATATTTTTTAAGAATGTGAAAGTAAGGCTAACATCACAAATGATTTTATGAAAATAAATTCTTTTCCCTATAACAATACTGATAAGAAAGCTTCTTATCAACAATCTTTCAAAAAAAATCCGGCAAATCCTAAATTTATTCCCGAATCTATAGGGAAAATAGGAAAAGTTGCGGGAAAATATATCAATATGCCGGAACAAAAATTGTTTATGGCAGTAACTGCATTGATGTTTCAGCCTTTAATAGATTTAAAATTTGCACAGGATGATCAAAAAATAGATTCCGCCATAAAATCAGCTTCTAAGGCAATTGCCGGCGGCCTTACGGGTGTTGTTATAAGAAGTTTGTTTCCAAAATTTGTAGATCGTTTTATAGGTCCGGATAAACACAGCCTGCTTAATAAGTATTTTCTGCCCAAAGCAGTCCTAGATTTACAAAACGAGAATCCCGAATTGGTAAACTTTCGTATGAAGCAATATAATAAAACACTGGGAACTCTTTTTGCCGTCCTGTTTATGGTTCTTTTTTCCAATTCAAAACTTGATGTTCCTTTAACCGGCGACCTGCGGGATTTAATTTCGGGAGTTGTTAAAGAAAACAAATCATGGCTTAAATCATTTAGTGATGTTTATGACAGCCGCTGTAAAAAAATCAATGATTGGATTGATGAAAGGAAGAAAAAACTTAAGAATATTAAAATTAAAATTATTAAATTCATTAAAATAATTATTGAAAATTCCTCAACAACTGTTTCTAAAGAGGAGAAAGCCAAATGAGGAATCCAAAGACAATATTAGCAAAAAATGTTGGAGTTCCTGTCTATAATTTCATCCAAAATTATTGCAGCAGAGAAGCATTAACAGGTTTCTGCCACAAAATTGCAAATTTTATATATGATCACAGTCATGAAACAGCAATCATAATGCTTGTTTTTAACGCTATATCGGTTATGTCAAGCCATCTTGCACAAATAGGCGGATTAATCAAACGCAGCAGCAAAGAAGATAATAATTATCTCATAACTCAGGAATGGCAAGAACTGGGACTGGACTTAATTTTAACAATAATACCTCCATTTATACTGAATAACTTTCTTATGAAAAAATTTGATTCGGGTCAGTGGACAACTAAATTTGCAAAAGAAGAATTAACTAAAGTAATAGGTCCGCGTTTAAAAGTTAAGCCTGAGAATTTATACAGTACCCAGCATATAAAATCGTTAAAAGAATCTATCATCGATATAGCCTGGAGGCTTTTATCATATATGAGAAATTCAAAAAAGGTACCTGTGGCTATAAAGAATAGAGCCAGAAGAATGAATGTCAAACCGCACAATATAAAAAAAATATCTCATGAATATACACTGGAAAATATAACTACAAAATTTGATGCATTATACGAAAAAGATTGCGGAAAATATTACAACGGAAAATCTTATGACGAAATCAGCGGACAAAGAAACGGTTATCTGCTTATGGCTGCTATCGGATATACTATTCTTGCAAGTAATATAGTTATGCCTATATTAAAGAATCTGCTCGCAAACAGATCTTACAAAAAACGGCTTGAAAAAATGGGAGAAACTCCCGAAAGCATTAAGCGGAAGAAAAGGTTTAAATATACGGAAAAACCAATAATAGAAGACCCGCCCGAAAGTGTTTTTAATATCTTCTCAAATTATGATAATTCAACATCAATAATTGAAAAACCCAATATAAAAGAACAACCGGCCGAAGATTACATTAATATAAATGACACATTTAAAGCCTTTGAAACATTTAACAAAATTTCTTCTAAGTCAAGCGGACTTAGGATTTAGCTTTTTTATATTCCCTATTAAATTCAGTTGACGGCTCCGATTTTTAAGGCGGGATTGCCGAGCATATAGCAGTTATCCTTACATCCTTTATATACAGCACTCAACGGAGCAATTTTATTATAACTGCCGATTTTAGCTCCGGGAAGAAGAATTGAATTTGCACCTATTTGATTCATATCACCTGCTTTTACGTTTCCTAAAAGCTGAGAACGCGGACCAAAGAAATTAAAATCACCGACTTCTACATCATGACCGATTACTATATTGCCGTTAAAAAGATTTCCGTTTCCTATTTTAATATTATGAGAAGATATCCTTGTATTTATAATAACATTGCCTTCTCCGAGCCGCACATCATTATCAACAATACTGTTCGGCGAAATTAATGTATAAAATTTAATGTTTAATTTTTGCAAATCTTCAAAAATCTTTTTTCTTAAATTAGGGTAGCCTGCCCCGATAACGGCATATTCATTATCTTCAAACTTATGGTCGGTGACTTCTCCTTTATAAAATTTTTGAAGATTAAGATAGTTAACGGTGTGTCCGTAGCCTCCGTGGCCTAAAAAACCGGCGAATGATATATTGCTGTCCGTCATGGAAATTTTTTTTATGTTTTTATAACATTCGCGTGCAAATCCGTTGCCGCCTACTACATATATCTTTTTCATTTTACATATACCCGCAGTCTATTACATAATTCTGTGCCGTAATCCATTTTGATTTATTGGAAAGAAGATAAACTATCATATTTGATACATCAGAAACTTCACCGTATCCGAACGGATACTTTTTTTCTTTGTCCTGCATAAATTCTGCCGCTTCATTTAATACCATGGGAGTTTTAATATCAGACGGCGAAACGCAATTAATACGAAGCCCCGATGAAGTACACTCTTTTGCAATTGATTTCATGGAACATATAAGTGCAGCTTTGCTTCCCGAGTATATTGACATGCCTCTGGAAGAAAATTGAGAAGCTAAAGATGCAATACAAACTGCACTTGCTCCTTTTCCGATATTATTTCTTCTGTCTGCAAACCCTTTTATCATAAAAACAGGAGCAAAATAATTAATATCAAATAGTTTTTTTATTTCTGTTAAATCAAGAAGCTGAAGGGGTTTTACCTGAACAATCCCTGCGCAGTATGCAAGTCCTCTGAATTTACCGTATTTATTTTTTAGTTCTTTAACATATAAAGGAAGTCCTTCAATATCTTCCGTCAAATCTTTAACTTCAATAAAGGTATTTTCAGGATATTTGCATTTTTCTTTCATTGTCTTGAGGCGTTCTTTATTTCTTGCGATTGCAATAACGGTTGCGCCGAGTTCATTCAACTGCAATGCCACACCTTCACCGATACCCGAGCTGGCACCCGTGACAATTATTTTATCCTCTTTATCGAAAGATATCATTTTATATTCTCTCCCGCAAGGTCAATCAAATCCTTTACGTTTTTTATCTCCTTAAGTTGATTGAGTGTTATTTTTACTCCAAAATTTTTATCAAAATAGGCCATTACCGCCATTTTGGATAAAGAATCCCATTCTTCATAATTTTCAAGAACATCTGATTCTTTGCAGGGTTCTTCTCTTTGTAATACATCTTCCAAGTCAGTTAAAAATTCTGTTTTATTCATCTTTCTCTCCTTTAATTTTTTCCTTCCAGTAATTAATCCAGTCCTGCCGGGTTTTCTTATTTTCAGGTGCAGCATAGTTTTGAACACCCGAAAAATATACATTATCAAAATTAAAAATACCGCTGCACCATGCAAGTCCATTGCCGAATGAACAGCAAAGCACCTTTTTTTTGTTATTCCCGTCAGCAAGTATGTGATTTAAAAGAATAGGAATTGAAACAACAGAGGCATTCCCGTAATTTTCAAAAGAGCTGTAAGGTGCTTTTTCTTCAGGGAAGCCCGCCAGGTTTGCCACGGTTTGTATTATCTGTTTATTTGCCTGATGAAGCATGAGATAATCTATATCTTTTTCGGTAAGATTTGCAAATTCGAGAACTCTTTTTATTGAAGCAGGCGCCTCTCTCATAGTAAAATCAAAAACCTGAACACCGTCCATATATAAATCCGTTATCCTTGAATCATGCCCGTATTTTGACCTGATAGGCTCCATCAGTTCTTTGTTCTCATTCATATATAAATCCAAAGGCTGTTTCAATCCGAATCTATATCCGCTCGCCGGCGTAATTATAGCTTCAAAACCGCTGCCATCCGCTCCGGAATCAAAAAAGGATAAATTTTCATTTTCGGAATATTCAAGCAAAGTTGCGGCCCCGCCGTCGCCGAATACAGGCGCACTGACTCTGTTATCAGGGCGGATATCCGATGTGGGTGTATCACCCGCCAACAATAAAACTCTTTTGCAGGCACCTGATTCTATCATGGTATGTGCAACAAACATACCCTGCATCCATCCGGTGCAGCCCAAAGATATATCAAAGGCAAATGTTTGTTTTTGCAATCCTAATTGTTCATGAATATAAAAAGCGGTCGCAGGCCGCGAATAATCAGGTCTTTGTCTGACAAAAATCAAAGCATCTATTGACTTTTTATCAATATCCGAAGCTTTTATCAGTTTTTCTGCGGCTTGAACCGCTAAATCAGAGGCTGTCGTTCCTTCTTCGACAACTCTTCTTTTGTAAAAACCGGCAATTTTTCTCATTCTGTCAATCTTTTTTGTGTTATTCCCATAGTATCGGGCTTCATCGTATATGTTTATTTCGTTTTCCGGTACTACCGAACTTATTCCTTTTATTATTACGCGTCGGAACGTTGAACAACTCATCTTACATCCTTTAGTTTGTATAATATTTCTATGTCTTTGTACTTCTTTTTAATATTTCTGGCTTCTTTTCTGATTGCGGAAAGTTTTGTCAAATATACGCCAAGCCTCCACCCCCCCCATTTACCTAAAAACAGTTTCAATAATTTCAGGTTTTTAATTCCAGACCTTCGGGTAAAAAATTTATCGTATTTCCAATTAAGAAAATAATTTACGCTAAAGTTTTGAATTACGCTTGAATATTTTTGCATATTAGCGTTAAAAGATGACCAAGAACCTTTACCGGTGTAATTCCACACTGATTTTATTTCATCCTTGAAAAAACATTTCCCTTTCGCTAAAGAAATATTAAATAAATAAAAATCAGACATTCTCATATTTTTGAATTCACTCCAGTCAACGTTATTTCTGTGAATTCGGGCGGAGGGATGCAAATATATATAGTTTTCAATGGAAACATCTCTATCTCCGTATTTTATCCCTTCTATTTTGTGAGAATATGATTTTTTTGTATTTTGCACATTATGATAAAAATCATTTGCATATATTGAATATTCGGGATTTGCCTCTAAAAAATTTAAAGCGGTTTCGATTTTGTCATCACCAAGCCATTGATCATCGCCGTCAATAAAGCACCAGTACTTTGTTTTTATTGACATTACGGCATTTCGAAAATGTACTCCTTTTGTATTTAAGGGCTGCAGTATATATTCTATTCTCTCGGGATACTTTTTTGCATATTCAAGACATATATCGCTTGTGCCGTCTGTTGACGCATCATCATAAATTTTAATTATATACTCATATCGGGTTCTCTGGTTTAAAAGACTCTCTATGCATTTTTCTATTGTTGATTTATGGTTATATGTTAATAAAATTATCGTAAGAAGCGGATTCTTATCTTTTCTGTTTGAGTTAAGCTCTTCTAGCACCATTTTATATTTTGCATTGAATATTTCCAGTCTTTTTTTGTTATTAAGCTCTTCTTTTTTTTGTTTATAAAATTTTATTTTTTCTTTGTTTTTTACCGTAAGTTTAATTCCGCATAAACAATAAACTCTTTTAAATCTGTCATTTATTTTATTATTAATATTTTTTACAAAAAATAATTTATTATGTTCTTTTTTATAAAACATTCATTCTTCCTCACGTAAAAATCCATATTTGTGAAAAGGAACAATTTCTCCGCTTTCAGCATTCATCGGGCAATTTTGCTGACAACCCGTAAAGTCACCGTTGTAATGTTGTTTCCTGTATGTAATATAGGCTTTGGAATTTAAAGTTTTACCCCAATCAACCCGGCCGTTCTTATTTCTGATTAAATCAAATTTTGTTGAACTTCTTGCCCAGGAACATAAAGAAAGTTTTCCTGCGGCATTAATATCCACCAAAGACCAGGGTGTAAAACAAACATCTTTGTTATTTAATTTTGTCAAACGGAGTGTAGCATTAAAACTTTCGTCAAAGCTTAATTCTTTTTTGCCGGCTTCACGCCGAATACGATTTCTTTCATTATGCTCTTTTAACATATCTCTGCCTTTTGCAAGTTCTAACAATTCTTTGTATTTCTCTCTTAATTTATTTATCGGCATTGCATCAACCTCAGCCTGAAGGGGCGGGGCTTCCAGCTCCGGTAAATATAATCGAAAATATATATTAAATTTCCTGGCTAATACCCTTTCCATTTCCATTAATGTGCGCAGCGCAGGACGGGATATATCCGGATTTGCAAAGTAAGGCACCTTTCTTACTCCGCCCAGACGATTTTCTCTGTGGTCAAAATAATAATTTATTTTTCTTGCACCTATTTCCAACGCATACTTGCAAAAATTATAAACATCACTTGCCGAATCTTTATTGATAACCATTGATACACTTGGAGCAAAGCATTCCCAATTTTTTTCTTTTAATTTAGTTATATAATTTTTAATATTTTTTTGTGCTTTTTCATATGCCGTTTTTGCGCAGTCGTCTTTCCAACAAGCCTTTCTGTATATTTCCCAGGAGCTGCCGTTTATAGAAAAATTGGTACTCCACAAACCTTCGACAGCCAATTTTTGCCAGTGTTCATTAAAGTTTATACCGTTAGATTCCGTTACTATGGTAATATTTTTATATTTTTTGTTTATTAATTCTCCAAGTTCCAAACCATACTTATAAATAGTAATTTCTCCGCCGCAGAGTGAAAGCATTTTTATTTTTTCATACAGAGGCACCATATCTTTAAATACAAAGTCATAAGATAATTCCTGATTAAATCTTTCTTTCGGCCATGTCCAGTGCTGGCAGAAGCTGCATTTTGCATTACATTTATGCGTCAACAGTATTCGAACAAATCCGTCTTTTATTTTTGCTTTGTATAAAGGGTTGTTTTTGTCAATATAATAA
>CAZNEN010000011.1:53301-59496 GCA_964572355.1 uncultured Muribaculaceae bacterium
AAAATTTTTTCAAGTGTTTTATTCCCCATATTTAGCCTTTTTGTTACAGAAGTAATCATGTAATGATTAGAATTATACACAAAACAATTACATTGTTCAATTTATATAAAGTTAATTTAAATATAACATTTATAAAAATGGGGTATTTTTAATGAAAAATACAAAAGAGCTGTTTGCTGCAAGGCTTGCATATTTAAGAGAAAAGAGAGGATTCACACAGGAAAAACTTGCAGAAATGGTAGGAAGAAGCACCAATCATATTTCAAAGATAGAAACTGCGGGTGCAAATCCGTCTTTTGAGTTAATTGTTATGCTTTCAAATGCATTAAATGTTGAAATCAAAGAATTGTTTAATTTTGATTCCCTGCAGGATATTAATTGTATAAAATCAGAATTTAGAAATTATTTAAAAAACCCCGATGAAAAACATTTAAAAATGCTTTATAAAATACATAAAGATTTGCTTAATTAGAATATAATAAAAATATTTTTTACGGCAAAATTTCGTTCAAAAATTTTCCATAAGCTGTTTTTTTTGTATAATTAATATATATTTTTGTGTCCGTAGCTTAACCGGATAGAGCAAAGATCTCCGAAGTCTTTAGATGTGGGTTCAACTCCCATCGGGCACAATTTAAATAAAAAAGGAGGGTAAAAACCCTCCTTAAATTTTTTTGAATGAGTGATATTATTCAACAGTAAGTTTTTTATTATTTGTTTTTTCCGCTTCTGCTTTCGGAGCCGTTATTCTTAAAATACCGTGTTCTAATTTCGCCTGTGTTTTTTCAACATCTATGTCTTCCGGGAAATAAACCGATCTTGAAAATTCACCGTAGTGAAATTCGGATTTTCTGTACGTTTTTGTATCTTCTTTGGTTTCTTCTTCTTTTTTTGCATTAATAACAATATGGTTTTTATCAATGTCAATATCCAAATTTTCCTTTTTAATTCCCGGAATTTCCGCCTTAAGCAGATATTCTTTTTCTTTTTCTTCTATTTCTACAGGAATAGCCATTTTTGATATCTCATCCGAATAAACATATTCGGGAAACAGGCTGTCAAAGTTACGGCTTAAAATTGAACTTATTTCATCATTAACCGTTTTTATAAAACCGTCGGGTGTTTTTTTAACTAAGAATCTCATAATATTCTCCTTTCAAATTATTTTACCTCTTACACTTTAGATTATGACTCCGTTTTGCGATTTTTTTTTATTTTTAACAAAAAAATAACATTCCATATAAAACATTAATTTTTTGTTAAATAAATAACAACTGGTAATATGGACAAATTTATAATATAATCTATTTGTAATTTGATTTAGAAGGTGAAAAATGGCTAAAGAATTAGATACGGTCCCAATAGAGGTTATTATTATAACGGCAGACCATGAAATAAAAGGTACCGTTCATGTTTCTAAATATACAAAAACAAACAGGGAACTAACCGATTTATTAAATGATAAAGAGAAGCGTTTTCTTGCTGTAACAAATGCAGAGATAACGGCTAAAAATTCTACCGTTCCACCGAGAAGATATAATTTTTTGGAAATTCATGTTGACTGTATCATGATGGTTCATCCTTCAAGCCAGGTAGTATTCAGAGAATCCGGTAAAGCGCAGGAAGATATTGCACGCTTTAGAGAATTAAGAAAAAAATTAAATCAAACCAAGCCTTTCTAAAATGAATTCTTATAAAAATATATTACTGATTAATTTTGGCGGCATAGGTGATGAAATTCTTTTTATGCCCGTAATTCAGAGTTTAAAAAAAACTTATCCCAAAGCAAAATTAACATTATGTCTGGAAGGAAGAAGCAAAGCCTTTATTCAATTAACGAATTTAATCGATTCATATTTTTGTGTTGATATAAAAACAAAAAATAAATATGCTGAAATGCTGAAATTGTATTTCAAAGCTTTAACGGGAGGATATGATTTAGTTATTTCGTCCGGAGCAAATCCTTTAATCCCTGTTTTATTATTTCTAACCGGAATAAAAGAAAGAATAGGTTATAAAACGGGCAGAATATCCGAAAAACTTTTGACAATTGCCGTTCCATTAAATAAAAAGCAGTATGCGGCAAAAATGTATTTTGACCTTGCCGCACCAATAACAAACCGTGATTTTGAACTTCCTTCCATACAAATAAATGAACAAGATAAAATAAAAAATTCAATTCTGATACATCCAGGAGTAAGTAAAATAAGCGTTTCCAGAAATATAATTAAAATTTTTGACGGGAGTATATGGGCAGAATTAATTAAACTGCTGTTAAAAAAAGGATTTAATGTGACTCTTGCGGGAGGACCCGACGATACGGAGTGTATTTCAAGAATTCGTGAAAGTTTAGAAAATGAAGATTTAACAAATTTTACGGATATGTTCGGTAAAACAAAAAATATTTATGACCTTGCCGTACTGATTAAAAAGTCGGAGGTATTAATATGTTCGGACTCTGCACCAATGCATATAGGAGTTGCAACGGAAACAAAGACTGTTGCAATCTTCGGACCGACTGACGAGAATAAACTTCTGCCGGATTCCGATAAATTTATTGCAATTACAAATAATTCAGACTGCCGTCCTTGTTTATGGGATAAAAGACAGACTACGTGCGAAAATTTAATATGTCTGGATATTGATTTAAATAAGATTATTGAAAAAGTTCTCTTTCAGATAATATGAAACTAAGATATTGCCCTTAAATACTCCGATTTTATTCGGGATATTTTTCTTTTCAGCAGTCTGTTTCTGCTCTCAAGTCTGCTTATTTTTGCTCTTTTTTCTCTGCTACTCAGTTTCTTTGAATATTTTATTTTCCTGATTTTAGATTCATTTGACTTAATTTCTCTTTCATATGAATCTAATTCTCTTTTTAAAGAACTTGCAGAATTATAAGCCAGATAAATATTATCAGAAGTATAATTTTCCGCAATACACGGCAGTGAAGCACTGAAAACAATCAAACAAAAAATGATAATAATTTTTTTAATCATATATTTTTATATCCATATATACTTTGATTTAATGATAAAAAAATAAAAGTAAAGGATTTTCATTATCCGATACAAAAGTCTCAAAGTATAATATGCATTATGAGCATAAATTTATAATAATGTTATTCATTTTTTTTAAATTATTTTCAATAATTTTTTATGTTTAGAATATAATCTTTATAAGATAATACATTAGGAGAGAGTGCAGTGATTAAAGATAAATATTATCCGCAGGAAATTGAAAAAAAATGGCAGCAACACTGGGACGAAACAAAAATAAACAAAGTATACAACGATTTTGATAAAGAAAAATACTACATTCTTTCAATGCTTCCGTATCCTTCGGGTAAACTTCATATGGGACACGTAAGAAATTATACAATCTCTGATGTAATAGCACGTTATAAAAGAATGAACGGATTTAATGTACTTCATCCGATGGGTTGGGACAGTTTCGGACTTCCTGCGGAAAATGCGGCAATCCAGCATGGTGCAAACCCCAAAAAATGGACTCTCGATAATATTGCGTATATGAAAAAACAGTTAAAAGCTCTGGGGCTTATGATCGACTGGGACAGAGAAGTTACAACATGCCTGCCCGAATATTACAGATGGACTCAGTATTTCTTTGTAAAAATGTTTAAAAAAGGACTTGCCTATAAAAAGGAAGCTGCTGTTAACTGGTGTAATAACTGTGCAACCGTTCTTGCAAATGAACAGGTAATTGACGGCAAATGCTGGAGATGCGACGGACAGGTTGAAAGAAAATATCTTTCCCAATGGTTTTTAAAAATAACAGATTATGCACAGGAACTTTTAGATGATATAGACAAACTTAAAGGCTGGCCCGACAGCGTTAAAACAATGCAGAGAAACTGGATTGACCGCTCGCAGGGTGCCATCTTAAGATTTAAAGTAAAAGAAATTGAAGGACTTGAAGTTCCGGTTTATACAACAAGACCCGATACCGCATACGGTATAACATATCTTGTTGTAGCACCCGAATATAAAGACATTGAAAAATTAACAACGCCTGAAAATAAAGAAGCAGTTGAGGCATACAGACAAAATGCAAGAAAAATGTCAGAAATTGAAAGACTTTCTACAGAAAGAATTAAAACGGGCGTGCCTCTGGGTACCCATTTAATAAACCCGCTGAACGGCGAGGAATTTCCAGTATGGACAGCAGATTATGCACTTGCCGAATACGGAACAGGTGCGGTTATGGCAGTTCCCGCACATGATGATAGAGATTTTGAATTTGCGAAGAAATATAATCTTCCGATAAAAATTGTTATTCAAAACCCTCAAACCCCGGTTGAAGAGTTAAAAGAAGCTTATACCGATAAAGGTATTCTTGTAAATTCGGAAGATTGCAGCGGACTTGATAATGAAAAAGCAAAACAGGTCATCATAGATAAAGCGGTAAAAGGCGGATTCGGCGAGGCAAAAGTCCAATTCAGACTGCGTGACTGGCTGATTTCAAGACAAAGATACTGGGGAACGCCTATTCCTGTGGTATATTGTCCTAAATGCGGAACGGTTCCCGTTAATGAAGAAGATTTACCCGTATTACTGCCTGAAGATGTCGATTTTACGGTTAAAGGCAAATCACCCGTTGCTACATCCGAGACTTTTAAACATACAACCTGCCCTGTTTGCGGCGGACCCGCAGAGCGCGAAACCGATACAATGGATACTTTTATGTGTTCTAACTGGTATTTTTATCGTTATACCGATGCAAAAAATGATAAAGCACCGTTTGATAAAGATATCCTGCATTACTGGGCGCCGATTGACCAGTATGTCGGCGGTATAGAACATGCAATATTGCACTTATTATATTCACGTTTCTTCACTAAAGCTTTAAGAGATTTAGGCATTATAAATATAGATGAGCCGTTTAAAAATCTTTTGACACAGGGAATGGTTTTAAAAGACGGCTCTAAAATGTCAAAATCAAAGGGAAATACCGTTGATCCCGATGAAATATTTGAAAATTACGGTGCTGATACCGCAAGACTGTTCATATTATCCGATTCACCGCCGAACAGAGATTTTGACTGGTCTGATGCGGGTGTTGAAGGCTGTTATAAATTCTTAAACAGATTGTGGAAACTATATTCCGCATATCAGGAGAATATTGTTCTTGATTATAATCTGCCCGAGATATCAACTTTATCAAAAGAAAACAACGCTCTTGTAAGAGAAGTCCATATGGCAGTTAAGAAAATTTCTCAGGATATTGCTAACGAGTTCCAGTTTAATACCGTTATCTCAAAATACAGAGAATTCACAAACGTAATATATGATTATTTAAATAACAAGAACGAATTTTCGCCGGTAGATAAAGCGGTATTCAGTTATGCAGTTATTACTTTCCTGAAGCTTCTTGCTCCCGTTCTTCCGCATATGACGGAAGAAATATACCGCGGTTTGGGAGGAAAAGACTCCGTACATAAACTTGAATGGCCGAAATATGATGACAATCTGGCAAAAAACAGCACAATTACTCTGGTTGTTCAAATCAACGGAAAAGTTAAAGACAGAATTGAAGTTGACGCGGAAACTCCAAAAGAAGAACTTGAAAAGATTGCATTAGACAGCAGTAAGATTAAAGAGCTTACAAAAGATAAACAAATCGTTAAAGTAATTGTAGTTCCCGCTAAATTGGTAAATATAGTAGTAAAATAGAAATATTAAGTATTAAAATGGCCGCCTTTTTCAGACGACCATTTTTTATCAGCCTTATAAAATTTATAAATTTAAGTATAAATAAATTTAAACGCAGGTGCGAAAGAGCTGCCGCCGTTTAAATAAAATCACTGAAGACTTCGGAGGTTTGAATCGGTTGTATTTGTATTTGTATTTGTTTTTGCTCCGTCTGCCGTGTTTTTGCTTCCGATGCCACCGTTTCTTTTTTTGATGGGATTAGTTTTTTTAGGATTCCTTTTTTATACAAAATTATTAATGCTGTGCCTATAGCGGCAATTATTCCAGCTATTAGTGCCGCTTTAGGAACAGTTTTAGAAACAGGTTCTGTTTTAGGATGTTTGGGCTTTGGCATCCTTTTTTCAAGCTCCGCCACCTCTTCCCTGCATTGTGTCTGTAATTGCTCTATTTGTCTTGTATATTCATTATACCGCTTGCCTGTTTCTATATGTATCTCTACAGCTTTATCCGATGCACGCTGCAG
>CAZNEN010000012.1:0-55770 GCA_964572355.1 uncultured Muribaculaceae bacterium
ACTTGCGTAATATTTAAGCCCATTACCGCCGGTTGTGGTTTCGGGACTTCCTTACATGACGCCTATTTTTTTTCTTAACTGGTTTATAAAGATAACGGTAGTATTTGTTTTACTGACAATCCCCGTTAATTTTCTTAATGCTTTTGACATTAGTCTTGCCTGAAGCCCCATTTGTTTATCTTCCATTGCTCCTTCGATTTCATCTTTAGGAACCAATGCCGCAACGGAGTCGACAACAACCACATCAACCGCAGCTGATCTTACAAGTTCTTCCGTGATTTCAAGAGCCTGTTCTCCCGTATCAGGCTGCGAAATAAGCAGTTCGTCAACGTTTACGCCAAGATTTCTTGCATATTCCGGATCAAGTGCATGCTCGGCATCAACAAATGCGGCAATCCCGCCTTTTTTTTGGCATTCCGCAACAATATGCTGGGCAAGGGTTGTTTTTCCGCTTGCTTCGGGTCCGTATACTTCAATAATCCTTCCTCTTGGAACACCGCCTATCCCGAGAGCCACGTCTAGTGATAATGCTCCTGTTGGTATTGTCTCAACAGCAACAGCGGGCTTATCTCCGAGTCTCATTATTGAACCTTTACCAAAGTCTTTTTCTATTTTATCTATGGCGACTTTCAGTGCCTTTTGTCTTTCTTCCGAAATATTTGTTGTTTGTTCGTTTTCTTTTTCTTTTACAGCCATTTTTATTTTCCTCTTTTTACAACATATTATACTATTTTTACAGCTTTGGAAATCTTCTTTACTTTTTGAAACAATATTACTTTATTGTAACAAAAAAATAAATTTTCCTTTTTTACGACTTTTGAGATGCTATCTTAAGGTGTAATATGGGCATAGAATTTGGCGGAAAAGATTTTGTTGAACGTTCTACAAAGGAGATTAAGAGGTTAAAACCTGCCTTTGATGATTTGGATGCCCTGCAAAGGAAATTATTGGAAAAAAATGGCAATAAGATTGAACTTTTAAGATGTGCGCTTGAATTGCATAACGAGATTGAAAGATTTTCAATGAGTGAATTTTTCTCGGCGAATTATAGAGAAACACCACAAGGCAAGCTCTTAAAAGAATTAAGCAAAAAATGCTATTGCGTTAAATCTCAGGCTGAACTTGATGCAATAATATCTAAGTTTCAAGAGATAACGGGAAAAAGCTATGAAAAGGCACTGGAACAAAAAGGTATAAATGCAAGTGCCGGTATAGTAAAAACAGCAGCTTCGAATACTTCTCTTTTAAAGTCTGCTGTTGAATTATCATCATCTGATGTATTACAATCAACAACGCAGCTTCCGAAAGTCTCTAATATTTCGTCAACTGCTTCTGCTGTTCAAAAAACTTTTGACCGAAAAAAAATTATGACGGAAGTAATAAAGAGAACCGAAGCTGAAAAAATTGCCGCTGAAACGACAAAACAAGCTCAAGAGTATTATTTTTCTTTAAGTGATGTAACAACGGGTAAATCAGCAAAGGAAAGTGCAGAAGTCATAAAAACGGCATTAAAGGCATCAGAAGAATATCAGAAACAAATCAACCGGGAAGCTTTAAAAAGAATTAAAACCGAAGAAACAGCAAAAAGAACAGCTGAGCAGGCACAAAAGTATTACAGCAGTCTTAGCAGTTCTGTTACCGGTAAATCAGCAAAGGAAAGTGCTTTAGTTATAGAAGCATCGTTAAAAGCGGCAGAGGAACGCAAAAAGGAGCTTGCATCCGTAAAATTACCCTCGCAAACCGGCAGTTATAGTCTTAAATCGCCATTAGAAACGCCTGAAGTTTTAAGAAACGGCATTTCAAAACAACGGAATAATAATATAAAAGATAATACAGATAAATTTAATATGTTTATAAAAGAAAAAATAATTCCTTTTACAAAGACAAAACAGTTTAAATATTTAGCGGCTGTAATTGCTGCTGTGACGGTATTCTTTATTTCTGCAGGAATTATAAAGCATAATTCGGATAAAAATGAAACGTCGAAAGGTATTGGTATTTCAAAATAGTTATTGCCAATCTAAATTTTTTGCAACAAATGTTATTATTTTATGTTTGTAAATAATTTTTTTGTTAAAATTAAAAAGTATTTTATTGTTTAACAGGGGATATTTATGAAAAATAAAATAATTATGTTCTGGGCGATAGTAATTTTAACTATCATTTCCATTGTAATTATAAAAGTTAAACCGATTCCTTTGGGATTAGATTTAGTCGGCGGTTCAAGAATAGTACTTGAAGCACAGACGACGGAAACAATTTCAAAAATCACACAGGATATGATGGATGGTTTAAAATCAGCACTTGAAAACAGGATAAATGCTCTCGGTGTTTCAGAAACAATGGTTCAGCAAATGGGGGATAAACGCCTCTTAATTGAAATACCTAATGTATCTGATCCCAAGCTGGCAAGAGAGTTTTTAGGCGAGACAGCCGAACTTGAATTTAAGAAACCTGTTATTAATGAGAATGGTGATGCTATAGGCTGGGAATCATCGGGATTGTCAGGAGAAGATTTGAATAAAGCGGCTGTTGGCACCGATAATGCCGGCAGATGGCTTATTACTTTAGAATTTAACGGTAAAGGCGCCTCTAAATTTGCAAAACTTACAAGAGAATTTAAAGGTTATCCTATTGCTATATATTTTAACGGAGAAAGTATTTCTGAACCTATTGTACAACAGGAAATAACAGGCGGGCATGCCCAGATTACAGGCGAATTTACACATGATCAGGCAAAGAAAATAGTGGATTTACTTAATGCAGGTGCGCTTCCCGTTCCTGCAAAAATCATTGAAGAAAATACGGTAGGTCCTACTTTAGGAGCTGACAGTTTGGCAAAAAGTGAAATGGCCGGTTTTATAGGGCTGGGTGCGGTAATGCTGTTTATGGTTCTGTGGTATAGAGTCCCCGGATTAATTGCTGATGTGGCATTAATAATTTATTCTTTAATTGTATTTGCAATATTTAAGATGGTTCCGGTTACTCTTACTTTAGCGGGAATTGCAGGTTTTATTTTAAGTATAGGTATGGCGGTAGATGCTAATATACTTATTTTTGAAAGAACAAAAGAAGAATTAAAATCGGGAAGAACTTTGTTTACTGCAATAAATGCCGGATTTGACAGGGCTTTTACAAGTATTTTTGACTCGAATATGTCTACAATTATAACTTGTGTTATACTTTATTTCCTCGGGTCAAATATTGTTAAAGGATTTGCCTTAACTCTGGCTATAGGTGTATTGGTCAGTATGTTTTCGGCAATTACCGTTACAAAGAATTTTATGCATTTAATGTTTGGTACGGGACAGTTAAAACATCCCGCTTTATTCGGACTTAAAGAATCTGATATTAATGAAGCATATGAGGCTTCGGAAACTAAACGTGAAAAGGCTAAATTTGGTGTTTTAGATTAATTTTTAAGGAGATCAAAATGTCATACAGTGTTTTAAACACAAAAAAAGTAATAAATGTAATAAAATACAGATGGATTTGGCTCACTTTATCTGTGATACTGCTTTTGCCAGGTCTGTTTGCAATGTTCTGGTCAATGAAAGTTTATCCCACACACACTCCGCTGTTAGTCGGTATAGATTTTACAGGAGGTACAATTATTCAATATTCTGTCGGGAAGGAAGTTTCTGTTGAAGAAATTGGAAGGATAAGAGCAAAATTACTTGAAAAAAATATTGAGAATCCTGTTGTTCAGGTACTGAAACCTGTTAATACGGATCCGAACCAGAGTACAATTAAAAATATTCTTTCAATAAGAACTCAGTTCTCAGAAACAGGTCAGAATGAAAGTATTGATAAAGTTTCGGAAATTATATCAGCAGATTATCCTGATGCACATATTGTTCAGGTTAATTCTGTAGGACCCTTACTTGGAAAGCAATTGTTTATTAATTCCATGATAGCGGTGGGCTTGGCACTTTTAGCTATAGTTATGTATCTTACATTAAGATTCCATCTTGAATTTGCACTTGTGGCGTTTCTGGCTTTATTCCATGATGTTATTTTTGTAATAGGTGTATTTTCTATATTAGGGTTAATGTATGGTGTTCACATTGACAGCTTATTTGTAACCGCGATACTTACAGTACTTGGTTTTAGCGTACATGATACCATTGTTGTTTTTGACCGTATAAGAGAAAATTTGAAGTTCTATTCTAAAAAAGCAACGTATGATGATATAGTTAATGCTTCCGTAAATCAAACACTAGCAAGAAGTATAAATACATCATTAACTACATTGATTACTTTGGGGGCTTTATATTTCTTCGGCGGTGTTACAACAAAAGATTTTGTTCTTGTTATGATTTTAGGTATTATAATCGGAACATATTCAAGTATATTCTTTGCAAGCACTCTTGTTGCTTTATGGAATGATATTGTTGAGGCCAGAAAGTTAAAAGCAGGCGCATAATGCCATATTCTAAGTCATTGTCAGAATATATAAGAGAAATAAGAGAAAAAGCTGGATATTCTGTTCCGGGGCTTGCAAAAAGGTCTGGTTTAACGATTGAACAAATAGAAGATATTGAATCAGGCAAAGATTTATTTTTGTCTGCTACTGTACGTCAAAAATTGGCAAAAGGGCTTAAACTTAACCCTTCGGATATAAAAAAATATGAAAGAATAATGCTTGATATTTATGATAGTGTCAGTACAAAATATATTCAGGATACAAAAAATGCAATATTAGACGGTAGTATAGAGAATTTAAGATGTCCTGTCTGCGGTTCAACACTGAATACTAAAATTGTGCGTTTAATTGATCTTAATAATAATATTGCATTGCACCCTAAAGCACAATGCAGTAAATGTTCTTTTCAAATAAAATAAAATTATTTTAAAGGTTTCTTTGAATATAAAGTAATTGACATATTTACAAGTATATAATCGGTATTACCCGTAAATGCTGTTATATTAAGTTTAGAAAAAGATATTAAATATTCAAAGTTATTATTCATTTCGTTTAAGAAAGCTTGCAGTTGCGCATATGAACCGACAAGAAAGAATTTAAGTTCACATACATTATATTGGTCGGAATAACCGCTAAATACGGCATCTCCTGAGGGATGCATATCATATTCAATAGAACGTATTAATAAACCGTTATATTGAATGCGCTTTATTATATCTTCAAACATTGTACCAAACATACCAAGATTTTCATTTGCAGAATTAAGATCTGATTGATAAACCTGTTTTATGGATTTTAATTTAACTTCTTCTTGAGTTCTTATTTGTTGTGTCTTATCATATCGTTCCTCAAGAGTTTGCAATTCTTTTGTCGATCTTTCTGCCATTTCTTTTGCTTCGGAGTATTCTTCCCAAATTGTTTTTGTAATTGTAAATATGATTAAGACAAATATTATGATAGCTGTCAAAAAACATATCGGGATAAGTTGTTTATTTTTTTTATTCATATTTTCCTCTACTCATAATTATTAATTTATTATATTATCGGAGAAGGCGGCGGGGTAAGGTTTTTCCTGCTGCTTGTTCTTTTTTCCTGAGAAGATGATGAAGGCGAAGAAGTTTGTGTTTGTCTGCTTCTGCTATTTATATTTGACATTGTGTTCCTAATGTTTGCTCTTATTATTTCTTCTTCTAAATTAAGAGCAACATCAATATCCGATGTTTTTATTTCAAAAGTGAAACCATTTGGGATTTTGGCTGGGATGATATCATCTTTTGAATTAACAGACAATTTAGATAATATTAATCCGTCATCTTTTTCTCTTAGTCCTTTTACAAAAGCATCAACGGATTCACTTGTTTTTGCTTCTCCGAGAATCCCTATACCGCCCTGTTCGTTTGTAACGAATTTTTTAATGTATACAGATTCGGGGATTTCTGTTGAAAGGGCGGAATATACACCTATAACGGATTTATTATTTTCAAGTATTTTCGTTAACACGGGGAATATATTTTGTTTTTGTGTTTTTTCGTTATCATCTATACGTTTCTTAAATACTTCAATTTTTCGTTTTGAAGAGCTGTTTGTGTCAGTCATAGCATTTAATTGGTTCTGGAAGAATAAAACAACAATACCTCCAAGTATTATACCTGCTAAAACTGCTGTTAAAGCTAATACGGTAACAAATCTATAAAAATCTACTTCATATCCTCCGACGCTGACTAAGTTATTATTTATTCTTTCAGGCGGTAAGAAGTTTATATTTAGCGGATAATCATCAAAATCGGATACGGCCGCGCCGACTGCTTCTATTGTCATATAAGAAATCATGTTTGCATCAATATCTGCACTGCCGCCTGCTATATCAATAAATTGATCATTTGCATTTATACTTTTATTGATACATTCAATTTCGCCTTCAAAATTTAGGCGTTGAGATAGTAATTCCGAATTTACTTCATCTGTTTCACTTATTATTAATAATGACAGCGGTTTGTTTTTCGATATTACATTTGATGCTATTTTTGAAATTGTTGAATAGACTTCTTCCGTCGAGAAAGATTTTACTGCAAGCGGTTCTTCAAAACTGTCAACAAGAATATTTCCGTTTAGATAGAAAGAACAGCAGCTGTTTGGTGTAATCAGAAGAATTGAGGTCTTTTCTTCTTTTTGTATAAATCTGTTAAATCTGTCACAAAACTGTATTGCTTTCAGCATTGAAGAATACGAAGTATCTATTCTTACCAAATCAATTTCAAGACTGTCGAATATTTCAAGCAATTTACCAATAACTTTTGTTTGTATTGCACTATATACTATATTCTTTTGCCCGCGACCTGAAGCACTGTCGAGAATTGAATAAGAAATAATCGGTTCATTTCTCTTAAATATATATAAATCTTCTATTTCCGCTTCAAGATTTTCTACAATAAACGGAGTTTCTGATGTATTATCCAAAGATGTAATACCAAAATGTACATTAGGCATGTTTAATGTAACACTGCATTCGCTGGGATTAAGCCCGGCATCTTCAAATAAGTTCTCAATAACTTCTGCAAATTCATCAAAGTCAATAATTTCTCTTATTGCATTGTTATATTTTATATTGCCTGAGGCATATTTAATAACAGTTTTTGTTTGTTTGTCAACACAAACCAATTCGACAAAATTATTAGCCGATAGAGAAATCCCGACATGTACTCTTTTTTTAAATCCCAACTTTTCTAACATATTATTCATAATTAACCCGTTTTTTATACCTATACCAGTATTATACTTATAATATTTTATATTTGCATTTTTGACAAGAAACTTAATGTATGAATTTTATTTTATAACTATACCATTTAATGTATAATAATTGAAGTTGTTTACAATTCTACAGGAAAAAGTATGGTAAATTTTATTTTCGGCAGAAATAATGTATTGGAGTTGGTTCGGGAAAGCTCTCGCAGTATAAGTAAAATTATCTTAATGAAGAATATGAAAGAAAATAATAAAGTATCCAAGATAATAGAACTTGCGAAGGAAAAAGGAATTATATATCAATTTCTTCCCAGAGAAAAATTTATAAAGTATGAAGAATATGCCCATCAAGGGGTAATTGCGTATGTTTCTCCCGTTAAATATAAAAATATTGATATTTTATTCAGAAATGATAAAAAGTATAAGAAAATTATTATTACAGATGGTGTTGAAGATCCGCATAACTTAGGTTCTATAATAAGAACAGCCGTATGTGCGGGATTTGATGCGGTAATTCTCCCTTCAAGAAGAAATGCTACGATAAATGCAACTGTTGAAAAATCATCGGCAGGGGCTGTTAATCTTATAGATTTAATTTTGGTTAATAGTCTTTCGGCTGCAATCGATCGTCTTAAAAGTAAGAACTTTTGGATAATTGCAACTGATATAAAAGCTGATGATAATTATTATGAAATTGATTATTGTAATATGAATTTTGCAATAATTATGGGTTCCGAAGGAAAGGGTATTTCTTCTACACTTTTGAATAAGGCGGATTTTAAAATAAAAATACCGATTTTGAATAAATTTGATTCATTAAATGTAGCAAATGCCGCGAGTATTGTTATGTATGAAGCAGTAAAACAAACTCTGCAAAACTCCGGAGATTGATGTATAATATTTTATTATTGGAGGCATAATGTCAGAAGAACAAGATAGATTCCCCATAAATGATGAAGACTCCTGCGAAACTGATTTTAATCTTCCTTTGGATGATGAAGATATAATGGCCGTTGTGGATGAACCTAAAATTCCCGAGACACAAAATAGTGCTATAGCTGATGATTCGGTTAAGATATATTTACAGCAGATAGGCAAAATAAAGCTCCTCTCGGCAGAAGAAGAACTTGAAGTTGCTAAAAAGATAAAAGAACAAAATTCCGAAGAAGCAAAAAAAACTCTGGTAAACGCAAATTTAAGACTGGTTGTCAGTATTGCAAAAAAATATATAGGACGGGGCTTGTCGTTTCTTGATTTAATTCAGGAAGGCAATATGGGATTGATGCGTGCGGCTGAGAAATTTGATTATTCAAAAGGATATAAATTTTCCACATATGCAACATGGTGGATACAACAGGCTATTACAAGAGCAATTGCCGATAAATCAAGATTGATAAGACTTCCTGTTCATATGATTGAAACTTTAAGTAAAATAAAGAAAATATCTATGGATTTAACAATAGAAAACGGTACGGCTCCTACTAAAGAGGAAATTGCTTATAAAATAGGCATGCCTGTTCAAAAATTAACCTCTTTAATTGAATCGGCCCAAGGAACTATAAGTATTGAGTCTCCGGCTAATCAAAAAGATGAAAATACCAAATTATCAGATTTTATTGTTGATGAAACAACTCTTTCTCCTGATACAAAAGTGACTCAAGATAATTTGTTCTGTGACATAAAGAAAATGCTGAATCATTTGAGCGAAAAAGAGAGAAATGTTCTAATAATGCGCTATGGACTTGATGATAACGGCGAAAAGAAAACACTTGAAGAAATCGGCAGCTATTACGGTGTTTCAAGAGAACGTATAAGACAAATAGAAAACAGGGCAATGAGTAAGTTAAAGAAACTTTGCCGCAATAATAATCTGAATAAAAATCTAAAGAATTATATCTGATGGCTATTTGAGTGATTCATTCTTTACAATGTTAATAAAATCTTCAACAAGCTGTTCATTCCATTGTTTGCCGGCTCCATTTTTAATGATATCAATAACTTCATCAACATTATATGCATGTCTGTATGGTCTGTCCTGAGTCATTGCATAGAAAGCATCGACAAGAAGCACTATTTGCGACGTAATAGGAATTTCTATTCCGGACTTCTTTCCCGGATATCCTTGTCCGTCCCAGTTTTCATGGTGGCTTTCGATTATGGGTATTATATCTTGAACATTTGAAATGGGTTTTAATATTTCTCTTGCCGCAATTATGGGATGCTGCTTAATTAGGTTCTTTTCTTCTTCGCTTAAAGGATCTTTTTTATTAAAAATTTCTTCTGGAATCATTATGTTTCCTATATCGTACAAAAGAATTGCGAGCTTCAATTTATTAATTTCTTCATCAGGCAGATCCAGTTTTTTTGCAAGCATAACCGCAAGAATAATCTTGGATTTTGTTGTCCCGGTTTTATACATCTGGTTATATGTCTGTGAAATCATATCCACGATTGAAAATAAAACGTCCTTGGAATCTTTATCATTATTTTGTATTTTTTTAAGTTTTTCTCTGACGGCTTTTGCAACGTCATTACTGACGGGAATTCGTTTTTTAACAAGAATATCCATAAATGTTTCAATTGCCACCTGCTGCCAATTTATATCATCACTCTGCTGTTTTGCGATTTGCACCTGATTTCTGCCGTTGAGTTTTGCTTTATACATAGCCTGATCGGCAAGTTCCATAAGCTCATCAATTCTGTCCGAATGTTCTAGAAAAGTTGCGACACCTATACTGGCTGTGATTCCTCCTATAGTATCCAATACTTGATTTTCAATTGATTTCCGTATTCTTTCGGCGGCAATAACAGCACCTCTTGAATCGACTCCGGGAAGAAGAAGATTAAATTCTTCTCCGCCTATTCTTGCAGGTATATCAATTGATCGTGCTTCTCTTTTAAGAACGTTTGCTATTGTTTTGATTGCAACATCTCCAAATTGATGTCCGTATGTATCATTTATTTTCTTTAAATAATCAAGATCCATTGATATTAAAGAAAAAGGTTGTTTTAATCTTAAAGATCTTTCTGCTTCTTTTACAATACTGTCTTCAAAGTAGCGTCTGTTAAAAATACCTGTTAAAGGATCTGTTATAGCCTGTTTTTTTACTTCTTCAAATAATCCTGCTACTGTTATTGCTAGTTCTATTTGATTGGCGAATAATGATAAAAAGTTAGTTTCGGTATCCGTAACGCCATCGCGCTCGGATGTAACAATAACACATCCAAAATAATTTTCATTATTATGAAGAGGGACAATAACGCAAGTTCTTGAGTGTATAAGCGACATCACCTCATCAAGTTCACTTTCGGTAATGTCAGGATAAAACATATGCATAACTCCACGCATGTCGGGTGTTGAATATATTTTTCGCTCATTTATTGATTTTGCAAGTATTGAGTTTTCCATTAAAGGTACTTTATATGTTTCCAATGACTGTTTGAGAATAGACATTGCTTTTTGTACGCTTGGGTTTGTGCAGGCAGCTTTAACAGAAAGATATTGTTTTCCCTTATGTTCTGTTGAAAGAGCAAGAATACCGGCAAAATTATAACCCATTTCTTCGTGCAGAATACTGACTATTTTACCCAGCATACTTGAAAGCGGCTGAGATGAATTCATCATATCCCAGACACTGTTTAAAGTTAAAATGGTTTGATTTGCCTGTTCCAGTTCTTTTGTTCTTGAAGCAATTTCTTCTTCCAAAGCAATATTTTTTGCATAAATATCAGCAAAATCTTTTCCTTTTAAATATATAGAGCCGTCTATTTTATTTATTTGACCCAGTAAATCTTTAAAGCCGGAGAATATATTCACGTTAATTTCCAAGTTATTTAAGTGATACCGTTGCAATTATTTGCTGCTTTTAGAGTATTTAACCGTTTCTGCCGTTTGAAAATTCCGCTTCTCTCTGTTTATGCAAAATATTCTCTTCGGCAGTATAAGTATTATATACCCTTTTTCCAATTATTGTAATACTTTTTTTACAATATTTATAATTTGTGTTGAACTTATGCTGCCGATACAGATATTTTTATATTTTTTAAGTTTACAATGTTTCTTCATACAAGGTGAACATTGTGTATTTGCAGAAATTGAGAAATATTTATCTCCGTATGGCGCTGTCCTTTTTGCTGACGTAGCAAAAAATAATGTAATAATTGCCGGCTTATTTACAGCCCAGGCTATATGTGCACTTCCCGAATCAGGGCTGATAACAACGTCTGCATTTTGGTATATGTATACTAAATCCTTTAATGATGTCTGTCCTGATAAATCAAGTATATTTTTATGTTCTATGTCTTTAAGTATCAGCTTTATTAACGGCTTTTCTTTCTCGGAAGCTGTTATAACAATATTACATTCTTCTTTCAAAATGTTAATTAAATCTTGCCAGCCTTCTATACTCCAGTGTTTATTTTTCCAGGTTGTTGCAGGTGCAAGCACTGCAGTTTTTTTATTTTTATTGAGATTATTAATTTTATTTACAATTTCTTTTTTGTATTTTTTTGAAAAATCAGGGATTATAAATTCCGTTTCCAAATGGCTGCAATCCAGATATTTAGCAATTTCCAGATTTCTTTTGACTACATGGTAATTTATATCAAACTGTTTTCTTCCTGTTTTAATTGTTTCATCGGCAAAAATAAAGGAGAATTCACGCCCTCCGTCAAGCATTATCTTTCTCTTACCGCCTGATAATCCCATAATTATTGAGCTTTTTAAAAGCTGCTGTGTATCAATTACTATATCATACTTTTCTTTGCGTATATTTTTTATTATTGAAAAAAATTCTTTTATGTTTTTTATTTTATTGGAATTTTTCTTCCATTTTTTCTTTTCAAGAATATAAATATTGTTAAGAATCGGGTTGTCAACTATAAATTCTGCGGCTTTGTCTTCAACAATCCAGTCTATTTGAATGTTCGGATACCGTTTTCTTAAAGCGCTGGCTAAAGGCAGTGTATGTATTGTATCTCCCAGTGCGCTTAATCTTATAATAAGAATTTTTTTTATTCCATTTTCTTCCAAATTTAAAACCTTTTATTTGATTATATCAAAAACTACATATATTTAATTGAATTTTATACCGAAAAATACAGTAAAAGTTTACATCCTAAACTTTATTTTAAACTTTTTGGGGGAATGAATTTAATTAAAATTTTATTATTATGATTCTGTCGGAAGGAAACGGTTAATCAAGTTATATATTAGTTTAGGACAATAAATTTATGAATAGAAAACAATATAAAGATATTAAAAATTCAATAAAAATATGCACTCAAAAATTAAAAACAATTAAACCGCATCTCTCGGATGGAAAGCAGACGCTAAATGAATCTTTTAATAAACTTTTAATAGAGAAAGCAATTTTAAGAGATAAACTTATAAAAAAAAGTCCTTCTTTCATATCTAAACTTATTAAAAAAATAAATATAAATAAAAAAGAATTAATATGTGATTATTTTAAATAAAGATTAACTTTATTGTGATAAAGGAAAAAAGAATTTTATTATAAGTAATTAAGGAAATTTATAACAAAAATTATATGTTTTAATTAAGATTGTCCGAGGAAAAATTCACTATAAGCCGGAGGCGTGAGTGAATTTTTTGGAGCGACGTGTTGAAAAGGTGCGCAACCGGACGGCGACGATGAGTCGGCGGTAAGCTGCAACACTGGATTATATTGCCTGTCAATCTTCAATACTGTATACTTGCTGTCCGGATTCTTCTTTCATTGCGGTTTCAAGAAGAATATATGTCATATAGGCTCCTAATGCAACTGCTTTGGGATCCAAATCCGTATTTTGTGCAGCTTCTATAATAGCAGAATTTATTTCGGGATTTTCGTCTTTAATATAATGAATCATTTTTTTTCTCCAGGAATGTACATCCTGAAAAATTTCGGCAAAACATAAAGTTGATTGTTCTTGTGTTACTATTGGAAGCATTTTATTTTTTCCCGCTGTATCATAAAAGTGATTATAACTGAAATTACCAGTATTTTCAATCATATAATAAGTGGACTTATTTTCTCTCGCTAAGGATTTATAACATATCACCTTTTGTAAAGCTTATTTCTTCTGCTATTTAGGATTTGTATATAGTGTCCGAGGAAAAATTCACGATAAACAGGAGACGTGAGTGAATTTTTTTGGAGCGGCGTGTTGAAAAGGTGCACAACTGGACGGCGACGATGAGTCGGCGGTAAGCTGCGACACTGGATTATATTAACTTTTAAAAATTCTAGAAATATACAACGCCATAAATGAAGAACAAGCACTCATTGTATTGCTTTTGTTTGCCCCGCCTTTTATAACATAGGTATTTCCATTGTTTGTCATCTATATTCCCTTCTTATTATGTAAAATCTACTTATAGCTATAAAATCATTATATTATATATCTAAACGATATTCTAGTGGATGTTTATTATTGTTTTACAAATGCTTATATATTTTATTAAAAATAGCTGCGGATTATTTGTAAGAAATTTTGAATAATTATGTTTTCTTGACTAGCGGTTATTTAGAGGCTAAAATAATTAGAGTCTTAAATGTAAAAGGGATTGTATGCAGGAATTTGAAACAGACTATATTGAAAAATTAATTGAAATAATGAAAAATAATGAATTAACCGAGATTACTCTCGAAGATGAAAAAAGTTCATTATTTATACAAAGCAGCGGTTATAAACCAATCATAAAAGAAAAAGAAGTTTGTGTTGAAGAAACAATAATACAAAATGAAGAACCTGTATTTCAGCAAGAAGAAAAGAAAAATCTTGTGCCTATAGTTTCAAATATGATAGGGTTATATTTTTCAAAGCCGTCGCCTTCTGAGCAGCCTTTTGTCAAGGTTGGCGATGAAGTACGGGAAGGACAGGTTATTTGTATTATAGAAACAATAAAATTAATGAACAAAATTACGTCCGATGTTTCAGGTAAAGTTGCCGAAATTTGTATAGAGGACGGTAAACCCGTTGAGTACGGGCAGACAATTATGTATATAGAAAAGAATTAACGGTAATTGGGATATGTTTAAAAAAGTATTAATAGCAAACAGGGGCGAAGTTGCGGTAAGAATAATAAGAGCTTGCAGAGAAATAGGGATTCCTACGGTTGCTGTATATTCGCAGGCGGATGCGGATTCATTACATGTAAGTCTTGCAACTGAAGCATATTGTATAGGACCGAATGAGAGTACAAGAAGCTATTTAAATATTCCTGCCATTATTTCTGCGGCGCTGATTTCGGGAGCGGATGCAATTCATCCAGGATACGGATTTATGTCGGAAAGAGCGGACTTTGCGGAAATTTGTGCGGAACATAATATTAAATTTATAGGTCCTTCACCAGAATCAATGCTGTTAATGGGAGATAAAGCAACAGCAAGAAAAACAATGGCATCCAAAAATGTTCCTATTACTCCCGGAACAGGAATAATAAATAATATTGAAGAAGCAAAAACAGCTGCGGAAAAATTCGGTTACCCCGTTATAGTAAAAGCTACGGCCGGCGGTGGTGGAAAAGGAATGAGAGTTGCAAATAATGCTGCAGAATTGGAGCAGAGTATTTGTCTATGCCGTCAAGAAGCCGAAAAGTTCTTTGGAAATCCTGATGTATACGTGGAAAAGTACCTTGTTAATCCGCGTCATATAGAAGTCCAGATCATTGCCGATAAATTCGGCAATGTTATTCATCTGGGAGAAAGGGATTGTTCTATTCAAAGACGCCACCAAAAACTTGTTGAGGAAGCACCTTCTCCCGCAGTTGATGATAATATCAGACAGAAGCTGGGAGATGCTGCTGTTAGGGCTGCTAAAGCAGCTAATTATGAAGGTGTCGGTACTATAGAATTTCTGCTTGATAAAGACAAAAATTTCTATTTTATGGAAATGAATACCCGTCTACAGGTTGAACACGGTATTACTGAAATGATTTCCAATATTGATATTGTAAGAGAACAAATCAATATTGCGGCAGGTAAGCCTTTGTCCTTTAAACAGGAGGACATTAAATTAAACGGCCATGCAATTGAATGTCGTATAAATGCAGAAGATCCTGACAGAAATTTTCTGCCGGCTCCGGGCGAAATAAACGGTTATATTACCCCGGGCGGTTTTGGAGTAAGAGTAGATTCACATGTTTATTCGGGTTATAAAATTCCTCCTTACTACGACTCTTTAATAAGTAAATTAATGTGCTGGGCGCCTACAAGAGAAGAAGCAAGAAGAAGAATGTACAGGGCATTAAAGGAATATGTTATAACAGGTGTTAAGACTACGCTGCCTTTTTATCAGGAATTGATTGAAGATGAAGTATTTATAAGCGGTAAATTCGATACGGGATTTATGAATACTTATAAATCAAAAGCTGAAGATTAAATATTATAAACATTCTATAGACTGTTTTATATTTGGAGAATGATTATATGGCCGAAAATACAGTTAAACCTAAAAAGCAGATGCTGAATTATATAAACGTTTTTAGGGGATTAGCCATACTCCTTATAATTGCGGGGCATACAATGCAAATAGGAGTAAAAGGAAGTATTATAAATAATATATCATTTGAAGTTTGGGCGGGAGGAACAGCGCTTTTTATCTTTATTTCGGGGTTTTTATTTCAGCATTTATCTTACAAATTTGAATATAAGACATATATGAAGAAAAAGTGGACAAATGTCATAGTTCCTTATATCCTGACGGCAATACCGGGTATCTTTTTTTGTTTTTATATGCCTCATGCATACGGTAATCCTTTTGAAGGACTAAATCCGATATTTCAAATCGGTGTTTTTCTTACAACAGGACGGGTTCATAATGTTCCGGCTTGGTTTATTCCAATGATTGTTATTTTTTTCATATTTAGTTATTTATTTTTGTATCTTGAAAAAAAGAACATCTTATATAAATTACTTCCTGTTTTATTTTTAATAACAATTTTTATTCCAAGAACCGATATAGAACCCGAATATGTTATCAATATGGATTATCTGCATAAATATATTGAATATTTAAAATATGTAATTTTAGGCTTTATTCATTTTTCTTCAATGTATATATTCGGGATGTATCTTTCAAAATATAAAGAAAAAATTGATATATTCCATAACAAAAGATGGTTGTTTATATTTTTAATGTTATTGACAGCTGTAGCGGATATTTATTTAAACCATAAAGGAATTTGTGTTAACGGTACTGTTTCTAAGATTTTCTTAACAGTATTGGTTTTAGGATATCTGAAGCATTATGATGAGCAAATAAAACTGCACGAAAAAATAAATCATTGGCTTGATGTAACGGCTAAATACAGTTTTGGACTATTCTTTATTCATTGGTATTATGTATTTTTGTTTAACAAAATGTTCTCAATTCCAAAAGTACTGCCTGTAAATAGTTATCTTCAGCTGTTTACTTCAACAGGTATTGCCTCTTTAAGATTTTTGTTTGTATTTTTTATGAGTTTCTTTACATTATATTTGATTAAGAAAATATTAAATACATTTAGAATAGAAAATACCAGAATGTTTATCGGTGTATAAATTATTCAATATTGTATAATTTATTTTTAATAAGATATTTTTTATATTCGATTATATCTCGTGCAGACATTGATTTCATTCTGGCTTCGTCTTGAGGTGAAAATTTTACATGACGTAGTTTTGAAGCATCTTTTTTATGTTGGGGCTGTTCGTACCAGTTAGGTATACGCCCCATATTATAAGGGTATCGCCGTCTGATATTTTGAATATTTAAAGGCGCATAATATAAATCTGAAGAAATAATTTTTAATTCGTTACCTAATTCTATTCTTTGTTTCCATTTTTCAGGAATTGCACTTTGTCCTAGATATATCCCCATAATATTGCCCGTGATGGCTCCTGTTGAATCACTGTCTCCGTCATGGTTTACAGCCGTTTTTACCGCTTGTTCAAAATTATCGGGAGTTTTTAAGGCACAATATACGGCAATAGCGATTGCTTCTTCACCAACCCATCCTCCGCCTATTTCATGTATTGCTTTATCACAGGACATATCTGATTTAGCCAGTTCTTTTGCTTTTAATAATGCTTCTTTTATATCTTCATGATTTTTATATTTTTCGAGCAGTTTTATGGATTTATCAACAGCATTCTCAATATCTTCTCCTTTTATTATGTAAGATATAATTGATGCAAGTACTCCCGCAGGAAGATATCCGTTCGGGTGTCCGTGTGTGATGGCAGCACATCTTGCTCCGACTTCAAATGCTGTTTTGGGATTGTTATAATAAACCAATCCTGCAGGTGCCGCTCTCATAACACCGCCGTTACCTTTACTGTTGTTTATGGGCATTGAGATTGTTCCCATTTTGCCTGATGATAATGCTTTTAAGCATGTATCACCGGGATTCCTCGAAATGTATAAACTTGGGATTTTAGAAATCCATCCTTTATTAGACTTTGTTTTTTCGTATTCATTTCGCTGAGTATGCAGCCAATCTATATAAGAGTCATATATTATACTCATTTCGGGAACTTCATTACTCTTAAATCTTGTTCCTATTGCTTTTATAAGACCATCTGCCGTAAACATTGTCATCTGTGTATCATCGGTGATTTCGGCAGAACCGCTTTCTCCCGGTATTAAATCTCCTATTCCGTCAGGTCCGTATAATTTTTTTATTTGTTCATAACTTAGAAACTCTACAGGTGAACCGAGGGCATCACCTATAGCACCGCCTATAATGCAGCCCGTATAATTTTCTAATTTATGATGACTGAGTTTATTTATTTTCTGAATTTCAGTTACCCCTTTAAAACTTATAGGTATATTATAATTATAATTATTATATTTATTGAAGTTATAATATGAAGATGCATAAGTATTCTTAGTTTTTTCGGTATTATGAAAAGAAGAATACTTACTGGGGGAGATGAAATTTTTAGGAATTATAGAAATAAACATTGTTAAATTTAATTATTGGGGTGAACTTTTTATAATTTTTAAAAATTCTAAAAAAAAAATTTGCTCTTTTACTTATTTTTGATTACAAATATATAATTGTAAATAAGTTGATATTGAATAAAATGTTTTTTTTGAATAAACACAGCAATAATTATGAAATTTTATATTCTGATATGCTTAAACAATTTCCCGTATCAGAGATAAAACCGTTTGATAAATTTCAAAAATTATTTTTAAGTAATAAATACATTGCTTATGATGCAGTAAATGAAGAACAAAAAATAGGATATGTAATAATTATTGAAGACAAAGATAATAAAATTATATGGATAGATTATCTTTCAATTCTAAAAGAATATCATTCACACGGATTTGGAGGCAAAGTTCTGCAGGAATTAAAAAATATGTATAAACACTTTGAGGGATGCTATCTTGAAGTGGAAAAACCCGATAATAACTTTCCAAATACTTTGAAAAGAATTAATTTTTATGAAAAACATGGTGCTGTAAAACTGCCTGTGGACTATTATTATCCCAATGAAAACGGTGTTGTGCCTATGGATTTATATTATATTCCGTATACAAAACCTAATTCAAAAAATATTCTCAGCGTTATAGAAAACATATTTAATCTGCTTCATAAAGATATTAAAAATATTGAAGAAAAATATGAAAAAATCAGCCTTATCTATGAATGATTATTGTCGAAAAACAAAACAACTTCGCCTTTTTCCAGTGTTTTTTGAACATCAATTATTCTTTGGTTAGAGCTGCCGCACCAGCATAATTTTTCATCTCTCAACGTTTTGATAAACCTTCCGTCAACAAGAACATCAATATATTTCATTTTAGGATTATCTTTAAATTCTTCCCATAAAAACCCCGTATAAACCCATACTGTTTTTTCGGGAAACATCTCTTTACACTTCCTCATTAACTTGAAAGTGACACTTCTGTTAAAAGGATGTAAGGGATCACCTCCGGAAAATGTTATACCTGATATATGAGGTTTTGCAAGTGCTTCAAAAAGTTCTGTTTCAGCTGCTTCATCAAATGGCAATCCTCCAGTTATGTCCCAGGTAATAGGATTTTGGCAATCTTCACATTGATGATTGCAGCCCGCAACCCACAAAACAACTCTAAGACCGTCACCGTTAAGCATGTCATCTTTTGTAATATTATGGTAATTCATGACTACATACTTACTCTGTCTTTTATCTCTTCCATTTTTGCATCATTTAAACGTGTATCTCCTTTAACTCTTGAATAAGAAAGATATCCGTTCATTCTTTCAATTTTTGTTAAATTCTTGCTTCCGCATTTCGGGCATACATCCATGTTTAACTCTTGATGTCCGCAATCATCACAATAAGAAAGCGATAAATTAACACCTTCATAAAAGCCCATTGCCATTGCCCTTCTTATAAGAGTTTTTATAGCTTCTTTATTGTATGCTATAGGATATTTAACATATTGAATTTTGCCCCCGTTCATTAAATCCCAGAATCTGTTTTCCAAATCCTGTTTTTCAATAGGTGTTATATTTTCTGTTACATGACAATGGAAGCTGTTGGATACATAACCTTTGTCTGAAACATTAGCAATTACTCCGTATTTTTCACGGAATTGTGTTACTTGAAGTCCGCATAAACTTTCTGCAGGCGTTCCGTAAAGTGCATATAAATTCCCGTCTTCTTCTTTAAATTCGGTTACACGTTTATTTATATATTCCATAACTTCTATGGCGAATTGACCGTCTTCCACGAGTGATTTACCGTTATGCAGCTGCTGAAGTTCATTTAATGCCGTAATTCCGAAAGATGCCGTTGCTGACTTTAGAAGCGGCTTTATTTTTTCACTGAATTGCAGATGACCGCCATAAAATCCACCTTCACAATATGCTAAAGGATTTGTCGACGCTTTCATTTCACCAAGATAATCATAAGTTCTTATATGGAGTTTGCGTATTAATTGCAGATAATAATCCAGAACTTCATAAAAATCTTTGCTTTCCTTTTTTGCTTTTGCATAAATCATAGGTAGATGAAGGCTTATGGCACCTATATTAAACCTTCCGACAAAAACGGGTGTATCATTTTCATCTGCCGGTTTCATGCCTCCGCGTTCAAACCATGGTGATAAGAAAGCTCTGCACCCCATAGGGGAAATAACCTTTTTATATTTCTTATAAATACCGGCAACATATCCGTCCCCTGTTAATGACAGCCAATCGGGATACATTGATCTTTGAGAACATTCAATACCTGCTTCAAAAACGTCTTCAAGAATTTTGCCTTCACCATGGAGTTCTTCATCATAAAGAAAGACTATTTTGGGGAATAAAACCGGTTTTTTGCAATTCTTCTTTCCTTGACCGCCTTTTCTTGTATTTAAAGCCGAAATTGATGCCATTTTTTCAAATTCGCCTGTTCCAAGACCAAACGTTATTGTTATAAAAGGATAGTCGCCTCTTGAAGATGCAACAGTATTGAATTTATATTCCCAGCCCTGAAAACCTTGATCATAATCGGTTTGAACATCTTGAAGCGCTTCTTTTCTTGCCTGTTCAAAATTTAGACCCATTGAAATGTATCGTTCATATTGTTTGTTGTATGTTTTTTCCGCATAAGGGGCAAGAAGTTTATCTACCTCGGGTACTGTAAACCCGCCGTACTGCTGACTTGCTGCCGCCATAACAATATCGCCTATAACGTCAAACGCAACCGCAAGTGATTTTGGTTCATTATACCAGAGGTTTCCCATCTCAAACCCGCCTTTGAGTACCGAAGCAACATCAAATAAACAGCAGTTCATTGTGTCTCTTCTTGCGGACATGTCATGAATATAAATATATCCGTCGCGAATAGCCTGCAAATCTTCAACGGTTAAAAAGAATTTTTTATATAATTCTTTATTTAGCTGATTAAAGATTAAAGATCGTTTTGTTGAAACAAGTGCAGAATCGGAGTTTGAATTTTCCTTGTCCCCGATATACATAATTTTCTGGCTTTCCTGATATACTTTATCAAGCATTCTGACAAAATCTTGTTTGTAATTTCTGTAATTCCTATAACTCTGACAAACTTTAGGATTTACATTCTCAAGAGCTTCTTCAACTATATTATGCATTTCCTGAATGTATATTTCGTTTTTTTCGATATTTTCAACTTCTTTGTTAACGATAGAGCAAATTTGCTCTATATCTTCAGGAGAAAAATCTATTAACACGCGCATTGCAGATTTTTTCACTGCGTTAATAACTTTCTGGATATCATATTTTTCTTTAGTTCCGTCTTTTTTGATAACAAAAAGACATTGTGATTCTGTTTCTAACATAATTATTCTTAGCCCCCTGAGTTTTTGCATAATCGAAAAATGCGTAATTGCAACGCAATTTTTTTCAATATATTTTCCCAAATCTCATGATTTAACTTTAAATATGATACAATAATTTTAATCCGAAGTAAATAGACAAATAAAATTAATAATTATTATCACTTTTGATTATTACAATATTGCTTATGTTTAAGACTAATTGCTAAAATTTTAAATATAATTTAGAATTAGCTTATGAAGTTGTTTGAATATATTATTAAAAGAATAATACAGACATTGCCGCTTTTATTTCTGGTTTCAATAATCAGTTTCTTTTTAATAAGACTTGCTCCGGTGGATCCTTTGGCGGAACTAAAACTAAACCCGTCTATTACACAGGAAACTTTGAATTATGAAGTTGAAAGACTCGGGCTTGATAAACCTATTATAGTGCAATACGGATTATGGCTGAAAAGTTTTTTAAAAGGTGATTTGGGATATTGTACAACAGGAGAAAAAGTTGCGGATAAATTAAAAGAAAGAATACCAAATACACTTCTTCTTACAGGGTTTGTAATTTTTTTTACATGGAGCGTGGGAATTCCTCTCGGCATAATTGCGGCACTTAATTGGAGAAAGCCGTTAGACAGAATACTTACAATATTTTCCAGTATAGGAATGGCAATACCTTCTTTTTTCTTTGCGCTGCTTCTGTTAATATTTGCCGTAAAAACCGGATGGTTTCCGACAGGTGGGTTAACAAGTTATAATTATTCGGATTTAAGTATTTGGGGCAAAATTAAAGATATACTGCATCATCTCGTATTGCCTGTTGTAGTACTGTTTACAATTTCTTTATCCGGATTGCAGAGACAAATGAGAGGGAATTTACTTGATGTTCTGCAATCGGATTATGTTAAATTTGCAAGAGCAAAAGGTTTAAGCGAAACTAAGGTTATTTATAAACATGCACTAAGAAATGCAATAAATCCAATGGTAACACTTCTTGGGTTTGAATTTGCATCGCTTTTAAGCGGTGCGGCATTAACGGAATATGTTTTTCAGTATCCGGGGCTTGGGCGGCTTATTCTTGAAGCTGTAATGAAATCGGATATAAATCTGGTTATGGCTTCTTTGATGATAGGCACTATAATGCTTGTTCTCGGCAATCTTATTGCTGATATTCTTCTAAAAATTGTGGATCCTACTGTTGAGGCGGCGTAAATGGCAGAATTCCCGAATTTTAATATGTTTCAGAAAGATAATATTTTAAAATCAATTTTGGAAGATGCCTTTGCACGCAGGGCTTTATATATTCTGATTATATTATATACGGCAGTTTTTTTGGCTTCATTTATCAGTCCGTATTCTAAAGACTATTCCAATAGAGATAAAGCATATTGTCCGCCTTCAAAAATATATATTATAAATGAAAAAGGCAAGCTTTCTTTACCTTATACTTATAATTACATAAGATTTTTTGATAGAGAAACTTTTACTACAAAGTATATTGAAGACAGAACATATAAATATCAAGTTAAATATTTTTCAAAAGGAAAAGACTATAAATTATTCGGATTTATTCCTATGAACAGACATTTTTATGATGTTGAACAAGGCGGTGAATTGTATTTACTGGGTACGGATATTAACGGAAGGGATAATTTTTCGCGTCTTTTATACGGGGGTCAGATATCTTTAACAATAGGTTTTTTAGCACTTTTGATTTCATTTCCTCTGGGCATGCTTTATGGCGGAATATCGGGGTATTTCGGAGGAAAAACCGATTTTATAATGATGCGTATAGCAGAAGCTATTATGTCTATACCGAGTTTTTATCTGCTTATTATTCTTGCGTCAATACTGCCTGCAAATATGACAAGTATACAAAGATTTAGCCTTATTGTTCTGATACTTGCATTAATAGGATGGGCGGGTTTTTCAAGAGTTGTACGCGGAATGGTTCTTTCAATTAAAAAACGAGAGTTTGTAATAGCGTCTGAAGCAATAGGCGCTTCAAATTTAAGGACAATAACTCACCATATTTTGCCGCAGACCTTAAGTTATGTAATAGTGGCAATGACTTTGAGTGTTCCTTCGTATATATTGTCGGAATCAGGTTTGAGCTTTTTAGGTTTGGGCATACAACAGCCGGATGCCAGCTGGGGAAATATGTTGAAAGAAGCACAGGAGTTTATTAACATTATTTCAAGACCATGGCTTTTAACTCCCGGTTTTTTAATTTTTGTTGCGGTTTTATCATTTAATGTAATTGGTGATACAATTAGAGATGCGGTAGATCCAAACAGCAAGGAAAAATAATTGATGTCTGAATTTTTTTTGAATTATTTTCAAATTGAAAATGCCGATATTTTGCTAAGAATTTTATTTTCTGTAATTTTAGGCTCAATAATAGGTTTTGAGAGAGAATTAACCAATAAATCGGCAGGTCTGAGAACTCAAATACTGGTTTGTCTGGGTTCTTGTTTGTTTACAATACTTTCAATATACGGATTTTCAACGGCAGTGAGTTTATATCCCATAGGGGATCCGTCGAGGGTTGCAGCGCAGATTATTACCGGTATAGGGTTTATAGGTGCAGGTACGGTTCTTAGACAGGGGCTTACTGTAACAGGTCTGACGACCGCATCAACTCTTTGGATAGCTGCTGCAATAGGTATGGCCTGCGGATGTGGGAAACTCAGCATTGCTGTTGTTACTACTGTATTTACGATTGCGATTCTTGTTTTAATAAGAATAGTTGAAGTTAAAATAATGCCTAAAAATATTAAACATATGAGGAAAATAAAAATCTCATTTATGTGTAAATATAGTGAATATACAGATATTTATAAAAGATTGGTAAATATGTTTCCTGAAATAACGGATTATAGCCATAAAACGGTAGATGACGAGGAAGATCTTTTAAAAGTAAATGCCAAGATATTTTCAACGGAGAAAAGTCCTGTGTTGCAGATATATAATCAGCTGGAAAATATGAAAAATTTACAATCCGTAAGTGTTAAAGAAATATTTGATTGAAAATTTCAAAAAAATGCTATAATTTATATGGTTTAAGGAAAAGTATGCAAAAGACTGAGAAACTATATTCGGATATTCCTCCGACAAGGTTAAGAAACAGAAAAGAAAAATTCAGAAAGGCTCGAAATCTCCCTTTTTGGACATGGCTCGCAGACAGAATTTTATTTAGAATGTTAAGTCACAGATTTTATGCTCTCAGAATAAAAAATATTGATGCTTTTAAAGAAAAAAGGAATCCGAAATTTCCCAGTATAATTTATGCTCCGCATAATAACTGGTGGGACGGTATTGTAGGTTATAACTTAATGCGCCGTGCATTTAAAGTACGCCCCAGAATGATGATTGAAGAGATGAACAGGTTTCCGCTTTTTGCATTGATAGGTGCTTTCCCTGTTAATAAGGCTTCAGCGCAGGAAGCAATAAAGTCCTTAAAATATATTGTTGATGATTTAAAAGATCCTGATATGGGTTTTTGGATTTTTCCGCAGGGCATTGTTAGGCCGCCAAACTACAGACCTATTGAATTCCAGACAGGTCTTGCTTATGTTGCTCAAAATGTTGCGAAAAAACATGGCGGAGTCAACCTTATTCCTCTTGCTGTTAATTATACTTTTTTGAGAGAAGACAGACCTGAATGCCTTGCTGAGGTGGGTAATCCTATAATTATTACAGCAGAAAATTCTAAATTTGACAGACATGCTTTTACACAAAAAATTCAAAAGGAATTTGAAGATTTATGTGATGCTCAGCTGCAGACTTTTTCCAAAGGTGAAGTTACCGGCTATGAATATGTATTCAGGCAGGATTTACCTTGGAACCGAAAAATAGAAAAAAAGTTAAAAAATATTGCTATTGAAAATACAGAAACAGAATGATTTTGTAAACTTTGTAACAATTATTTTTATTTCTGTAAATATGAAAATCTGAAATACTTTATATAAATAAGTGTAATGTATTTTGGGTGATTTTATGAATAATAATGCTGAATTGGATTTGGATCTTGACATAAAATATGTAAAGTCAATTATAGATAAAAGTTCAAATTTCTCGCATAAAATATTAGATAAGTTTTCCGGTGCAGATAAAATAATAATATCCAGAATTTATTTTGTTTGTTTTCAATTCAGAAATATTTTTGATAACGGTTTATGGATGTAATTATTCGGGGAAATAGCCTATATACGGCAGATTTCTGTAATAACCCTTATAATCAAGTCCATAGCCTACAACAAACTTATCATCTATTTCAAATCCGTAAAAATCCGGTTCAATGTCTATTTGTCTTGCGCATTTTTTGTTTAATAATGCTGCAAATACTAATTTCTTAGGATGGTGTTTAATTTTAAACAAATCTGTGAGAAATCTTGCTGTTAACCCCGTATCAATTATATCTTCGATTATTAGAACATTTTTTTCGTCTAAATTAGGAAGAGTAAGATCTATTGCCTGGAGATTATTAGAAGATTTTGTTTCATGTCCGTAGCTGGAGATTCTTATAAACTCCATTTGAACAAGTGGGTGTTTGAAGTATTTTACAAGGTCAGCACAAAACATTACGGAACCTTTTAAAACACATACAACATATATATCATCATCAGGGGGAAAATTATTTTCTATCTTATGTGCAAGTTCTTTCAGTTTTTTCTGGATTTCCTCTTCTGAAATTAAAACTTTTAAGTCTTTTATATTCTTATCAATAACTGTCATTTGTTATTTTCTCCATTTCAAGTTTATAAGAAGGACAATCGGAAGCTCTCAATTTTTCGCTTATTCCGACACCTATTGCCCATAGAACTTCTTTATCTTTACATAATAATATTATTTTATCTCTGTCATGTTCCGGTATATTTTTATTTATAAAATATTTTTTTAGTTTCATTTTTCCCTGCATTCCGAAAGGTTGAATTATGTCACCGTTTCTTCTCGTTCTTAAAGTTAGAGGGAACTTTATATCTGAGAAGTCGGTAAAGGCAGTTTTATTAATTGCTTTGGGAAATTTTTCAATTTTATCTTTATTTTCTTTTAATATAAATTTTATAGATGAATCAAAAATATATTCTCCACAGTTGTTTATTGTAATTTCTTCTTCTATTTTTTTTCTGTTATCACTGTCGATAAAATAAGTATATTTATACGAAACAAACAGTCTTTTGTCATTTGATAATGAAAGAGTTTTTCCTGTTTTGGATTTTTGGTTCTCAGCTATAAAATTGATTAATTCCTGTACTTTTGAAAAACTCGGTTCTATTCCGTTTTTTAAAAGTAATTTATATAAGAAATGCTGTTTAATTGCTGAATTTAATATTAAAAAGTTCTGGGTAAACCATTTGTCTCCCACTGTTATTTGATTTTCAATGTTTTGCATTAATTCATTGATAATTTTATTGTTTCCGGCAGCAATTTCCGCAAGTGTTATTAAAGAATTTTCTATATTAGGATTTATTATTTTGATTGCGGGCATAATGTTATGTCTTATATTATTTCTTGCGTATTTTGTATTAAGATTACTTGAATCATTATTCGGGTATAATTCATTTTGAATACAATATTCTTCAATGTCTTTACGTGAGAAATTAAGAATGGGTCTTATAACTTTAAAACCTCCTAAATCTCTTATTTCTCTTATTCCTTCAAGTCCGTTTAATCCTGTACCTTTAATAATTCTGTATAAAATTGTTTCTGCATTGTCGCTTTTTGTATGTGCAGTCAATATTGCATCTGCTTCAAATTCTTCGCAGCACCGTTTGAAAAAATCGTAGCGCAGCTCTCTTGCTATCATTTCATTGGCTTTCACACCTTCTGAAAGAGTATCGGAAATAAAAGTAATATCATTATCTTCACAAAAAACAAGACATCTTTCTTTTTCGGCCTCCGATTCTTTTCCTCGCCAATTATGATTCAGATGGGCAGCTACAAGCAAGAAACCATATTCTTTTGAAAGTTTATTCATAATATCCAGAAGACACATAGAGTCCCATCCGCCGGAAAATCCGACTATAAAAGTGGATTCGCAGGAGATTTTTACATACTTTTCAAGAATATTTTTTACGGTTTCTTTCATCTATTATATTATAGCAGATTTCTCGGGTTTTTATTATAAGGTTGTATGTCTTTTGATTATACTTTATAAATATCCTGTTTGATAATAATTTTTTTGTGGAATTTCTTTATTCTTAATTCACGGAAAGGAGTTATTATGTTTTACAGATCCATTGAAATAGAGGAATTAATTAATACAAAAGAAAATTCAAGAGAAATAGTTGACCTTATGGAAAATAACGGTTCTCATCTGAAAATTGTTTCTTTAAAAAAACACGAAGTTATTGAGCCTCACATGTCGCATACTGATGTTTGTATTTTTATTATTGACGGTGAAGTTGAGCTTACGTTTACTCTTAATGATAGTTGTACATGTCAGGCATGTGATTGTGAAATATCCGAAGAACCTGATGATAACGGCAAGAAATTTAAGCTTAAAAAAGAACAGTTATTTTTATTTGAAAAAAACATAATGCATTCGGTGAAAGCTTTGAAAGATTCAGTATTTCTGCTTATAAAGATTTAGAAAAAAAGACTGCAAAAGCGGTCTTTTTTAATTTTATATTTTGAATTTTATGTCTGGTTTGTATATAATGAACTATATAAGTTTGGAATTTTTTATGAAGAAGCTGTTCAGTATATTTTTAATATTGTTGTTGTTTAATGTTCAAGATGTAAATGCGCAGGAAATATTATCTGAATTTAAAAATGATATTGTGAAAAGCATTATTGAGAATAAAATAACCGTTCAGGACGGCAGCAGTATTCTTATTGATGATATTAAAATACAGAATTATATTTCCAATGTGGGTTTAAAGATTTTAAATGCCAATAAAATAGATAAAAGAATGACTTTTGTTTTCCATAGAAAAGATGCAAAGATAAAAGGCGAGCCCTCTTTAACGAGAAGACAGATAATAATTTATAAAAATGATATTAAATTTGTTGCAGATGATGCGGAGCTTGCGGCGTATCTTTCAAGAGAAATAGCAAAAGGTGTCGAATCATATGATGGTATTTGGAATGGTGTTGTATCTTCCGCTCAGATGAAACTTGCACCTAAAAAGTTTGAAATATTTTTCGATAAAAGAGCGGTTGATTATATGGTAACAGCCGGTTATAATCCGCTTGCTCTTATAACTTTTATGAATAAGTCTTATGAGCAAAAGCGTTTTGATAAAATATCAAATCATAATTTAACCTCAAAAAGACTTGCCTATATATATGAATATATTTACACAAAATATCCTTATTTCCTTGCAGATAATGAATATATTAAAAATGAATCTTATCAAAATTTTCTTTTAAACTCAATTGAAAACAGAAAAAAATTACATGAAAAAATAAAAGCAGGTTCAAAGGAAAGAATAAACTATGAATAAATTTTTCCGGAATATTTTTTTAACAGCAGTTTTTTTTACTGCTTATAATATTGCTGTTGCGGAAGAATTATTGAGAGATGAATTTATAGAAACAACTTTGAAATCCCAAGAGATAAAACCTGTACAAACAAACATAAATTACAATTATGAAAATACATTATCGATTCCAATAAAGTTAAGAATTACGAAATCATTATCAACAAGAAAAGGTAATATACATGACGGTCAGACGGTCACATTTAAAGTAAAACAAAATGTTAAATACAATAAAAAAGTGTTAATAAAACAAGATTCTGTTGTAACAGCAAGAGTTGCAATATATTCCACAAAAGGAATGAACGGTATTCCGGCATTAATTATTATTGATAATTTTGAAGTCCCGGGTATAGATAATAATAAGATAATGGGTATATACAGAAAGAAAGGACTTAGTCTTACTTTATTTGTTCTTCCTTTGAAGTGGGCTTTAACACCTATTCCGGGAGTCGGTTCTTTGACTAATTTTATAGCGGGATTTAATTCTACAATTACATCAAAAGATGATATTATTATTTACTATTATCCAGATTGGGCAGGTTAATATAATTTAATTATTATATAATATTATTCAGGGAGCTTTATCTATGGAAGAAATAATAAAACAAATAATATCATATCATGCAAATAAAATAGATTTGTTTTTAATTATAAAATCTGTTTTTGAATTTATAATTTTTATAATTATCTTAAAACTGGTAAATAAAGGTTTATATTTATTCTTTGATAAAATAGTTGCTAAAATACGTGACAGTGAAACAAGAAAACATTATCATACACTGAGACAATTGGGTGTTTATATTGTAGATGCAATTATTATATTATTTTTTGTTACTAATATCCTTGAGAATTTCGGGATTAATATGAAGCCTATACTTGCAACTGCAGGAGTTTTAGGTGTTGCTGTCGGTTTTGGTGCTAAGAAAATTGTGGAGGATATTTTTACGGGACTTTCAATTATTTTGACAGGACAGATTCGAGTAGGTGATTATGTAACAATAAATAATTCTACCGGAATAGTAGAAAAATTTACTCTTACAATGATTATTATGAGAACATTTAACGGGGATGTTCATTATATGAGGAACGGTCAGATTGATACAATAATTAATCAAACAAAAGATTTTTCTTACCCTCTTTTCAATATAAGTGTTGCATATAAAACAAATGTTACGCATACAATGCACATTTTAAAAGAGTTAGGGAGAGAACTGAGAGAAAACACCGAATATTCAAAGTATGTTCTATCGGATATTGAAGTATTCGGCTTGAATGAATTTCGGGATTCTGCGATTATTATCCTGTGCAGAATAAAAACAACTCCGCAGGAACAATGGATGATAAAACGCAAATTTAATCAGATGATAAAAGAAAGATTTGAAAAAGAAGGAATTGAAATTCCGTTTCCTCAAATTGTTGTTAATAAACCGGAAGGATAAAAAGTATAAAATGATATTAATTACGGGCGGCGCTGGATATATAGGCAGTCATACGGCAATAAGATTTCTTGATGCCGGTTATGAAATTGTAATTTTTGACAATCTTGAAAACGGGCATATTGAAACAGTTGAGACATTAAAAAGAATTGGCAGGGTTAATTTTGTAAAGGGTGATTTGAGAAATGCAAATGATATTGAAAATGTTTTTAAAAAGTATGATATAGATACGGTTATTCATTTTGCAGGTTTTATACAAGTTGAAGAAAGTGTTAAAAATCCTTCAAAGTATTATAGAAATAATATAATAGGTGCTTTAAATCTTCTTGATTCTATGGTATCAAATAATGTGAAAGAAATAGTATTTTCCTCTACATGTGCAATATACGGTGAACCCGTGTATACTCCTCTTGATGAAAGTCATCCTAAAAAGCCCATAAATCCATACGGTAAAACAAAATATATGATAGAAGAAATACTGGAAGATTATGATGATGCTTATGGTATAAAATCAATAAAATTGAGATATTTTAATGTCGCAGGTGCTGACAGCCAAACGAGAATAGGGGAATGGCATGAACCGGAAACACATTTAATACCTAATATACTGAAATCGGTTTTTAAGGAGGGCAATACTTTTAAGGTATTCGGAACGGATTATAATACTTCTGACGGTACCTGTATTCGAGATTATGTAAATATAGAAGATATGGCGCAGGCTCACATGTTGGCCTATTTATATTTGAAAGAAAATCTGAAGTCAGATGCTTTTAACATAGGAACGGAAAAAGGCAGCAGTGTAAAAGAAATTTTAGAAACGGCACAAAGAGTTACGGGAAAAAAGATAAATGTAAAATATGAACCGCCACGAAGCGGTGATACAGCAATATTATATGCAAATGCAGCTAAGGCGCAATCTGTTTTAAAATGGAAAAGTACAAGAACAATTGAAGATAGTATTGAAACCGCATATTTTTGGGAAAAAAGCAGGCATTAAAATTTTTATTTGGCTTTTAGATAAAAAGACATTGGTGAAATGGCTTTAAAATATACCGCAAGCCGGGCATTACGATCAAGTAAACGGTATTTTCAGGCAGGAATTCATTATATTTTTATTTCAACTTATTTCCGCTCACCATGGTTCTTAGGTAAAACAAGTTTTATTGGCTTTTATAACGAAATAAAAAAGACTCCTTAAGGAGTCTTAAAATATGCCGAAGGCCGGACTCGAACCGGCACGCAGGGTGAGCTGCGTCAGATTTTGAGTCTGATGCGTCTACCAATTTCGCCACTCCGGCTTATTGTCCGCGTGAACATATATTAGCTTAAAAACATTTTTTTTTCAATTATTTTTGTAATATCATCCGGAACTTCGGCAAAATTCTTTGCACCGTTTTCAGTAAGAAAATTTTTATCTTTAAAGCCCCATAATACACTTATACAAGGTATACCGGCATTTAATGCTGTTTGAATATCAACTTCGGAATCACCAATATAAAGGGATTTTTCTAAAGTTGAATTTAATTTTTCTATAGCTTTAATAACACCCTTAGGATTTGGTTTTTTCTTTATTCCGTATCCTTCCCCGATTGCAATATCAATAAGACTACCAAAATAGCTTTTGCATAATCTTTTAACGGCGTCATCAAATTTATTTGAAACAACCCCTATTTTGCATTTGTTACTTTTTAAATCTTGCAGCATTTGTATTATTCCGTTATACGGCTTTGTATGCTCCAGCATATGTTCTTTATAATATTCTTTAAAAATATTTATAATTTGATTTAATTCTTCTTCTTTTACCGGATGAGGGAGCGCCCTCTCTATAGCCTTTTTTATTCCGTTTCCGACAAAACTTGTTATTTCTTCTATTGTTCTTTCAGGATATCCGAATTGCATTATTGCGTAATTAAAACTGATATGCAAATCTTCAAGGGTATTTAATAAAGTTCCGTCTAAATCAAAAATTAATGTATTTTTTTCCATAGATAAAATAATAACATCCGATATTAAAAATTCAAATGATTTTTTATAAATTTATTGATTTTAACTTTACTAAAGAACTTAAAAAAATAAAAAAATGAAAATTTTGTAAAAATAGGTGAATATAAATAAACTTTCATTGCAAGACTAAAAATACATGGATATGAGATTAATTTTAAAATGCCAAAATTTCCCGTACAGGAAATTTTTAAATAGAATCTTTTTACGTAATAATTGTTTTACCGTTCGGTAAAAATTGTTAAATTTTCTATAAAATTATTGTAAAATTTTACCGATAGGTAAAAATGAATATAACAGATACTAAAAAATTTTATTAAATTTTCCTCATCTCAATGTCCCAGAAACCTATTACCCATCTAATGTCCACAGAAAATATATATCAGTTTTTGCAAATTTATGGGTTTTACTTTTTATAAAAAGCGGGCGAGGGGACTCGAACCCCCGGCGTCAACCTTGGGAAGGTTGCATTCTACCACTGAATTACACCCGCCTGCATTTTATATTATACTATTAAAATATAATAAAAATTATTTTAAAAAGTTGATTTTCTTTTAATATATAGTCTGCCTGTTAGCCAAAATTATTTTGCTAAATATATGGTTATTCATTATATTAAATATATGAAAATATTTTCATTTTATTTGATAAATCGACCAAATTTTTATTCCAAACTTGTTATTCATATTTTCCGGGTTTTATATGCTTTCAAGTTTAGAATAAATGGAGTTAGTAATAATGAACTTATTCCACATACATAAGTACTTGTCCGAATTCGACGCTATCACCGTTTTTTACGCATATTTCGGTTATTTTGCCTGATGCTTCGGCTTCTATTTCATTCATTAGCTTCATAGCTTCAATAATACAAACAACCTGTCCTATTGCTATGTTATCTCCAACTTTTACAAAAGGAGCATCGTCAGGTGAAGGAGCGGCATAAAATGTACCTACCATAGGAGATGTAATTGGTGTTCCGCTATGTTTATTTGCAGCCGTTTTTTTTTGCTCCGGAGAAGGAATTACTTGTGAAGTAACGGTTGAAGGAAGTACAACGGGAGCTTGTGTCTGCACAATCTGCTTTTCACGTCTTAAACTTAGTGCTTTTTCGTCATCCTCAAGAGTAATCTCGGATAAGTCGTTTTCATATATTATATTTGCAAGTTTTTCTAAATATTCTAAATCGAATTTCATTTTTATATCCTAAACTCTGTCTAAATATTCATTTGTTCTTGTATCTACTCTGATAATGGTACCGTTTGTAACAAAGAAAGGAACGTTAACAACGGCACCGGTTTCAAGTTTAGCAGGTTTTGTACCGCCCTGGGCAGTATTACCTTTTTCTGCAGGAGGCGTATCTATTACTTCAAGTTCTACAAAGTTTGGTATATCAACACCGATAATGTTATTACCGTGAAACAGAATTGCCACATTCATATTTTCTTTTAGATATTTTGTACCGTCTCCTATTTTATCAGCAGAAACACTGAGCTGCTCATATGTTTCCAGATCCATCATAACGTAATCATTACCTTCTTTATAAAGGTATTGCATATCTCTTTTATCCAGAGTGGCTTTTGCAACTTTTTCGCCTGCTCTGAATGTTTTTTCCACAACATTACCGGTTTCAGCATTTTTTAATTTTGTTCTTACAAAGGCGGCACCTTTACCGGGTTTTACGTGCATAAATTCGACTACGTTCCATAACCCGCCGTCTATTTCAAGTGTCAAACCAGTTTTTAAATCATTAACTGAAATCATTAATTCTTCCTTTTCTAAGATGCATTATATTTCATTTTTCAATATACCATAAAAGTTGGATTTTTCATAAAATCTTAATATATTTCGTTAAGAAGAATAAAATTGAAACAATAATTTTAAGTGTAAAAGATAAAAAATAGCCGGTGTCTTGTGCTTACCGATGCGCCAGTAAGAATTAATATAAATATATCATCAAATAATGATAAGCATTTTAAACTTCCAAATGAATTTATGGCGGCATAAGCAAAAAATTTTATTTCAAAATTGTTGCAAAATCTCGTGCAATTGAAAAAGCTCCCAATAAAGTTCAGAGTGACAAAAATAAATATGGTGCAAAAATGAAGCGGTTTTATATTTTAATCCTAATCTCACACCTTGAAAAATCAGGAAATAATTATCTGATAAAGATAAAACTAATATTCCCGTGCCAGATAATCAAAAACAGGTCTATTTACTTCCCATAACTTTTCATTTGTTTCATCTTCAGGCAGCTCAAGTGTAATTACCGGTATATTCCGTTCAACTCCGGCATAGTTTCCAAAACTTCCCGGGGTAGGATAGCCTATATTTGCCTGCATTTTATAACCTGTAATTTCGGAAATTTTTTGCGCCAGTTCTTTTGCCGGACCGTCATAATTTACAATTTTAAATGGTGCATGGATTGATAAAACAGCGTCAATTTTATAATTGTTTAAGATATCAATTATAAATCTTGTTTCAATTTCGCTGGCCGGTCTATTTCCGCCGAAATATTCTTTTTTATCAGTCTTTGACCAGTTTTTTGCAGGGAAGTTTCTGTTTAAATCCACACCGTTTGAATTTTGTCTTTTATTTTTGCTTTTTCCGTCCGGATTTAAACAGGGTATAAAAAGGAGTCTATTCTTTATTCCTGATAAATCGGTTTTTAAAAATTTATTTATAAGATATTCCCCCTGAGGTTCTTCGCCATGGAAAACCCCTATAAAAAGAATTGTTTTATCGTATTTGTTATTTTCGGTTCCTAAAAGTGTTATGATATTATTTTCTTTAGATTTTATCTCTCTTATAATCTTAACCATTATTCACCCATAACTTTTATAAGGACTCTTTTTCTTCTTTGTCCGTCGAATTCCGCATAATAAACCTGCTGCCAGGGGCCGAAGTCAAGCTTGCCGTTAGTTACGGGAATTACAACTTCATGTCCGATTAAAAGACTTTTCAAATGGCTGTCACCGTTTGTTTCACCGGTATGGTGATGATTATAATTAATATCAAAAGGAGCAAGTTCTTCAAGCCATTTGTCAATATCTGAAATTAGTCCCGATTCGGCATCATTAACATAAATACCTGCTGTTATGTGCATTGCACTTACTAATATCATGCCGTCTTTTATTCCGCTTTCTGCAAGTGCTTCTTCTACTTCATTTGTTATATTAATATATTCCCTGGGTTTTGTTGTATTGAACCAAAGATATTTTGTATGAAATTTCATTTTCTCTCCTAACTTTTGTTTTTATTATAAAAATAAGATGTAAACATTAATATTACTCCTGCCGAAATAAATATTATCAATTTGTAAATCATATCCATATCTGCTAAATCTAAGAAAATTATTTTTCCGATTGCAATAAGACTTATAAATATACCGGTATTTTTAAGATACTTTTGTTTATTTAATATACCTATAAAAGTAACTATTCCTGCATATAAAAGCCATATTGAGGAAGTAAGGCAGAGTATACCCGTGAAATGGAACCTATAAATAAAGTCTGTTACTTCAAAATGCAGCAATAAAAATCCTAATAATAAAGCTAAGTATTTAAATGAAACAGATTTGCACCATTTTGAAAAAGCTGCGGCAGATATAATTGACGCAGTATATGCGATAAACCTTATGTTTAATATAGGAATAAAACTTTCGGAAGGAATGTATTTTCTTCCGAATATTAACAGCGAAGCCAGTGATACAAAACCTGTAATAACACTGAATATTTTAAATAATACATTATTATTCATTTGTGAAATTTTATACATTTGTGTAGAATATTTAAACCCGATTATTGTATAAAGCATTATCTTTATAAAATTTTCATCGGTATTAAAATCAAGAATTTCAGCTGTAAAGAAATTATTTATTTCAAGAACAATGTAAAGATAAATCAAAGAAATATATATAAGTCTGAGATTTTCAGATAATTTTTTTACATTATTATCTTGATTATTTCTTATTAATAAATATGTCAAGTATGCTGTTAATACAGGGTATACAAATGCGCTAAATCTTATATTAGATATCGGGATATATGTTCTTTGTAAGATTACATCTTCTATAAAGAAAATATTTATTGCAGCAGCACTTATAAACAATAATACAAATCCGCATAAATAATTTTGTTTATATTTATAAAGCACATAGCTTAATGTTAATGCCTCAACGGACCATAGAACTATTCTTGAAACATCTTCTGTCATAAAATAACCGGAAAGAAGAGCTGCTATAAGCATTAAATGTACATAAGGTCTGAATTCTTTTGATTTTTTCTTAACAAAGTAAAATATAAACCATCCATATATTAAGCCAGCCGAAAGTAATAGTATCCCGATATCCCATCTGTTATTGCGAAATATAAGAAGTGTAAATATTGTGAATATAAAAAAGTTAACCCAATTTAGAAGTATATTTTCATTTGCCGATTCAGGTCGTCTTCTTTTTTGTATAAAATCATATATTAAATAAATAAGCCATAAAGTTATCGGAAAAAGTATACTTATACTAAAACATTCTATGGAAAATAAAGAAAGTATCTGTCTGTAGATAATACAGCAAAAAGCAGCAATAAGATTAATTACGTTAACTGCGGATTTTTCGGGATTCTTGTATGTATATAAGACGGATAACAGATTTAGAAAAATTATATATGCGAAGGTTAAATTGGGGTTAGAAGCTAAGCCTGCAAAAAATATATTTAAGTAACCGCCGATTAAAGCAATCATAATCATGGAAACGGTTTTTTGCTTATCCGCGATATAGTATGCCGCTACAAGGGTTAGCGTAGCAAGCAATATACAAACAGCCGGAGAGAAAGTTTTAAATAAGGCGGTGGTGAGATATACTGTTGTAAATAATATTGCAAATCCGCATCCCGTAAAAATTTCCGAATATCGTTTTAAGCTTTCTCTTTTCATTAGCAGTCCGCCTAAAATCATAGTAAGACCGAAAATAAAACCTATAACGGTTTTTATAAGCGGAGTATAAGATATAAAAGGCGAGATTAATTTTATAAATACGGCACAGCCTGATATTACTGCCAGCGCTCCAATTATGCCAAATATATTTCCAAGAAATATATTTTCAAAACTGAATTTTTCTCTTTGTTTCTTACCTTCTGTTTTTTCAACAGATAATTCAGGCTGCAGCGAAATAATATTATCAGTTTTTTGAGTTACTTCTTTTTGTGTGAAAACAATATCTTCTGAACTAATCGTTATTTCATCGGAAATTTTGTTGTTTTTAATGAAATGATTTTTAATATCAATAAGTGTTTTTTCGCAATTTACAATCTTATTATGCAAAAACATACACCATATAATAACTAATATTAGTAAGATTAATTCCATTGAAATCACTTTCTTTCTTATTTATTTATATATTCAATTAAACTTCTTACTCCGATTCCTGTTGCATTTTTAATACCTTCCGAATTGGCTTTATCAAGAAAAGCAGTGCCGGCAATATCAATATGAATCCATGGGGTTTTCTTTATAAATTTTGAAAGAAATATGCCTGCAGTTGAAGCTCCGCCCATTCTTTCTCCTGTATTCTTTGTATCTGCGATATCGCTTTTAAGTGACTCGCCATATTCCTCAAACAAAGGAAGCGACCAGAATTTTTCACCTGTTTTATCCGCTGTTTTTATGAAATCCAGCATTTTTTCTTCATTATTACTCATAATTCCGCTTGCAACGTTTCCGAGAGCAACCATACAAGCACCTGTAAGAGTTGCTATATCGATTATCTCATCGACTTCCAGTTCTTCGGCATAAGCTAAAGCATCAGCAAGTGTTACTCTTCCCTCGGCATCCGTATTATCAATTTCAATACTTCTGCCTGTTTTTGCAATAATAACATCACCCGGTTTATAAGCACTGCCTGACGGCATATTCTCGCAGGCCGCAACTATTGCATGTACTTCAACATCAGGTTTTAATTCCGAAATTGCTCTTATTACAGATATAACAGCTGCAGCTCCGGACATATCATCACGCATGGTAAGCATTGAACTTGGCGGTTTTATGTCAAGCCCTCCTGCGTCAAATGTTATGCCTTTTCCTACTATAGCTATTTTCTTTTTAGCCTGTTTGGGCTTATATTCCATATGGATAAATCTTGGTTCATGTATACTTCCTTGTCCTACTGCCAGAAAAGCATTCATACCCATTTCTTGTATTTGTTCTTTATTGTAAACCGTAGTTTTTACTCCTGAATTTTGAATTGCGTACTCACCAAGGGTTTCCGGATAAAGATATTGCGATGATTCATTTATTAAATCTCTTGCCCGGTTAACAGCATTAGCAACAATAACACCTTTATCAGCACCCTTTTTTGCTTTTTCAAATTTATCTTTGTCAATCTCTGCAATAATAAATTCTTTAATAGGATTTTCTTTTTTGTCCGACTTATATTTGTCAAAAGCATATGTTCCTGATATAGCACCTTCCGTAATCATTTGTGCGCAATATTCGGGACATAATCCTGCAATTCCTGCACCATGAAGTATTGAAACTATTTTTCTTGCATTACCTGTTTTAATGTAGTTTCTGACTATTTTAGCGGTTAAATCTCTTATTTTTTTATAATTAAATTCTGTTTGTTTTCCAAGACCAGCAATAATTATTTTTCTATTCTCTTTAATAAGAGGAATTGTATATAATTCTCCGTATTTACCGGTAAATTTTTCTTTCTTAATAACAAAATCACTTATTATACTATCGTATGACTTATCAACAAATCCTGTGACTCCGCCCGGATGTTCAACCCCTTCAAAAAGATTTACAATAGTCACATCAGCATCAATATCCAGAATTGATTTATTTTGTACAGAAATTTTCATATTATCTCCTTATTACTCATTAAAATTTTCATTAAATTTTTTTATCCATCCGAACATGACCGATAGTTCATATGGTTTTGGAAGATATAAATCTGCACCCGCATTTAATACCATTTCCTTATCATGGATAGTAGTTGTAAAAATTATGTTAGATTTTAAATTTTCTGTTTCAAACTTAAGTTTTCTGCACACATCAAGACCTTTAAGAGTTTCTGAATTGCCGGCATCAAGAATTATAACGGCAGGGTTATAATTTTGAACCGCAGAAAAAATCTCATCAAATTCTGAAACAACTTTTACATTGTAGCCCTGAAGTCTTGCGGTTGCTTCAAGCAGGATTGAAAGAGATTCGTCAGGTTCCGCTATAAGAATGTTCCTGTTTTTATTTTTTTGTTCTACTGCGTTATCTGCGGAAATTTTCGGACGTTCAACAACGTAAGCCGAACCTGTTTTATATTTTGCAAGTTTATGCGTTGAAAATAATGAATTTATTACTTGTTTTAAGTCAGTATATTTTTTGTATTTATTTGAAATTACACCAATACTTGTTGATACCAGGTTAACTTTATTTTCTGCCGCATCATCACCGTGCATAAAAGTAAAACCTCTTTTTATATCTGCTTTTGAATAAAACTTGGATACAACTGTGTCAAAAGCATATATAAGATAGTTTGCTATTTTTTCAGCTTTTTCCGTATTTGTTATTATTATAAAATTATCGTCAGAAAGCTGTCCCAGATAATCGCCCTGCTCGACAGAAGATTTTATGATAGCGCAATAAGTCTGCATAAGCTTATCTGCAGCAAGCTCGCCGTAGAGTTCTCTATAAAAACTAAGGTTATCGATATCAATAAGCATAACTGCCCATTCGCTATTATCATTAAGTATTCGTCTTAATATTTTATATGATATTTTTGAATTAAAGAGCATTGTTTTTTCAGAAAAACAATTTTCAAAATTACGCCTTAAATGAGCTGTAATTCTGGCTTTGAACTCTTCATTGTTAATGGGTTCACTTAAGAAATCATCTGCTCCGGAATCCAGAATATCTATTTTATCTTGAATATGGTTAGATTTTGATACGGCTACAATTGCGGGTCTTGTATTATATGTTAGTATTCTTATCTGTTCAAGCGCTTTTTTTATATTAAAATCAAGACTGTCGGATATAATGATTAAGTCAGGTTCAAATGCATTCATTATACCTAGTGCCTGTGCAAAATCAGGGGCTATAAAAACGCTGATATCACTATTACCCTCAAGTATTTTTTTATACTTTACGGATTGTTCTTTTCTTTTATCTATTATTAATACTACTTTGACTAACATATCTACTCTTTTATTTTTGTTAAGCAGTTATCATCAGGAGCAGCTGCCTTAAATATTACAATAAATTCACTTCCGTTTGCGGAACTTTTAACGGAAATTGTTCCGTTCATTTTTTCAACGAGAGTTTTTGTAATATATAATCCGAGTCCGTTTCCCTGTATTTTTCTTGTTAAAGGAGAATCAACCCTTGAAAACTTATTAAATATTTTATCTATATCTTCAGGCGATATGCCAATTCCCTGATCTATTACTTTTATAATAAGTGTATTATCATTAAAATTCTGGCTTACATCTATTTGAACGTTTGAACCTTCGGGAGAATATTTTGAAGCGTTATCGAGTAAATTTAGCAGTATTTGCTGAAATTTATCCGTATCAACAAGAATTTGAGGTAAATTCTTCCCGTAAGTACATATATAATTATAATTCTTATACTGGTTTTTAACCATTTGAACAGCTGATTCAATAAACGGAATAACATCTATTTTTTTATAAATCATTAATTCTTTATCAGACTGCATTTTTGAAACCGTTAAAAGATTTTCAACAAGATTTATTAATCTATTTGATTGTTCTTTTATAATTAATAGAAATTTCTTTCTCTGTTCGGGAGTAAGTCTGTCATAAGAAGTCAAAAGGGTATCCGCAAAACCGCGTATACTGGTTAAAGGTGTTCTAAGTTCATGGCTTACAGTCGAAATAAAATCAATATGTGCTTGTTCTAATTCACCAATATTTTTTTCTTTAGTATCAACCATATTATACCTGAACTTTACGAACTTATTCTATATCAAAATCTGCATTATAACAAGTCAGTATCGGAAGCCTGTAATGGAACACCGATAACTCTTTCAAGGTTAGCGGCATAAGTATGATAATCCAGCAGTGTGGAATAATAGCTCAATTGAGCATTTCTAAAGGTGGTTTCCGCATCTTTAAGCTCTATTGCATCTCCCAATCCGACTTTATATCTGCCTGACGCCTGATCATACTGTTCCTGCGCCTGATCCATTGATAATTTTGCAACTCCTATACTGTCTTGTGCATTAACAAGATTCAAATATGCTTCTTTAACTTCAAAATATACAGTTTGTTTTGTATTTTCATAGTTTGCCAGATCTCTTTTATATGTGGCTTTTGCTTCATCTATCTGCTTTTTAAGCAGCAAAAGATTAACCGAAGAATAAGCAATCTGCGCACCGAATTGATAACCGTAGTCGGTATCTACTTTTCTTCCGCCGCGCGAATATGATGCAAAACCCGTAATATCAGGTGTAAATGCTCTTTTAGCAGATCTTACCAGAAGCTCTGATGCATCTGCCTGCTTTTTTGCAGCCAGTAAATCCGGTCTGGTTTCAAATGCGGTTTTAACTGCTTGTTCAACATCTATATTGTATGCTTTCATATTAAGATTATCTCTTACCTGATAATCATTATATTCGGGCATACCCATTGAATTACTTAGCTGTACATAAGCAACTTTTACGGTATTCTGAGCTTTTAAAAGGTTTAATTTTGCATTTCCGAGATTATATTCTGCTGTCAAGACATCAATTTTAGGTTTTGTTCCGATATTATAATATGCACGTGCCTGTTCTAAATGCAGTTCGTAATCTTTTACGGTATCTTCATATACTTTTTCCTGCTGCAGAGCAAAAAGTAAATTAAAATATGCTTGTTTACAGTTATAAATTACGTCATTAATACTCGACTGCAAACTGTATTTTGCCGATTCAAAAGTTCTTTTAGCCGAGTCTGCCTGGGCTTTTGTTTTACCGAAATCAAATAACAACATATCGGCAGAAACAGTCGGAACGTAAAACATATCATATTTCTGGGTAGGGAAAGCAAAGTTAGACATTTGCATATCATTTCTTGAATAGCTTAATCCGGCGGATAAAGTAGGAAAATAATTAGCCCATGCCTGTGCTATTTTACTTTCATATATTTCTGCATTGCTCATTGCCACATGGATTGCAGGGTGATGTTCCAAAGCCAGTTGAACACAGTTATCCACGGATATAATTTCTGTTGTATTTATACTTCCCTGATAAGCAGTATCAGTTAAAACAGTTGTATTTTCGCTCGTATTTACTGCGGGGGTTTCGCCTTCTTTATCCTCTTGTTGAAGAATTATTGCGGCAGCATTTTTGTTTATATTTTTTGACTCTGCTTTTTTTGCTTTTTTAGCGGCTTTTTCAGCTTCTTTTTGCTGCTTTTTAAGTTCTTTTTCAGCTTTTTTTTGTTCTTTCTCAACTGATTTTAAAGTTTTAATTTGTTCTTCCGGGGGGTTAACAACATCAATTTCTTTTGCAAGATCAGCTTTTTCGTTTTCTGATTTTGAGAAAATGTTTTTTAACTTTTGAGAAAATGTTGTTCCTTGTGTTTTTGCGGGTTTGACATCACTCAGTGAAGGAGGAATTTCATTTATGACATCATCTCTGAAAGGATTGTCATCTGCAAAAGCAGGACTTGCCATTATCAAAAACATAAATATAAATAATTTCTTGTTCATTTTATCCACTCTACTCTATAATTTTATTTCATTCTTCTGCCGTATTTTTTTTCTTTGAAACTTTTTCAACTAAAGATTGAACAAGTACATAGAAAACAGGTGTTAAAATAGTACCGATTGTAGCAGCAGCAGTCATACCGCCAAATACGGTAGAACCTACGGATATTCTGCTTTGCGCACCTGCACCTGTTGCAAATACCATCGGGAGTACACCGAATACAAAAGCTAAAGCTGTCATCATAATGGCTCTGAACCTTATTCTTGCAGCTTCAATAGCGGCGTCTTCAATTCCCAGGCCTTTGTTTTCATGTAAATCTTTTGCGAATTCCACAATCAATATTGACTGCTTAGCGGCAATACCTATTAATGCAATCATACCCACCTGAGAATATAAGTCAAATGACTGACCTATCATCATCTGGAATACCAAAGCTCCGAGTGCTGCAACAGGTGCAATTAAAAGTACCGCTACAGGAATTGACCAGCTTTCATATAATGCAACCAGGAATAGGTATACAAATGTTAATGCAAGGGCAATAACAATTGCTGTTTGTCCCGATGATTCACGTTCTTGAAGTGAAGTACCTGACCAGTCGTAACCAACATCAGTAGGAAGTGTTTTTAGAGTCACTTCTTCCATCGCCTGCATAGCTTCTCCGGAACTTTTACCCGATGAGGGCTGCCCCGAAAACTGCACGGAACGATACTGGTTAAATCTTGTAATGGAAGCTGCACCTACAGTTTGTTGAATATCAATCATTGTCATTAACGGAACCATTTGTCCCTGCAAATTTTTGACATATATTTTTTGTAAATCGGTAGCCTTATTTCTGAAATCATCTTCAGCTTGAAGCTGAACTCTGAATACACGACCCAGTTTATTAAAGTCATTTATGTAATATGTACCCAACGTTGAAGCTAAAGTCGAATATAATTCCTGTATATCAACATTTTGTGATAATACTTTTTCATAATTAATATTTAGCAAGTACTGAGGGACATTTGCCTGATAAGTAGTATAAACACTGCTTAAGCGCGGATCGGAATTTGCAGCGATTGTTAATTGGTTTGCAAAATTTTCAATATCTTGAAGCGAATGATCGCCTTTTGAAAGCATTTGGAACTCAAAACCGCCTAACATACTCATACCAGAAATTGCAGGAGGAGAAAAAACAGCAATTGAAGCTTCATTTATCTCAGCTGCTTTCTTTCTTATTTCGCTTAAGATTCCGTTATGAGACAAATCGGTAGGTTTTCCCTGTATTTTTCTTATTACCCAATCCCAGGGATAAACTTTTCTTTCGTTCCATTCTTTTAAAGGAGTAACACAAAATGCCTGGTTTGTAGGCCCCATACCGCCTGCAAATACAATAATTCTTTCTTTCTCAACGCCGTCTATATTTTCAATAGCTCTGGTATATTTTTCAAGTACTTCCTGAGTTTTATTTAAAGCGGAACCTGGAGGAAGTACAAATTGCGACATTAATACCGCCTGGTCTTCATCAGGAATAAAGCCTGTCGGTATTATTTTGAATAAGAAGCCCATTACTATTAAGAATAAAACATATAAACATATTGTTAATTTTCGGTTGTATACGAATTTTTTTACAACATCTAAATATATTTGCGTTAATTTGTTGAACTTCTCATCAAAAGCAGTAAATACCTTTTTTATAAAAGCAGTAATAAAGTTGCTTGGTTTCCTGTTTGGATCTTCTTTTCTTAAAATTATAGAACACATCGCGGGAGAAAGAGTTAACGCACAAACCGCAGATAATGCTATAGATACGGCGATACAAACGGCAAATTGTCTGTACATTAAACCGGATAAACCGGATACAAATGAAACAGGGATAAATACAGCCATAAGAACCATTGCCATTGCAACTAACGCACCGCCTACCTCCTGCATAGTAAGCTGGGTAGCTTCAACAGGAGTTTTACCTTCTTCCAGGTGACGTTTTACGTTCTCAATAACAACAATAGCATCATCTACCACGACCGCAACTGCCAGAACCATCGCAAACAATGTCAACAGGTTTATCGACATTCCGAATACAGGTAAAGCTGCGAATGTACCAATCAACGATACGGGTATTGTAACACACGGTACAAGCGTAGATCTCCAATCGCCTAAGAACACGAATATTACTATTATTACGATTAAAGAAGTTAATATAATTGTAAATACAACTTCTTTCATTGATTCGCGGATAAATTCCGAGTCATCATGCATCATTTTAACCTGCAAAGTTGCGGGAAGCGACTTATTTATTTCCGCTATTTTTTTATTTACCAGGTTAACAATGCTTATTGTATTTGCACCTGGAAGAGGAACAACCTGAATAAGGGCTGCAGGTTTTCCGTCTATCATCCCTATTCTGTCGTAGGAATAAGCACCAAGCTCGACTCTTGCTATATCCTTTAATTTTATATTGGATCCGTCCGTATTGGCTCTTATAATAATTTCCTCAAATTCGGCAGGTTCAAGCAAACGTCCTTTTGTCATTAAGGTCATTCTCAAAGTTTGATTTGTATTGCTCGGTAATGCGCCCAATGCGCCTGAAGATACCAGAGTATTCTGGTTTGTAACAGCAGATTGAACCTCTTGAACAGAAACATTTAGGTTTGCCATTTTGGTGGGATCAAGCCATATTCTCATACTGTAATCAGCAGCACCGAATACATTTACGTCCCCTACCCCTTCAAGACGTTTAATTTCATCTTTAATATAAATCGTTGCATAGTTTGTTAAATCAAGCTGACTCCATGAATTATCCGAAGATTCAAGGTTTAATATACAAGCTCCTGCACCGGATACTTTATTTGTAGCCGTTACGCCAAGACGCTTAACATCCTCCGGTAAAAGTGATTCAACTTGAGATAACCTGTTTTGAACGTTTACAAGGTTTATATCTTTATTTGTTCCGACTTTAAAAAATATATTTAATGTATATGTTTCATCATAACAGGTGGATGACATATATAACATATTTTCAACACCGTTAACCTGGGCTTCTATTAATGAAGCAACCGAAGATTCTATAACGGAAGCACTTGCCCCCGGATATGATATTGATACCGTAACCTGAGGCGGAGTAATGTTGGGGTATTTTTCAAGCTGCAATCCAAATATTGAAACTAACCCTATAAGAGTTATAAATATCGATATTACCATTGCAAAACGAGGTTTTGTTATAAAGAAATATAAGTTTTTTTTCTTTTTGTTATCTTCCATTTCGCTGTTTTTTCCTTATTTTGAACTGTTTTCTTCCGTTGTTGTTTCAGTTTCTAACGGTGTTGCATTAACCGCTTGTCCGGGCATTCTTATACTTTGAATACCTTTTGCAATAACAATATCAGATTCTTCAAGTCCTGATTCTACTATCCAGTTTTTATTTATTTCATTAGAAACCGTAATATTTTTTCTTACTGTTTTGTTATCCGAATCTACACACCATACATAATAACCCTGAGCATCATTTAACGCCGAAGACTGCGGGACAAGCATTACCCTTCTCGGTTTTGCAGATTCTACTATTACTTTTACAAAGTCACCCGGAACCAATAATTCATCTGCATTTTCAAATGTAGCTCTCAGACTTATTGTTCCTGTAGTTTGATCAACTTCATTATCAACAAATTCTATTTTACCTGTTTCATTGTATATACTGCCGTCAGCAAGTTGTATTTGTACTTTCATATTACTAAAGTCAGGCGAAGAATCTATTTTTCTGAATTTTAAAAACTCGCTGCTTTTCATTGGAAAATACACATATATCGGACTTAAACTTACTATTCTTGCAAGAGCTCCTGAAGTTGTATTTACAAGATTTCCTTCGGTTATTATTATTTTACCTATTTTACCGTCAATAGGAGAAACTATTTTTGTATAGCTTAGATTTAACTGTGCTTCCGCAAGCTGTGCTTTGGCAGAGTCTAATGCAGCTTTATTCTGATCTCTTGTTGCAAGAGCCTGATCATAATATGATTTACTTACATAGTCATTTTTAACAAGCTCTTCTGCCCTTATGAGTTCTTTTTCCGCATTGATTAAAGCTGCCTGTGTTTGTCTTACCGTAGCAGCGGCATTACTGACCGCGATTTCGTACTGATCAGGTTCTATTAAAAACAATGTTTGACCTGCTGCAATTTTTGCACCTTCATCAAAAAATCTTTTTTGGAGCCAACCGTTTATCCTTGCCACAACATCAACGGAATATTTTGCTTCTATACGTCCAGCTGATTCTGATTTGGAATATATTTCCTCTATAAGAGGTTTCATTGTCTGAACATCTTTCGGAGCATTCATTGCTTTTTGCTGTTTTACTCCTTCTATATATCCCGTAATCTGATGGAAAACTATCGGTCCTACTATCAAAACAACCAGAAATAATATCCATTGTGCTTTTTTATTCTTTAAATAACTCATATCATATCCTTCTTTTATATTATCTTCTTATTTTATTTTTAAACTGTCTCTATACATTGCAATTGTTTTAATCAATTCTTCACATCTGTCTTTGCCAAGACTATCCAAAGCTGCATATTCAGCTTCTTGTACTTTTGACATGATTTCTTCGGCGAATTTTCTTCCTTTTTCGGTAAATATTATTACTTTATTACGTTTATCAGAATCGGATTCCACTGGGGGTTCTATTATTCCATGATTATTAAAAGATTTAATAATCGCATTTATGGTTTGTTTAGACAGACACATTTGCTGTGTTATTGTGGTTTGAGTGCAATTCTTCTCATCCAATATTATACCGAGAACCCCTAAACTTGCATATGTTAAACCTACAGATTTTGCATATTCGTTATAAAATCCGGAAATATCTCTATGGAATTTTACAAGTTTATCCGAATATTCCTTTAATTTTAGCTTATCCACCTGTTTATTATCTCTATTATTAGTCCCAAATTTTACTGTCCCTTTATAGACTATTATAGTCCCCAAAAATAATATGTCAAATATTATTTTTATGATATTAATTCAGAAAAGCTTTTCTTACTTTTAAGTAATTTTCCAGTTCTTCTTTCATGACTGATTTTTGTGCAGTTGCAGACATACTTAAGCTAAATTTATGATTTATTTTTGTATCTACGATATATAAAGTCGGAAATCCCATAATATGATATTCGCGAATGTATTTTATATTGTCCGGCTTATCACAGTTTATGGCAATAAAATTATAATCATTTTTATATTCTTTTGCAAAACTTCCGAATACAGGCATAAATTTTCTGCAATATGTACACCAGTCAACATAAAACATAACAACTGCAGGTTTTTCTGAATTTTCTGTTTCATTAAAAACCGTTAATACACTGCTATCAGGAATTTCTATTGGCGAAGTTATTGCGGGCGGAGTATATCTGTTATTGTTTTTTAATACTACACCAGCAAAAATAAATAATCCTATTGCCGCAAATATAAATAATATTACAAAAATTTTTTTTCTTTTCATAATTCTGCTCCTTTTGGAACTACCGTTATTCCGCCTTGTGAAACTAAAAACCCCCTGTTTTTATCTTCTTCAACATCAAAACCTATTTTGGTATAAGGCGGGATAGTTACATTTTTATCTATTATAGCTTTTCGTATTTCGCAATATCTGCCTACATTAACGTTTTCCATAAGAATTGAATCGGTAACATTGGCAAAACTGTTAATTCTTACAAGAGGAGAAAGAATACATCTTGAAATGCTTCCGCCGGAAATGATACATCCTTCTGATACCATTGAATTTGTTGCCATACCCACTCTGCCTTCTTCTTCCCATATAAATTTTGCCGGAGGGAAGTTATAGTTATATGTTCTTAACGGCCAATCAGTACAATAAAGATTTAATTCGGGCTGATAGTTAAGCAAGTCCATGTTTGCCTGCCAATAACTGTCAATACTGCCTACATCTCTCCAGTATCCGCGTTCGGAGTCTGTTATTCCCGTGTATTCATTTCGGGAAAAATCATAAACATATATGCTTCTGTCATCCTTGAGCATTTTGGGGATGATATTTTTTCCAAAGTCATGAGCAGAATTTATATTTTTTGAATCTTCTTTTACTTCGTTTATAAGAACATCGGTTTCAAAAATATAATTACCCATGGAAGCAAGGCACATATCAGGTTGTCCGGGGATACATTTAGGTTTTGTTTTTGGTTTTTCTTGAAAGCCGGTTAATTTCCAGTTTTCGTCAACTTCAATAATTCCGAATTCACCTGCTTCCGAAACAGGAATCGGAATGGCGGATATAGTAAGTTCCGCTTCCTGTTTTTTATGATATCTCATCATCTGTGAAACATCCATTCTGTATATATGATCACCGCCAAAAACACATACGTGTTTTGGTTTTTCATCATATATATGTGTAAGATTCTGAAATACGGCATCTGCGGTACCCTGATACCAGTGTCCGTCCGTACGCATTTGTGCCGGAACCAAATCAATATATTGGCCTAAAATGGGAGAAACAGGCCAGCTTCTTGCTATGTGTTGATTTAGAGAATCCGATTTATATTGAGTTAGAATTTTTATTTTATAAAATCCGGAATTAATAAAATTATTAATAACAAAATCTATAATTCTATATCTTCCGCCGAAAGGAACGGCAGGTTTTGCCCTGTCACGGGTAAGAGGATATAATCTTTTGCCTTCACCGCCTGCTAAAATCATAACAAGTGCTGTATCAAGTGCCAAAACTGCCTCCTTTTAATCATCATTTAAGCTTAAAACCGCCATAAAAGCTTCCTGCGGAACTTCAACTCTGCCGACTGCTTTCATTCGCTTTTTACCGCGTTTTTGTTTTTCCAGCAGTTTGCGTTTTCTTGTTATATCACCGCCGTAACATTTATCAAGCACGCTTTTTCTTAAGGCTTTTATGTTCGTTCTTGCTATAATTCTGCCGCCGATTGCAGCTTGTATTGCAACTTCAAACATCTGGCGGGGAATTATATCTTTTAATTTTGATGTTAACTTTTGTCCTGTATAGAAGGCGTTATCTTTATGTACGATTGCGCTTAATGCATCAACAATTTCACCGGCTAAAAGTATATCAAGTTTGACCAGGTCTGAACGTTTATATTCGCTGAATTCATAATCCAAACTTGCATAGCCTTTAGAACGTGATTTTAACTGGTCGTAGAAATCGGTTATAATTTCGCTTAAAGGAATTTCATAATGCAGGGAAACTCTTGTTTTATCCAAATATGTCATATTTTGAAAAATACCGCGTTTTGACTGAGCAAGTTCCATCAGAAGTCCTACATAATCATTTGGTGTTATAATTGTTGCTTTGACATAGGGTTCTTCTATATAGTTTCTGTATTGTGCGTCGGGAAGGCTTGCGGGATTATCTATTTCAACAATTTCTCCGTTTGTCTTATGCACTCTGTAAATAACACTTGGGGCTGTTGTTACAAGAGTCAGATTATATTCTCTCTCAAGCCTTTCCTGTGCAATTTCCATATGCAGCATACCTAAAAATCCGCATCTGAAGCCGAATCCGAGAGCTGATGATGTTTCAGGTTCAAATGTTATACTTGAGTCATTAAGTTTTAATTTTTCAAGGGCCTCTTTTAAATCCTGATACTGATCATTATCAACGGGATACATTCCGGAAAATACCATGGGCAGAGCCTCTTTATAGCCGGAAAGCGGCTCTTTGGCACCGTTTTCAACATGAGTAATGGTATCACCCACAAAACGCGTAATTTCTTTTATAGAACAACCCATATAACCGACATCACCGGTTTTTAATTCTTTTAAAGGTACTCTGTGCGGATTTAAATATCCAAGTTCCGTAACTTCGTATTCTTTATTTGATGCCATAAACTTGATTTTATCACCAAGGTTTATACTTCCGTCAACTATCTTAAAAAAGCATAATGTCCCCAGATATTGGTCATAAGTACTATCAAAGACTAAGGCTCTTAAGGGGTTATCGGATGTATCTTCAGGCGGCGGAATGAACTCCACAACCGCTTCGAGTACTTCTTCTATACCCGCACCTTCTTTAGCACTTACTGGTATAGCCATTGAAGCATCGATTCCAAGAACTTCTTCTATTTCTTTTCTTACACGTTCGACATCTGCGGAAGGCAAATCTATTTTATTAATAACCGGAATTATTTCAAGATTTTGCTCTATTGCAAGATATACATTTGAAAGGGTTTGTGCTTCAACACCCTGAGTTGCGTCAACAATTAAAAGAGCTCCTTCACAGGCGGCTAAAGAACGTGATACTTCATAGCTGAAATCTACATGCCCGGGAGTATCTATAAGATTCAGAATATATTCTTTTCCGTTTTTTGCTTTATAATTCATTCTTGCGGCGTTTAATTTTATTGTAATACCGCGTTCGCGCTCAATATCCATTGTATCTAAAAGCTGATCCTGCATATCACGCTGGGCAATTGTGCCTGTTTTCTCAAGCAGCCTGTCAGCCAGCGTTGATTTACCATGATCAATATGTGCGATGATACAAAAATTTCTTACATTATCAATATATTTCATAATTTTTAGTGTATTACAGAAAATTCTGTTTGCCAATATTAAAAAATTCCATACAATCTAAAATTAAACATAAAGATAGATTTTGTAATGCCAGCAAAAGCTTTAAAAAAAAGTCTTATAAATAATTAAATATTTATGTATTTACAATGTTGATATTCTGTATTTGGCGGTAGGAAATTTATAGGCAGTCGTAAAATCGTAAACATTTGGTATTTTAAACTAAATAGAAAATTTGAAGTAAAAATTTAATTTTTAAGTTTGTCAATAAATTTTCTTTGTTTTATCATTGTCAGTATGAGAATAGTATGCCGAATAATATTAATATTTTGCATGTTGTTTGTTACAATAGATGCAAATGCTTTTTGCAAAGAATATTCTTCCGAGGCTTTAATCAGGGCGGATATTACGGCTGCGTTTCAATCTTTAGATTTTGATATGTTCTCAAATATTACGTACAACAGTAATTCTTATTTGCAAAATTTGAACATAAATAATAGTGTTTTTATTCTGAATAATAAAAAAACGGATAATTGTCAAAACTGCGGAAACAGTAAGTTTCTGATGTCTTACAATTCCGAAATCGAGTATTTCCCGGAATTATTTTATCCAAAGAATATTTTAAAAAATAATTCCGGTATTCGTATAGTAATGATGTTTCCTCAAATACAGCCTAATGCACCATAAAATATGTAAAAAATTTTTTTACTAACTTTAAGATGAGGAGAAATATTAATATGGAATTATTTATGCAAAATTTACAAGAGGGTATAATGCTCGGTATACTTGGTATGGGTGTCGTTATGATATTTTTGACACTTATGATGTATATTATGAAAGCAACTGATGTTGTTATGTTGATTCTCGGGAAATATTTTCCTGAAGAAAATGAAGCAGAACCTGTAAAAGTAAACATACAAAAATCGGATAACGATGATGTTGCTGTTGCAATAGCTGCAGCGGTAAAACATAAAAATCTTATTAAAGGAGGCGTATAATGGAGGCTATTCATGCTCTTATTGCAGAACATAATGTAGCTATTGCCGCTTGGCTTTTAATTATTGCTTATATATTTATTGCAACGGAGAAAATTCCCAAAGTAACAATTGCGCTTCTTGGCGGAGTTATAACTGTTATTCTAGGACTGGTCAGCCAGATTAAGACTTTAAACGGTACAATTAATCCCGAATATTTTATAAATTTCATTGATTTTAACGTAATATTCCTTCTTGTATCTATGATGATAATAGTATCAATTACAACAAGAAGCGGGATATTCAATTATATTGCTAATGAACTTTTAAAGATGACAAAAGGACATCCCGTAAAAGTTTTGATTGTGCTTGGTATATTTACGGCAGTTGTAAGTGCATTTTTAGATAATGTAACAACGGTTATTTTGATTATGCCTATAACATTTTCTATTGCTAAAAAATTGGATATTAATCCGGTTCCGTTTCTTTTAACCGAAGTGTTTACTTCTAACATTGGCGGTACATCAACATTAATAGGCGACCCGCCGAATATCATTATAGGAAGTGCAGGCGGATTGTCTTTTATGGATTTTGTAAGAGAGCTTACGGGTGTTGTTGCCGTTATATTAATAGCTGCAATAATTTTCCTTGTTTTCTGCTTTAGAAAATTACTGAAAGCAAGTGCTGACAAAATGGAAGAAGTTTCAAAAATTGATAACAGTAATACAATTGTTGATAAATCTTTAATGATTCGTTCTTGTATTGTTTTAGCGCTTGTAATACTCGGGTTTATTCTTCACGATATGATTCATATTGAAACATGTATTGTTGCAATGCTCGGAGCAAGCGTTTTATTGTTATTTGAAAAACCGACTCAGATTCTAAGCGAAGTAGAATGGAATACAATATTTTTCTTTATCGGTTTGTTTATAATAATAGGCGGACTTGAGGCATCAGGCGGTATTAAACTTATGGCGGAATGGATTTTAGCTGTTACAAAAGGTTCAGAATCCGCAACCGCTATGATAATTCTATGGGCATCGGGTATTATTTCCGGTGTAATTGATAATATTCCTTATACAGCTACAATGTCGCCCATGATTGCTGAAATTCAATCGCTTATGGGTAAAGATTATGCATATCCGTTATGGTGGTGCTTATCTTTAGGGGCATGTTTGGGCGGAAACATGACTATAATCGGTGCAGCGGCTAATGTTATTGTTTCGGAAAATGCGGCTAAATCAGGGCATCCGATAACATTTATGCAATTCTTAAAATATGGTGTTCCTATTGTATTTATATCTTTAATAATAAGTACGGCGTACATATATTTAAGATTTTTAAGATAATTAAATCTTAATTAAATAAAAATAACCTTCCTAAAAGAAGGTTATTTTTATTTAAATATTCATTTTAAATATCCATTTTTTTCAAATGGGGAGAAACAAAGAAATCAGCCGAAGTTGAATCTTTTATATCCTGCAATGTAAATAAAGGATTGATTTCTTTTAATATAAGCCCTTGTTGAGTAACATCAAATACACAGCGCTCTGTCACAATTATATCAACTTCTCTGTATGCTGTTAAAGGCAAGGTACATTTTTTTACAATTTTAATTTCATCTTTTGATGTATGCGTCATTGCTACTATAACTTTTTTGGAACCTATGATTAAATCCATAGATCCGCCTATTCCGGGAACAAATTTACCGGGTATCTGCCAGCTGGCTATGCTTCCTTCCTGATCAACCTGCAAAGCGCCTAAAACCGTTGCGTCAATATGTCCGCCGCGCATTATCGTAAATGCCATTTGAGAATCATAAAAACTTGCGCCTTTAACAATCTCAACGTATCCTCCGCCTGCGTTTGTTATTTTTTTATTGTACTCGGGTCCTTTCTGGGCTTTTCCCAGCCCCAGAATACCATTTTCGGATTGAAATATAATATGCATGTCTTCATTGACATAATTTGCAGCCTCGGTTGGCAGACCTATTCCAAGAGTCACAACATCATTTTCTTTAAATTCTTTTGCAATTCTTCTTGCGATGATTTCTTTAATTTTGTCTTTTGTCAAATTTTGAAGGGTAAGCATAATTAGTCTTTTCCCCTTTCAACTATATAATCAATAAAAATACCCGGAATAACAACTTCATTAGGATCAAGGGTTTCAACTATTTTATCAGCCTGAACAATAACAGTATCAGCCGCCGTTGCCATTGAAGTATTAAAATTCCTTGTTGTACCTTCAAACGCAACATTTCCGTATTTATCGACTTTAGTTCCGTAAATTAATGCAAAATCGGCACCTAAGGGCTCTTCAAATATATATTTTTTATCATTTATTTCTACTATTTTTTTACCTTCCTCGAGTATAGTTCCTATACCGGTTGGTGTAAGAACTCCACCCAGTCCCGAGCCTTTTGCGTGAATTTTTTCAACAAGAGTTCCCATAGGATAAAATTCCACTTCCAGCTGTCCGGAATGCATTTTTTCACCGGTTACGGGATTTGTTCCTATATGGGTTGTTATAACTTTTTTCACAAGATTATTTGTTATTAATTTCCCCTTATCTGCATCCTGAAAAGATGTATCATTACATATCATTGTAAGATTTTTAACTTTTGTATTTATGAGTTCTTCAAGAATTTTATCAGGAACACCGCAGCTTAAAAAACCGCCGACCATAATCGTCGAATTATCACTTATCAATTGAGCCGCATCAAATGCCGATATAACTTTTTTCAAAATAGCGCCTTATCTTTAAAATTTAACTTTATTATCTGTTAATACTAACATAAATATTATTTTTTTTGTAGCTTTGTTTCTTGTTTACATTTTTTAATTTTATGTAAACAATTGTTTAAGTATTTGTTTATTGCTGCCGATAATTATTCTCGGAGAAAAGGTATTTTCGGAATTGTAAAATGGACTTTCAAAATATAAATAACCAACATTTAAATTTTGATATAAATAAAACTTCTTCAAAACAAGAAGAAGGAAAAAAACATCCAAAAAATATAAAAAAACCCGCAAATATCAAAGAAAGTCCTAATAATCCCTTTTACTGGCAAAATTCAACGGGAATAAAACGTAAAAAAGTAAGTTTCGGAAGTAATGAAACTGTTCAAACAGATATAAATGACGAATATATAGAAAGCCAGCTTAAGCTGTATAAATCTGCCTATTTTAGAAGCTCTCCGCTTGAACTTGACCTG